>JACPDW010000020.1:0-124312 GCA_016183815.1 Flavobacteriia bacterium
CTTTTAATATAAGTGAGAATGAACATAAAATTCTTGAAATTATTTATTAATGATTTTTAAACAATTATATTTCATTTTGCTAATAACAATCCTAACCACCTGCACCAAGTTTGGTGAAAATATTTATGTAAAAGGAAAAGTCGTGAATCCTGCAACAGGTAAAGGCATTCCCAACGTAGAAATAGCTTTACAAAAAAAAACAACTTTTGAGTTTTCAACTGGATATAAAGCTGTAGAAAAGGTAACAACAGATGCCAATGGAGATTTTGAAATCAGACATTTAGGAGGACTAAAACAATATTATTTGAATTGTATGTATTCAAGCGATTATTATCCTCTTGGTTGGACTGTAAACGGTACTTTTAGTGATTCGTATATTACAAAAATTAAAAAGGGAAAGAAAAATGAGGTTGTATTTCAGATGATACTTTAATAGTATTTCGAAATGATGATTACAATTTTTTTTCAGGTAATCCTTGGTATTTAATTGGTTGTGTTGATTATCTAACAAGTCAAAGTGAAATTCCAATGGGAAATATCTATTATAAATGGGAAGTAATTAAAGGTGGGGTAAAATTAGTGTTTTATGATACTATATTTATAAATGAAGGAGAAAGTAAATTATATGAAATCAATTACTGATTCTTACCATGTTGCCAAACGAAGAGCAAAAAATACAATCACTTTAGGTAAACACGTTACTCCTAGCACTGTCGATGGAGAGTATGAAATATTACCTAATGCAGATTTGCGTCTTGAAGCAGGAGAAACCATACATTTCACCGATGGTTTTCACGCCCATGAAGGCAGTAAAATGCACGCTAGTATTAGATACCAAAATTGCACTGTGCACTTATCTGTTTGATTTTTTTAAATAATGCCAAACACATTAATATTTTAGTTCAATCAAGGATCTGTATTATGACGAAATAGTTTGAAAATATGACAATTTATTGGCTTATATTGAATACATGTTCGATATAATTCATCAAATTTTTGTTATTTATTTGTTAATAGCCCAACTATTTTGAACCGATAAAAGATTAATCTGTATTCTTTAAAAAAAGAAAACATGAAAAAAATAATCATTATTGGAAGTTTACTGATGGCAATATTCGGTAATACCACAGAAAAAGAGTATGTTAAATCAAGTATCACAGATGTAACGGTGTATATGCAAGGAGCACAAGTTTTCCGTAAAGCATCTTATACTATAAAACCTGGAATTTCTGAAATTATAATAGATGGTATTTGTCCAACTATAGATCCCAAAAGTTTACAAGTCAAAGCAAGTGGAAACTTAATTATTATTGATTCAAAATATTCCTTGTATTACCCTAAACCTGAACCTGTTAAAACTATTGATGGAATACCATTAAAAATAAAAAAAGACATTAGTTTATTAGAAGATTCTATACAATCAATAAGTTTTGAGTTGTTAGAAATTCAAGATGAAATTGATGTTTTAATGGCTCAAAAAAATATCATAGCCAACAATGGAGCTATTCGAGGACAAGGTAAAGTAAACGATTCAATTCAACTACTTAAACAAGCAATTGAATATTATCATTTGAAAATGAATGAAATAAATAAAAAATTACAGATTTTAAATAGAAAAAAAACAGATAAAAATAGTAAAAAATCAGCCATGCAAATTAGATTAACCAATTTGCAAAATTATCAAAATTCAGAAGCTCCTATTATTGCTCCTAAAGGTCCAATTCATAGAATTACAGTTACAGTGTCTTCTAATGAGATTGTAAGTGGCAAATTACAGTTGTCTTACTTAGTTTCATCAGCAGGGTGGACGCCTTTGTATGATTTAAAAAGTGATTTACAAGTTGGAAAAGTGAATTTGACTTATAAAGCTCAAATCTTTCAAAACACAGGAAATGATTGGGATAATGTTAAAATTTCAGTTTCTACAAATAATCCCTATCAGAATAAAATTAAGCCCACCTTACACCCATGGTATTTAAGTTATTACAATAATCAAATGAATACAAGTGTTGGTGGATATCCAGCTGCTCCATCTTTAAGAGAAGAAAAACTATTAAAAAAACCAATAGATGCTATGTCAGATTCAAAAGACTACGACGCTTTTTCTTCTGCACAATTTACTCAAATGATTGATCAAGTGATTTCAGCAGAATTTAAAATTGATTTACCTTATACCATAAAATCCAATAACGAACAACACTTGGTTTTAATTAAAAATCATGATTTAGACGCTGATTATAAATATTATACTGTTCCAAAACTTGACCCTTCAGTTTATTTAATGGCTTTAGTTACCAATTTGGATGATTTAAAGTTAGTTCCTGCAAAAGCGAATATCTTTTTTGATGGAACTTATATGGGAGAAACCTATATTGACCCTACTCAAATGGACGATACTTTAACTTTAAGTTTAGGAAAAGACCCTAATATTTTAGTAAAAAGAACTCTTTTGAAAAAAGAATGTAAAGACAAAATTATAGG
Organism: Flavobacteriia bacterium; assembly: GCA_016183815.1. Taxonomy (GTDB): domain Bacteria; phylum Bacteroidota; class Bacteroidia; order Flavobacteriales_D; family Crocinitomicaceae; genus M2408. The sequence continues at coordinate 2,482 of JACPDW010000020.1, forward strand.
TTCATCAAGAGAAAAATCAAAATCGTTTGAAATTGAAATCAGAAACAACAAAGCCAATAATATCGAGTTAATCGTTCAAGATCAAGTGCCTGTCACACAGCATTCTGAAATTCAGATTGAAGTATTAAACAAAGGAAAAGCTTCACTTGATGAAGTAACTGGTTTGTTGGAGTGGAAAGTGAATTTAAAAGCAAAAGAAACAGAAAAAATTCATTTTAGTTATAAAGTTAAATACGATAAAAACATTAATTTGAATTTCTAAAGCAAAACAAATTAAAAACCACGATTTTCTTTAATGAATTTCGTGGTTTTTTCATTTATTTAAAATGATTGTTTCACTGATTTTTAATGCTTCTTCAAGTGTGATTTGTTCACCTTTATTATAAGCTATGACAACAAAATCATTTAATCCTTTTGCTTTCAAATCTGCAACTACTGAATCCACTTGTTCTTTTTTAAGAAACATTCCGTAGGAATACCTAATATTTCCATTTGTCAAATCTTTATAAATTAAATCTCTTTTTAGTAAAAGTTTACCAAAAGTGATGTCTTTATTATAAGTCCCGATTTGTATAGTATAAAAAAATCCATTGACAGAGCTTAAATTTATTGGATTGTAAGTCTGATAATGAATAACTTTAGTTAGTGAAGAATCGGGAATAAAATAATAGGAAAAAGTGTCTTTATTTACAAGTAATTTACTATCAATGTTGGCGTTATAGACAAATTTCATAGTGTCAGAATATTTTATCAATTCTTTGATTATGTACTTATTTTTTTGATCTTCACTTTTTAAAAGAGGAGTTATATTTTTATTTTGATTGGCCAAATTATTTTCGTTTATTCGAATTTTGTTTTTTGTTTCATTTTGAATAACAATTAAATAGTTGTAATTTAATTTATCATTAGTGTTCCAAAAATCCCTTCCTTTTTTCTCTAATTGATCAATTCTTAATGAACATTTGCCTAAAAGTTTATTGTCCATTTCAATTAGTTTTTGATAATTTTTAATATTATTATCTATTGTAGAATTAGTTAAATTGATGAAATTTTTATAGTAATCAGGGTCAATGTCCAAAATAATATTTTTTTTGTTGATGTAGTTTCTAATTTCTTCTATTTCTTCACATTTTTCTAAATATTGTTGCAAAGATTGGATTTTAAATTTTAAAGCATTTTTTAACTTATTTAATTCAATTTTATTCTGATTTGAAATACTATCATTAATTGAGTCGAGAATATACATTTTTTTTGAAATATCAAACTTAACATATTTATCCAAATTTTGCATATAAAAATATTTCTCATACAAATTGATGTCGATATTTTCACTTAAAGAAACGCATAGGTTGATATAATTAGGGTCAATATTGCGTAAAAGATTTTTATATGGGATAATTTTGCTAATTTGATCGATTTCAATTTTTTGACACATACAACATAAAGAGTCAGGGTTTGAATTTTGTGCATAAGTCAATTGAGACAATAAAAATAATAGTAAAATATGTATTTTTTTAATTATCATAGGTCGATTTCACCGATAAAGATAATAATATTAGTTGATTATACAATATTTTTTATAAGTTTTTTAACTATCGATTTTATTAAATACTAATTAATCTAATTATTTTGCTTTGGAAATAAACAAAGAAATTTTAAATACTTTAGGAATTTAAAAGTAATAGAAACAAAAAATTAATAAAACTTCCACTCAAAAAAGTATCTATCTTTTAATCCAAGAATAAGTTTGTGTTTTTCCTTCAATAATAATTTCAATATTATATACTCCAGAACTCCAGTCATTCGTTTGAATTACTAAATTGTTAGTATTTTTTATAGTCTGTATTTGTAACACTTTACCGACTGATGAAACCAATTTAATAGAAGCTTCATTTATTATTTCATGAAAAGAAAAATTTATCATATCATTTCCAGGATTCGGGTAAATTTTTAATACTTCAATTGAATTATCACAAAAACCACTTAATAAGTCTAATCCATCACAATCTTCATCAATTCCATTATTTGGAATCTCACCAGCGTCTGGATTAATTGCTGAATTATTATCATTGCAATCAGTATTATTGATGGAGTATCCAGTTCCTGGATTTGAACAAAATTCAGTACCAATTCCAGCTCCAAAATTATCGTTATCTGAATCAACAAAATAAGTTGTTAAACTTAATCCCTCATCGATGTTCCCATCACAGTTGTTGTCAATGCCATCGCAGATTTCTGCTGCTAAAGGATTAATTGCTGAATTATTATCATTGCAATCAGTATAATTGATGGAGTATCCAGTTCCTGGGTTTGAACAATAATCAGTACCAATTCCAGCTCCAAAATTATCGTTATCTGAATCAACAAAATAAGTTGTTAAACTTAATCCCTCATCGATGTTCCCATCACAGTTGTTGTCAATACCATCGCAGATTTCTGTTGCTAAAGGATTAATTGCTGAATTATTATTATTGCAATCAGTATTATTGATTGAGTATCCAGTTCCTGGATTTGAACAAAAATCAGTACCAATTCCAGCTCCAAAATTATCGTTATCTGAATCAACAAAATAAGTTGTTAGACTTAATCCCTCATCGATGTTTCCATCGCAGTTGTTGTCAATACCATCGCAGATTTCTGTTGCTAAAGGATTAATTGCTGAATTATTATCATTGCAATCAGTATTATTGATGGAGTATCCAGTTCCTGGATTTGAACAAAATTCAGTACCAATTCCAGCTCCAAAATTATCGTTATCTAAATCAGCGTAATAAGTTGTCATTGTTAAACCTTCATCAATATTTCCGTCACAATTGTTATCTTTTCCATCACAAATCTCTATGGCTCCTGGATATTTTAAACTATCCAAATCGTCACAGTCACTGTAGTCAAGAGTAAAATAGAGACCTGGATTGTTACATGATACTTCAATCGCAACAGTAAAAGGATCACCAAAGCCATCTAAATCAATATCCCAATAATAAGTATTAAAAATTAAACCTTCATCGTCATTTCCATCACAGTTGTTGTCAATATTATCACATATTTCTGGCGCACCAGGATAAACGCTCGAATTATTATCATCACAATCAATATTACTCAGATATCCATCACCATCATTGTCAAAAATCGTAATATAGTCACTTCCATCGCAATCTTCATCCGTTCCATTATCGGCGATTTCTGTTGCTCCGGGGTAGATTGAGGGATTATTGTCATCACAGTCGGAATTATCAATTGAAAAGCCAATACCTGGATTTAAACAATAATCTGCTCCTGTTCCTGTACCAAAATTATCGTTATCCACATCAGCGTAATAAGTCGTCATTATTAATCCCTCATCAATATTACCGTCGCAATTATTATCTATTCCATCACAAACTTCACCTATTCCTGGATTAATTGTAGCATTATTATCATTACAATCTACTGTATTATCAAATCCATCGCTATCATTATCTAAAATGGCTGTCTCATCTGATCCATTACAATCTTCATCTATGCTATTATTTGGAATATCAGTTTCTGCAGGATTAATGGCTCCATTTGTATCGTCGCAATCATCATTATTTACAGAATAACCAAAACCTGGATTATTACAAAAATCAGAGCCATTACTAGTACCATAACCATCGTTATCTACATCAGCGTAATAGGTAGTCATTGTTAATCCTTCATCAATATTTCCATCACAGTTGTTGTCAATCCCATCACAAATTTCTGAAGCACTTGGATATGCTGAGGAATTATTATCATCACAATCTGTATTGTCAAAAACAAATCCAAGACCTGGATTATTACAAAAATCAGAGCCATTACTAGTACCATAACCATCGTTATCTACATCAGCGTAATAGGTAGTCATTGTTAATCCATCATCAATATTCCCATCACAGTTGTTGTCAATCCCATCACAAATTTCTGAAGCACCAGGATATATAATTGAATTATTGTCGTCACAATCAATGTTACTATCAGAACCATCTCCATCGTTATCAATAATAAAATCACTACCATTACAATCCTCATCTATTCCATTATTTGGAATCTCCAAAGCATTTGGGTTAACAAGCCAATTATTATCATCACAATCCAAATTATTATCAACATGTTCATAATAGGGATAAGGAGCATAACAGTCCCATACACCAGTGTCATTCACGTTTCCGTAACCATCTTCATCCCAGTCAAAATACCAATATCTGAACAAACCTTCATCGATGTTTCCATCACAGTTGTTATCTATATCATCACAAATTTCCGTTGCCCCTGGATAAATAGTAGATTTTGTATCATCGCAGTCAGTATTGTTAGTTACAAAACTACCTGTAGGAACGTTACAATACGAAAATCCTATTGCACTTCCAAATCCATCGCCATCATTATCTGGATAATATAAGGTCATTGTTAATCCCTCATCAATATTCCCATCACAGTTATTATCGATGCCATCACAAGTTTCTACCGCACTCGGGTGGATTGCGGCATTATTATCATCACAATCTATTGAATTATCAAAACCATCTCCATCGTTATCTAAAACGGCAGTTTCATCAGATCCACTGCAATCCTCATCAATAGTATTGTTTGGGACATCAGTGGCTAGTGGATTAATTGCTGGATTATAATCATTACAATCATCATTATTTGTGACTGCATAATTGTCATATGTAATACAATAAAAACCATAAAAATAATTCCCAAAACCATCCAAATCCTCGTCCAAATAATATGTGGTCAATGGCAAGCCCTCGTCAACATTTCCATCACAGTTATTATCCAAATTGTCACAAATTTCAGGTGCACCAGGATAAACAGTTGCATTGTTATCATCACAATCAGAAAATTCGTAAGACCCATCACCATCCCAATCATTTTCAAATTGACTTAATAAAGGAAATGAAAAAGAAAAAAATAATAATAATATGTAAATTGTTTTCATATAGTAAGATTTAAAGTGGTTTTTAAAAATTCATTTTTTAACTATAAAATTTTATCCAATTTGAATTTATGATAAAAAAGCTATTGCTAAATTAACATTTTATTTTAATTAATACTTATAAATTATATTAATATTTCATTTTTATTACTATTTAAAACCTTTCTAAACTAATTAAAAGAAAGTTAAATTCTATTTTTAGCTAACTATTTTTTTTTTGATTAATGGTGAGTAATTTAAATATTAATAATTTAATTGATTTTGCAATTCTAACTAAACTTAATAATTATCTTTTCTTAACCTATTCCAATAAACTTATAGAAAACTAAATCCTAATTCTTTTTTTTTTACTAGTTTTAGACATAAAATGCTTTTAAAAAATAAATAAATTAATTGGGATACCAAGTTAAAGTGCAAAAATTAATTTATAGAATTGTATAAAAAAACAAACCACTGAGAAAGTAAGATTTCTAAGAAAAAACACCGCAGGTGTTGTACCACAATGTTCTTCTTTCTTAGTGGTAAAAAAAAAAATGATTTTAGCGACTTAAATTGGTAAGCCAATAAATTAAAATTATAAAATAGTAAATTAATAAGTTGAAATTGTTGTCACAGCTACAAAATTGGTTGATTCCATTTTTATGAATACATAATCGGTAATTTACTTTTCGTTTTTTTTTATTAATTATTTATTTGGTAAAACTTTTCTAAATAGCACTTTTCACTTCCCTTTGGTTAGTGAGATCGTCCAAGAAAAACTTCGGGATTAAGTTGTTGCTTTTTAGGCTTTGGAAAAAGTAAAAATAAAATTAACAGTTGGAGTTTATTTAGAACCTCAACTTAAAATATTTTTTTTATTACATGATTAATAAGTTCGATTGTTGAATTTCCATTAATTTTGAAAAAAAATTTTTTATGTCAAAAGAAGCGTATCTCATTGATGGAATAAGAACTCCAATAGGAAATTTCGGAGGGTCTTTATCTACTGTAAGGGCTGATGATTTAGCAGCTTTTCCAATCAAAGCATTAATAGAAAAAATTCCCCACTTGGATCTCAATCAGATTGAAGAAGTTATTTTAGGTTGTGCTAACCAAGCTGGTGAAGACAACAGAAATGTAGCTCGAATGGCTTTATTGTTAGCCGGTATTCCTTTTAAGACGGCTGGAGAAACAATCAATCGACTTTGTGCTTCTGGTATGGCGGCTTGTATAAATTCTTCTCGAGCAATAAAAGACGGTGCAGGAGATTTATATATCGCAGGTGGTATTGAACACATGACAAGAGGTCCTTGGGTAATCTCTAAAACAAGCAGTGCATTTGGAAGAGATGCTCAGATGTATGATTCTTCTTTTGGCTGGAGGTTTATCAATCCCATTATGAAAGAAAAATTTGGAACAGAAGGTATGGGAGAAACAGCAGAAAATTTGGCTGAAATGTTTAAAATTTCTCGAGAAGACCAAGATAAATTCGCTATTTGGTCTCAACAAAAAACAAGCATTGCAAATGAAAAAGGTATTTTTAAAGAGGAAATTTGTCCTGTTACTATTCCAATGAAAAAAGGAGAATCATTAGTCTTTGAAAAAGATGAATTTGTGAAATCAAACAGCACATTAGAAGGATTATCTCAATTAAAACCTGCTTTTCGGAAAGAAGGTAGTGTAACCGCAGGTAATGCTTCTGGTCTAAACGATGGAGCAGCTGCTTTATTATTCTCCTCTGAAAATGGTTTGAAAATCAATCAACTTAAACCAAAATGTAGAATTGTTGCTGGTGCCGTTTCGGGTGTCGAACCTCGAATTATGGGTATTGGTCCTGTTGAGGCAATTCAAAAAGTATTGAAAAGAAGTGGCTTAACTTTGAACGACATAGATGTTATCGAACTCAATGAAGCATTTGCTGTTCAAGTACTTGCTTGTACCAGACAGCTAGGTCTTGATGATTTTGATCCTAGAATAAACATAAACGGTGGAGCGATAGCTTTAGGTCATCCTTTAGGAATGTCAGGAGCAAGAATAATACTTTCAGCAGCAAATGAATTACACAGAAGTAATAAAAAATATGCTTTAGCTAGTATGTGCGTTGGTGTTGGACAGGGTTATGCTTGCATCATGGAAAAAGTGTAATGTTAAAATTTGATAAAATCGTTTTAACTGCTTTTTTTTAATTAATTTAGATTTCAAAATTTATAAAATGTCAGAAAATAGAGTGAGTTTTGGTCGAATATTTTGGCCAAGTTTGATAGCAGCATTTATCGTTTCGATACTTGGTTTTTTAATTTTTATTCTTACAACTTTTGGTATCATAGGAAGTCTAATTCCTGAAACAAAAAAAGTTAATATTGAAAGTGGTGTACTTCATCTCACTTTAGAAGGAGAAATTAAAGACAAAACCACAGACGAGTTTGACCCCTACAATTTATCTTTTAATCAACAACTTAGTATTCCCGCTATTTTAAATGGATTGGAATATGCACAAAAAGATCCATCAATAAAAGGAGTATTTTTTGAAATAAAAGGTTGGAATTTTGGAATGGCTTCAGCAAAAGAGATCCGTTCTGCTTTAACTCGTTTTCAAGCATCTGGTAAATTTGTTGTCGCTTATTTAAGTGGTGAAGTGTTAACACAAAAACAATATTATGTTGCTTCTGCTTGTAATGAAATTTATGGTTTTCCTAACACTATGATGGAATTTGTCGGTTTAGGTACAGAACTCATGTTTTTTAAAAACACATTGGATAAATTAGGTATTGAAGTTCAGGTTTTTAGAGGGAATAATAATGATTTTAAAAGTGCAGTCGAACCATTTTTTAGAAGTGAAATGAGTGATTCTGCTCGTGTTCAAGTCAATAGATACTTAAAATCTATTTGGATTGATCTTAAATTAGATATATCTAAATCTAGAAAAATACCTGTAGAAAAATTAGAATCTATAGCTGAACTTATGCAAATTAAACGTATTGACGATGCTGTTAAACTAGGCTTAGTTGACAAAGCACTTTATAAAGATGAAGTACTTTCATTAATTAGAAAAAAAGTAAAAATTAGAGAAAGTAAAGAGTTGATATTCACCAATTTTGATAAATATGCTATACAACATTTTATTCAAAAACAAGCAATCAATAACAAAAACAAGGCAAATATCGCTGTGGTTGTTGCTGAAGGAGAAATCAGTACCAATGATTCAGAACTGACTTCTGAAAAAATATGTAAATACCTTAGAGAAATTCGTCACCTTGACAATATCAAAACTCTTGTATTAAGAGTGAATAGTCCTGGTGGAAGTGCTTTAGCTAGCGATGAAATATGGAGAGAAATTGAAATATGCAAAAAAACAAAAAAAATCATTGTTTCAATGGGAGACGTTGCAGCTTCTGGTGGTTATTACATCTCTGCTCCTGCCCATACAATTTTCGCTCAAGCAAATACAATTACTGGCTCTATAGGGGTTTTTGGAGTTATTCCTTTTACTGAAAAAATGTTCAGTGACAAACTGGGGATAACTTTTGATAGGGCTTCGACAAACAGCCATTCGGTGATGAGTACTAACAGAAAACTAAGCCCTTATGAAGCTGAACTTTTACAGGAAGAAATTGATTTTATTTATTCAGATTTTCTCGAAAAAGTTGCAGATGGAAGAAAAATGACTACTCAACAAGTTAATGTTTTAGCTCGTGGCCGAGTTTGGACAGGAGTCGATGCTCAAAAATACGGTTTAGTTGATCGTTTAGGTGGTTTAAATGATGCCATTGAATTTGCGGTAAAGGATAGTGGAATCAAAGATGCTAAAATTGTTTATTTTCCAAAGGTCGAAGAAAATCCTTTTCAAGCTGTTGTCGATTTAATAGAAGATCAAAAAAAAGAAAAAGTAAGTGTTAAAAAAGTTCAAATCCCAAGTAATTTAACAAATCTTTTTACAGAAGTAGAGAAAATACAAAAAATGAAAGGAATTCAAATGCGACTTCCTCTTTATTTTCCTGTAAAATAAATTTATATTTGAATTTGTATAATAAACCTAAAATAAATTAAATTTGTGTTAAAATTGAATTAATTTATGAAAAAAATTGCTTATTTACATTTATTTTTAATTTTAGTTTGTTCATGTAGAAAAAACTACGATTGTACTTGTACAGAAACGACATCATTACCCAATATCTACTGGTCGAGTGACTCAACTTTGTACTCGAATGCAACTACTTATGAATATTCTGTTGTTAATTATCCTTTTAAATCCTTCAAAAAAAATTCTGAATCTAAATGTTCTGAACACGAAAGCGATACAGTACATACAGATATTTATGGTTCTAATTATTTTGGTGATGACAGAACTTTGACAACAAATTGTGTTTTGTCAAAAAAATAATTTTTTAACTTTCAATTTATTTTATTGATTGATTAACTTCTTGAAATACTTCTAATATTTCTATTTCACTTAAAAAACAATCGAAAGTAGCTTGTCCAATTTTACTAAGCAACGTGAAGTTGATATTTGTAGTATTGTTTTTTTTATCCTGTCTCATCGCTATAATTATTTCCTTGATTTGTTCACTTGTCCAATTTGGAATTGACGTATATTGTTTAATGAATTGAATGACTTCTTTAGCTTCTTTTTTAGGCATTTTAAGATGTTTTACAGAAAGTTGAAGTTCATAGACCATTCCCCAAAGCACTGCTTCTCCATGCGACAAATTGCAATTTTCATTCAGAAATAAATGTTCGATTGCATGAGCGAAAGTATGACCGAAATTTAAAATTTTCCTCACATTTTTTTCATAAGGATCTTGCAGAACAATTTTCATTTTAATTTGAGTTGCTTCTTTGATTTGTTTAATACTTATGTTATGTAACTCATTTTTTCTTATTTTTTTCCAAAAATTGTAGTCAGCGATTAAAGCATGTTTAAGCATTTCAGCTAATCCACAAATAAGTTCTTTTTCAGGAAGTGTTTTTAAAAAAATGTCATCAATAAAAATTCTTTTACATTCACTAAATAAACCAATTTGATTTTTATATTGCAAAAAGTTCACACCACATTTACCGCCAATTGAAGCATCGACCATCGCTAATAATGTAGTTGGAACTAGTACATAAGGAATCCCTCTTTTATATGTTGAAGCTACAAAAGCACCCAAATCACATAAAACACCACCACCAATTACAATTAAAACTGTATTTTTTGAAAAACCGTATTCTGTAAATGTTTCCCATAGTTGTATCGATTGTTCAATAGACTTGTTCTCCTCTCCAGTTTCAACTTGAATTATTTCTATAGATATATCATAAAAATTTGAGGAAAGTATTTTTTCATAACATAAAATATGAGTCTGATCGTCAACTAAAAAAACCCATTTTGAAAGCGGATAATTTTTTTCCAAGAATTTTAATAATTTACTAGAAACTGAATTTTCTGAATAGGTAATTGGATTCATTATTTTATAAAATGTGCTAAATTAAGCATTTCGATAAACAACTATAAAAAGCTTATAAAAAAAATTCTTATATCCACAAAAAAACTTTTCAAACATTTTTGTTAAAAACTCATTGACTTCTTTATATTCAATGAAATAAAAAATTTTCAACAGAAATAAACACGATTTTGTTATTAACTATTTTGAATTTTAATTTTTGATTTTCTCTTTAATGATAATTTAGCAAAAAAATAACTTCGATGGAAAAATTTGTGATTAAAAGAAATGGAGAGTATAAACCTTTGGAATGGTATAAAATTGAGCAGGCAATAAACAAAGGTTTTGAAAGTGTAGGCAAGGAATTGGAATCACAAATTATTGAGACTATTTATAATAAGTTAACTGAAAAAGATGTTTGGTCTGTCGAAGAAATTCAAGATAAAATCGAGGAAGTTCTGTTTGAAAAAGGTCACTTTGACGTAATGAAATCTTTTATGCTTTATCGCCATACTAGAAAATTACAACGTCAAAATGAAACAGGCATTTCAAATGAAACTACTTATGTGGACAGTAGTCAAACTATTGAAGAATATATAAACAAATCCGATTGGAGAATCAACGCCAATGCCAATACTTCTTACTCAAATGCTGGCTTAGTAAACAATGTGGCGGGTAAAATAATTGCCAATTATTGGTTAGACAAAGTGTATAACAAGGAAGAAGGATATGCACATAGAAATGGCGATATTCATATCCACGATTTAGATTGTTTAACTGGCTATTGTGCTGGTTGGAGTTTAAGAGTTTTATTAAACGATGGATTTAACGGTGTAAGAGGGAGAGTAGAAAGTAAACCACCAAATCATTTTCGTGAAGCATTAGGTCAAATGGCTAACTTTTTAGGAATTCTACAAAGTGAATGGGCTGGTGCTCAAGCGTTCAGTTCTTTTGATACTTATTTGGCACCTTATGTTTTTAAAGATGAATTAAGCTACGACGAAGTATTAAAAGCCATTAGAAGTTTTGTTTATAATTTAAATGTTCCTGCTCGATGGGGTCAATCTCCTTTTACAAATATTACTTTAGATTGGGTTCCTCCTTCCGATTTACGTGAGCAAATGCCAACCAAAAACAACGAACATTTATTTAAAAATATCACAAAAGAAAGTCTTGTAGCAAAAATTAAAGATAGAGGAGTTGAACAGTTAGAAGATTTGAAATACGCTCATTTTCAAGAAGAAATGAATATGATTAACAAGGCGTATTATACTGTTATGACAGAAGGGGATTCAAACGGTCAACCTTTTACTTTCCCAATTCCAACAGTAAATATCACAGAAGATTTTGATTGGTACGGCGAAAACACAGACATTCTTTTTGAAAATACTGCTAAAATTGGATCCTCATATTTCCAAAATTTTATTGGAAGTCAATTTATTTATGATGACAATGGTCAAAAAGTTGAAAATCCTGAGGCCTACAAACCAAATGCTGTTCGAAGTATGTGTTGCAGACTTCAACTTGATTTAAGAGAATTACTGAAAAGAGGAAATGGATTGTTTGGTAGTGCAGAGATGACGGGAAGTATCGGTGTAGTAACAATCAATATGGCTAGATTAGGATTTATCTATAAAGGAAATAAAAAAGAATTGTACGAAAGATTGGATTATCTATTAGAAATTTCTAGAACATCTCTTGAGAAAAAAAGAGTGTTTATTCAAGAAATGTATGATAGAGGATTATATCCTTACACCAAACGTTATTTACCTCATTTTAGAAATCATTTTTCAACGATTGGAGTGAATGGAATAAATGAAATGATTAGAAATTTTTCTGAAGATAAAGACAACATTACTAGTGCAAGTGGGATTGAATTTGCCAATGAAATTTTAGATTATATCAGAAAAAAAATGCAACAATTTCAAGAAGAAACAGGAAATCTGTATAACCTTGAAGCAACACCTGCTGAAGGAACTACTTATCGTTTTGCGAAAGAGGATAAAAAACGATTTGAACAAATCAAACAAGCTGGTTTTGAAGATAATGTTTATTACACCAATAGTTCTCAAATTCCTGTTAATCACACAGAAGATCCATTTGAAGCCCTTTATCTTCAAGATGAATTACAATGTAAATATACAGGTGGAACAGTACTACACTTATATATGGGTGAAAAAATCAGTTCGGCTGAGGCATGTAGAAGTTTAGTTAAAAAGGTGATTTCAAATTTCAGATTACCTTATATTACTGTAACACCAGTGTTTAGTATTTGTCCAAAACACGGATATCTATCTGGTGAATTTGAATATTGTCCAAAATGCGATAATGAATTAATTAATAATGTTAAAAACGAATCATATGAATACAAGCGTTAAATTAAAAGAAGTTGATGTTTTAAAACAAATCAACGAAAAAAGAACCAAATGTCTAGTTTACACTAGAGTAATGGGTTATCACCGCCCTGTTGAAAGTTTTAACATCGGAAAAAAAGGTGAACACAAAGAGCGTTTACATTTTATTGAAAAATGTGCTTAGAAAAAGCTATTGAAAGTATAAGTCCCTTTAGTTTATTAGATTATCCTGATTTAACTTCCTGCATTGTATGGTTTAAAGGTTGTAATATGCGTTGTTCGTATTGTTACAACCCTGAAATCATTTTTGGTGAAGGGAAATATACTTTTGATGATGTTTATCGTTTTCTTAAAACCCGAATAAATTTGTTAGATGGTGTTGTTTTAAGTGGTGGTGAATGTACAATGAATAAAAATATTGTCGATTTTACTCGCCACATAAAAGAAATGGGTTTTAAAGTAAAATTAGACACCAATGGAACTTACCCAGATCGAATCAAACAAATGTTAGATGAAAATTTATTAGATTTTGTTGCTCTTGATTTTAAAGCACTTGATTATAATTTCCAATTTATCACCAAAACAAAAACATTTGATTTGTTTAAAAAAAGTTTAGATTATTTGTCTGAAAGTAATATCCCTTACGAAATTAGAACAACTTATCACGAAGATTTACTTTCTTTTCATGATTTGTATAATATGATTGATTTTTTAAAGGAAAATCAATATAAAGGAAATTACTTTATTCAAAATTTTAGGAATGACACCCCCTCTTTAGATAAACTTCCTAATAGCAATAAATTACCTCTAACTCAATTGCCAAAAGATAAAATTCCCATTTTTGTTCGAAATGATTAATCAAAAAAAAATTCCTTAGAATTTTATTAAATGGAATATTCAAACAAAAAAAAGTATTACATACCTAAATTTTAAGTAATCGATTTTTGAATTTTATGAATAATACCGTTTATTTTTACTTTATATTTACATTGATTTCTTGTAAACAAAACAATAATAAAATCCCTATTTTAACTTACGATGTAAACTTAGGTAAAGGTCATTTTAAACAAATAAATTTTAATCCCAATGATTCATTATTGACGAAAAAAGGAGAAAAACTTTTCATAAAAAGTTGCGTTCCTTGTCATGCTTACAACACTAAACATTCAAATGGACCCTCTTGGGAAGGTATAACAGAACGATTTCATCCAGTGTGGATATTAAATTTCATGACTAATACTGAAGAAATGCTTAACTTTGACCCCTATTTACAAAAACAAATAAAACAATACAAGCTAAAAATGCCTTCATTTAATTTAGACACAAACGATGCAAAGGCACTCTATAGTTTCATGTATTTAAAAGACAATACTCTTTATGGAAAAAATTAGAATTAGCAAACGATTTAGCTTTGATTTAGCTCACGCTTTGTTACATTATGACGGACTTTGCAAAAATGTACATGGGCATACTTATCATTTAACGCTAACGCTTTTAGGTTCACCAATCAATGATATAAACAACCCAAAAAATGGTATGGTGGTAGATTTTAGCGATATAAAAAGAATTGTTTTCGAAAATATTATTTCTAAATACGATCACGCTTTAGTTATCAATGAATTATCAGAAAAGGAATTGATTGAATCACTTAAAAAAAGTGAGCATAAGTTACATTTAACTCCTTACCAGCCCACTTGTGAAAATCTCATGATTGAAATAAAAAATATTTTAATTGAAAATATTCCTAAACACCTTACATTAATGAAAGTAAGATTAGAAGAAACACCTACTTCTTACGCTGAATGGTGTAAATATGATCAATCAATTGATGAATGAATTATTTAGCACATCTTTTTTATTCAGGAGATGACTTTGATTTAATGATTAACAATTTATATGGTGATTTTGTTAAAGGAAAATACATAACTCATTACGACGAAAAAATTCAAGCCGGAATCGTACTGCACAGAAATTTAGATAGTTACATTGATACACATTCTACAATTTCACTTATTAAAAAAGAAATTTCAATTGATTTACCAAAAATTTATCCAATAGCAATTGACCTATTTTACGATCACTTTTTGGCTAAAAATTGGAACAATTATCATTCCTCACCACTAGAATTTTATTTAAATGATTTTTACTCTAAAATAGAGCACATTCCAAATTATTATTCAGAAGAATTTCACCTATTTTTAAATAGATTAAGAGAAAAAAAGTGGCTAAACTATTACCATACTTTGTTTGGTTTACATAAATTATGTGAAGGTGTATCTAAAAAATTGAATTTCAAGAATGAATTAGGTAAAGCACCAGCTGTGTATATTAATAAAGAGGTTCAAATAGAAAAGCATTTTTTAACCTTCACAAACGAAGCCATCAATAGGTTTTTATAATGAAATTCGAGTTTTAAAATAAACCATTAAAAATGTCTATTATACCTAAAATTATAATTCGATTTTAGAAAGTTCCATTTTGTGAAAATTTAACGCATCTAAAAAGCTACTCTCTTCTAATTTAGTAGTCAATTTCATATTTGGAATTAATTGAACATAATACTCAATACCAGACAATAAATTTGTCTTAAACTCTTGTAAATATTTTCTTTTGTTTTGAGTGGATTCTAATAAGTATTTTTTTAACTCGATTTTTAAATAATCTGAATACATAATCAACTCATTGACAAAAAGATTCGGTCTATTTAAATTATTTAAAATATTAATTCTTCCATAAATATGATTAACCATTTGTCTTAAAGAAAAAGTGTTTGAAAAATAAGCCAAATTAGGTCCTGGACAAATTGAAACAGCTGTAATATTATACAAAGGTTTAATGTCGTTTTTTATCAAAACGGAATTAACTAAACCTTCACATAAACATTCTTTTTCTAACAATTCGGCTTTAACAATTTTTCTTAAATCGTCACTCATGTCAACTGATTCAAGTTCTTTTAGTTTGTGTTTTTGATAACTTTTTGAAGCTAAACAAATGGCTTTAGAAGTAAATTCAGTATTAAAAGACAAAAACTTTTTGTAACAAGGGCTTCCAGGTTTATTTGAATCAATACGTTGTTTCTTTTGTTCTTGAGATGAAGTTACCCTAAAGTTATTAAAAGGAATCCCTAATGGCGAAGCCAAACTCAAATAATAATCTTCTTTTTTGGCATTTACTAAAGCTTGAAGCGTTTGCTCGTCCACATTTGTCGCTTCTGGAACAAGAAGAAATGGACTGCCCCAGCCAGTATAATCGATATCGTAATAATTCATCAGAAATTCATTTTCAAATGAAGTACCAATACCTCCTTGAACTGAAATTCTAATTGTTGAATCAAATTGAAGATTTTTAGAAGATTTTTCTTTTATTGCGACATTAAACATCTCAAAAAGAATGTTTTTTAACTCTATTTTATTTAATTTAAATTCTTCTAATATAGGTCCTAAAAGCAAACCATTTGTCGGAAACGCATGTCCACCACAATTTAAACCACTTTCAATTCGAAATTCTGAAACCCATAAACCTTTTTTGGCTAAAAATTTACCTTGAATCATGGCAGATCTATAATCACTAACTTTAAGAATAATTCTTTTCTTAAAACTACCTTCTTCAATTTTTGTAAAATCTTCGAAATTTTCACAATAAGTGTATAATCTAGGATTCATACCAGCTGAAAATACAACAGAAGCATTTAAATCGCTTAAAGCAAAACCTCGTAAAGCACTCATTGCATCTGAATATTCTTTTTGTAACTCGTTACCATCAGCATCATAATTGGTACGATCACATTTTGTCATGATGTTGACATCTATTTTACCAGCAACGATTTTTTCTCTCAGTTCATTTTGTTTGTTTATTTTTTCAAATGGATCATTTTCTTCAAGCATTAAAAAATATTCTTTTCTTAAATTAGAAACATCGGGCAACAACTCAAAATATTTTACAATCTCATTTCCTTCAACAAAATCTTCTTTTTTAAGTTTTTCCAATTGTTTATTCACCATGGAATTAATCAAATTCAAATATGAACAAATTCTTTTTGAACGAAAATCAATATCTTCTTTTTCTATTTTTTGGTAGGGAATACCTTCATTTTTGCAATGATATTCTCTCATTTGTTCAACTAAGTCATCTTCAATAATAGAAATAACTGATGAAATACCAAATCGAGCAACTTTTAACGGTGAATCTATTGTATAACCTAATCCCATTACTGGAATATGAAATGTATGTTCTGAATTTTGCATATAATACAAATTATAAAAAATATTTTAATCCAAAAGAAAATTTGTAAAAAGCCATTATTATTTTAATTTAATTCCAATATCCAAAAATTTGTTGGTAGGGAATAAAGTGAAAATTACAATTGTTGTTACGCTCTTTTTTCAATAAAATGAATGTACAAAGGTAACATAAAGAACTTGAATTAGTGGAAATTATTATTTATTTAATACAATTCATTATTAATCAATGATATTTATCGATTATTATCAATTTGAGTTCGATTATTTTACACTAATAAAGTATTAAATTTTGATTTCTGTTTCAATAATTTCTCTCCAAAAATTTTCAATAGTATTACCATCGGCTTTTATCATCTGTGGAACGATACTTGCTGGAGAAAATCCGGGCGTGGTATTCACCTCAATTAAATAGGGTTCGTCTTCAACCAACATAAAATCAATTCTTGCTATTGACTTTATTTGTAATATTTTATAAATTAATATGGCTTTTTCTTTTATTCTATCTTCATGTTTGACCGATATCGGTGCAGGCGTTATTTCATTAGATTTCCCTTTATACTTTGCTTCATAATCAAAAAACTCATTATCACTAACAATTTCTGTTAACGGTAAAGTTATTACTCCTTTTTCATTTCGATATACTCCACAAGTAATTTCTTTACCTTTTAAAAAAGATTCAATTACCACTGTTTTTCCTTCAGCAAATGCGGTTATTATAGCATTCTTTAACTCACTTTTTTTATTTACTTTAGATATTCCATAACTAGATCCAGAATCACAAGGTTTAACAAAAACGGGCAAAGACAAATAATCGATAATTTCATCTTCTTTGTATTCTTCAACAGCAGTCAATAAAATTGATTTAGCAATAGATATTCCAAAACCTTTTAAAAACTGGTTACAAAACCATTTATCAAAAGACAATTCTGATGCCAAAGCACCTGCATTGATATAAGGAAATTCTCTTAAATCAAAAAAGGCCTGAAGTTTTCCGTTTTCACCAGGGTTTCCATGAATATAAACTAATCCAGCATCTAATTTTATTTCTTTTTTGCCTACAAAAAAAGACAAATTCCAAGGATTCAGTTTATAAATTTGTTTATTATAATGAATGCTCCAATCCTCTTTTTTAACTTCAATCAAATAAGAATTATATTCTTTAGGGAAATTTGCTACTATGGTTTGACCACTTAAGATTGAAATTTCATATTCTGAGGAAAAACCACCACAAAAAATACCTATATTTTTCATTTTACAATTTTTTTCAAATTTAGCTAAAAATCTTTTCCAATTATCATTCTAAAAATTTAATCGTAAAATTTTATTAAAATGAATATTTACTATGTTTTTCATGGACAATCATCTATTTTCATTGAATATTTTATGGAAATTAGTTTAAAAAAAATACACTTAGGATTACAAGGATTATTTTATGAATTTTATTATAAATTGTATTATTTTATCGTTAAATTATTATGAAGTGTTGTTTAACTAAATCCTTTTTATATACATACTTTATATACAGAATTAATTTTCATTTTTTTACCCTTTGTAACATTAAAATTAGATTGTAATTTTGTTGTGTTATTTATGATTTAAACAATAGTAAATAATAATCTTTTTCAGTGAATAGTGGTTAGGTTAGGTTTAGAAAGCGATCGTAATGATCGCTTTTTACGTTTAAAAATCTGCTATAGATTTTGTCTATATTTTTCATACAACAAAATACCACAAGCAACACTCACATTCAAAGACGATATTTTTCCAGACATAGGTATTTTTGTAGTTATATCTGATAGATGAATAATATCATTACTAATCCCATCTTCTTCGGAACCTAAAACCAGCACCACATTCCCTCGTAAATTTACTTCGTTGAGTTTATGTTTAGATTTTTCGGTACAAGAAATAATTCTATAACCAGTTTGTTGAGCATAAAACAAACTTTCTTTCAATTGTTTGACTTTACATATTTTAAGCTGATGAATGGCTCCTGAGGATGTTTTAACTGCTTCTGGAGTTATTAAAACGGATGAAAATTGTGGGATCAAAACTGCTTCAACACCCATAGCTACAGCAGTTCTACAAATCGCACCAAAATTTCTTACATCTGTAATTCTGTCCAAAGCCAAAAAAGTTTTTTTTCTATCTACTTCACTCAATTCTTCTAACAATTCCTCAAAAGAATAAAAAGTAACAGGTGAAAGAAAAGCAATAATCCCTTGATGGGCATTTTTAGTTTCTCTGTCTAATTTCTCGACAGGTGCATATTGTATTGTATAATCTTTTCCTTTTGTCAATTGAGCTATTTCATGAAAAATTTCTTTATTTACTCCTTTTTGAATAATAATTTTTTGAATACTTTTTTCAGATAAAATTGCTTCTTTAACCGCGTGAATACCGTAAATTAAAAATTCCTTTTCTTTTTTTTCGTAATATCTTTTTTTACTAAAATTTGTTTCTTCTTTTTTCATGGATATTAAATAAATTTATATTCTATTTCTACTACATTTTCAATCGTTTTAGCAACTGGACAAAACATTCCAGCTTTTTTAACTTTCTCTTTAGTTTTTTCATCCCATTGATTACCTGTCAAGTCAATGATTAACTCTATTTTCGATACTCTTCTGGGATTTGAATCCATGATTTTTAACACTTTGGCCTCTGCCATTTTAAAAGGTATTTTATGTTCATTACAATAAATTCCCATAATTGTAAACATACATGAAGCCAAAGAAGTGGCTAATAAATCGGTGGGAGAAAAAGCAGAACCCTTTCCATTATTATCTGTTGGGGCATCGGTAACAATTTTAGTGTTTGATTTTAGGTGAACACACTCAGTCTGTAAATTACCAATATATTTTACTTGAGAAGTAAACATAGTAAACTAAATATTAATTAATTTTGTTAAAAATTTTGGATAAAAATAGACAGAACATCTGAATATACAACAGATATTTTAAAAAATGGAAAATAAAATCTTATCATCAACAGAAAAAAACACTATAAAAAAACCAAAATGGTTAAAAGTAAAACTACCAACTGGAGAAAATTATAAAAAAGTAAGATCTTTGGTTGACGAACACAAACTTCACACAATTTGTGAAAGTGGCAGTTGCCCAAACATGGGAGAATGTTGGGGTGAAGGTACGGCAACTTTTATGATTTTAGGGAATATTTGCACGAGAAGTTGCGGTTTTTGTGCTGTTAAGACTGGAAAACCTTTAGAAGTAGATGCTTTTGAACCTGGTAGAGTGGCTCGTTCTGTAAAACTAATGGGCGTTAAACATGCTGTTATAACCTCAGTGGATAGAGATGATTTAAAAGATGGTGGTGCAGAAATTTGGGTTCAAACAGTGAAGGCCATTCGTCATCAATCTCCTATTACAACTTTAGAAACATTAATACCAGATTTTCAAGGTAAATGGGAAAATTTACAAGCTATTATAGATATTGCTCCTGAAATCGTTTCTCACAATTTAGAGACAGTAAAACGATTGACCAAAAAAGTCAGAATTCAAGCCAAATACGATAGAAGTTTGGAAGTTTTAAAAAGACTTAAACAGGGAGGGATGAGGACTAAATCAGGAATTATGCTAGGTTTAGGTGAAAGTAAAGACGAGGTTTTTGAAACTATTGACGATTTACACCAAGTAGGTGTTGACATATTAACCATAGGACAATATTTACAACCGACTTTAAAACATTTACCTGTACAAGAATTTATATCGCCTGAAATTTTTGACGAATATCGTGTTTATGGCTTATCAAAAGGTTTTCGTTTTGTTGAAAGCGGACCATTAGTTAGGTCTTCTTATCATGCAGAAAAACATATTTTTGCACTTTAGATAGGTATAAAAATATTTAAAAAAAAACTAAAATATTTTGAAAATCGTGACAGATTATATTAATTTTACAAAAAAAATAAAATTGTTGTGAGTTAATATATAAAAATTAACTATTTTTAACGCCAATTTTAAAACTTAAAATTATACAACGTGCAAATGAAAGGTAAAAAATTGCTTTTAGGCGGTATAGGTGCAACAGCATTAGCCACATTGGTTTATTTTTTGAATCCAATTGAAAAAACATCAAAATACGAGATGAAAAAAATCTCTATGTTTGAAGAACAGAACGCTAACGACGCCTTGAAGTGGTTAGCAGCTCGATACATCGATGCAGAAACTGGAGAAAGAATTTCTCCTGAAAGAATGAAAGAATTGTACACTTTACATAAAAACAATAAAGTTCGTTCCTCAATTAGTTTTGAAGAATTAGGTCCTGATAACATTGGCGGTCGTACACGTGCAATTTTGATTGATAAAAACGACAACAATAAGATATATGCAGGAGGTGTGTCTGGGGGCTTGTTTTTTTCTAATGATAGAGCTCAAACTTGGACAAAAGTTGACGACTTCCCTGGCTTACCTTTTATTTCTTCAATGACACAAAGTGAAAATGGAACTATTTTCGTTGCAACTGGTTCAAATGATGAAGATGATGCCTATTGGGACGGTGATGGGATTTATTACAAAGCTAACGGCTCATCTACTTGGGAACAAGTTCCAAATACAGGCACCTACACCAAAATTACAGAGGTTGTTTGTGCAGAAAACAGTAATACCATATTCTTTACAAACAGTACTGGTTTAAAAAAATGGACTATTGGTGATGCCTCAATTACAAGTGTTCAAATTAGTAGTGGAGGTGGCTGTTTGGCCTTAGCTATTTCTAATGATGGTTCAGTTATTGTTGCGGGCATGTCTTCTAATAAAACTTTTGTGTCAGAAGATGGTGGAAACACTTTTACTCCTGTATGGGGTTCAATAGACGATAATAAAATACCAGCAAATGCGGGTAGAATTGAATATGCTATTTCTAAAAACAAAGAAAGTTCAAACAATAAATATAGAGTTTACGCAAGTCGTACAGATGGAAATCTAATGGGAATGTATGTTTCTCTTGACAATGGTGTTTCTTGGTCTAAAATTGCTGGTCAAGCTGATGGTACAAGTGGTTTAGATATTTATAGAGATCAAGGAACATATAATTCAATTTTATCTGTAGTGCCAAATGATAATGAAAGGTTATTAATAGGCGGTATTGACATCTGGGATTGGAATCAAACAACATCTAACCCAGTTTACGGTGGATTTTCTCAATTATCTTATTGGTTTTCTAATCCTACAAGTGATGAGTATGTTCATGCAGACAATCATGAAATGAAATGGGACAATACCAACAGACTTTATTTAGGTAATGATGGTGGTATTGGAATTTCTGAAGATTTTGGTGAAACTTTTTATCCAGCAAATAGAGGTTACAATGTAACTCAATTTTATGGAATTGCTATGGATAAAGATGGTAGAGTAATGGGAGGAGCACAAGACAATGGTACTCTTTACAATCCTCATGTTTTTAATTCATGGCAAAACTTTATTGAAGTTTCTGGTGGTGATGGTTTTGAATGTGAAATTTCTTTTTTTAACCCAAGAGTATTGTTTTCAACGTTATATTTTGGTGCTTTATCTAGATCTGCTGATTTTGGATTCTCATTTTCTTCCTTTACACCTTCTTTACCAGGTACAACATGGTCTTCAATGACTCACGCATTCCATACTGAATTTGTATTAGCTGAATATTTTGATGAAAATTCTAGAGATTCGGTTACTTTCTTTCCTAGAAAAGACTACAATGTAAATGATGTTATTAAAGTATCAAGTATGTCAACTGGTGATACAATGAATTATGTTACCAATAAAAAATTATACTACGATTCAGTAGTTAATTATGATCCATCTTTAACAGTTAACTCATTTAAAATAACAACAACAACAAATCCAAGCGTACAATTTTTAGGTGAATTAAATTACACTTTTATCTATAATACTGGTTCAAATGATGTAAGTGTTGGTGATACCATACAAATAAATGGTGTAGCTCAAACAGTAGCAACTGCTGAAGCATATCAACATTATTATGCTTGGAGTCCTCATCCTGTGAATCCTAAAAAATTAAACATGAAAGACAAACAACAAGTATTTGAAATTCCTTGGGATACTATTCAAGTACAAGATCCTTACCAATCATGGTTGATTCTTCATACTGCAAATGGTACAGGTGAATTATATGCTTCTAGAGATGCCTTACGTTTTTCCAAAGAACCTACATGGATAAAATTAGCTACTGGAGTTGGTGGAAACGGTTTTCAAAATGTGGACATTGAATTTTCTCGCGATTTAAACAGATGTTACATCAGCTGTGGTAGTGGTATTTATAGAATAGATGGATTGGGTAATATGTATGAACAAGATTATACCAATCAAGCCGCGTTTAGAACTGCTGTTCAGGCATTAGGTACTGCTAAAACTAAAATTACCAACACTGCTTGTGAAGGTATTGCACTAAACCCAAATAACGATAAAGATTTACTTTTCATACAAATGTTTGGAGGTTCAACTGCTATTGTAAAAAGAACGGCTAATGCTGATGTAGCTACACCAACTTTTACTACATTAAGAGCATTGGATGTTCCAGGTTATGATGCAA
Organism: Flavobacteriia bacterium; assembly: GCA_016183815.1. Classification (GTDB taxonomy): domain Bacteria; phylum Bacteroidota; class Bacteroidia; order Flavobacteriales_D; family Crocinitomicaceae; genus M2408. The sequence goes on from JACPDW010000020.1 coordinate 25,967, forward strand.
TTATTGATCGTGATAATCCTGAAATCATTGTTGCTGCAACTGCTTTTGGAGTAATGGTTTCAACTAATGGAGCAGATCCAGGGTCTTCTACTTCTTGGCAAGATGCTTCTACTGGCTTTGAAAATGTACCTGTTTTTGAAATCAGACAAAATTGGAGAACTTGGGAAGAAGGATGTACAAGACCAGGTGAAATATACATTGGTACTTATGGTCGAGGTATGTGGGCGTCCTCCTCTCTTTTAGGTTTAGATGATAAAAACACTTCATCTGATGTTAAAAAATTAAAGACAAATCTAAAAGTATACCCTAATCCTGCGACTGATGTTACTAAATTAAACTTTAGTTTATACAAAAATAGTGATGTAATGATTGAAGTCTATTCTATTTCGGGTAGATTAATCCATACTTCAAAATACAAACAACTTTCTAAAGGTGATCACCAATTGTCTATTGACACTGATTCTTTCAGTAATGGTTCCTATATTGTGAAATTCACTGCAGGAGATGTGAATGAAACAGTGAAGTTTTTGAAATTCTAAATCTTAATTCATAATTAAGTAGTAAAGTCGCTTTAGGGCGACTTTTTTATTTTATATAATACAAATATTGCTAATCTTAATTAATTTTGTAAAAAATATTAGTGAATGAAAAATTTTGATGTGTTGATTATTGGGTCTGGTCCAGGTGGGTACGTTGCAGCATTACGTTGTGCACAACTTGGTTTTAAAACAGCAATTGTAGAAAAATACAACAACTTAGGAGGTACTTGCCTCAATGTAGGATGCATTCCGTCTAAAGCATTATTGGATTCTTCCGAACATTTTCATAACGCTAAACATTCGTTTGAAAAACATGGGATTGAATTTAGTGGGCTAAAAGCCAATATCAATCAAATGATTCAAAGAAAAGAAGAAGTGGTTTCTCAAACAAGTAATGGGATAAAATTTCTAATGGATAAAAATAAAATCGAGGTTTTTCACGGTACAGCGTCTTTCATAAATAATGAAGAGGTCGAAGTGCTTAATGGTGAACAAAAAGAAATATTAAAAGGAAATAAAATTATTATTGCTACTGGGTCTAAACCAAACTTTTTTAAAGGAATGGAACCAGACAAAAAAAGAATTATCACTTCTACTGAAGCTTTAAAGTTGTCTGAAATACCAAAAAAAATGTTAGTCATCGGTGGTGGAGTAATAGGATTGGAATTAGGTTCAGTATATGCACGTTTAGGAACTGAAATATCCGTAGTGGAGTTCGCCGATAGTATTTGCCCTTCTTTGGACAAAACAATCAGTAAGGAGTTGACTAAAGTTCTAAAAAAAGAAGGTTTTCAATTTTATTTTGAACATCAAGTCCAATCTGTAACTAACAAAGGTAAAAAAGTTGAACTAATTGCATTAAACAAAAAACAAGAAAAAGTCACTTTAGAAGCAGATTATTGTTTAGTTGCCGTAGGAAGAAAACCTTATACAGAAAATTTAAAATTGGAAAACACTCAAGTTAAACTCAATCAAAAAGGACAAATTGAAGTGAATGAAAATTTACAAACAGCAGTTCCAAATATTTTCGCTGTTGGCGATGTTGTAAGAGGAGCAATGTTAGCCCATAAGGCAGAAGAAGAAGGTGTATTTGTAGCAGAATTTATCGCTGGTCAAAAACCTCACTTAAATTATAATTTAATTCCTGGGGTAGTTTACACCTGGCCTGAAGCGGCTTCAGTTGGTGCTACTGAAGAGGAAATAATTCAATCAGGAACACCTTACAAGGTGGGTTCTTTTCCAATAAAAGCATTAGGTAGAGCAAGAGCAAGTATGGATATTTCGGGTTTAATTAAAATTATTGCTAATAAAGAAACCGATGAAGTTTTAGGTGTTCATATGATTGCACCTCGAGCAGCAGATTTAATTATGGAAGCTGTCGTTGCCATGGAATACAAAGCTTCGTCTGAAGACATTGCTCGTATATGTCACCCTCATCCAACATACTCTGAGGCAGTAAAAGAAGCTGCTTTAGATTGTTACGACAATAAAGCATTACATATATAAAATAAATTCTATTATATCCTTGTATTACAAACGATTTTTTTCTTTAATCGTTAATATAACTTAATTGATAATGTTTATACTTCTCATTATCTAAAGGTTGAAGTAGTATAAAAATTCTTGCTTAAATTTGATAGAGTTATTTTACCTCCAATTGAAAAAAGTAAGTCTTATTATATTATTATTTTTTATATTTTATGGACAAATATCCTTTGCATCAATTATAGATGTTACTAATTTACCCTACACTTTAGCCAATAAATTACTTATAAGTTTAGGCATCTTTTTTTCTTTTTCTGTTTTAATTTATTTTATTTTAAAAACACAATCCAATTACAATAAGGAATTAATAAAACAATTTCAAGTTTTTGATACCAATAAAATGGAAGAACTGAGATTGTATATGCTTATTATTGGAATTTTAGCACCATTAAGTGAATTTTTTATTCAACTTTTTCATGTTAGACAAAATGATGAATTTGATTATAATTTAATAGTTGGATTCATTTTAATTTTACTTTATTTTATAAGTAAAAAAAATCCAAAACTTATAAAAATATCCTATTTGTTATTTCTTTTATACTTTTTTTTCTTTTTTGGATTTACTTCTTATAAACTATTTATTTATAACACAGAAATTATTTTATTTGCTGAATTTTTTCTTCTTATATTCTTTTCTTATTATATATTTTACAAGCTAATACATTATTACTTGTTTATTTTATTAGTATTTGTATCTAATATATTATTAATTCTCAGCCCTTCACTAACTATTGAACACAAGGTAATTCTTGTTATTTTTTCGTACATTATTTTGGTTTTAAATCACCTTCGCCAAATAATATATTACAAACAACAAGAACATTTGTTTTTTATAAATAATGTAATAAATTCAGGTATATCTTTGGTAATTGCATCCAATAAAGAAGGAAAAATTTCTTATGTTAGTGAGAATGTTAAAAACATATTAGGTTATTCTTCAAAAGAGTTACTTGGAGATGGTTGGTGGAAAAAAACAATTGATGATAAAACAAATTTCGACAACAAGAAAAATGAATTGTTTGAAGAGGTTAAATTGCAGACTATCAATCATAGATTAATTAAAACTAAAAATAATGAATATAGATGGTATCAATTTCATGATAAAAAATTTAACGACGATTTATATGTTGGAATTGGTCAAGATATTACTGAATTAAAAACTATTGCAATAGAAAAACAAAAAACGGAACAAAAAAATAAACAACAACAAGAAATCCTTCAAAAAGTCAATAAAATTCAATATCATGATTTTAAAGATTTTAGTGAGGACATCAATCAAATTATAAAAATAGTTTCAGATGGTATTTCATTAGATTTAATTAGTTTACTTGAATATAAAGAAGGCGAATTAGAAGTCATTTCTAATTATGAAAAAAATAAAGACAGTTTTTCAAGTGGTGAAACCTTTTCCCTTAACAAATATCCGATTTATAAAAATGCATTATTGTCTGGACAAAACATTATTGTTTCAGATACATTAAATAATGAATTGACAAAAGAATTTGTTGATGGATATATTAAAGAAAAAAACATTAAATCTTTAGCTGATATTCCTATATTTATCGGAGGTAAATTAAATTTTATTATCAGTTGTGAACATATTCAAGACTATTATGACTGGGACGATAATGATGTTCAATTTATTAAAAACATTGCTGAATTTTTGACTATTTTAATAGAAAATAGAAAAAGAAAAGAAGCAGAAATTAAAGTTTTAGAAAGCGAGAATATTTTCAGACAAATTAATGAAACAATTGACAATGTGTTCTTTTTGTTTGACATTATCAATATAAAAGTTTTATATATCAGTCCTTCATGTAAAGATATTTTGGGTGTAGATCAACAAAATTTTTATGACAAATATGATTATTGGGATAAGTATATTTTACCCGAAGACAAGGAAAAAATAATTTCATGTCATGAGAAATTAGTTTTACAAGGATTTTATGAGGTTGATTATCGTATTAATAAAAATGGAGAAATTCGATGGATTAAAGAAAAATCGTATGGAATTCAAGACGATAAAGGTGTTTTTATAAAAAGTTCTGGTATTTGTACTGATATCACTGAAGACAAACAAAAAGAAGAAGATTTAAAAAAATTATCTCTTATTGCAGAACGAACATCAAACGGAGTTTCTATTACAGACAAAGATGGAAGAGTATTATGGGTAAACCAAGGTTATTTAGATTTATTTGAGATTACACAAGAAGAAATTTTTGGTAAAATTCCAAGAGAATTATTCATCAAACACAATGACGGTTTACTGAATAAAATCACAGAATTAAACGGAACAAATTATAAAATAGAGTTGGAAGTTACAACACATTTGAATAATCATATTTGGGTTGAAGTGAACAATACTATAATTACAAATTCAGAAGGTGAGTTTTTACAACAAATTGATGTGATTACAGACATTACAGAAAGAATTAAAACAAAACAAAAATTAGAATCTCAATCCATAATTTTAGAAGAATATGCTAAAGATTTGGAATATCAAAACAAACTAAAAGAAAAATTAATTCATGCAGACCACATCAAGGAAGTAGTACACAACACTTTATTATTTATCAAAGAACAATATGATAACACAATTCTAGTAAGTATTCTTTTTCCAGACATTAACTATACTAGATACAACGGGTATTATTATTACAAAAATGAATTTAAAGATGAATATTACTTTACTAATGAATTGCAATGCATTGAAAAATGTTTAAATGGTGAAATTTTTATTAAAGAAGATTTAAAAGAGTCAAATAGGAAATCTGCTTCTGATATAAAATATATAGAGAAAGGTATTCATTCTTATATTGTTTTTCCTATTCAAATTCAAAATGAATTTTTAGGTATTTTAATTTTGGCTTTTTCAGAAAAATTAAATTTAAATTTTAAACAAATAACTTATTTGAAAGAAACAACAACAGTTGTAGGAGTAACATTAAATCAAATTCGTTTAAAAGATATTCTTCAAAGCAAAAACGAAGATATTCTCTCGAGTATTATATATGCTAAAAATATTCAAACATCATTATTTACGGATTTAAAAACATTCAGTCCAAATTTTCAAAATGTAAGTCTTTTTTATAGACCAAAAGACATTGTTTCTGGAGATTTTTATTGGGGAAAAGATACTGAGGAGTTCAGTTATTTAACTATGGGAGATTGTACTGGTCATGGAGTGCCTGGAGCATTTATTACATTATTAGGAATTAATTTTTTAGAACAGCTTATAGGTATTGAGAAAAAAACTGACCCTGCTGATATATTAACACAATTGGATAATAGATTAAGTTCTATTTTAAAAAACCACACTTCCTCAGAGGATAGTTTATACGAGGGAATGGAATTGGCTGTTTGTGTATATAATAAAAAAGAAAAAAGACTCTATTTTTCTGGAGCAGGATTAGGAATATTGTATTTTCATAACAATGAAGAAATTCACATTAGAGGTATTAGAGGTGGTATTGGCGAACCAAAAGCAGATTCATTTAGTTATAATACTACAAGCATTCCAGTTAGCGGTTATGAGTACTTTTTCCTAGCAACAGACGGTTATCAAGATCAATTAGGTGGCGAAAAAAACAAAAGATTTTCTAAAAATAGATTGATTTCACTTTTGAATGATATTAAATTTAAAGATGCTGAAGTTCAAGAAAAAATTTTATCTGACACAATGGATCAATATGTTGGTAATTATTGGCAACTTGACGATTTTACAGTGATTGGATTTAATATTCAATTTTAATAAAATATAATTTTATTAAGCGATTATAACTTTTTTAAATTATTTTCGTAGAACGTATTATAATTAATTTTGATTTTCTACAAAAAAACAATAACTTTAATGCAAATAATGAATCAATGATTGCCAACCAATCTTTTAATGGTTTACTAGAAAATTTGTCTAATAATACAAATATAACTGATTTTTTATTTGTTTACTATGGAAAAATGAATCAGGATTTAATTGTTTCTGCTATACACATGCTTGAAAACAAATTGATTATAGAAAACTTTGCAAAAACTCTAATTTCTAAAGCAAAAATTATCTCTATTGAAATGTTACAAAATATTGTAAAACATCAACAAGTACATCCTGAAATTTTTCCTTATTTTATTGTAGGAATAGATAAAAATTCTTTGGTTTTCTTTTCAGGGAATGTAGTTAACACTTTGGATAAAGAGGTAATATGCAAAAATATGGATAAATTAAAACTTTTAAAAAATAGTAATATAAAAGAAAATTACAAATATGCTTTAAAAAACACCACAATAAGCTCAGAAGGTAACGCAGGGATTGGACTACTTGACATCGTTTATCGTTCTGGTAATCAAGTGAATTATCATTTTGACGAATTCAATAATCAAATTTATACGTTTAATCTTCAAGTCTTATTAAATTAATACAATGCTGATACAATCTACACCAAAAACACCTTTTGTTCATTTTGATTTTCAAAATAAAACTTTTGTTATAAAAGGTATTTCTTGCCCAGAAAACCCAATGCAATTTTACACACCCATTTTTGAAGAATTAAAAAAATATCTTGTTTCTAGTACTGAATTAGAAATTGTAATGCAATTAGATTATTTTAATACAGGTTCTTCAAAATGCCTTTTAAATCTTTTTCAAATAATCTCCGATAATGCTACTGAATTAAAAGGGTTTGTTGTTCATTGGATAACTGAAGAGGGAGATGATGAATTAAGAGAAGCAGGTAAGATTTTTGAAGAAATGTCAGGTCTTTCTTTTTTTTATGAAGATTCTAAAGAATAAAAAAAAACCTGAATAATTTATAAGTCTAATCAATACCTTTTTCAGGATATTTTCCTTTAAATTGTTTTAAAATATTTTTAATTGAAATTATATCCATATCAATATTTCCTGTTGGTTCAAACAATGAGTGAAATCCTCCAATTTTCTTTTCATAATCCATGTAGGCAATATAAATAGGCACTTTTGCTTTTAAGGCGATGTAATAAAATCCTTTTTTCCAATTTGGATTATACCCCCTAGTTCCTTCAGGTGTAAAAACCATATACATTGTTTCATTATTATTAAAATACCATACAGCTTGCTCTGTAAATTTGTTATTAGATTTTCTATCTATAGGAACTCCTCCCATCGCTTTTAAAATCCAACCAAATGGTGGAATAAACATTTCTTTTTTTATTAAAAATCTTCCTTTTATTCCATAAGTCATAAAGGCCAATTTTCCAATTACAAAATCCCAATTTGAAGTATGAGGACCAACAACAACAACCGCTTTTTTGACACCATTAGGAGTATGTTCATCTATTTTCCACCCCATCAGTTTTAATAAAAAACGAATAAACCCTATCATATTGCAAACCTAAGAAAAATTTTATTATTTTTGAATAAAGAATTAATATTTCAGTTTATTTCTTGTATTTACTTTATTTTTAACTTTACGTTTTGATAAATTGAAAAAATTTACTTTTATATCGAAGTTTTTGCCACTATTGTCTGCCTTAATTTTATTATGGGTGGGCATTTTGTCTTTTGCTGGAATTCATAATTCGGTAAACAATTCCCACTCATATTATATCCCTTCAAATTCAAACTTCGAATTCAAACTTCACTTAAAAGATTTTCTTAAAAACGCTTTGTACAGTATGGTTTTTGAATCTAAAGATCAAGAATTAATAGATAAATTTCACTTTTTTATCAAAAGTCAAAAAAAAGACCAATTAATTGATGAATTAGGGATTGATTATTTTTCTGAATTAGTAATTTTCGGAGTAAAAATGGAAAATCAGCAAGTAATAGTTTTCTCATTTTTGCTTTCAAATAAAAATATATTTGAAAAACAATTCTCTAATTATTTTAATAATAAGTTTGTACATTATTCTACTGAAAATATTGGATTTATTGCTTTTTCTACTTCAAATAAAGTCTCAAATTCTGCATTAAAAAATTATCTAAAATCATTAAAGAAAAGTAAAACCAATATTTCAAAAAGTAATAATGATAAATTATTGCTAAATTTTAATATGAATAATAGTACACTCAATAACGACTATTTTATTAAAAAAGGAAACATTTATTCTACTTTTAGTGAAAATTCATTGGAATTTAGAGGAAAAATATATTTAAAAAACTCTTTTGTTAGACCAAGAAAATGGACTTTAAAACAAGAGTATGAACTCCACCCTTTTAAGGTTGAAAACTTTTTATTGGATAAGCCTATGAAAGATACTATTCAACAATTTTTAAATAAATCTGGTTTATATACTCCACCAATTACGGGTTTTACTTTTAATTATTATGGTCTGGACATTCAAGATCATGAAAGTGGATTAGTTTTCACCCCAAAATTTGACATGATTTTACATTTTGACATTGAAATTGAAAAAAGTCAATTATATTTCGATTCAGAAAAATTAAGAAGGATGGGCTTTTCTTATGACGGAAATAAATTAATCGCTGGAGATATACTTTATACCGTTGAAAAACTTGATGAAAAAACACTATTTATTGGTTTTAATAGAAATATTGTTGTCATAAGAGAAAATTATAATCTATTAAAAATAAGTGGAAATCCTGCTAAATTGACGGACATAAATGGAGGCGGTTTTATTCAATCAATGATTAATATTGTCCCTGAATATAAAGCATCTAAAACACTTTTTAATTCTATGAATCGATGTGAATTAAGAATAACTCCAAAAAATAATCATTTGTTGTTTGTAAGAGGAAATATTGAATTCTTTGAACAAAAATATTTATACAATGAAATGTTAAGATTTTATTTAACTATCAATGGTATTTACTAAATAATTACTCACTTTTAAACTAGATGAAAATAAAAATAATTACTGCAATTGATTTGAATTCTGGTATTGGCAAAAACAATGATTTACCATGGAATTTGCCCGCTGATATGCAATTTTTTAAGGAACAAACCCAAAATCAAATTGTTGTAATGGGTAGAAAAAATTATGACTCCTTACCTAATAATTATAAACCTTTACCCAATAGAATCAATGTCGTTTTAACAAGAAATAAAAATTTTCATGCGGAAAATGTATTGATATTCAACGATTTTGATAAAGCAATTTCTTCTATTAAAAATGAGTATAAAAATCAAAATAAAGATATTTTTATCATTGGCGGTGCTCAACTATATCAAGAGGCTTTAAATTCCAAAATTGTAGATGAAATGTATATTACCCTAATCCAACATCAGTTTGAAGTGGACACTTTTTTCCCAACTTTTAATGAATCAGATTGGAAAGTAGAAGTGATGAAAACTTATTTAGTTGATCAAAAAAATAAATACCCGTTTGTCATTAAAAAATACACCAAAAAATGATTAATAAACCTGAATTATCTTCTCTTCCATATTATTATCAATATTATGTCAATTTAATAACTGAAAATGATTTGTTTGAAGCTTTTGAAAACAACAAAAAAGAATTTATACAATTTATAAGCTCGATTGAAAAGGATAAATTAGATTTTAGTTATGAAATGAATAAATGGACTGTAAGAGAAGTTATTAGACACATTTTAGATACTGAAAGAATTTTTCAATATCGTGCTTTTCGTTTTTCAAGGTTTGATTTTACACCTTTATCTGGCTTTGATGAAAATAAATATATTTCAAAGACCACTCATCTTATACTAAATAAAGAGGAATTAATTGAGGAATTTTCTTTGATAAGACAAAACACTATAGCTTTGTATCGACAAATGAACAATGATATGCTTGATTTTTTAGGTGAAGCCAATAAACAACAAAGTAACGCAAGAGGTCTTGGATTTTTTATAGTCGGTCATCAAAAACATCATACTAAAATAATTAAAGAACGATATTTTCTAAACTAAATTAAAAAATCCTATTCTTGAAACAAAGGAAAAGTACTCATTAATGAATTGACTTCATTTTTAACTTTTTCGATTTGGGTTTCGTCATTTCTATTCATCAACACTTTATCAATGAGTTTAACAATGAGAGGAATGTTGTCTTCTTTAATTCCTCTTGTTGTAATTGCTGGAGTACCAACTCTAATACCAGAAGTTATAAAAGGAGATTCTGTATCAAAAGGAACCATGTTTTTGTTTACAGTAATATCGGCTTTTACTAAATTTATTTCTGCGTCTTTTCCAGTTATACCTTTAGATCTCAAATCAATTAACATGGAGTGATTATCTGTTCCTCCTGATATTATTTGATAACCTAATTTGATAAACTCTTGAGCCATAACAGATGCATTTTTTTGAACTTGTTTCATATAACTTGCATATTCTGGACTTAAAGCTTCTCCAAAAGCAACTGCTTTAGCTGCAATTACATGTTCTAATGGACCGCCTTGTATTCCGGGAAAAACAGCAGCGTCTAAAAGTGAAGTTATGGATTTCAAATTTCCGTTATTCCATTTTAAACCAAAAGGGTTATCAAAATTCTTTCGTACCATTATTACACCACCTCTAGGACCTCTAAGGGTTTTGTGTGTTGTAGTTGTAACAATATGGCAATGTTCTAATGGGTCATTTAATAATTTTGTTGCTATTAAACCAGCTGGATGAGAAATGTCCGCTAAAATTAATGCCCCTATTTTGTCTGCAACAGAACGAATTCTGGCATAATCCCAATCCCTTGAGTAAGCAGAGGCACCGCAAATAATCATCTTAGGTTTTTCTTTTAGGGCAACTTCCTCCATTTTTTCATAATCAACTTTTCCAGTATCTTTATTTACACCATAAAAATATGGACGGTAAAGTTTTCCTGAAAAATTGACTGGTGAACCATGAGTCAAATGACCACCATGAGATAGATCAAAACCGAGTATTTTATCTCCCGGTTGAAGACAAGCCAAAAAAACCGCTGCATTTGCTTGAGCACCAGAGTGAGGTTGAACATTTGCCCACGTAGATCCAAATAATTCATTCAAACGGTCAATTGCTAATTGTTCAACTTCATCCACTACTTCACATCCACCATAATATCTTTTCCCAGGTAAACCTTCAGCGTATTTATTTGTTAAAACGGAACCCATTGCTTCCATTACTTGTTGACTAACGAAATTTTCAGAGGCAATTAGTTCAATGCCATGGGTTTGTCTTTTTCTTTCTTTCTCTATTAATTCAAAAATTGTTTTATCTCTTTTCATATTGCTTAATCGAAAGTGCAAACTTAATCAAATAAAATATACGATTTAGGAATAATTAAGATTTTATCTCATTCTATTATGCAGATGATTCAACTTTAATCAAAATTTTATACTGTTCAGTAAAAAAAATGTTATTTAGAAATTAAATAATGTAACTTTATCTTCTGAATTAAAAGAGACTCAAATTAATTAAAAATTTAAATTTGTACAATTATTTAAAATGAACCTATGTTAAGATTTTCTTCTTTTTTATTTTCCTTTTTATTTTTTTATTTCACTTTTTCTCAAATTCAGTCTCTTGGAGAACCAATAGGCTTTTCAAAAAAAATCACTTTACCAAAAAATGGAATACTAACTCCCAATCAAAATAATGATGTTTTATTTGATAAATATCATCAAATTGCACTTCAAAACCATAACAAGATGTTGCAATATGGCGAACCAATCTCACTTGCCATAGATTTTTTTAATGAAGCAAACAAACAAAAAGTAAATAATAAAAATGTTTATCATTTATTAATACATTCTTCTGGAGCTAGATCTATCAACCTGATTTTTAGTGATTTTTATTTAAAAGAAGGGACAATCATGTATTTGTTTTCTGCTGATAAAAAATCCTATATAGGAGCTTATAGTTCATTGAACAATAACAAATCCAATGTTTTAGGTACAGAATTGCTCTATTCAGATAAAATTTATATTGAAATTCAAGAACCTCTCGAAAACGAAAATAAATCTCGATTAACAATAGAGTCAGTTATTCATGGATTTATTGATTTAAATGAAGAATTGGAAAAAGAATTTGGAGATGCTGGGTCATGTAACTACGATGTAAATTGTTCGCAAGGAGATACATGGCAAATTCAAAGAAATGCAACAGTGATGTTATTAAATAGCTCTGGTGGTTTTTGTTCTGGTTCGATGATTAATAATACAAGTGGAACAGAGATTCCTTATTTGCTAACTGCCTCTCATTGTGGAACCAATCCATCTGCATGGTCATTTCGTTTTCGTTGGGAAGCTCCCTTAAATCAAACACATTGTGGCACAACTGGAACAACAGGAAATGGACCAACAACAATGGTCATAACAGGTGCAGAAACAAAAGCACAATACAATCCATCTGATTTTCATTTAATGGAATTAAACAGCATACCTGATGCCAGTTGGGAGGTATATTACGCAGGTTGGAACAGAGAAAATATACCAGCTACAAGTGGAGCAGGCATTCATCATCCCTCATCGGATATTAAGAAAATTTCTATTTCTTCAGTAGATTATGAATCTCTACATTATCAATGGGATTCTGGCACAGATTCTAATCATTGGAAAGTCTATTGGTCTGAAGGAGTTACTGAGGGAGGATCATCTGGTTCCCCAATTTTTGATCAAAACAGAAGGATTGTAGGTCAATTAACTGGAGGTGCTTCAGCTTGTGGATCAGAGGATCAATCTGATTTTTATGGTAAATTAGCTGTGTCATGGGAAGGTGGAGGTGTTCCAAGTAATCGTTTGAAGGATTGGTTAGACCCAAATTCAACAGGTGCTTTAGTTACTGATGCAAGTATAAATTACGCTTTAGATCCATATGTTTCAGGTAAAGTTTTAGGCTTGGATACTATTTCATGTAATGGAACATACGATTTAAAGGTAATAATTGGAAATGGAGGAGTAAATCCTTTAAATAGTGCAACCATTACTTATAATATAGATGGAAATCTAAACACTATAAATTGGACAGGAAGTTTGGGACTGTTTGAAACTGACACTATATCAATTCCTACCCTTCAATTATCTAATGGACAACACACCTTAATAATTGAAATTAGTAACCCAAATAATAACCAAACAGATGAATTACTGAGTAATAATTCTAAAACAAAAGTGATTAATGCGATGGTAAATGGTCAAGATATAGAGTTTGAGATTAATTTCGATTGTTATGCAAATGAATTTTCATGGAAGATTAAGAATGAGAATGGAGAGGAAATAATTTCAAAAAGCGGTTATTTCGGCAACAATGAAGAGCCTTATTCAGTAATTGAAAATTTTTGTTTGGCTCCAGGTTGTTATTCTCTTGAGGTTTCCGATAGCTATGGTGATGGTTTAGCTGGTGGTTGGGGCTGCTCTACTGAAGGAAGTTTTGTCTTAAGAGGATCATATCAAGACACTTTGGTTGAATTAGTAGCTGATAGTTCAAATTTTGGAAGTTTATTGAAAAAATACTTTTGCGTCATGAACTATTCAGGAATCCAAGAATACATTCAAAATAATATTAAAATTTATCCAAATCCTAGTACTGATATATTTTACATTGAAGGAATTAAAAACCACATCTCTATTGATGTTTATGATATAAATGGAAAGTTGAGGTATTCACAAAAAAATAGTAACGTAGATAAGACAAAAATCGACGTTCACCTTGAAAAAGGTGTATATTATGTTGAAATTATCAACAAAGAACGAAAAATTAGAAAAAAATTAATAAAAATTTAATAAATTTGCCAAATAATTTTAAAAATTTGTAACTTTAACAATTAAAAAAACGAATAATTTATGAAAAAAGTTTTATTTTCTGTATTTGCACTTGTTACTGGGCTTACAATTAATGCCCAAGTAGTATTTAATGTGCAATCACCTGCAAACATAGTAGGTAACTATGAAATGTCTGTAACGGATCCAGGAGGTGGATGGGGTTCACCTGATATGACTATCCCTGCAAATGCTGTGACAGCAGAATTAATGTTTGTAGAAGATGGCACACCTGGAACAAATGCTCAAGGAAATCCTATTTCAAGAGAAGGGTGTAATACTTTAATTAATGATTTAACAGGAAAAATTGCTGTTATTTATCGTAATACATGTGAGTTCGGTGCTAAAGTGTATAATGCTCAACAAGCTGGTGCCATTGCTGCTATTATAGTAAATAGAGAAGATGAGGTAATTGCGATGGGCCCTGGTGCTGATGGTGCCAATGTTACAATCCCAGCAATATTTATTTCTAGTTCTTCAGGTTTGTTAATAACAACAGAATTAAATGCTGGAAATACTGTTACTGCTTTTATTGGAAATAAATTAGGTCTGTTTGATAATGACATGGGAATATTAAAAAATAAATTATTAATACCAAGCCCAAACACCAACGCAAGTATTTTAAACCTTGATGCTTCAAACAATTCATATCAAATTGGTGCAAAAATTTTTAATTATGGAAATGAATCGCAATCTAATTATTCTTTAAATGCAACTATCTCATTTAATGGAACAACAATTTATAGTGAAACTCAAAATAGTACACAAATATTAAATACTGGTGATAGTGCAATCATTCATTTACCAAATTTTTCTTTATCTAATTACCCAATAGGTAAATATACTCTAACATATAATGTTCTATCAAATATTGTTGATGAATATCCTGAAGATAATATTTTTTCTACTGATTTTTATATTCATAATAATATATTTTCTTATTCATCAGTTGTAAACGATTCAGTAGTAACCAATTCTTCTTATAGAACATCTGCTGCTACTTCAAGTTTTCAATCTTGTATTCATTTTATGCATCCAAATGCAAGCTCAACAGAATTAGAGGGCGTAAGTTTTTCTGCATCAGTTAATGATGATATGGAAAGTCAGGAATTCACAATTCATGTAATTAAATGGAATGATGTTTTCACTGATATGAATTCACCCGAATTTACTAATCTTGCAGAATTTGCTTTCGAAGAAGTTGCAACAACTGTCTATAACATGACATCAGATTTATATGATGTGCAAGTTTATGCTCCTTTAACTGATATTGACGGAAACCCAGCTACTTTGCCATTATTAGATAATCAACGATATTTAGTTTGTGTTGAGACTTTTGAAGACAGTACTTATATTGGTTATACAAATTTAGATTATGACTATACTGCTGATACTTTAAATCAACCTTTATCACCTGTTGTTTCTGATGAAGGTACTTCAATTGGAGGTTTTGTTGGCTCACCAGCAGCTTCAATAGGTTTAAGTTTAATACCAAATACTAATATCCCTATGATTACCACAAATGCTTATACTACTTTTTGTGAAGGACAATCTATAGTATTGACTTCATCTATTTCTACTGGCAATCAGTGGAAAAAAGATGGAGCAAATATTTCTGGAGCTATTAATAGTACTTTAACTGTTACTGAATCTGGCAATTATACAGTAGTTTCAGGTGGAAACGAATCTGCTAGCATAACTATTACTGTATTAAATAATCCACCTATGCCAACAATCTCTGTAAATGGTGCAACTACATTTTGTTATGGTAATGAAGTTGTTTTAACATCAGATGTTACTTCAAATATTACTTGGTCAAATGGAACGACAGAAGCTTCACAAACAATTAACTCTTCTGGAGTTTATATGGTTACATCTCATAATGACATTTGTTCAGTTAGTTCAACACCAGTTACAATTACTGTAAATCCATTACCAGTTGTTGAAATTCAAGCACCT
Source organism: Flavobacteriia bacterium (assembly GCA_016183815.1). Classification (GTDB taxonomy): domain Bacteria; phylum Bacteroidota; class Bacteroidia; order Flavobacteriales_D; family Crocinitomicaceae; genus M2408. The sequence goes on from JACPDW010000020.1 coordinate 41,686, forward strand.
GTTTTTACAGTTTGTCAAGGTTCTATTTTAGAGTTAACTGCTGTAGGAGCAGATAATTATGTTTGGAGTACAACAGAAACTACATCAGTAATTTCAGTTAGCCCAACAGTTAATACTTTTTATACAGTGACAGGAACGGATGTGAACCAATGTTCAAATACTGCAACTGTAGAGGTAATACATGTTGATCAAATAACTATAAGTGTAGATGTTTCACCGATTCAATGTATAGGTTCTGAAATTACACTTTTAGCTTCAGGTGCTGATTCTTATTTTTGGAACGGAAGCACTACAAGTTCAAACTCTTACTCATTTACGCCTTTAAATGCTGGTGATGAAGTAATTAATGTTAATGGTATTTTAGGAACTTGTACTGATGATTTAACTGTCACCGTATCAGTAAATTCTCTTCCTACAGTTAATGCTGGTTCAGACGTATCTGTTTGTTCTGGTCAAAGTACTGTATTAAGTGCTAGTGGTGCAAATACATATGTTTGGGATATTTTAGGAGCTGGAAATGATTTGACAGTAAATGTTGTTTCAACAGTTACTTATACAGTTGTTGGGACTGATAATAATGGTTGCTCAAATTCAGATGATTTAACTATTACAGCTTTAGCAACACCTTCTATTACATTCGATTCTAACCCATTTGAGTTATGTGACAATGCAGGCATTGTTACTTTGACAAATCCAACTTTAGTGCCTTCAAATTCAACTGGAGCTTATAGTGGTATTGGAGTATCTAATGGAAACATAGATCCTACTTTATTATCTTTAGGGTCTAATACAATATCTTATGAAGCTACAAGTACAGATGGTTGTGTTCATGTTGAAGAGTTAGAAGTTTTAGTTGAAAATTGTTCAAATATAAATGAAGTTAATAATTCAATTTTAGTAAGTTTATTTCCAAATCCAGCTAATGATTATTTTATAATTGAATTAAGTTCTATGACTTATAACAAAGCTAAAATTATTGATGCATTGGGTAGAGTTGTATCTTCTTATGATTTAAATTCTTTTAAAACTGAAATAAGTACAAAAGAATTGTCTAATGGTTTATATAATATAATTTTCATTGGCAACAATGAATCTTTTATTCAAAAAATTCAAGTAAGAAAATAATTTTTATTTAAAAACATAAAAAAAACCGACTTATTTAAGTCGGTTTTTTTATTTTCTTTGTTTTTTTCGAAAACTTTTTTCAAATAAAATTGAAAATTTGTTGAGTAAAATTTTAATTAGTTTGTTTCAAAAATAGATCATAAACAATACCGTCAGAAAGACCAATTTTTGGCACAAACAATTCATTTACTTTTAATTTTTTAAGGATTGATAGATAGATATCACAAGCTGGGACAATCACATCAGCTCTATCTGGTTTTAATTGATATAAATCCATTCTTTCTTCTATTGACAACACATTTAATCGGTTTCTGAGTTTTTTCAAATCCCTTACTTTTATACTATCATTGAATTGAGCACCAAGTAATTTATGAACTTTATTAATATTACCACCAGTCGCAAAGATTTGATGTTCCATAGTTAATTCAACATTTTTATCAATCCAGCTAGAAATTGTCTTCCAAATATTTTTATCTGTTTTATTTTTAAGCAACCTTATAGTACCTATTTGAAAAGATCGTGAGGCAACTTTAGTTCCATTTTCAAAAACACTTACTTCAGTACTTCCACCACCAACATCTATAACGATAAAAGGATTTTTTTTATCAAAATCTAAAAGAAAAAAAGTACCAAAAATCAATTTTGCTTCTTCATCTCCAGTAATCACTTCTATTTGTATCCCTGTATGGGATTTTATTTCTTCAATAATTTCAGAACTATTTATTGCTTCTCTCATAGCGGAGGTGGCACATGCTCTAATAGCATTGACATCAAATATTTCTGATATTAACTTAAAAGCATGAATGGTTTTAATGAAATCAATCTTTTTTTTATTTGAAATCATCCCATTCATGAATACTTCATCCCCTAACCGTAATGGGATTCGTGTATAAGAAATTTTTTTTACAAAGGAATGTTCGCCCTCTTTGGTTACTTCACCAACTAACAATCTAGCAGCATTTGTGCCTATATCTATCGCAGCATATTTCATAATATTTGCGAAGTTAAAAAGTAAACGTAAAACAAAAGTGAAATATTAAATTTATTTCTAATAAATTCTTGACAATAGTAAAAAATTACTATAAAATACTGTTTAATTCTACAACATCACACTTCCCAACCAACGTTCCATTTCTTCAAAAGATTTTCCTTTTCTTTCAGCAATTGATTTTACTTGTTCTTCCGTAATTTTACCTAAACCAAAATATTTCGCTTGAGGATGAGCAAAATACCAGCCAGAAACTGCAGCAGTTGGATACATCGCTAAACTTTCAGTAAGAGTTACTCCAGTTACCTTAGTAGCATTTAACAATTGGAATATAGTTCTCTTTTCTGTATGATCTGGACATGCAGGATAGCCTGGTGCAGGACGAATACCTACATATTTTTCCTTGATTAAATCATCGTTATCTAAATGTTCATTTTGTGCATAGCCCCAATATTCTTTTCTGACTAATTCATGTAAATGCTCAGCAAACGCCTCAGCCAATCTATCGGCTAATGCTTTTAATAAAATGGACGAATAATCGTCGTGGTCTTTTTCAAACTCTGCTATTTTTTTATCTAAACCAATGCCTGTTGTTAGTACAAAAGCACCGATAAAATCTTTAAAATTTAATTCTTTTGGTGCAATAAAATCTGCCAAAGCTATATTTGGAGCACCTTGTGTTTTAGTAGTTTGTTGCCTTAACGAATATTGTACAGCACTTATTTTGTTTTTTGATTCATCTGAATAAATTTCAATGTCATCACCGATAGAATTACAAGGAAACAAACCAAAAACAGCATTGGCTTGCAACCAATTTTCTTTAACTATTATTTTTAACATTTCTTGTGCATCGTCAAAAAGTTTTTTGGCTTCAGCACCAACTATTTTGTCCTCAAAAATAGCAGGAAATCGACCTGCCAGCTCCCATGTTTGAAAAAAAGGTGTCCAATCAATGTATGGTATTAATTTTTCTAAAGGGAAATTAAGTATTTCAGTAATTCCAAGTTTATTTGGTTTTATAATATCTTCTTTTTTCCAATCAATTTTTAATTTATTATCTTGAGCTTCTTTTAAAGAAAGTAACTTTTTTTCTGAACGATGTTTCTCATGATGTTCACGTAATTTTTGATATTCAACTTTTAAATCTTTCACAAAATCATCTTTTTTATGACCTAAAAGACTTTCAACAACAGTAACTGCTCTTGAAGCATCTAATACGTGTACTGTTTGTCCTTTTAGATAATTCTGTTCGATTTTAACTGCTGTATGAACTCTTGAAGTAGTAGCTCCTCCGATCATTAAAGGAATAGACAATCCTGCTTTTTCCATTTCTTTTGCAACATGTACCATTTCATCTAAAGATGGAGTAATTAATCCACTTAAACCAATCACATCGACTTTTTCTTTAAGTGCAGTATCTATAATTTTTTCTGTTGGAACCATTACTCCAATATCAAGAACTTCATAATTGTTGCAACCCAAAACTACACCAACAATATTTTTACCAATATCATGAACATCACCTTTTACAGTAGCCATTAAAACTTTACCAGCCGATTTACTACTACCTGTTTTTTCTAGTTCAATATAAGGCAATAAAACTGATACAGCCTTTTTCATCACTCTTGCAGATTTTACTACTTGAGGTAAAAACATTTTACCCTCACCAAATAAATCGCCGACAATATTCATCCCATTCATTAATGGCCCCTCTATAACTTCAATTGGTCTTTTATATAGCAAACGACACTCTTCCACATCTTCATCAATAAACTCAACAATTCCTTTTACAAGTGCATAACTTAACCTGTCTTGAACAGGATTTTTTCGCCATTCTAAATCAATTTCTTTTCTTTGAACATCACCTTTTACAGATTCAGCGAAAGTTAATAGTCTTTCTGTTGCATCTTCTCTTCTATTTAATAAAACATCTTCTACTCTTTCTAATAAATCTTTTGGGATATTATCATAAACATCTAACATACTTGGGTTAACAATTCCCATGTCCATGCCATGTTTAATTCCATGATATAAAAAAGCAGAATGCATTGCTTCTCTTACTTTATTATTACCTCTGAATGAAAAAGAAACATTAGATACACCTCCACTTACATGAGCTCCAGGTAAATTTTCTCTAATCCATTTGGTAGCATTAAAAAAATCAACAGCATTATTGTTGTGTTCGCTCATGCCTGTTGCAACAGGAAAAATATTTGGATCAAAAATTATATCATTTTTTGGGAATGCAACTTTTTCTATTAAAATTTCATAAGATCTTTTGCAAATATCAATACGTCTTTGATAAGAATCTGCTTGTCCATTTTCATCAAAAGCCATTACTATTACTGCCGCACCAAAGCGTTTGATTTTTTTAGCTTGTGATATAAAATTTTCTTCCCCTTCTTTTAGAGAAATCGAGTTAACGATTCCCTTTCCTTGTAAACATTTTAAGCCAGCTTCAATAATTTCCCATTTAGAACTGTCAATCATTACTGGTATTTTTGCAATGTCTGGCTCAGAAGCCATTAAATTAAGAAATGTTACCATTGATTTTTTTCCATCAATCATTCCTTCATCCATATTTACATCAATAATTTGAGCACCTCCCTGAACTTGTTCTAATGCAACAGAAAGAGCATCTTCAAAACGATTTTCTTGAATCATTTTTAAAAACACTTTTGACCCTGTTACATTAGTCCTTTCACCAATGTTTATAAAATTAGATTGTTTTGTAACAAATAAAGGTTCTAAACCTGATAAATTAAGTGTTGTCTGATTGGTCATTTTTTATTAAAATTTACATTTATCTTAAAAACTATTAAAGTAATTCCACTTTAATGGATTTAATCCTTTTTTTATCGGAAGATTCAACTGTAAGTTTGACATTATTAATGGTAATATATTCTTTATTTCTTAATATTCTACCTTGATTTTCTACAATAAACCCTCCTAAAGTTTCAGCATCACCTTTAATCTTCTCAAAATCTTTTGGGTCGATATCAATTACTTTATAAAAATCGATTAATAAAGTTCTTCCTTCAAAAACATATTCTTTTTCTGATTTCTTTTTGAAAGCAATATCTTCTTCGTCAAATTCATCGGTAATATCTCCAATGATTTCCTCTAAAATATCTTCTAAAGTAACTAAACCATTCACACCTCCATATTCATCAACAACAATGGCCATGTGCATTTTCTTATTTTGAAACTCTTTCAATAAATCATCTATTTTTTTATTTTCAGGAACAAAAAACGGTTTTCGAATCAAAAATCTCCAATCAAAATCATCTGATTCATGAATGTGAGGTAATAAATCTTTAATATAAAGAACACCTTCAATTTCATCAAGAGTTTTTTTATAAATAGGTATTCTAGAATATCCAGCATTTAAAATAAAATCTTTAATTTCATTGAAAGCAGAATTTAATTCAAATGCCTCTACTTCCATTCGTGATTTCATGATTTGTTTGACCTCTGTGTTACCAAATTTAACAATTCCTTCTAAAATTTTTTGTTCTTCAGAACCAGTATTTTCTTCTTTAGTTAAGGCAATAGCTTGTTCCAGTTCATCACTGGACAATTTAAAAGTTTTCTTTTTTGAATATTTTTGAATCAAATTTGTTCCATTTGTTAAAAATTTACTCATCCATGAAATAGGAGGTAAATTATTTAATATATACAAAGGGTAAGCCATTTTTTTTGCTATTTTAAGCCCTTTTGCAGTTGCATAGACTTTTGGTAAAACTTCACCAAAAAGCAAAATAAAAAAGGTTATAACAACAATTTCAAAAAGGGTAATAACGGTTTGGCTCCATTGAAAAGTTTTTGCATAAATATGTAATAACGAGCTAGAGATGATAACAATAGCAACATTAACAAAATTGTTTAAAATCAGCAATGTAGCTAATAAATCATGTGGTTTTTGTAATAATAAAAAAATATACTTAGAATTTTTAGAATTTTCATTTTTTAATTGCTCTTTATCTGAAGGGCTTAAAGAAAAAAAAGCATTTTCTGAGCTAGAAAAAACAGCGGATAAAAAAATTAAAACAATAATTAAAATAAAAAAAATTATATCTGATCCCATAATGATTTAAAAGGGTAAATCATCTTCTTCCTCATCTTTGAGAAAATTATCCATTTTTTGGGGCAAAACTTGATTTTCAGGTTTTGGATAAATTGTTTTATTTTCTGTTGAATTTTTACTTTCACCATCTGGACGAGAAAGCATTACTAAGTCTTCAACAAGAACTTCAGTTATATACCTCACCTGCCCTTCTTTATCGGTATAATTTCTTGTTTTTAATTTCCCTTCCAAATAAATTTTTAAACCTTTTTTTAAATATTTTTCTGCAATTTCTGCCAAACCCCTCCATAAAACAATATTGTGCCAATCTGTATTTTCTCTTCTTTCTCCAGTTGATTTATCAATATATGTTTCTGAAGTAGCTAAAGTAAAACTTGCTAACACCACTCCATTATCTAATCTTCTGATTTCAGGATCTTTTCCTAAATTTCCGACTAAAATCACTTTATTTACACTTCCTGCCATTCAATTATTTATTTCAACAAAGTTAGTTTATTTTTTACAAATACAATCCAATTTTTATCTGTTGAATAATCTCGTTCATCATTACAGGAAATGGATAATCGTCAATTTGGTTGATGAAAATTTGTTTAAATTTCTGATTATTTTTAAATTCTTTAGGAATAAAATCGTAAATAACAAAACGTGAAAAAATATTTTGATGAGTTAAAATATGTTTTTTATTAGTTATAACAAAATTGGGTTCTTTTGAATATTTCAACTTGTTTTCCCTATAAAATTCACTTTTTTCAAAATCAGAAAGACTTTCCTCTTCACTCAATGGAAATTCAAATAGGTTTTGCCAAATATCTTTAACAACTCTTTTAGAAATTATTAGCTGTTGGTTTTCTATAAAGACAAAATAGGTGAAATATCTATTTTTTTTAATTATATTTTTTTTTTTAACAGGAAATTGATCTATTTCATTATTCTTAAAAGAAATACATTGAGATTGAAAAACACAAATTCCACATTTCATCTGTTTAGGTGTGCAAATCAAAGCACCGTATTCCATTATAGCTTGATTAAATATATTAGATTGATTTTTAGGTAGGTAATGAAGCAATAATTCATTAAATATTCTTAAACTTTTACTCGTATTTATCAATTCATTAATTGACCATAATCTACTGATAAAACGATATACATTACCATCAATTAATACCACATTTTTATTAAAAGCAAAAGCCAAAATAGCTGAAGCTGTATAGGGTCCAATACCACTCAATTTAATCAAATCATTATAATTTTCAGGAAAACTACCTTGATAGAGTGAAACCAATTGTTTAGCACATAAATGTAAATTTTTAGCCCTAGAATAATATCCTAAACCTTGCCAAAGTTGATATATTTCGCTTTCTTCTGCCTTTGCTAAATCAAATATTGTTGGAAAATTATGGATGAATTTATAATAATATGGAAGACCTTGTTGAACCCTTGTTTGTTGTAAAATTATTTCAGACAAAAGAATAAAATAAGGATTTTGGGTATGCCTCCAAGGTAAATCTCTTTTATTTTCTTCATACCAATGAATAAGATTACTTGAAAAATCAAAATTTTTTAACATATAAAAAAATAACAAAATTATTCAATTCTATTAAAATAGAATGTTAAATGTAAATAAACCAAACGATTAAAGAACAAACTTATCTAATGCAAGAAACTATTAATCACAATAAATTAGGCATTTATATAATAATTTAAAAAAAAAGTAATAATTATTATGTAATATGTTTTTAAATAGTAATTTTGCCAAAAGAAATCAAATTTAAAACCATTAAGATATGACAAAAGCAGATATTGTAGCACGTATTGCATCAGAAACAGGACTTGATCGTACAGAAGTATTAAAAACAGTTGAAACATTTATGACAACTGTTAAATCTAGTATGGCGAAAGGTGATAACGTTTATTTAAGAGGATTTGGAAGTTTTATTGTGAAAAAAAGAGCTGAAAAAACAGGTAGAAATATTTCTAAAAAAACAACTATTGTAATTCCTGCTCACAATATACCTGCGTTTAAACCTTCAAAAGAATTTGTTGAAGAAATAAAATCAAATGTTAAAGTAAAATAATTCGAATTAGAAGTCAATATTAAAAAAAAATATTTATCTTTGCACTCCTATTTTATAATAGGAGTTTTTTTTTGAAAAGTAATTAATTAAATACATTATATTATGCCGAGTGGTAAAAAACGTAAAAGACATAAAATGGCTACGCACAAGCGTAAAAAAAGATTAAGAAAAAATCGCCATAAAAAGAAAAAATAGTTTTTCATTTTAAAAATATAGATTAAATCATTGAAATAGTCTATAAGTTATTAAATAAGTGTAAGTAATTTTATTACATTTATTTTTTTCATTAACCAAATTGATCATTTGTGAGTTTAGAACTAGTAGTAGATTCCAGAGCAAACGGTATTTGGTTGGCTTTATTGCGTGATGGCAAGCTTATTGAGTTACACGAAGAACAGGGAGGATCAGATTTTTCAGTTGGAGACGTGTACCTTGGGAAAGTAAGAAAAATTGTACCCAGTTTAAATGCAGCTTTTGTTGATGTTGGTTACGAAAAAGACGCTTTTTTACATTATTTAGATTTAGGTCCTCAATTTGCTTCTCACCATAAATTCACCAAAGATACACTGCATAAGAAACAAAATGTTTCTGATTTGCAATACTTTAAATTAGAAAAAGACATTGTTAAGGATGGTAAAATGGATGATGTTCTGTCATCAAACCAATCCATCTTAGTTCAAGTTGCCAAAGAACCAATTTCTAGCAAAGGTCCTCGCTTAAGTGCTGAGGTCACTTTAGCGGGTAGATATTTAGTTTTAGTTCCTTTTTCGGACAAAATTTCTATATCTCAAAAAATTAAGAATCCTGAAGAAAGAGAAAGGTTAAGAACCCAGCTTGATGCCATTAAACCCAAAAATTTCGGGGTAATTATTCGTACTGTAGCTGAAAATAAGAAGGTTAGTCAAATTGATCAAGATTTAAAAAATCTAGTTGAAAAATGGAAAACCTTACATAATAATCTTAAAACTGCAACACCACCACAAAGAATTTTAGGCGAAATCGACAAAACATCTTCTATTCTTCGAGATATGTTAAATAGTGATTTCTCAAATATTCACGTCAACGATGCTCAATTAACTGATGAAATAAGAGAATTTGTTTGTTCCATTGCTCCTGAAAGAGAAAAAATTGTTAAAAATTACGATGGCAAAATAGATATATTTGAAAAATTTGGAATTAGTAAACAAATTAAAGCATTGTTTGGTAAAAAAGTTCCTCTTCCTTCTGGAGGATATTTAATTATTGAGCATACAGAAGCAATGCATGTTATAGATGTCAATAGTGGTAATCGTAAAGGTTCAGAAGGTCAAGAATTTAATGCTTTAACAACCAATCTTGAAGCAGCAGAAGAAATAGCAAGAGTGTTACAATTACGTGATATGGGTGGAATTATCTGTGTTGATTTCATCGATATGCACGAAAAGGAAAACAATCGCATGTTGTATGAAAAAATGAAAGATTTCATGAAACATGATCGTGCAAAACACAATATTTTAGCTCCTTCTAAGTTTGGTATAATTGAAATTACACGACAACGTGTAAAACCTGAAACAGAAATAGTCACCAACGAAACTTGTCCAACTTGTAATGGAACAGGAGAAATTGAAGCTTCTATTTTATTTGCTGAGGAAATAGAATCAAATTTGAATTATCTTCTTTTTGATAAAAAAGAAAAAAAGGTTGCATTATTAGTTCATCCATATTTAGAGGCCTTTTTCAAAAAAGGAATTATATCTAAACAATTAAAATGGTGGCTTAAATATAAAAAATGGATTCCTGTAAGAGGAATGTCTGCTCATCATTTACTTGAATATTCTTTTATAAATGGTGATAACGAAGAGATAAGTATTTAAATTACTTTTAAGATGAATACTCTTCTCAATTATGAAGAAGTCAAATTAAAAATGGAAAAATGGTGCGTTTATCAAGAGAGATGCATCTTTGATTTCAATACAAAAATTAAATCTTTCTCGCTGAAAGAAAATGAAATAAAAAATCTTCTTCAACACCTATTAAACCATAAATTCATTGATGAAATCAGATATGTTGAAGCCATTATCTCTGGTAAAAAAACTCAAAAAAAATGGGGTAAAAATAAAATTGTCTATTTTTTAAAGAGTAAAAACATTTCTATCAAGCAATTTGAAAAGCTAATCAATAATATTGTTGATGAAAATTATCATCAAAATTTACATAAATTAATGATTATAAAATGGAACTCTTTTAAAGACAAATATTCTGTTTTTGAAAGAAAATCAAAACTCTTTAATTATCTTTTGTCTAAAGGTTATACTTCAGATCAAATTCAAGAAGCACTGTCAAAATACCAAAAAGAAATTTTATAATCTCATCTTTTTTACTATTTTAAAATATTTTGAACATTTAATAAAAGTGTACATTTTTGTAAAAAACATTCAAAAAAAAAATACTTAAATCCATATTATATAGAATAACTTATATCTTTGTATTTCATTTTATTTTTTTTGGAAACTATTATTAATTATAATATAAATCAAGTTTAATATGGATGTTTCCATTATTGTTCCTTTATTGAATGAAGATGAATCACTAGAAGAATTGTTTTTATGGATTAAAGATGTCATGAATAATAACAACTTTATTTTTGAAGTAATTTTTATTGATGATGGCAGTAAAGACAAATCATGGTCAGTAATTGAATCTTTAAAAGCAAAATATCCAGAAGTAAAGGGGATTAAATTTCAAAGAAATTATGGCAAATCCGCTGCTTTACAAGTTGGTTTTGAGATGGCAAAAGGAGACTTTGTTGCTACTATGGATGCCGATTTACAAGACAGTCCCGAAGAGGTTCCTGAAATGATAGAATTAATCAAATCTAAGGGATTGGATTTAGTTTCTGGCTGGAAAAAAAAGAGATTTGACCCTTTATCAAAAACTATTCCTACCAAATTATACAATTGGACAGCAAGAAAAATTACTGGTATAACCCTACACGATTTTAATTGTGGAATAAAAACTTATCGTTCGGAAGTGGTCAAAAGTATTGAATTATATGGAGATATGCACCGTTACATCCCTGTTTTAGCAAAATATGCTGGATTTAATCAAATTGGAGAAAAGGAAGTCAAACACCAAGCTCGAAAATACGGCAAAAGTAAATTTGGAATGAATCGCTTCGTCAATGGCCCATTAGATTTAATGACTGTCTTTTTTATGGGTAAATTTGGAAAAAAACCAATGCACTTTTTCGGCGTTTGGGGGATATTGATGTTTTTAATTGGCTTTTCATTATTTTTATTTCTAACTATTGACAAACTTTTTATTGACACAAATGCAAAACTTTTAGCCGAAAGAACTGAGTTTTTTATCGCACTAACTTGTATGCTTTTAGGAGTTCAATTTTTTTTAACAGGTTTTTTAGCTGAAATGATTGGACGTAATTCAGGTACAAGAAATCATTATCTAATCGAAAAAACTATTTAATGTTTTTTGAAGAAATAAACAATACATGGACTTTATTTTTAGACAGAGACGGAGTAATTAACAAACGAATTATTGATGGTTATGTTTTAAATAAAGATCAATTTGAATTTATTGAAGGAGTTTTTGAAGCTCTTGTTTTTTTAAAACCACTTTTTTTTAAAATTATTATTGTTACAAACCAACAATGTATTGGCAAAAAATTGATTAATGAACGTAACTTATTTGAAATTCATCGTTATATGTGTGATGAAATAGAAAAAATGGGTGGAAAAATTGATAATTGTTATTTTGCTCCTGAAGTAAAAAATGTTTTCCCTAATACAAGGAAACCTAATCCTGATATGGCAATTCAGGCAAAAAAAGATTTTCCTAGTATTGATTTTAATAAATCAATTATGATTGGTGACACCGATACAGATATTTTATTTGGTAAAAAATTAGGAATGAAAACGGTACGAATTTTGGAAATTGACCCGATTGGAATTGAAGCCGATTTAACCGTAAAAAATCTTATTGAATTTGTTAATTTATGGAAAAAAAATCAATCGTACTTATAATTTTTATTTTAGTTACCTTTATTTTCTGTGCTCAACCTATCAATCAATTAGATGAAAAAGGGAAAAAACAAGGTGTTTGGAAAGTAAATTATCCTAAAAGTAAAGCATTTATTTATGTTGGCGAGTTTAAAGACGATGTCCCTATTGGAACTTTTACATATTATTACCCTTCAACAAAAACTAAAGCTCAAATAGTCCACGACAAAAAAGGTGTTCGTTCAGTTGCAGTTTTTTATCATGAAAATGGAGCAATTATGTCAAAAGGAATTTATAAAAATCAAAAAAAAGACAGTATTTGGCTTAATTATGGTCCAAGTGGGAGAATTAGTTTTAAAGAAAATTACATCAATGGAAAATTACATGGACAAAAAATAATTTATTATGTACCAGAGGATCCAAACGACAACAGTAAAAATATTGCCAGAATTGAAAATTATCAAAACGATGCTTTACATGGAGAAGTAAAAGAATTTTTTGATTTTGGTGTTGTAAAATTAACTGGTAAATATGTTAATGGTAAAAAAGAAGGGAAATTTATAACCAATCACATCAATGGCAAACCTATGTCCATCGAACTTTATAAAAATGGTGTGAAACATGGTTTTTCAATAGGTTATGATGAAAATGGAAAAGAATTGGGAAGAAGATATTACAAAAATGGAAAAGAACTGATTGAAAAAGAATTAGATTCTTGGCTAAATTATTGCAAACAAAATGGAATAAGTCCAAATGATTAATGTTAAAAAAAATATTTTTCTTTTTTCTATCATTTTGATATTGATTAATTTCTCATTCGTTAGTTCATCCTTCAAACAAGAAAATAGTTTTTTAACTCAACAACAAAAGTTTGAAAGAGTCAAACTAGCCATAAAAGAAAAAAAACCAAAAATTATTACTGAATTAAAACAAAAAGGTTTATTAATAAACAATTTTCATTTATTATTTATTGCTTATAAAGAAGAAGGATTTATAGAACTGTGGGTTAAAAATAAAAAAGAAAAAGAGTTTTTTTTAATGAAAGAGTATCCTATATGTTCAAAGTCTGGAGTTTTAGGCCCAAAAAGAGGAGAGGGAGATTTTCAAGTTCCAGAAGGTTTTTATCACATTAATCGATTCAATCCAACTAGTCAGTTTTACCTCTCTTTAGGTATTAATTACCCTAATCAATCGGATCGAATAATAATTGGAAACAAACCAACAGGAGGGGATATTTTTATTCATGGTTCTTGTGTAACAATTGGCTGTTTACCAATGACAGATGATTTAATTAAAGAAATTTATTTGTTTTCTGTTTATGCAAAAAATAACGGTCAAAATAAAATTCCCATATATATTTTTCCCTATAAGATGAATGAAACTAATTATTCTAATTTATCGAATAAATATCAATCAAACAAAGAGTTGCTTCGTTTTTGGTCAAACATTAAGAAAGGTTACGACAAGTTTTATTCAGATAAAAAGGAAATCAAATTCACTATAAACGAAAAGGGTGAATATGTTTTTGATATTTAATTCACTATTAACCTGAGTTCGATAGTAAAATTGAAATTCAGATTAATATAAAGAACTGTTAGACAAGGATTTTGATCGAAAATTTAGCGGGCTAAATTGAGAGAAAACAACGAAGTATAACAGGTTTTTATATAAAGTGAAAAAATATTCCGCTGATAAACAACGATTTACTTCACAACCGATTTATCTCGATAAATCTTCAAAAGTGTCATTCGTAACTCATTGTTTTTTGAGCGGTCTGAATCCAATTTTAATAATCGAACTCAGGTTATTAATAAACAGATTAGTTTAAAATATAAAAATTCAAATTTCTATCTTTTTCAAAGAGATTCTTTTCCTATTCAAATCTATTTCGATAACTTCAACATTTAAATGTTCATGTAATGAAACAACAGAAGATGGATCTTCAACATAATGTTCTGCTAAATTCGACTTATGTATCAATCCTTGTTCTTTCAATCCAATATTTACAAAACAACCAAAACTTGTGATATTTGTTACTATTCCTTTTATTTTCATGCCTATTGACAAATTTTTAATTTCTCTAATATTTTTATCAAATTCTAAAACTTTTGCCTTTTTTCTTGGGTCTCTGCCAGGTTTTTTAAGTTCTTTTATAATGTCCTCAAAAGTGAAAGCATCTATTTCATTGGGTTTAGGAACTAGAGATAAAATTGACTCATTCCCTATAAGTTCTTCGATTTTAACCTTATAATTTTGAGCAATTTTTTCTACAAATGAATAACTTTCAGGATGAATAGACGTGTTATCTAATGGATTTTCTCCGTTTCTAATCCTTAAAAATCCAGCACATTGTTCGTAAGATTTTTCCCCTAACCTTTTAATTTCTTTTATTTGTACTCTGTTTTTAAATAGTCCATTTTTTTCTCTAAATTCAACTATCGACTGAGCTATATTTGTATTTAAACCAGAAACATAAGCCAACAAAAAAGGAGAAGCAGTATTAATATCCACACCAACTGTATTAACAGCTGACAACACCACGTCATCCAATGCTGATTTTAAAAGTGTTTGATTGACATCGTATTGATATTGCCCTACTCCAATAGATTTTGGGTCTATTTTCACCAATTCCGCTAAGGGGTCCATCAATCTTCTTCCAATTGAAACGGCACCCCTGACCGTTACATCATAATCTGGGAATTCTTTTCTAGCAATAGCACTAGCAGAATAAATTGAAGCTCCGTCTTCTCTTACAACAAATACGTCAATGTCTCTATCAAATTTAGTATTTTTTATTAGTTGCTCTGTTTCTCTGCCTGCCGTTCCATCACCAATGGCAATTGCTTCAATTTTATATTGTTGAACCAGTGCAGATAGTTTGCTTTTAGCTTTTAACGTTTCGTTTTGAGGTGGATGAGGGAAAATTGTAGTATTGTGTAACAAAAACCCTGTTTCATCAATACATACTACTTTGCAGCCTGTTCTAAAACCAGGATCAATTGCTAAAATTCTTTTTTCGCCTAATGGAGAAGCTAAAAGTAATTGTTTTAAGTTGTTAGAAAAAACTTTTATAGCTTCAATATCTGCTTTTTCTTTGTATTCGTTTAAAATTTCATTTTCTAAAGAAGGAGCCATTAATCTACTATATGCATCCATACAGACATTACTCACAAATAAAGAACATTCCTCATTAGATTTAACAACGATTTCTCTAATCGTTTCAATACAAAGATCCTTTTCAGGTTGAGCTTTTACTGATAAAATCCCCTCTTTTTCTGCACGTAAAACGGCCAACAAACGATAGGAAGGCACTTTAAATAAAGGTTCTTGATAAGAGAAAAAATCTTTGTATTTAATTCCAGCTTCTTCTTTTCCTTTTAATAATTTTGACTGTAAGACGGATTTTCTTCTGAAAAGATTTCTTACACGATTTCTTACAAAAGTATTTTCGTTAATATATTCAGCAATTATATCAGCAGCACCTTTTAAAGCCATTTTTTCATCTTCAACTTCTCCTTTCACAAACTTTTCAGCCATAATTTCAGGATTTCCACCTCTTTGAGACATAATCATTTTTGCTAATGGCTCTAATCCCATTTTTTTTGCTTTATCCCCCCTTGTTTCTTTTTTTTGCTTAAATGGGAGGTAAATATCCTCTAATTCAGACAATTGAAAACAGCTTTCTATTTTATTTTTTAATTCTACTGTTAATTTATCTTGTTCATTTATAGACTTTAATATTTGAATCTGTTTGTCAATAATCTCCTCATACTTCTTAGAAAAATCTCTAATTGAAGTTATTTGTACCTCGTCTAAATTTTCTGTTTTTTCCTTTCTATATCGAGAAATAAAGGGAATTGTACAACCTTCATTTAAAAGTGAAAGGGTATTAATAATTGATGAAACAGCCAGTTGAGTGTTTTGTTGAATATAATTTTCTTTTGTCATAAAATTTAAAAAAATGTATAAATTAACGTTTAGTAATAGCTTATTCCATTAGTTCGTTAATCTTGTTTTGCCACTCGTCTTCAAATACTACTTGAAATTCAAAGTCATGGTCGGGAAATTCGTCAAACAATTCTTTCCATGCTTTTTTTGCACCCAATTCTTTGCAAAGAGCGAAAACATCTTGTTTATATTTCGTGTCCTCATTTTTCAGGTGAATTCCTTTTGTCTCCAATACATAAACTGTCCCATAGTCGTCTTTGCCCTTTGCTTTATTGTCTGCTGCAAGAAAGTCAGGATAGATTTTATTCCGCTTCCAACCTTGTATGTGATAGTCTTGACGGCTCATATTTCGATACCACCACAATAATTTTTCTTGTTCGTCAAGGTAAATTGCAACCGATTTTTCAAGGTCGTTTATATTTTCTTCGGGAACATAGTCGAACAATGATTTTTGAATGGGTGTGTTGTCGTCACGCACCAACTGTTTGTTGCTTTTTACTTTTATTCTTGATGGTAATTCAAAACCACCTTTGTCAGTTATAAGGAAAAAGCAAAGTTTCTTGTCTGCTACCATTTTTCTGAAAACTTGCTCTGATAAACGGTTTCTTTCTTTTTCTAAAATTTTTTTAAGTTCTTCAATGATGAAAACAAAATTGGTTGCAACTATTTCACGTTCGTATTTTCCAAAAAGAAGTTTAATTGCTTTTTCTCCGATTTGAAAACAATGCCAAGGATTTGGAATGATTTCCGTTATCTGTCGTGTCAAAAATACTTCGTCAATTTCTAAAGTGCCTATCTTTTCTTCTCTGCCTGTTTCTTTTAGCAACTCCTTTTCTTCTACACTCAAACCCAAAGCAATTTCTTGTTCTTTGTTTCGTTTATTTTGAAGTGAAAGATTTTTGATTTCATCAATATTGATACTTTCCCAATCAATTTCGCTGAGAATATCAATTTCAAAATTCATATCCCGCCAACTTTCTTTTTCCTGAATTACAAATTTTGGCAAGTATATTTTTCCTTCAAACTTTTTAAAGCCCGAACGATATTGCATTACACGGTCTTTTAAACCGCCAGTGTCTGTTCCTGTATCATCACTTACAATTCTTCCTGCTATATCGCCCAATCCTTCATCTTCCAACCCTTTTTTAATATCACTTACTAAGGATTTGGCATTTTGTCTGAAAGTAAAAACATAACACTCGTCCAGATCTTTGATTTTGGTTTTTCGTGCAAAGGGCTGTCTTAAAATCCGTCCGACTAATTGTGTAATTCCTGTTGCAGATGATGGATTGGTAAGTACGGTAAGCACATAAGCAAAAGAACAATCCCAACCCTCTTGCAATGCCTGTTTGGTGATGATATAACGTATTTCACAATCATTGGCGAATAAGTCAATACCTTCAATATCGTCTTTTTCACTTGACTTTATCGCAATATGACTTTCGGGAACATTGCATTTTTTGATTAAATATTCTTTGGCATCTTCTGCGTGAATAAACTTTTTATCCTTTTGGTCTTTTCCTGTTCTTTCAACTTGAATCAAGCAAATTGGACGGATATATTCACCTGTGTTTCCTTCGTATTCTTTGGCTTTTTTCTCTAAATTGTTTCTTTTTTCAAAACTTGCCAATAAAGTGTCTTGCCAATCTAAACTTGTTTTGTTGGTTAAGTGAATATCCAACTTTATCATTTCTTCTTCGTGCAGTTCACGACCTGTAATTTTTACCAACTCGTTGCTGTTGGGTGGTGGTGTTGCCGATAATTCAAGAATAAATGAGGGATTGAAATTTCTAACCGTATTTCTTGCCAATTCTCCATAAGCTCTGTGTCCTTCGTCAATTACCACAAGCGGACGCAATACTTTTAATGTGTTTCCAAGAGAAGTTTTTATTTGTGTTCCGATTCCGAAAAAATTCGGAACCATTTCAGTAGTGAAGCAATCCAAATTTGGAATCAATTCCTTTAACTTCTTGTGTCCTTCAAAATCATCTTCACGAGGGAAAAAGTCAGTAAATCCGCCTTGGTCTCTGAAAACCTTTAGCGTTTCTTTGTTTTGACGGTTGGCAGAAGGAAGCATCAGCATTAAAACCACCAAGTTTTCTTCCACATCAAGACGATTAAATATTTCCGTTTTTTCCTTGATAAGCGTTCTACCACCGCTTGAAATATCTAAAACCTGTCGGTATGGATGTTCTCGATTTTTTAATGCAGAAATGGTTTGTCTATAAATTTGTGTAGAGGGAACAATCCACAAAATCAATCCTGTTTGCTTGTTCAGATATGTTTTTTGGATATTGTCAATAGCGTGGCAAGCCACCAATGTTTTTCCTCCACCTGTTGGAACTTTGAAATAAATGTCGGGCAAAGGCTCATCTAATCCGTTGGTTTTAGAACTGTAAACCAAACGCCCTGTTGATTTTTCCCAAGCACGTTTAGGAAAATTGTAATCTTTTGCCATATCAGCATCAAACTCCAAAGTTTTTTCATACTTGACTTTAAATTCAGCCAGAGCACTCAAAAAGTCTTTGAGTTCCTTTAAAACTTTTTCCTGATAATGTTTTAGTCTCATTTTTTTCTTCTTGTGTTCTTTGTGAAATGTGCTTACTGAACTTTGTGGTTAAAATTTAAAACCACAAAGAGTACAAAGGTTTGCACAGAGTTCACATAGTGCCATTTATTACCCTTTTTATTCCGTTTTTCAATAAGGATACATTAAAATTGATTAACAACCCTAACTTGTAATTACCTAACTTCATATAAGTAAGTGTTTGAGCCAAATGAATATCATTTAGAGCTTCAACACTTTTAATTTCAATCACTAATTTGTTTTCAACCAATAAATCAATCCTGTAACCACATTCCAATTTAACTTCTTCAAAAATCAAAGGCATCGGCTTTTCTTTTTCAACTTTCAATCCTGATTTCCCGATTTTATAAAACAAACATTCTTGATAGGCATTCTCCAATAGTCCTGGTCCCAAGGCAGAATGAACTTCAATTGCCAAACCTATTACTTTATTTGCTATCTCGTTTTCTGTCATTTTCTTTGTGTCCTTTGTGTCTTCTTAGCGTTCTTTGTGGTTAATCTATTTCTGTATTCTATAAATTTCGTAAGGCAACTGGCAAAAATCAATTCGGTATTCTAAACAAGTGTGGTCATCAATATACTTACAAGGTGCAAAAACCAATCTTTGTTTTGCCTTAAATGACGGTAAACTTCTGCATCCATCCAACGTCAAGGCATTTCGCTTTAACCATTCAATATCTGGTTTGTAAATTAAATATACCTCATACGTCTTACTTTCGCCAATGAAGCCTATTTTTTCATTGATTGCTTTTTCGTTAAATTCCTCTCCTGTGGCTGTGTAAAATAGGTATCGAGCAAACTCTGTAAATGAAGGAAGGTTTTTACCTCTCAACAAACTTTCCATTTCGATAGTGTCGCCCAATGCAAAGTAACTAAACGAACCGCCTGTTCCTTTTTTAAGCAATTCATTTTTGGCAGTTTTTACGCCTTTGATAACTCTCCGAACCCTTTCGGCTGTAATGGTATTGGCATAATCTTCCATTTCAATCAAAACGAATTTTCTACTACCGTTATCTTCTTTGTTTTGTTCTAAAACAGCGTGAGCAGTAGTTCCTGAACCTGCAAAGCTGTCAAGAATAATGTCGTTATCATTTGTTGAAAGTTCAATAATCTTTCTAATTAGTGAAACAGGTTTAGGTGTGGCAAATAAATTATCACCAAACAATTCTTTAAGAGGCTTTTTAGCATCATCATTACTACCTACTTCATTATATAACCAAATAGATTTTGAAGTAACTCCATCTTTCATCTCGGAAAGAAATTTTTTCATTCTCGGAACTGCATCCCCTTTGGCTCCAAACCAAATTCTATTTTCATTATCTGCATTTTCGAGAGTTTCTTTCGCATATCTTGGGAATGTCCCAGCAGGTGGTTGCCATTTAACTTTGTTTTTAAATTCAAAAACATACGTTTTGTCTGTTCCACTTTTTGCGTGAAGTGGTTGTGTCATCCAAGGACCTCTTTCATCATTATCTGGATTTGTATATCTCTCGTTCTGTTCCTCTGTTCGATTGATTAAATTAAGAGTAAATCCATTTTTAACTTCCCCATCTATTTTGTTTTTTGCATAACAAATCACAAAATCGTGTGTGTCTGAAAAGTATTTAGCGTCATTACTCTGCGTATATTTTTTCTGCCATATAATATTTTGAATAAAGTTTTGGTTTCCGAAAACTTCATCTAAAAGTAATCTTAATCTATGTTGCTCATTGTCATCACAAGAAATAAAAATCACTCCATTCTCGCTCAAAAGTTCACGTAACAGCTTTAATCGTGGCATCATCATACACAGCCATTTGTCGTGGCGGGTCATATCTTCTTTGTCAACAATGCTACCCAACCATTCTTGTATCATAGGGCTGTTCACGTTGTCGTTATACACCCATTTTTCGTTCCCTGTATTATAAGGTGGGTCAATGTAAATACATTTTACTTTCCCTGCATAAGTTGGAAGTAATGCCTTCAATGCTTTCAAATTATCGCCTTGAATAATCAGGTTATCGTGCAAGGAAACGGTACCTGTCCCGCCATAAGCGGAATCGGTTAAACTCAATTCTGCCTTCGGCACCAATTGGTGATACTTCACCGCCAAATGGTGGTTCTGCACAAAAGTTTTTCCTTTGAAATGGAGTGTTGGCATATCGTTAAAATTCTTTAGATAAAATGGTCTTTACAAATGATTTTAATTGTGGCAAATCCTTTTGAATTATTTCCCAAACAGCGGTTAATTTAATATTAAAGTACTCGTGAGCAATCATATTCCTGAATGAATGAACTTTATACCAGGCATAATCATATTTGGCTAATTTTTCTTTTTCAACATGAATAATCGCCTCCCCAATTATTACAAATTGAAGTAGAACAGCATTATTCAACATTTCGTTTTCGCAAAATGTTATAACATCTATGGCTTCTACAAATTTTTCAATAGCTACAATTGATTTTTCAATATGCTCCAGTCTTTTTTGACTCTCAATATGACAATCTTTCATAAATAAGTTTTAAATCGGGTTTTATATGCTCCAAAATGTATGGTTTAAAAGAGTCTAAAAAGCCCACATCTACTTTGCGATTTATACTGTTCTCTATAACATGCTGCAATTCTGCCAAATCAAAATATGAAAATGTTGAATCAGTTTGCAATGCAATATCAACATCACTTTTTGGTCCATCATCCTTGCGGGCAAATGAACCATAAATCCAAGCTTTTTCTACCTGATGAAATCTGTGAAGACCTGCTTTTATTTTCTTTACTATTTCACTTCTGTTTATTTTTTTGAATGTATTATATTCAACTCTTTCTTCAGCTACTTGCAATGCTTTCAATGCCACATCTTCGTCCGCTACTTCATAAACCAGTTTGTCAGACAGCCAAGCAACAAGCAAGTCGGTTTCTTTAATCTTAAAAAACTCGGCAAGTTTTACCACCTGTTCACGACTTGCATTTCGTTTTCCTCTTTCAATTTTACTTAAGATTGCTTGGTCAATGTCAAGGAATGCTGCAACTGTCCGCAGGGGCAATTCCTTGTCTTCCCGTAGTTTTCTTATCTTTTCGCCTAAGCTGTCCATATTTCGGTTTACACAATTTAAATTTTGAACAAAACTATTTTGAATGATTTTGTCAAAAATAAAACTTTTTAAGCAATTTTAAAATAGAATTTTTCAAAAGTTTTCAACAAGAAAATGATCTTTGAAAATAAAATACAAAAATTAAATTAAGATAACTATCTTAACAAATTAATATGTCCATTAACGACGATATTTTCAGATCCTTCATATTCTTTATAAGTTAAACGATAGGAATACGTTCCGTCTGGACAAGGTTTTCCGTCAAAATTTCCATCCCAACTATCTTTTGGGTTATTTGAAAAAAACAATTCTTCCCCCCATCTATTAAAAATTCTAAATTCATAGAATGATGCATCTAATACTACCGGTTGAAACACATTATTATATTTATTTCCGTCTGGAGTAAAACTATTGGGTACATAAACTGTTGTAAAAGGTACTATTTTGATATGTCTTGTTGCTGTATCAGTACAAGCATATTCGTTTACTACAATTTGTCTAATTCTATGCTGTCCGCTTTCCACAAAAGAAACAGTAGGATTGGTTTCAAAAACATAAGTATTACTATCTAATATATAATGAGTTGATATGTGTCCGATTGAATAATCATTGATTTTAAAATATGGATTAAATACTGTAGCTTTATCTGGTGTCATCTCAAACAATGAAGTCGGACTGGGAAAAGTTTGAATTAAACCGTTTTTAGTCAAAGTTAAGTCAGCTAAACATCCTTCAGTAGTTTGAACAGTTAAAGTCACGTCATAACTTCCCACAAATTCATATAAATGAGTAGGATTAGCTAAGTTGGACGTTCCACCATCTCCAAAGTCCCAAGAATAGACTAATTGAGCATTTGATATAGATAGATCATTGAATTCTGCTATAAAAGGTGCACATTGTTTTTTAGGAGTTAAGCTAAATTCAATAGTCGGCTCATTAAAAATAAAAATAGAGTCAGTAAAAGTTTCCACACACATATTAGTCGTCGCTGTTAAAGTTACTGGTATAAAACCAACTGTGTTAAACACCACATCGTTTACGTTTAAATCAGTTGAGGAAGAAATTGAAGAATTTGGTCCAAAATTCCATTCAAAAAGTGGATTTTCAGGTCCAGTGTACAATCCTACAAAATCATGAGAATTGTTTGAAATGCACATCGAATCTTCAACTGTGTACGATATATCGATTGAATTATAAATATTAAATGTTTGTCTTGAAGTATCAGTACAAGGCATACCAGGGTTTACAATTAAAGTAACTTCATATTGTCCTTCTTCTGGATAGGTAAAAGTTGGTGCAAACTGAGTACTCACATCAGATTGAGAATCTAGAACACCAAAATCCCATAAATAATTAGTTCCACCCCAACTATTGTTTTCAAAAGTAATGGTAAAACCCTCGCAAAATGAGTTCAAACCAGTCATTTCAGTTTGAGGAACTAATGCAGCATCTAATTCTACAACACAATTAATTACTTTAAAAACAAAATCTCTAATAGTTTCTGCAATTAATACGCCGTTTCTATATTCTTTAACTTTTATACCCACCACAAAATATCCCAATAAATTTGGGTCTGCGACAAGCCAACCTGTATTTCCATCTAAACTTATGCTTGCCCCTGAACCTAATGGGTTAGAATAGGAAAAAGTTGAAGCATAGTTTACATTGGCAAATGGTGGATTGTATTCACTTGGTGTAGGCATTGGAGCTAAGTCGTTAGCACCTTCAAATGGAGCTGCTAATTCATAAGTTAATAAATCGCCATCGGGATCAGTTGCACTGTGATCAAATTCTAAATCAATATTGTTACAGATTATTAAAGGTGGATAATTATTAAATCTCGCCGAGCTGTTTTGAGCAGCCCCTGTTTCACTTCCTGGAATATTGGTAACGAGAGTTAATCCAGTATCTTCTGGCATAATTAAATTTGAAATGTTTGGTCCTCTACAACAGCGTTGGTAAGCCAATTTGTAACCTCCAACGATGGGTGGAAGATTTAACACAATAGTATAAATTGCTCTTTCAGTACAAACGTCTAATGGTGGATCGACACATGGATTGCTAAATTCAATAGGTAAAGTAACACTACCTGGGAAATTAATACTTTGCGACTGAACCAATTGATTTGATGAATTATACACACCAAATTGTAAAGGATCATCATAAGCTGCACCAGTTGAATAACAATCACGAAAAAGTACAATATACACACGATACTCATTATTGCCTAAATAATCATAATAGATATCTCCACCAATAATATGAGAGGCAAAAGTTATCCTAGAAAGGATCAAAAATACAATAAAAATGATACTTTTCAAACTACAATAAGTACTTAATCTTTAAACGTAAAAGTACTTAAAAAGTTGTTTGTTTACAATTAAAATTAGTAAAGTGTTACTTTTTTTTATTATCAACTTCAACAGTAGCTAGTTCCTCTGAACGATATTCACCACTATCTAATTTAGATTTCAATTTTTTGAAAGTATCAATGGTATATTTCACATCCTCTAAAGTGTGAGTAGCTGTTGGAATTATTCGTAAAATAATTGTACCTTTAGGAATAACAGGATAAATAATTATTGAACAAAAAATATTAAAATTCTCACGTAAATCAAAAGTAAGATTTGTTGCTTCAGCAAGTGAACCCTTCATAATAACTGGTGTAACAGGTGTATTTGTTTCACCAATATTAAATCCTGCTTCTCTAAATCCGTTTTGTAAAGCGTTAGTAATTTCCCACAATTTATTTTTTAATTCAGGTTTTGTTCGCAACAACTCTAAACGTTTTCTTGCACCAATAGTAATAGTTATTGGTAACGCTTTAGCATAAATCTGAGAACGCATATTATATCTTAAAAATTCAATAATATATTCATCTGCACAAATAAATCCACCTATTGAAGCCATTGATTTTGCAAAAGTTCCAAATAAGACATCAATTTCTTTTTGAACCCCTTGCTCTTCTCCAGCACCTTGCCCAGTTTTGCCTAAAGTACCAAAACCATGTGCATCGTCAACAAATAATCTAAAATTATATTTCCCTGATTTTCTAAATTCAATAATATCTTTCAATTTCCCTTGATCACCAGCCATTCCAAAAACTCCTTCTGTGATAACCAAAATTCCACCTCCCGTTTTATCAGCTAAAACAGAAGCATTCTTCATCTGTTTATCAAAGCTTTCCATGTCGTTGTGTTTAAATACAAAACGTTTTCCTGAATGTAATCTCATTCCATCTATTATACAAGCATGGGATTCGCTGTCATAAACAATAATATCGTTTCTTCCAACTAAACTATCAATTGCAGAAACCATTCCTTGAAATCCAAAGTTTAGAAGAATACAATCTTCTTTACCCATAAATTCCGCCAATTCATTTTCTAATTTTTCGTGTTCACTTGTTTGACCAGTCATCATTCTTGCTCCCATAGGATAAGCAAGACCGTATTGAGCAGCAGCTTTAGCATCAGTTTCTCTAACTTCAGGATGATTTGCTAAACCTAAATAGTTGTTTAAAGACCAAATTAAACATTCTTTTCCTCTGAAAATCATTCTACTTCCTAATTCACCTTCTAATTTTGGGAAAGTAAAATAACCATGAACGCCTTTTGAATACTGTCCAATTGGACCTCTAAATCTATTTATCTTATCAAAAATATCCTGAGCCATACTTTAATTTATTTGAAATTTTGTGCAAAATTAAAAAAAAAATATGACTTTTTATAAGAATACTTAACAGTTATTTAATTTTCAAGAAACAATATTGTTACTTTTGATTATAAACTTCATTCATGGCTTGCAATCTTTTAATAATATTTGCTCTAAGATGAATTGGTTCTAACACCTCAATATCACCACCATAACTCAAAAATTCACGAATTAAATCTTCTGAAATAATTACTTTTATTTGAAAAGTAGTTTTATTTTTTCCAGTTTTTATCACTTCTTGACTTTTATGTAACGGTTGAGATATTAAATACTTAGAAGCAATGTTACCAGTTTTAAATACTACATCTTCAGGGTCATTATTGTTTACAGTGATACCGATAGCATGTTTAAAAAAGTTTTCTGGAGAAAAACTTATATTTTTATCATAATTGTCTTTAGACACACTAAACTCCTCAATTCTATCTAACGCATAAGTTGTAATCATTTCTTTTGCAACATCATAAGTAATAACATACCATCTGTTTTTAAACTCTTTAAGCAACAACGGTAATACTTTTCTCACTTTAGAGACATCGTTTAAAAAGCTTTGATACTTAAAATATACAATTTTTTTATTTCTTATAGCTTCTAATAATGGAGATAAAAATTGATTACCTCCTGTCGAAACCGCTTTTTCAAATTGTACAAGTGTGCTTATGTCTTTTTCTCTTGGATTTTGAGAAATATTGATTCTATCAACTATTTTATCAATTGCAAAATTGAATTGACGAAAAAGTTCCACATCTTTAAATTGTTGTAAAGTATTTGCAGCAAACTTTATAGCTTGAATATCATTGTCTGTTAAAGGTACATCGTTTAGAGTAAAGTCTGCATTAGAATAAAAATATCCTTTATATTTTTTGCTGTATTTTATTGGAGCATCGGAGTCCATTCGCATAGCAAAAATATCTTTTTCAATAGTAGAAGGACAAATATCAATTCCTTCATCTGTTCCATAAATTGCTTCTTCACAAGCTTTTCTTAAATCCTCTTTACTAGGGTATTTTTTAATTGGGTTACGAATGCAACGGTCAATTACTCTATATCTTATTTGAGCATTTTTTATGAGCGACATTTTTGATTTTTTTGGTAAATTTACTCTTTTTATTAAAAATGAAAAAATAAATCACTTTAAAATCAATTAATTCTATCTACTTTTGAGTTTTAGCTATGGTAACAATTGAAAATAAAAGCAACAAAAAAAAACTGTTCAACGACCCTGTATATGGTTTTATTACTATTCCAAATGAATTTATTTACGACATCATTGAACATCCTTATTTTCAACGATTAAGACGTATTTGCCAATTAGGATTAACTCATTTAGTGTATCCAGGAGCTTTACACACTCGTTTTCACCATGCATTAGGTTCAATGCATTTAATGACGCATGCTGTATCAATTTTGAAAAAAAAAGGAGCCATCATTTCTGAAGACGAAGAAAATGCCGTCTTGTTGGCCATCTTATTACATGATATAGGCCACGGTCCTTTTAGTCATGCTTTGGAATATGATTTAGTGAATCACGTTAGTCATGAAAAAATTTCTGAATATTTTATTCAAGCATTAAGTAAAGAACATCAAAACAAACTTGATTTATGTTTGCAGATATTTAGAAATGAGTATCATCAAAAACCATTTTTATATCAGTTGGTTTCTAGTCAATTAGATATGGATAGATTAGATTACCTCAATAGAGACAGTTTTTATACAGGAGTTACAGAGGGACAGATTGGTGCAGAAAGAATAATTGAAATGCTCAACGTTGTTGATGGTCAATTAGTTTTGGAAGAAAAAGCCATTTATTCTGTTGAAAAATTTCTGGTAACAAGAAGATTTATGTATTGGCAGGTATATCTTCACAAAACAGTTGTTTCAGCAGAATTTATGTTAATTCATATTTTAAGACGAGCTAAAGAATTAGTCCAACAAGGAAAAATTTTATTTGCTTCTCCTGCATTAAATTATTTTTTGAGTAAACAAATTTGCGAAAAGGATTTTGAAAACAACAGTAAAACACTTGTTGAATTTTCGAAACTTGATGATTATGACATTACCTGCTCCATCAAAGTATGGCAAGAACATGAAGATAAAATTTTATCTCTTTTGTCGCAAAAACTTATTAAAAGAGATTTATTTAAAATTATTGTTAGTAAAGAAGAATTTGACACATCATTTGTAAATCAAATTAAGGATAAAGTAAAAAAACTCTTTGATTTAAATGATGAAGAAGTAAACTATTTTGTTTATTCAGAGAAATTAGTAAACAATGCTTACAATCAAAACAAGCAAAATATAAATCTTTTGTTTAAAAACAAAGAAATAAAAGACGTTTCATTGGCATCAGACAATTACAACTTAAATCCAATATCAAGTCCTGTAGAAAAATATTGTTTGTGTTATCCTAGTTTTAATGAATGAAATTGAAAAGAAATTCATTTTATAACTAATACAATTATTAATTTGTCATAATTTAAATTTAAAAAATGCTGATACAATATAAAAATAGACACTGCCAAAGGCAGCTTCGAAGATAATTTTTAATTGGCTAATATTGAATATGCAATTGGTATTACCAGCCTGAGTTCGATTATTAAAATTGGATTCAGACCGCTCAAAAACAATGAGTTACGAATGATACTTTTGAAGATTTATCGAGATAAATCGATAAAGGGTTGTGAAGTAAATCGTTGTTTATCAGCGGAATATTCTTTCACTTTATATAAAAACCTGTTATACTTCGTTGTTTTCTCTCAATTTAGCTCGCTAAATTTTCGATCAAAATCCTTGTCTAACAGTTCTTTATATTAATCTGAATTTCAATTTTACTATCGAACTCAGGTTACCACTCAAAAAAGGTATCTTTCATCCAATTTCCTTGAACTTTTAATACTTGTTCAATTAAATCCCTTACGCAACCTTTTCCGCCATAAAAAGGAGATTGATAATGGCAAATATTTTTGATTTCAATGGCTGCATCTTGTGGACAAGTAGCTAATCCGACTTTTTGCATTAGAAAATAATCGGGCAAATCATCGCCAATATACACTACATTATCGTCAAGAAAATGATATTTTTCTTTTAAATATTCATAGGATTCTATTTTATTTTTTGATTTACAGCAGACTTCTTTAATTCCTAAACGAGATAATTTTTCATTTAGTGTCGGTGAGTATCCACCACTAATTACAAATAGTTGATATCCGATTTTTGAAGCGTATTGAATAGCGTAAGCATCTTTTGCATGGATACTTCTGATGTATTCCTCTTTTGTAATCAATACTTGACCGTCGGTTAAAACCCCATCAATATCAAAAATAAAAACCTTGATATCTTTGAGTAATTCTTTATAATTTTTCGTGGCCATAATATTCTAAAATAGAGTTACTTAATAGTTGATAAATCTCTTTTTCTTTATTTTTAAGGACAGACAAATGTTTTTTCAAGATTTTTTTATCGTTTCTTTTAGCTGGACCTGTTTGAGTAGAAACCACGTCCCAATTTTTCCATTTTTCACAAGTTTGTGTTCTCAACTGATCTAAAACTTCAGTAGGAATTTGCTGAGAATTTAAGACGTCTTGAGCAATAATTTGTAAAAAATTACTAAAATTATTAGCAAAAACAGCTGCAATATGTAAATACAATCTTTGTTCTGAATTAATTAAATACACTTTATTAGAAAGTTCATATGCGATAAGTTTTACTTCAGTAAGAAATTCATTTGAAGTGGATTCAACAAATATTGGAATTTTT
Organism: Flavobacteriia bacterium; assembly: GCA_016183815.1. Lineage (GTDB taxonomy): Bacteria > Bacteroidota > Bacteroidia > Flavobacteriales_D > Crocinitomicaceae > M2408. The sequence continues at coordinate 71,024 of JACPDW010000020.1, forward strand.
TTAAAATCTAAAGGAATGTTTTTATTAAATGTTTGCATAGGATAAAAACAAGCTAAAAATGGTCTTTTCTCAAAATCAGTGATTGATGTACTCCCAGAGGTATAAAGGACTTTTGCATTTTTATTGAGTTGATTTACTAAAGGAATTACCTGATCATCATTTACACATACAATAAGTAAATCTTTCGAATTTATTTCCTTTAAAGAATAATAAATTGGAACTGAAAAAAAATCAGACAATTCTTTCCCTGTTATTGCATTTCTACTATAAATAGAAAGAGAATAATTTTTTTCTACTAATTCTTTAGTTAAATGAAATGCGACGTTTCCAGAGCCGATTATCGTTATTTTTTTTTTCAAAAATAAATTATTAATCTATTAAGGTTGAAACACTGCATTATCAATCTTAGAATTCACTTCAATTGAGGTGATTTTTCCATTCATTGAAATTTCACCAGCCAAAATACTGATTGAATGTGGAAATAAAATTCCACTTACATCTTTATAATCTGAAAAAATTAAAACACTTTCACCTTCTTCTTTTAATTGATTTGTTTTGTATTTATAAAAGCTTGTTTTTTCAAAATAATCTAATTTTATTTCATTTCCTTCAACCACTTTTAATACATAACAAAGTTTTCCATCTTGTTCTTCTATACCTAACAATTCGTATTCAATTTGATTATTGAGGTAGGATAATTCAGGAATTAAGCCCACAGATTTTTGCTTAATTTTAATTTCTTCTTCTGTCATTTCTGATTTTCCTGTTTGCATGTTCATTGACCCACCCTTTAGACCGTCAAAATATGTTTTTTGTAAAAGCATGCCTTGCATTTCCATTTTCATTGCTTCTTTGTTTGGAGTAGCAAAATAATTTGTCATCGACAATGATCCTGGAAACAAAGGACTTGTTAATTCATAACTTTGTTTCATGCTTTTAATTTTTTTAATTTTTTTCTGTGCTTCTCCCATATTTTTAGATTGAGTGAGCATTAAAATATAATTTTCGATTAATTTTTCTTTAGTAATATCTGTTTTTAATCGGTCTTTCGAAGCATTTCCAAAAGCATCTAATATTTCAATTTTTCCATCTTTATCGAACACTTTTAACTTGGATAATATTTCTTCATTACCTACAACTATGATGTTTGGATGATCAAAATCGATGTATTTTTGTGCAATTCGTAAAATATCTTCTTTTGTAATTTGGTCTAATTGTTTTAGATAAGTTTGATAATAATCTTTTGGCAATCCATATTGAATAATATTTAAAGCAAATCGAGCAACTGTAGAAGGATTTTCTAATGATCTTGCAAAACTGCCTGATATAGAAGCTTTTATAAGGCTTAAATCTTCATCGCTAACCAATTCAGATGTAATTCTTTTTAATTCATAAAGAATTTGAGTTATTGCACTATCGCTTACCTCATTTCTAAAATTTCCTTTAGCAGAAATCCATGATCCGAATTCTGTAACATTTAATCTAGAGTAACACCCATAAGTATAAGCTTTGTTTTCTCTTAAATTTTGCATTAGTCTTGATGCAAATGCACTACCACCAATAATTTCATTTACTACATTTAGGGCAATATGATCTTCTTTACCTGGTTTAATTTTCACAGGAAAGGTAATACTGATTGTGGATTGAACAGCACCAGGTTTTTTAACAAAAATAACTCTTGAATCTTTATTGAAATTCCCCTCATTTAAACTTTTTTTCTCATTTACTTTTCCAAACCAAGATAAAAAATATTGATTGGCAACTTGAGTCAATTCCTCTTTTGTAATATCACCAACAACAACTAAATAACTACCATTTGGTGAAAAATGTTTTTTGTAATAGGCAATAACATCTTCCCTAGTAATATTTTTGATAGTATTCTCGCTAACTACTTCACCATAAGGATGTCCAGAAAAATTCGCCACTTTTTCGATATTTTTCACAATTCCATCTGGATTAGATTTTACAGAAAGTAACTCTGACTCCGTTTGTTTAATAATACGATCAAATTCACTTAGAGGAAATTGAGCATTTTGTATAATGTCTGTATAAATGTCTAATGCTTTTGTTAAGTGTTTTTTTAAGCAACTTAAATATACTGAGGTACTTGATGCATTAATTGTTGCTCCAATATAATCCATTTCATTATCTAACTGGTCTTTATTTCTTTTAGAAGTACCAGACATTACCAATTGACCAGTTATTTCAGATAAACCTGTTTTTTCCTTTTCCATTTCTGGACTGCTAGAAAAGACTAAATTAAAAGATACTTTTGGGATTTTGTTATTTTCTGAAAGAATAACTGTTAAACCGTTTCCAAGAGTAAACACTTCAGAATCTTTGATGTTTATTTGAGGTGCTGGACCAGCTTTAGGTCTAATTGACCTGTCCAATGGGTTTTCTTGAACAGCCGGTTGAGGTTTTTTATTTGTTTTCGTTTGAGAAAATACCGAAAAACCTATAAAAAGTATAAAAATTAAGCTAAAATTTTTCATTTTATTAATTTGTTTCTTTTGGTAAATAATACAATATCACTCTGGCATCTTTAGAATAATATTTTTTAGCAACTTGTTGAATTTCATCTTTCGTCACAGATAAATATTTTTGTAATTCTTGATTGACATAATCGGTGTTTTTTCTGTAAACATGATTATCTGCAAGCGTTTCAGCAATACCTTCAATAGTACTGTGTGAAGTTAAAATATCGTTCTCATATTGATTTCTAATTTTCTCAAATTCTTCTTGAGAAATTAAATTTAATTGTAAATTTTCAATTTCTTCATCAATTGATTTTTCTAATACTGATAAATCAACTCCATTTGTTCCGATTGCAGCAATCAAGCTAACTCCTGGGTGTTCCATTCCAAATGAAAAAGAAAAACACGAAATTGCCAATTGTTTTTTCTCCACAATATTTTTATTCATTCGAGAACTTGTACTTCCTGAAAGAATGGTATTGAGTAAGTCTAAGGCATAATAATCAGGATGATTTTGATCTGGAACTCTATAAGCCATCATAATTGCAGGAAGTTGGATATTGTCATAAATTGTATCTATAATCGTTTTTTGTAATGGAGGTTCATTGACTTCTGGTCTCGGTATATTGATTGGTGTAGTACTTAATTTTTTCACCAATTTTAATGCCTCAACATCTTTTGATTTCATTAAAGCATCTTTGTTGAACTTGCTTTTCATGATAGCATATTTGCTTTCAAATTGGGTGTCATTTAAATTTACTAAATCACGATATAAATTAATGGCTTCACCCTTAGGAATAGAAGAGAAATAATTTGCAATCCATTTTCTTGTTTCTTCTAATTTAAAATCTCCTGCAATACATAAAGTAGCATTCGAAGGAACATAAAAAGTTCTATAAAAATTAATATAATCTTCTTCTTTAGCGGCATCTAAATGTTCCATACTTCCAATTGGAACCCAACGATAGGGATGAACTTGATAAAGTCGTTTAAACATTTCTTCCATAAATGATCCATAAGGTTGGTTGTCAACCCGTTGTCTTTTCTCTTCTTTTACAACCTGTCTTTGAGTTTCAATGCCTATTTTATCGACTCTTGCGTGAAGCATTCTTTCACTTTCTAACCAAAGACCTAATTCCAACTGATTAGAAGGTAAAACCTCATAATAATAAGTTCTATCTTGAGAGGTATTAGCATTTAACAAACCACCATTTTTTTCAACTAAGTCATCGTAATCACCTCTTTTTAAATTTTCAGAACCTTCAAAAAGTAAGTGCTCAAAAAAATGTGCAAATCCAGTTTTATCAGGGTTTTCGTTTTTTGAACCTACATGATATAATACCGATACAGTAACTATAGGGGTTGAGTGTTCTTCATGGAGAATTACGTGCAAACCATTTGGTAAATCATATTCTACAAACTCAATCTTTTTTTGTGAAAAAAGTGCATTGAATGAAAGAAAGGCTACAATTCCAATTATAATTTTATTCATTTTGAATGATATTTTTGAGTTCAAATTTACAAAGAAATCAAGAAGAATGATTTTTTGAAGAACTATTTTTTTATAATTGTTCCAAATTCTTAATATTATTATGAAATAACCCAAAATTTTAAAACTATTTTAAATAAGACTCAGCTTTTAATGTAATTTTGTTCAGATTATGGATAAATTTATTGACGTTAAAAAGATTATAGAAACTAAGAATAAAAAAATCTCAAAATTTATTCCACGTTTTTTGGTTAAATATCTAGAAAATATAATTCATCAAAATGAAATAAACCAGTTTTTACAAGAAAATAAAACACTAAAAAATCAAGATTTTTGTCAAAAAGCAATTGAATATTTAAATATAAAGATTAATGTAAATGGTCTTGAAAAAATTCCTAAATCTGGAGCTTGTTGTATTGCGATGAATCATCCATTGGGTGGAGTAGATGGCATATCTTTTTTAGCAGCTCTAAAAGATTATCGTAGTGATATAGTTTTTATTGCCAATGATTTATTGTTACAAATCAAGCCGCTAAACGATATTTTTTTCGGAGTAAATAAACATGGAAGAAACCCAAAAGAAATGTATTCCAATTTAGATGCACTTTTTCAATCTGATAAGTTGATTTGTTTTTTTCCAGCTGGTTTAGTTAGCAGAAGACAAAAAGGAGAAGTAAAAGATTTAAAATGGAAAAAAACATTTATTTCGTATTCAGTCAAACACAATGTTCCTGTTTTACCTATTTTTATTGGAGGTAAAATGTCCAATTTTTTCTATCGTTTAGCCAATTTGAGAAAATTTTTAAGAATAAAAACAAATTTTGAAATGTTGTACCTTTCTAATGAAATGTTCAAACAAAAAAATTCTACAATTACTTTTACAGTAGGCGATTTAATTCTTCCTGAGCAATTTTCTGAAAACAATTATTCACATCAAAAATGGGCTGAGATTGTGATGCAAAAAGTTTATAATTTGGCAAAATCAAGTTAATTTCATTATCTTAGCAAACGAAATGACATTTAAAAAGCAACAAACGATAATTTCTCCTGTATCTAGAGAATTAATTCTAAAAGAGTTAAATCAAAATAACTTTTTAAAGAGAACAAGAAAAGGAGACAACGAGATTTATAGCGTTAATGTACACAATTCACCAAATACAATAAGAGAAATAGGTCGTTTAAGAGAACTAACTTTTCGAGCATCAGGAGGAGGGACTGGATTACCACTTGATTTAGATGATTTTGATACAAAAGACCCCTGTTATCAACAGTTAATTGTATGGTCACCAGAAGATCAAGAAATTATTGGAGGTTATCGATATATTGTTTGTAAAGACGCCATAAATAATGGAATTATTTCACTTTCAACGGCACATTATTTTGATTTTTCTGAACGATTTATTTCTGATTATTTACCTTATACTATTGAATTAGGGAGAAGTTGGGTTCAACCAAATTACCAACCGAGTAACAATCCTAGAAAAGGTTTATTTGCTTTAGACAATATTTGGGACGGGTTGGGAGCAATTGTTGTTCATAATCCTGATATAAAATATTTTTTTGGCAAAGTTACAATGTATCCAAGTTTTAATATAGAAGCAAGAGATTTTTTACTTCACTTCATGCATTATTATTTTCCAGACAAAGAAAAACTTATGCGTGCAAAAATTCCTTTAATTCAAAATTATAATGTGAATTATGCAAATGAACAGTTAGATGGTTTAGATTTTAAAGATGGTTTTAAAGTCTTGAATTCCTATGTTCGTGAAAAAGGAGAAAATGTTCCCCCTTTAGTTAATATTTATATGCATCTTTCTCCAACAATGAAAACTTTTGGTACTGCTGTGAATCCTGATTTTGGTAATGTTGAAGAAACTGGAATACTTGTAACTATTAATGACATTTACGAAGATAAAAAAGAGCGGCATATTAAACCCCACTCCAATTAAGGTTGGATCAATAAGAAATTTATTTTCTTTCTATCCATTGAATTATTTCATCGTCAAATGGTTTTGTTTTAGGAGATAAATTTTTCACATATTTCCCATTTTCATCAACTAAAAATTTGTGAAAATTCCATTTAACATCTGAATTAGCAATCCCATTTTTTTCTTTTTGTGTTAAAAAATCGTAAATAGGATGTCTTTGATCTCCTTTTACATGAATTTTACTCATAATATGGAAAGTTACACCGTAGTTTTTTTGACAAAAAGTAGCAATTTCAGCATCTGATCCAGGTTCTTGATTCAAAAAATCATTTGAAGGAAAAGCAATAATTACAAAATTATGATCTTTATATTTTTGATACAATTTTTCTAAATCACTATATTGTGGAGTTAATCCACATTCAGAAGCAGTATTTACAATCATGATTTTTTTACCTTTTAATGTGGCAAAATCAAATTCTTTTCCGTTGATATCGTTTACTTTATATGAATGAATTGATTGAGTATTTGCCAACATTGCAAATAATAAAAAAGCAAATAAAATAAATCTTTTCATAACTTTGAATTTTTAATGAGTAACAAAAGTATCCAAATTAAGTTAATCCTACATCAATTTTATTTGATTAAATTTTGTTTAATTTTTTTACTTTTTTTCATTTTTAATACTGGTATAGCACAAGTTAAATGGAATGGAGTTTGGCAAGGTGTTTTGATAAAAGATGGTCAAAATGAGAAAGATGCACTTGTTTTTTACTTAAACTTAAGAGTTGATGGTGACAAAATAAATGGCAAAAGTCGTGCTGAATTGTACTCAAGTGACGTTTATGTAGTTCAAAAAATCAGTGGAAATGTGAAAAATAAAACACTTGAATTTAAAGAAACAGTTATTGAATCTAAAAAGACAAATTCCAAAACGACTTGGTGTAGTGCCCAATATACCTGTCAATACATAGACTCAATGGGTTATATCATTGGGAAATTTACAAGTAATACTTGTAAAAGACACAGTGGGAAAATAATATTGTACCGTTCTAAGGCGAGTTTTTCTGACAAAAAAGATGCAGTATTAGGTCATGCATGGAGAGATGTTTTTTTATCAGAATACAAAAATGGAAAAAAGTCACCTGAAATGAGAGAGAAAGATAGAAATGAATTTGTGTTCGAACCAATATATTTTGAATATGATAAATGGGATATAAAAGCAGAATATTTTTCTTATCTAAACAAAATGATTGAGGTGGTAAATGGTCATTCTGATTTAAGAATTTTAGCTACAGGACATACAGATGCCGACGGTAGTATTCAATATAATGAACTTTTGTCCAAAAAGAGAGCGAAATCTATTGAAACATATTTCTCACAAAATGGTTTAGATATTAAAAAACTAAAAATAGATTTTAAAGGTGAAAAAGAACCTATTGAGTCAAACGAAACTAGTTTTGGTAAACAGAAAAATAGGAGAGTAGATTTTAAATTTATTTATGATTGATTCACTGTTGACCTAAGATTCAAACTTTGTCCTATTTTTTATTACTTTAAATCAATTTTTGAGATAGATTGGAAGAGTAATAACACATCTGAGTTTGTGCCAAAAATACAAATAATACATATTTTTGGCACAAACTAATATCTTATAAAATTCTTGAGTACGTGCCAAAATAAATATTTATATATAAATTTGGCACAAAGACGAACAACTATATAAAGAAAATGAAGCAAATTGTTATTGGAAGATATAGAGAAAAACAATTGATGGATGATGCCCTTAATAGTGAAAGATCTGAACTTTTAGCTGTTTACGGAAGAAGAAGAATTGGTAAGACCTATTTAATTCGCGAATACTTAGCAAAATACATTATATTTAGTGTGACTGGTTTAAGTTCAGACAACAGGGATGCTCAACTTAAAAACTTTATGTTGAAATTGCAAGAAATCAATCCAAAAAAAATAACGAACAATAAAATAAAAGATTGGATAGAAGCATTTTATTTGTTAAAAATTATTTAAATGGAATAAAAAAAACAAAACGAAAAAAAGTAATTTTTATTGATGAATTTCCATGGATGGATACCCAACGTTCAGGGTTTTTGCCTGTTTTTGAAAACTTTTGGAATGACTATTGTACTACTCGAAACGATTTAATTGTTATAATATGTGGCTCAGCAGCTTCATACATGGTTCGTAAAATTATTCAAAATAAAAAAGGATTAAGTAAAAGAATAACAAAAACAATCAAACTAAATCCATTTTCATTAAGTGAAACAAAGGAATTTTTTAAATACAAAAAAAATCCCATAGAAAAAATGGAGTTATTAAAAATATACATGGCTTTTGGAGGTATTGCAGAATATTTAGAAAACATTAAAAAAGGAGAATCCTCTGTAATGGCAATTAACAGAATGTGTTTTGAAGAAAATGCTTATTTAGAAAATGAGTTTGAAGAGGTTTTTAAATCTTTATTTGAAGAAAATTCTTATCATCACAAAATCATGCTTGTGTTAGCAAAAAAACCAAAAAAAGGTATCAGTAGAGATCAGATTTTAAAGGAACTCAACATTTCATCAGGTGGACGATTTTCCGATTCATTAAACGATTTGCTTTATTCAGGTTTTGTTCTTTCTTATGTAACGCATAATGGGAATAAAAAAGTGAAATTATATCGTATTTATGATGAATTTTGTCTTTTTTACTTACAATTTATGACTAAATTTAAAGGTTCATCATGGATAAACATCTATCCTAAACAAGAATACATTTCTTGGTGTGGTAATGCGTTTGAATCAATATGTTTAAAAAATGTTTCTCTCATTAAAAAAGCCCTAAAATGCAACCAAATTCTTTCTAATGATTACGTTTGGCATAACGAAAATGCACAAATAGATCTGGTCATTGATAGAAACGACAATATTGTCAACTTGTTTGAAATTAAATTTCATAATGTAGAATTTAGTATTGATCAAAACTATCTTCAAAAATTACGCAAAAAGGAACAAGAGTTTAAGGAAACAAGCAAAACAAAAAAAAGTATTAATACTGCAATGTTGACTACTTGGGGAGTGAAAGAAAATAAATATAGTCAAGCGATTCTTTCATATAATATCACAATGGATTGTTTGTTTGACAAGGAATAAATTGTAAGAGAAACAAAACATTTTTTAATCAATTTTAAGGCAAATTAGAAGAATTAAAACACATCTGAGTTTGTGCCAAATATTCAAATAAAACATATTTTTGGCACATTCTCAATCCTAAAATTTAGTATTTCAATCAACACATCGATTTGTATTTCAATAGGGTACTAAAAATCTTTGGTCTTAATTTTTTATTGAATAACTTAGGCAATATAAAAAATTTAAATGTTAATTTTATTAAAAAAAAAATGTACTCTAAATTAAAATATTGTATTTTTGTTTAAATTTAAAAATTCGATGAAATACAGTCTTTTTTTATTATCTGCATTAATTGTGTTTTGTTCAAAAGCTCAATTTTCAGTTTCCGTTGGACCGAGTATGATAAAATCTTTCGGTATTTCTGGTATTTTTCCTGGATTTCATGTTGGAGGTGAATATGCGAAAGACGATCAATCAAGTTTATTTGCTCGAGTGAGTTTTATGCCCTCTAAACAAAATACTCCTGAAACTGGTTTTATGATTGCAACTGGAAAAACTTTTGATGTTAATCCTTATTCAATTCAATTAGAATCAACAGAGAAAATTAATTATACAGCTATTGAAATTGGTAGAAGATACTATTTTGGAAATGGTTTGGATTATGGATTTGGATTTTTTGGTGGTTCTAATTTATGTTTTGTTTTTAACAAAGTGAAATACGAAGTGCAAGATTTTGACGAAAATAATTATGATCTGTTTATTAATGCAGAACAAATTAGCGATAGAGACAAAGCTATTGGTAATATTTTTGGCTTTTCATTTGGCTTAAATGCTGGAATTAAAAATAATTTTACTTTTGGAACACTTTATTTAGATGGTGGAATGAATTATGCTATTTATGCACTACCTAGTAATACTATTGCGAGTACTAGCACTATGTACAGACAATTGTTTTTTAGTGTGAATATTGGAATTAAAAAAGATTTTTATTAAATAGGAGGAGTAGTTTTTCTTTATTTCCTTAATTTATTATGATTTTACCTTCTAAAGAAAAACCATTTTTTAACTCCATAATCTTTTGGAATTATATTTTCAATTACTTTATTGATTTCCTTTATTGAATTATACCTTCCTTCAATTCCTTTTTGAATAATTTCTTTTTGTTTTTCTATATTAATTTGATGAGGTGGTGCCAATAATGGCTGTTTAACACACATTTTTTGAATAATTTCCCTCCATTTTTTTGGAGTTTTGTAGCTAAATTCAAGAGGAGAGTTGATTTGTAAATGTGTAATCATGCCTGGGTGTGATTGTTTAAAAGGTATTTCCCCCTCAAATAACTGAAAAAGACATATCCCTAAAGAATAAATATCAGTTTTATGACAAGCAAGATCTAATAAGTTCAAAACCAATTCAGGTGCTGAATAGGAAAGGGAGTAAACCAATTCTCTATTTGTTTCGTTAGGATAAAAAGATAAACCAAAATCAATTAAATGGACATTAAAATCTTTTTCATTTTTCTCTATCAAAATATTACTTGGTTTAATATCAGAATGAACTAATCCCATAGTTTGAATTTCAGCAAAAACTGGTTCTATTTTATTTAAAAAAAGTCGAATAAATTCTGTTTTGGAGTACTTTAGTTTTTTAAAAAATATGTTAATTGGACTTGCTTCAACAAATTTTTTAAAACAAAACAATTCATTTTCATTTTGATAAATCCCAATAAAATTAGGTAATGAAGTGTGTTTAAATTGCAAATTGGCTTCAAAAAGTAGCTTTTGGAGATGTTTTTGATTTTTATCTGTTTTTTTGATGTATTTTAAAACAAATTTATCACCTGAAATAATATGTTCACACAAATAAACACGATTAAATTTTCGATTTTTTTCATCAGTTAATGATCTGATAATCTTAAAATCGGAAGGAGAAAAGGTATTCATCTGAAAAAGAGATTACTCTCGTAAAATTAAAAGCCATTTCCAATCTCCAGGATTTTGTGTAACTAAAGAAGGTCGTATTAAAATTAAACCAATTTTTGAAGAGGGATTTTTGTTTCTGTAACTTTCAACAGTTTTTAAATTACTAACTGTTTTCCAAATACTATCGAAAGGAATTGGGTCGCTGGAATCGTGATACAATATTTGAAAAAAATCTTCTGAAGGTTGTGAAACAGTATAAGAATCTAGTTTATAATAAAAAATGTAACTGTCAAAATTATTAGGATATAAAATTTCTCCTTGTCCATCAACTATTTCAGTTGCATCAAAAATTGTATCCGCTTTATCTCCATACAAAAAAGTGATTCTTTTGCTTGTATTATTAATGTATTCTTTGACAATAATGGGTAAGTCGCTGCCTTGACTATTGTCAGTGAAATAAGAGAACTCTTTTCCGCCTTCAAACTTATTTTTTAAGTAATCAATTTCAAGTAATATAACTTTTTTTAAAGTACTGGGTTTGAGTTTATCCTCTTTGCATGAGAATAGTATAATAGACGTTAATAACAGAAGAAAATAATACTTCATTTTGCAAAGGTAATGAAAGTTATAATTTTTTAAGAATTTTCCAAATTATTCAATCTTTTTTCTAATTCAGCAATTAATTTGTTTTTAGTCTCTAAAAGGTCATTTATTAAATTTTTGTCACTAAAGTGGTAAGAGTTTAAAACTCCTGATTGGTTACAGTTATTAAAAATATTTCCTGGTTCAAAATTTATTAAAGTATTTATATCTGTTTCTAATATTTTTGAAAGTGAACAAGCCTTGTCGAAAGAAATTTTTATTTCGCCTCTTTCAATTTTGCTTAGTGCATTTTGGGAAATATTAAGTTTAGAACTTACGTAATCTTGAGAAAAACCTTTTAATTCTCTGATTGATTTTATCTTATGACCAATAATTAATTTAAATTCTTCCATAAAAATAGTTTTAAATAAAACCAAATTTAGTAATTATTTAAAACTATTAGAATTTGTAACTTATTAATTTTAAAAATAATTTAGCAAAATATTGAACAGTTAAATTTCCTGCTGAATTTTGAAATGGAAATGCTTTTTTAAATTTTATAGTATGAAAAAATTATTTTTAACATTAAATGTAGTAATTATTAGTTTTTTTGCGTTCAATCAAACTATAGTACGATCAAAAGTTGATCCTAAAATTTCCAATTATCATCTTTTTTGGGATGAGTTTGACAATCAGGGATATAGATTAAGGATTTTTAAAAAAGATTTAAATGGTGTTTTTGATGAAATTGAGAATATCGAAACAAACAACAATTATTTTAGATTGAATGCATCTTATTTTAATTCAAATAAAAATTATTATCGAATTGAAGGAAAATCAAATAATTCATTAATAGACGTTTCAGAAGATGACGTAGAAAATATTAAAGTTTATTATCCAGGAGATGATTTTCATTTTATGGTTTGTGACAAAATGTGTAATTCTGATGGATATGCTTGGTTTTTAATTTCTTGGGGAATTGGAATTGTTCAAGATGAAAATTTTGATGGAGTTGCTGATGTTGACGAAGATGGAAATTATATTTTGCATGATTCTGGAAGAAGGTACTTGCGAATGTCAGATAATTATATAAGGTATCAGAATTTAGATGAAGGATTATATAGTGAATTTTATATGGCTATGACACCTGAAAGATTTGAACAATATAAAATACAATGGAGAGATATATATGAACCACATGTTACTAATGTAAATAACACAAGTCTCGTAACAGAAGTTGACGAATTTGATAGAGATGTAATTAGATTATATGGATATTTTGGCGTTAATGATGGATTTAAAACACCTGAAGGGTTTAATTTTATTGGTTCGAATCCTTATTTAGTTAAAAAAAGTGCTTTAAGATTTAATTGGATGGATGACAATAGAACAAGTGAACTATACTACAATGATAATTTATGTTCAATGCCTTTAACAGGTAATGTAGCGTGGATAGGAACTTTTAATAATCATATGGATGAATATGATAATCTAATAAATTCAAATCCTGATATTAATTTGTATGCAAACGAGTTAATGTGCCAAGGGAATAACGGTGTAGATGTTGGGATATTTGAGGAAATTATTGATGAAAGAAAGTTTGACCATGATAATTTTATTGATTGTGTTGAAGAGTGGATCGAAAGTGATTTTTCAATTGATTTGGATGATTGTTATCAAAGTGCTATTGGTGTTAATCCTGGTAGTCCTACTGTGAATAATAATTTTATGAATGGTTTGATTCGTAGAGTTTACATAGACCATATAGATGGTAGTTACGATAACACAACTGAATTAAATTTAAATCAAAAAACTGAAACTTATGTCCCAAATAACTTAAATATTGAAAAAGGACTAAATAGACTAACATTTATTCTTAAAGGAGGAGAAATAATACCTTTTGTTTTTGAAAGTAGTGAAACGAAAATAACAAACAATAAAATTTCAGATATTGTAAGTTTAGATATTTTAAGTAACCCTTTAACAAACAATAATTTAAAAGTTGAAATATTTTCTGATTATAAAATCAATTATAATTTAAAGGTAATATCATTAGATGGAAATATACTACACGATTTAAATGATAATTTAAATGGTATTTCTAAAAATATATCTAATTTCAATATTAACAAGAAAAATTATGCATTCAATCAAATTAGAGTTCAACTACTTTTTGAAGATGGAAGTAGTATGGAAAAAATAGTTTCATTTCAAAATTAATTATATTTTTGCAGAGTTGGGGTTTTCCTATTTTTTAAATTTTTAGTATTCATTAGTATGAGGTCTTTTTTAATTATTATTTTTATTTATACTACGTTATATTCACAAATAAATATAAACTATCAAAGAAATTTTGGTGGAAATTTAGATGATCATAATGCAGTTATATTAGAATCTCCTAATGATAATGGATTTTATATGTTGAATTACACCAATTCAACGACAGGAGAACTCCCATCTCTCTTTGGTTCTTATGATATTTGGTTAATTAAGCTTGATGATAATTATCAAATAGTTTGGCAAAAATCATACGGAGGTGTTGGTTATGATATAGCTACTGATATGATTATTATTAACGATAATATATATATTGTAGGAGAAAGTGAACTAGACGGTACTGGAAATATAACAGTTGATTCATATGGAGAAACTGACACTTGGTTATTGGCTTTAGACCTTGATGGTAATATTTTATGGCAAAAAAATTATGGTGGTGAAAATTTTGAATTTAGGCAAAAAATTAGTACATTACAAAATGGTAATTTAATAATTTCATGTTTATCTGATTCAGATAGTAGTGGTAACAAAACTACTTCAAGAATATACGGAAATGAAGAAATATGGTTAATAGAAGTAGATATAAATAATGGTTCAATAATACAAGAAAAAGGGGTTATTTATATTGATTGGGTTGGAAAGGAATATAATTTTCATCACGACACAATTCGTCATCGCTTGTTTTTGAGTTATAATTTTGCAGATAATGTTATAATTGGAGATAAAACAACGGAATCTAATGGACAAACTGATGTTTGGGTTTTAGTTTTAGACGAACAATTAAACAAATTATATGATAAAAATTATGGGGGAATTGAAAGTGAATTTGTATTATGTAGTTTTTTGTTTGATGAAGAATACACTTATTTACTTACTTCATCTAATTCTGATGTATCAGGAAATAAAACAACTCCAATTTATGGAAGTCAGTCACTTTTTAACTACGATATTTGGTTGATAAAATTGGATAATGACTTAAATATTGTAGAACAGAAGTCTTATGGTTCATTTGATTCAGATAAAGGACATCAAATAGTTAAAGGGAAATGGGGGAATTTTTCGATTTTAGGAATTAGTTCTGGAGGAATAAATGGGATTAAAACTCAAGATAGTTTTGGAGAAAATGATTCATGGTTGTTAATATTAGATCAGAATCTTAATGTATTAACTCAAGGAATTTTTGGTGGAAGTTTAGGTGAAGGTAATTCAAAATTAATATTAAATGACAATGGAGATGTTATTTTATATATCAAAACAGAATCAGATATTTCAGGCAATAAAACAACTCCTTTTTTAGGTGGATATTCAGATATTTGGTTGATTGAACTAGAAACAAGCGAATTGCTTAGATTTAATACTATTTTGGATAATTATTCTAATAAAGCTTTTCCAAACCCTTTCAATAATCAAATTCAAATAGATGTTCCCACTGATATTTCCGAAATTTATTTGAAGATTGTTAATATTGAAGGGCAAATTATTTATGAACAATCAAATTATAAGGGAGAAATAATTCAAGTAGAGGGTAACTCTCAAATTTATTTTTATGAAATTAAAACTAAATCTGGATTAATTAATGGTAAATTAGTCAAACTTTAAAGACTTTTTCTCTACAATTGCCTTAACACAGTTCATGCCGTCAATAGCAGCAGAGACGATGCCTCCTGCATATCCAGCTCCTTCGGCACAAGGGTATAATCCTTTAATTTCAATATGCTCAAAAGTTTCTTTGTTCCTTGGTATTTGAATAGGAGAGGAAGTTCTAGATTCTGGTGCATGTAGAACAGCTTCTTCGCTTAAAAATCCTTTCATTTTTTTGCCGAATTCTTTTAATCCTTCTTTTAAAGAATTGGAAATAAAAGGTGGAAAAATGCTATTTAAATCTACACTTACAATGCCTGGTTGATAGGAAGTTTTAGGTAAGTCGAGAGATTTTTTAGAATGAATAAAATCCATTATACGTTGAGCGGGAACTTTTTGGTTTTTACCAGCAAACTCCCAACATAAAGTTTCGATTTTTTTCTGAAATTCAAGACAAACCAAAGGATCTGTTTTATGATGTTCAAAATCTTCTGGAAAAACACTTACTACAATTCCAGAATTGGCATAAGGATTATTTCTTTTTGATGGCGACCATCCGTTGGTTACCACTTCATTTATGTCTGTTGCACAAGGAGCAATAATGCCTCCAGGACACATACAAAATGAGTAAACACCTCTTTTGTTGACTTGAGTGACCAAAGAATACGATGCTGGGGGTAAATAATCGTTTTTACAAGAATGGTATTGAATTTCATCAATAAGAGTTTGAGGATGTTCTATACGAACACCTAAGGCAAAACTTTTTGCTTGAATTTTAATTTTCTTTTGATGAAGTAAATAATAAACATCTCTAGCAGAGTGACCAGTAGCCAAAATAAGGTTTTTACAAGAAATTTTTTGTTGGGAGTTGATTTCAAAAGAATAAAGACAGTTATTCTTTATAAACAAATCCGTTAATTTTGATTCGAAATGTATTTCACCTCCATTTTGTTGAATAAATTCTCTTATTTTAACTATCACATGAGGTAATTTGTTTGTTCCAATATGAGGATGAGTATTGACCAAAATATCTTTGTCAGCTCCAAATAAAACAAACAATTCGAGAACATTTTGAGTATCACCTCTTTTTTTTGAACGTGTATATAGTTTTCCATCAGAATACGTTCCTGCACCACCTTCACCAAAACAATAATTTGATTCTGGGTTCACTATACCTTTTTGATTCAACAAAGCAATGTCTCTTCTACGACTTCTTACGTCTTTGCCTCGTTCATAAATTATTGGTACTAAACCCAATTGAAGTGCTTGAAGTGCGGCGAAAAGTCCTGAAGGTCCTGCACCAATTATATGAATTTTTTCAGAGTTTTTTTTTGCAGTACTTTTCCATACAAATTCTTTTACTTGGTAATTTTCTTCATTTTTATAAACCAAAAAAGTGGAAAAAAACGTAATTTGTTTAGAACGAGCATCAATAGATCGTTTTTTCCATTTAAAATAAAAACTTTCTTTATCCCATTTTGTTTTTACAGAAATTAGGTTTTTAATATAGTCATTATCACTAATAAATTCAGGTAAAATTGAAAAACTAATTTCTAAAGGCATTTTTAATATTCAAATTTCATATTTTTGAAACAAATATAAAGTTAATAATTATGAATAAAAGATTTTTTTTAATTTTAGCTTATACAATTCTATTAATATAGAAAAAACAATAATTGATTTTGAGTAATTACTTTATCAATGCTCAATGTTTATTGGTCAAGTGAGTCAACATTATATTCAAACGCTAAAACGTATGAATACTCAACTATAATTTTCCCATTTAAATCTTTCAAAAAAAAATCTGAAGTTCAATGAAATGATTACAAAGAAGTTGCTGACAGTTTAGATGTTATGGATCAAATTACGGAGATGATCAAAATCCTTGTCTAACAGTTCTTTATATTAATATGAATTTCAATTTTACTATCGAACTCAGGTTATTATAATAAAATTCAATTGCAATATTTCAATAAATTATAAAAAAATATAATATAAAATAATACTTTTCAATTTAAAATTTTTTTTACATTTGTACGAATTTAAAAAACAATTTATTATGAAAAAAACTTTTTTAGCATTATCAGCACTTGCATTGTTAGCGGTTTCTTGTAAAAAAGATTACAACTGTACATGCAATAAAACTTTTTCTATGCCTACATTATATTGGTCATCTGATTCAATTCTTTATTCTAATTCTTATGTTTTAGATGAAGGTACAACTGTATATACGTTTAAAGTTAAGAAAAAAGAATCCGAAGACAAATGTAAATCATTTGAATCAACATCTACACAAAACGATTATTATGGATCCACTTTTTATGGTGATGATCCAGTTACAGCAACTAAATGTTCGTTATCTGAAAAATAATTTTTTTTTTAAAAGCCAAGTATTTTTTTAACTTGGCTTTTTAATTTTATAATAGTTTTATTTATATGTTTTATGAAAAAAGTTCTTTTTTAGCTATATTTTTGACTTTTTTAATTGTATCTTGCAAAAAAAACTATACATGTGAATGTAATGAAACAGAAAAAATAACTAATGTTTATGAAGATGGAGAATTAGTTTATGAAGGATATTCTAATACTTCTATTATAACATTAAACATAAATGATAAGAAGAAAAAAGCTGAATCTAGGTGCAAAGCCAATGAATTAACTACTACTCAAAAAAACACTTTTGGATTAGGCACAACTGGAGGTGATTATACCCTTTCTTTTTCCTGTAAAATAAAATAAATCTACAATATTCTTCTTATATTAAAATAATTACTTTACTAATATATAATTTTATTCCTACTTAAAATTATTTAAAATAACTTTGTCTATCCAATATCAGAATTCTATAAATGAATAAAGTAATTTCATTTAAAACAGATTTAAGTAATTTGTCTTTACCTGATTTATTTACTTTCCCTTTTTATTATGACCCTCATCCCTTGGCTAAGTTGGCAATGTTGGAATTGCAAAATTATTTAATTCATCAAAAAGATTTTGATCATACATTTGGATTAAATGAGGAGAATGAAAAGTTGCCTATTGGCAAAATGTTTGGAGTATTGGTAGTCCAAAAACCAGATAAAACTCTTGGATATCTAGCTGCTTTTTCCGGAAAATTAGCCAATTCAAATCATCATACTTTATTTGTGCCTCCAGTTTTTGATATTTTAGAAAATCAAGGATTTTACAAAAAAGAAGAGCAAAATCTTAATGAATTAAACAAAAAAATTGAAAACCTGTTTCATGCTGATTCATATATTGAATTATTGAAACAAAAAGAAAATCAAATTTTGTTACATCAGGTTGAAATAGGTTTACTCAAAAAAAGAATAAAAGAAAACAAAAAACAAAGAGATGAAAAAAGGAAAGAAATAGAACTTCGCCAATTAAAAATAGTGGAAAAAATTCCGATTCTAAATACATTAAATGATGAAAGCAAAGTAGAACAACTAAAATTGAAAAATTGCAAAAAAATATTTAATCAAAATATACTTTCAATAAATAAAGCTATCGAAAAGTGGGAACAAAAAATTGAAAAATTTAAAAAGCTAAGAGCTGAAAAATCTATGATTCTACAAAAAAAAATATTTCAACATTACACTTTCAAAAATGCTTTACTAGAAGAAAAAAATATTTTAGATGTCTTTATTGATTATAAAAATGAATATCCTCCTGCGGGTGCTGGTGAATGTGCTGCCCCTAAATTATTACAATATGCTTATATCAACAATTTAAAACCAATTTGTTTGGCTGAATTTTGGTGGGGAAAATCTCCCTTATCTGAAGTGAGAAAACATGGTCAATTTTATCCTGCTTGTAAAAGTAAATGTGAACCAATATTGTCATTTATGTTAAAAGGTCTTCAAGTGGATAAAAATCCAATGATTGAAAATGAGAATCAGGAAATTAGATTAGAAATTTTATTTGAAGACAAATATCTTTTTGTTATAAATAAACAACAAGACTGTTTATCAGTCCCTGGAAAAAGTTCAAAAAATTCTATTTATCAACAGATAAAAAACAATTTTCCAAAATGGACAGGACCGTTACTTGTTCACCGTTTGGATTATTCCACTTCTGGAATTTTGTTAATAGCTAAAGATTTAGAAACGTACAAAAGACTTCAAAAACAATTTATTAAACGTTCAATTAATAAAAAATATGACGCAATAATAGATGGTGTTTTAGTAAAAAAGAAAGGAATAATATCTTTACCATTACGTGTGGATTTGGACGATCGTCCACGTCAAGTTGTTTGTGAAACTTATGGAAAAACTGCAATAACCGAATATGAAGTGCTAAATGAGAAAGAAAACAAAAGTCATGTTAAATTTTATCCAATTACGGGTAGAACGCATCAATTAAGGGTTCATTCTGCTCATAGTTTAGGTTTAAACACAGCTATATTAGGAGATGATTTATATGGTAAAAAAGCAGAAAGATTGTATTTACACGCCTCAGAAATTACTTTTTTTCATCCATATTCTAATGAAAGAACAACTATTGTCTCAGTTCCTAAATTCGATTTATAATAAAACTATTTTTGGTATAATTTTAGTTAAGATTACATCATATTCTAATTAAATATTAATTTTGAAAAAAAAAATCATGAAAAATACTTTATTTGTACTTAGTTTAATTCTTACTTTATTTTCTTGTGTTAATGCCCAAAAAAGTGAGGATATGAATTTTGAAGATGGGATTTATGCAATAATAGAAACCTCTAAAGGCGAAATTATTCTTCAATTGGAAGTCGAAAAAACTCCTATGACAGTTGCTAATTTTGTTGGATTAGCTGAAGGGAATTTTGAGTGTTTAGGTAAAAAATTTGACAAACCATATTATGATGGTTTAAAATTCCATAGAGTAATCAAAGATTTTATGATTCAAGGTGGTTGTCCTCTTGGAAATGGATCTGGTGACCCTGGTTATAAATTTTTTGATGAGTTTCATAAAGATTTAAAACACTCTGGACCTGGTATTTTATCAATGGCTAATTCAGGCCCAACAACCAATGGTAGTCAGTTCTTTATTACTCATAAAGAAACACCTTGGTTAGATGGTAAACATTCAATTTTTGGTCACGTCATTAAGGGACAAGATGTTGTAAATGCTATAGCTCAAGAGGATGTAATGACTAAAGTTACTATAAAAAAGGTAGGTAAACAATATAAAAAATGGAATGCAACAGAGGTATTTAAAAATGCTTATGCAGAAATTGAAAAAGTGGAAGCTGAAAAGAAAGCAAAACTTGAAAAAATTGCAGCTATGTCTGAAGAAGACTATAAGAAGTTTTTATTTGAAGAAATTAAAAAAACAAATCCATCTGCAAAACAAACTGCATCAGGTTTGGTTTATGTAATAGAAAATGAAGGTGTTGGTGAAAAACCTAAAACAGGAAATAAATTAGAAGTTCATTATGTTGGAACCTTATTAGATGGAACAAAATTTGATTCATCAAGAGATAGAGGAAAAACTTTAGATTTTCAATATAAAGTACAAGGAATGATTAAAGGATTTGATGAAGGAATTGGAATGTTAGGTAAAGGTGGGAAAGGTAAATTTATTATTCCATATTTTCAAGCTTATGGTCCTAAAGGTCGTCCTGGAGCAATCCCTCCTTATTCTGATTTAGTTTTTGAATTAGAACTTGTAAATATTTCTGAGGCACCACCTGCTCATAATCCAAATGACGGTCAGAATCATGATGGACATAATCATTAATAAAATTTGATTTGCTGAACAACAAAACAGTTTTAGAGTGGGATGTTAAAACATGGTCTAAAGCTTTAAATTATTGGGAAAAAAACTTAAATTTTTCAAGTGAATTAAAAGCAATAGAGTTAGGATCAAGAGGTGGAGGTTTGTCTATTTACCTTGCATCAAAGGGAATTAATGTTATTTGCTCTGATTTAGAAGGTATAACTGAAGAAGTTCAATCTCAGCACAAAAATTTCCCTTTTTATAAAAACATAACTTATCAAAAAATTGATTGTACTAATATTTCTTATGAAAATTCTTTTGATGTAATAATTTTTAAATCGATATTGGGTGGCGTGGGATATAATAATCGTTATGATTTACAAAAACAGGCCATTAATGAAATGTATAAAGCACTTAAACCAGGTGGAGTAGTGTTATTTGCTGAAAACTTAAAGGCATCTCCTTTACATCAATTTTTTAGAAAAAGATTCACTCGTTGGGGTTCATCATGGCGATATATATCTATTTCCGAAATTGAAGAGTTATTTACGGATTATAAACTAATAAAATATTCTTCAACAGGGTTTTTAGCAACTTTTGGAAGAAATGAAAGACAAAGAAGTTTATTCTATTATTTAGATACTCTAATTTTTAATCACATTACTCCTAAAAGTTGGAAATATATGGTGTTTGGTTTAGCGAGTAAATAATTTTTACCCAACTGGACATTACAGAAAATATTTTTCTACCTATCATAAATTAGTTTAAAATTGTGATTGTTTGACATTAATGAAACGTATTCATTTTTGAGGTAATTATAATCCCAAATGAATATACTGTAAAAGTCAATTAAATTGCTTTATCTTGAATATGTAATCGGTATAAATAATTATTTTGGTAATAACCTGAGTTAGATAGTAAAATTGAAATTCAGGTTAATAAACTTAACTTCCGATTATGATTTTCATCTAAATATTTGAAAACTGAAAACATAACCAATATAATTAAAGTATGATATATTGAGAACGAAAAATGGATGAAAGGTTTAATCATTATAACAAGACCGTTGCAAAACCCAATTCTCATCGTTAATCCAAAAATTTAAATTCCTCATCCCGAAGCAAACAATCGGGACTGCGGATTCAAATTTTTGAAAAGCCTCGATTATTGACTTTTGCTACGGTCTTATAACCTTATTATTGTGCCGTTATATTCATTTTTTTCACCTTTTTCAGGATTTTTTAAAACGACTTTCCATAAATAAATAACATTATCAGGAACAAGATTGCCCGTTTTTACGTCAATTCCATCCCATGATTTTTCTACTGATTGAGAAGAAAACACCAAATGTTTGTCTTTTGAGTCGTAAATAAATAGTTCAAATGCACTTGACCTTAATTTTAATGCTTCAGGCATAAATGTTTGATTTTTTGGATTTGAACTGTTCGGTATAAATGCATTGGTTGCTAATAAATTATATTCTTCTGCAACATAAAAATTTACTTTATTTATATTAAGACAGGCAAATGGATTGTTTGAATTTATGGAAATCTCATAATTTCCTTTTTGAAAACATAAAATTTCAGTTGCAGATTTTTGATTTTTAACAATTCCTTTGGTGCTTGTCCATGTCATATCGTTTGTAAAATCTTTTGTTTTAATTTCTAAAATAGGTAATCCTTTTTCGTACACAATTTCAGACGATGTTTCAATTTCAACATTTTTTTCAGAAAAAACTTCAAATTCCTGTACAATAATATTTTGATATTTGATTTGATAAATTCCTGATTTTGTTGCTTTAATATTTTTAATTCTCTTTGGTGTAACTGAAATAATTTCTTCATTTTCTAAATAAACTATTATTTCAGTTGTATTGTTGTGATACAAATCAATCGTTTGACCAATACAATAATGTTTTTCAATTGGTATAGGCTTATATTCCTGTTCTTTTGTAGTTGGTAAAATTGATGTTTGCTTGATCTCTTTGGTTGAATAATCATTATTTATAAATTCAAAATTGTTTTTTTCAACATTTGAGATAGCATTCGACGATGTTTTAGAAGTAGTTTTTGTTTTTGCTTCTGTTTGTATCGCATTTTCACTTTTTAGTATAGGAGTATTTGATTCTATTTTATGTTCGATAATATTTTCTTTTGATTGTGTTTGCTTTTGAATTGAAATATTTGATGAATCAACTGTTTTATTTGCTGATGTTTGAACTAAATGTTTTGATTTTAATTCTACTGAATTATTTTGATTTAAAATAAAAATGCAAACACTTAAAATTAAAGTTCCAATTCCTAAAAACATTAAATTTTTATTTGAAAAAAGGGAAGATTTAGATGAAATTGGCAAATGATGGTCTAATTTTTTTTGAAATGACAACCAAGCTTGTTCATTAAAATCTTCTTCACCGTTTTTTAATATGTCTTTAAAATTTTTCAATCGTTGCTCTTTTTTTTTCAATAATTGTTTTTAAGTTTTGTTTTGCTTTTGCTAAATTTGATTTCGACGTGCCTTCAGAAATATTTAGCTTTTCTGCAATTTCTTTATGAGTATATTCCTCAACCACAAACAAATTAAATACTGTTCGGTAAGCAGGAGACAATTCTTGAACAGCCTCCAAAGCTAAATTTACGTCTAATTCAAAGTTTAACTCGTCAATTTTATCATCAGCTTCGTTAAGCTGATATTCTATTGTTTCATTTAATTCGCTAAATGTTTTTTTATTGTTTTTTCTCAACAAATCAATAGAAGTATTTGCCATTATTCTACTAATCCACGCATCAAATGAACCGTTAAAATCAAAAGTTGAAATTTTTTCAAAGACTTTAATGAAGCCTTCTTGAACCAACTCTTGAGCGGTGTCTCGATCGTGATGATATCTTAAACAAACAAACAACATTTTACCATAATACGATTTAAATAACATTTCTTGGGATCTCCTGTCGTTTTTGGAACATCCTATCAATAGTTTTTTTAAATCTTCTTTTTTCACTATTTGTTTAATTGACGTAATTGTTTTAAAATGGTTGCCAATGTATTTGTTTTCAAAATTAGTTTACTTTTTTAATGAATGCTTGAAATATTATTATAAAGTAAAGTAGGTTATGTCGTTTTATTTTTCTAAAAAAAAATAAAATTAATTTTATTTCTAAGATTAATCTTTATTTTTGAAATGTGATTCAATTAAGTCATTGTAAAATAAATCTTGGTTTACATGTTAAAGATCGTCGTGATGATGGTTATCATGAGTTAGAAAGCATTTTTTTGCCCATCCCTTGGAATGACATTATTGAAATTGTTCCTTCTGAAAAATTCTCTCTAATTTCTAAAGGTTTATTTATTCCAGGAGAAATTGAAAAAAACCTTTGTTTTAAAGCATATCAATTACTAAAGAAAAAATTTCAACTTCCTCCAGTCCATATTTATCTACATAAAAATATTCCAATGGGGGCTGGATTAGGTGGTGGTTCTTCAAATGCCTCTACTACTTTAAAAATTTTAAATCTTTTATTTAAATTAAAGTTGAAAAAAGAAGAACTGAAAAATTACGCTTTAGAATTGGGGAGCGATTGTCCTTTTTTTCTTGAAAACAAAGCTCAATTGGTACAGGGTAGGGGAGAGAAGATGAAAACTATATCTATCAATTTTAAAGATTTATATATTCATTTAATTTATCCTGGAATCCATGTGTCAACCAAAGAAGCTTTTGATGGGTTAAGCCCAAATAATAATCGAAAATTTTTACCTTCGTTTGAAAATTTGAATCAACGAAACAAATGGAAAGATTTTTTTTTAAATGATTTTGAAAAGACAATTTTTCCTCTTTACCCTGAATTAGCCATTATTAAAGAAAAATGTTACGAAAATTCTGCTTTTTTTGCTTCAATGTCTGGCAGTGGTTCTTGTTTGTTTGCTTTTTATGAAAAAGAACCAAAAAAACTCTTTTTTGATAAAACGAATTATATTGAAAAAATAATCTCATTATCTTGAGTATTTATTGTTTAATTTTGCTAATAATTTTATAAAATGAAAACAAAAATTGCTCCTTCATTACTTTCATGCGATTTTGGAAATTTAAACAATGAAATAGCTTGGCTAAACGACTCTTCAGCTGATTATTTACATATTGACGTTATGGATGGGCTTTTTGTTCCAAACATTTCTTTTGGTTTTCCTATTATTCAATGCGTAAAAAAAAGGAGTACAAAACCGTTAGATGTTCATTTAATGATTCAACACCCTGAAAATTATATTAAAGAATTTCATGAGCTTGGTACAGATATATTAACTTTTCATTACGAAAGTGTAATTCATATCCACCGTACTGTCCAAGAGATTAAAAAACTTGGCATGAAAGCTGGAATTGCAATTAATCCTCATACTCCTATTAATGTTTTAAATGACATTATTACGGATATAGATATGGTATTAATCATGTCTGTAAATCCGGGTTTTGGAGGTCAATCGTTTATTGAAAATACTTATCAAAAAGTATCTGATTTGAAGCAACTAATTGAACATAAAAAATGCAATACTTGGATAGAAGTTGATGGAGGAGTCAATGAAAAGAATTCATCGAAATTAATTCAATCTGGCGTCGATATGTTGGTTGCAGGTAGTGCGATTTTTAATTCAAACAATCCTTCTGAAATGATTGAAAAATTAAGAATGGTTTAAAAAAGTTTTTTTAATTGGATTACATTTAATTATTGCAATTTTATAAAATAGGCGTTTATCTGCGTCTTTTTCGGCGTTAATCAGTGGGAAAAAATTAAATAATGGTAAAAAAGGTCTTGTTGGATTACAAAAAAAATGAATTCCCCTCAGATGTTCGTAGAAAAATATAAATCAAAAAGGATTTTTACCCTATATACATAAATTAAATCATTGTAAATTAGTGAAAATCGTCGCTTTTATTAATTTTTTGGTTCATTTCAATTTACAAATTCACACTTTTACCTAAACAATTTCCTTTTTTCTTTTTTCAAGCGTTGAATTTCTTTTTGCTCTAAATTTGTTTTAATAGCTGTATCGTATTTTTCTTTATTTTGTGCATAATACTTTGATTTCAATTGATAGATAATCTGAATTCTTGGCTCTGCATGATCTGCATTAATCACCATGTCATATTCTGTGTAGGGAAGTTTATTGTAAAAAACAGTTTTACTTTTTTCTGAGGTTTTAATAAGGAAGGAAGCATCATCTTCAAATAAATTTTGGTTGGATGAAGCAGTTCGATTATCTTTAGATTTTTCTTTTTTCTTTTTGGCGGTAGTAATTTCTTCAATCGTACTTCCATTGTAATATGCCGTATAATTGTTGTATCGTTCAATTGGAGTTATTACATTATATCCGTCTGTAATACTAGCAATTTCAATTCTAATGCCCATTTCTGAATAGTCTTTTTCTTTTTCCTTGATTATTTTTTGTGCAGCAAGTCTGACTTGTTTTAAGTGTGAATTTAAATCGGAAAGATTGTAATCGACTTTGACCAAGTCATAAACCTCATTTTTAGATAGAATACTCATAATTTCAGCCATCATTTCATGTTCGGTAAAGAGAATGTGTAAATTTTTTTTCAATAAAAAACCAATTGGTATTTCATTGTACGTTTTATTGAATTTCTTTTCGTCCAATTGATAAGAGTAGGTCGGATTAAATGCAATCATGTCTTCCTTAATATTCTCTTTAGATAAACCAAGAGCTTCTAATTGATTTTCAATGTTTCGCATTTTTATTTTCATCAAAGAATCGGTTTCAGATGCAGTTTTCCCTTGCTGTGCTAAACTAAAAATTGCAGTATAGCTTGTGGGACTAATATTCATCATTACATTTGCTTCTAAAAGAATTGAATTGTCCGAACTAATTTGTGTGACAATTTTTGGATTTGTTTTTTTATTTAAGTTTACATTGTCATAAATCGCATTCCCTGCTATTTGACTTGTAACGATTATGTTTTGTGAAAAAAACACAAAAAGACTGAGTATTTTAATTTTATTTTTCATTTTACTTTATACAAGTAACTATTAAAAAAGTTCATTTGATATAAAATTTAATTATTAAAAATGTTGTGTTAATGAATAATTCTTTCTTATGATTTATCTTAACATTATCTAAGTAATTTTGTTATTTAAATTCATTTTCATGAAATTCTGGGTATTAATAGTTAGTAGTTTATTTTTTAATTCAAATTTTTTCTCTCAAGGTGAAATTTCCTTTACCCCTGAAGAAAAGGCCTATTTATTTCATGTAGTGAGAAAAAGTCCCATTTTAGATACGAATATCGGAGCATATTTTGAATACAAAGGACCAAATATCACTTTTGTTAATAAACAAATCAATTATGATTCGATTGAGACCTATATCATGAATAATCCTGAATCATTGGTCATTCGTTCTTATGAAATAGCCCATGCTTCGAAAGGAATTTTGTCTGAATTAAGTAATAAAACTGCTTTGTGGGAATTAAATAAAATGTTAAATGCTAAAAGGATAAATTCAAAAGATTGGAGCATTTATGAAAACAGAATGTTTTTGTTCGAAGAAATGCTTTTAAAAAATATTCCTGAAAAAGCAAAAAAAACTGATAAAAATGACAAAGTAATCCCTCATCCTAAATTAGAACAATTACTCAATTCAGGTTTGAGTTTTAACGATAAAAAACAACTTATCTCCGCTTTTCATTTTTTGACCATTGAAGAACAATTGCAGACACTTAATGGAATTCAAAAAGCTGTCAATGAATACGTAGAAAAGCGTTCGTATCATATTTTTAGATTGTTAGGAGGAGAAGCTGAAAAATATGTAAACTATCTAATTGCTGCTGGAGATGGCAGTTCAACAAGTGGTTTGTTAGAAGAAAGAGAAAAAGATGAAACAGGTAGATGGAACAAAGGTTTACCCAAAGCAATAGGATTTTTCCCTTATCAATTACATATTCCTGCGGAACAAAAAGAAAAGGTTATCACTCCTGCTAAATTTGCTACATTAGATCTTCAAACAGCTGGAAAACAGAAAATGACGAATATCCACATGGACGTTTGGGGATACAATGATAAAAAACAAACTACCGTAGTAATTGAAAAAAATGGATTATGTTATCCTCTTTTTGGCTCTGGTGAAACCCGTTTTTTATCTCCCGATTCAACTTTTTCAAAGGGAGCAACATTTCAAAGCATTATCAAAGAGCTTGAAAATAAACATATTGCTAAATTAGACGAAATGATTCATGGCAAAAAAGGGTTTGATTATTGGATTGATTATTATAAAAAAAAGATAGCCGATACAAAAATGAAAATTGAAAAAACAGAAAAAGAAAAGTTCTTGGATTTTGGATACACTGAAGTTACTACTAAAAAAAATGCTTCACGACAAGTTAAAAAACAAAAGAGAAAAAATAGAAAAAAAGGTCTTGACCAACCAGTAGATTATCAACCAAGTACATTTTCAAAAAAGAAGAAAAGAAAAAAAACACAAAATGAAATTGTGTCCTTACACAACGATTTAGAAACTTATAAAAAAAAGTTAGCTGAAGTAGAAAAAGAAAAACAAATTGCAATTGATCAAAGGGCAATTCTTCAAAGACGACTTGATGAATACAAACAAGTTTTTGGTTTAAAATGGGCGTCTTATACAGAAAAAGAAGGGTTTTATACATTTCAGGATTCGAGTACTTTTGATTTGTTTACTCAAGACTTTATTTTCCCACCTACTGCACAAGCGGAAGATTTTGAAATCCGTTTATTAGCCATTCCAAACGATGCTTTGTCTGATATGGCCGATGAGGTTATGTTACACGTTAATGTTACTGACGCAAAAGTGCATTATGACTCAAAAATTGCAATTGTTTTAAACGATTCATTTACAAATAATCAATGGGACATCTCCTCTGAATTAATCAAAAAGGAAGACAGTTTATTAGTACAACAGTTATTTGAAGCTATTTTAAATAATTTAGGAGTTGAGCTGGATATTGAAGGAAATGGAGTTGGTTTGTGGGATGGTTTTCAAGTAATAGAAGCACTAGATAAAACGGAAATTCCCACTTATCCTGGAAATAATGAATCTGTAAAAGAGTTGAGTAAAAAAGAAATGTCTAGATTAAGAATTTCTCATTGTTTTATAAAGGTAAATAGAAAAGTTTCAATCAAAATTAATAGTTTTACTGACCCAGTAAGCAGTAATTTGAAATTTGATTCTAAAAACATAAATGAGTTAATGATAAAAAATAAATTATCTTCGAATCAAATTTTAAGTGCTTACAGAAGTCGAAGTATTTTATTAAAATTAAAAGAAGAATTAAATGTGCTAGCTGGCTCGTATCTTCCTAGAGATAAAGCTAAGATTTGTATTGATAAATTAAATAGAGAAATTTCAAGAAGTAAAATTAAAGTGGATTCCTTTTTTATTTCATTAGATGAATTTTAAATCACATTTTTTTATTTTTAGACAACTTTTTATATTTATTTTCGTTTAATAGATGTTCATTTATGATAAAAATAAATCATTTAAATCATCATTGAATAATATTTTGTAAATTTGTTTTGATATTTTAAATATTTTAATAAAAAATGAAAAGAAAAATATACATTTCAGCAGTCCTATTATTCACTTTAGTACTGTCTTGTAGAAAACATGAAGTAGTGCCTGCTCCTGTAGAAAGTTTAGAATTGGAAACTAATTTTACTGGATTAATCAATGGAACTGATGTTGAATACTCAGAAGATGTCGATGGTTACAATGGTTCAAGTGAGTTTGATCAATATATCACGTCAATTGGTGCTGATACAATGGTTTATTATGCTAAAATGTCTTCAGATTTAAAAACACCATATATTAGAATTGGTGTGGGCAGTATTGAATGGGACGCATCTACATTAGCTACTCCTTCAATTACTCAGTTTGAAGATTTTTTCTTAGGTTTAAACCCTGATGATAACGGTGTTCCAGTGTTGCTAAATTATTCTCTTAAAGCTAAAAATGGTTTTGAAGTAACTTATTATGATAACGCTGGATTAACTTGGGTTTCAACTTTAGAGCACGATGGAAACGTTCTTCAAAATCCTCCCACTCCAATTGAAAATCCTACTTTTAGTAACGTAACCATTGAAAAAGATACCGATGGTTCTCATTACACTTTTTTTACAGTTAATTTTGGTTGTGAATTGTATCGATTTAAAGCTTATATAAATAATGATCCTTTGTTACCAGATTATGATACCATTAGAATAGAAAATGGGGTGTTCAAAGGATGGATAAAAAGGTAAAACCTTAAAATGAGTAGGCAAAATTTGAAAATAGCCGTTATAGGAGATTATAATTTTACTTACAATACTCATCATGCAACCAATTTAGCTTTGGATCATGCTGCTCATTTTTTAGAGTTGGATTTGAGTTACTATTGGGTTAAAATTGAAGAAGCCAGTCAGTTTAAAAATTCCGATTTTAAAGAGTTTGATGGTTTTTGGATAAGTCCTGCCCCTTTTAAAAATCCTTTTTATCTTAATGGAATTTTAAAAAGTTTAATGGAACTTAATAAAGCTGTTTTTATTTCTGGAGAAGCATTTAAAATTTTTATTGATGTGTTAATAACTATTTATCACATTAATTTGTCTGGTGAAAAAATGATTTCAGACAATTTGATTGATGGAGAAAGTTTTGAACGAGTTGAAATTATTCCTCATTCTGATGCTTTAAAAAAATTATACGAAAATCATAACAATATTGAACTCACTTCTTCTCGATACAGTATGTATCCTTCTCTTATTGACTATTTAAATACAAAAATTATTGATATCGAGGGTTTTAATCAATTCGATGACCCGGAAATAATCAGTTTAAAAAATCATCCTTTTTTTGTAGCTTCTGCTTTTTGTCCTCAGATATCTTCAACAAGAGAAATTCCTCATCCTTTAGTTTATACTTTTTTAAAAGCTTGTTTGATTCCTTAAAATTTTCATTATGTCATTTATTGAACCCAATATCGAAATTATTTTAACACATTTAAATCAATTAAATGCCTCTAAAAAACCATTATGGGGAACGATGAACGCTCAACGTATGGTTGAACATTTAATTGATTTACTTTTGATTTCTATTGATAATAAACTAAATTTATTAATTAAAGAAGAAGAAATTCCAAAAATGCAACACCTATTGGAATCAGATAGAACGATGCCAAAAGAATTGGAAGTGCCATTTGCGGATAAAAATACACCTTTAAGAAATGATGAATTGGATTTAGCAATTGATGAATTGGTAGATACTTTTTTATTGTTTGAAGAGTTTTTTGAGAAAAATCCAAGTGCTCGAACTCTACATCCTTATTACGGTAAACTGAATTTTTCTCAATGGAAAAGATTACACAGTAAACACATAACCCATCACTTTGAACAATTCGGGTTGATTTGATTGATTGTTTTGATAGATTGTTCGTAAATTAATACATATAAAAATTCAACTAAATTATCAATACAAAACAATTTTACAAGGGTTTATCAGAAGTAAAATCAGATTTTAAATGTATTATTTTATAGAAAATCTATTTGTTAACACTTCGTTACCAGTGGTTAAAATTACATTGTAAAGTCCAGATTCAATTTGGCTTATATCTAATAATTTAGAAACGTTTCCTTTATTTACTTCAAAAGTTTCTTCATACACTACTACACCTGAATAATTGATAATTTTTATTCTACTAGTAAGTTGGCTTCTATTGTAAAAGTTTAATGATAACATTTCATCTGCAGGGTTTGGAACTAAAAGTAAACCTTTATTCTTAGAATTATCTGAAACAGAAACAATGTTAGTATATTTAAAATTACCATCAAAATCTGTTTGTTTAATTCTGTAATAGGATACACCATTTAATGGATTTTCATCAACGTAGGCATAATCCATTTTTCGTATGATGGTACCAGCTCCATCAACTATTCCAATGTCTTCATAACTTATACCATCTGAAGTTCTTTGAACAGTGAAATAATCATTATTTGTTTGACTCTCAACTGACCAATCAAGTCTAACTTCTTCTCCTAAATGTTCAGCACCAAAAAAACTATAGGTAACAGGCATTACAATTCCTGTACCTGTAAAATTCCAAGTACAATTATCACCAGCAAAACCATCCATAGCTATATAGTACGTTTGACCAGGTGTTAGAGGATTTAAAGATAATGGAGCTACACCCACTTGACAACCTAAAAATCCAGCTCCATAAGTTCCAATTGCAGCACATGAAGTCCATACACCAAATTGACCATTCCCAGCTGTGCCATCATTACATGAAATATTATCAATTTCTAATGAACCAATAACATCATCAGCGGTAAAAGAATAAAAAACCGTATTTTCATTTGAACCCCAATTGCCACCCCCACAAGCAACACCAGAAGCACCAGGGGTAGCAAAACTTGCACCCGTTGCTGCAAGGTTACAACCTTCGTCCAAAGCTGCACTTGATGTAGCACAAGATTGATTTGCTGGAATATCTGCATTTGCAACTCCAATTAGGTCATAGTTCAAATTAAATGCTTTATTATTATCATTATAAAAAAACAACCAAACATCTTTATTTGGGTCTAAACCATCAAATTGTGTATTATATGCATAATATAATCCAGAATTAAATTCTGTTGCTTCATTACATCCTACAAAGTCACCCGCAACTGGACAAGCACTATTTGTATTATATGCTGCAACATAAGTAATACTATTACCTGCACCCATACTTCCAGATTGAAATGATACTAAAAGTGTATTAACATCTGAATCCAATTCATATCTTGCCCAAATACCTGTACCACCATAAGACCCACAACCAGCAGCATTTGGTGGTGCGGTATAAGCTCCTGAACTTACTGCATTTATGGTAGGAGTATTTGTATTATAGGCACTTGTTCCTACTTGGTCACAATTTGTAGAATAAATAGTTGCTAATTCTGCTCCTGTACACGCTGTTGTACCAGAAGTTGTACCTGTATTTTGATTACAAGCTATTCCGCAAGCACCACCACAATCAACTCCTGTTTCAGCTCCATTCTGAATACCATCATTACAAGAAACAATACATGCAGGACAAACACCACCACAATCAATCCCAATTTCATTTTGATTTAAGATTCCATCAAAACATGAAGCACCTCCACATGGAGCACAGGAGCCACCACAATCTACACCAGCTTCTCCATTATTCATTACACCATCACTACAACATGCAGGTACAGTAAAACTACCAGAGATTTCACCACCAAAACAACCACCATTAGCTGAATTATAAGCACGAACCCTCCAATAATAGGTTACTCCTGGTGTAACACCTGCTATATTTCTACTTGTAGTTCCAGTTGTGTACAATGTAGGTGCAGTCCCCGCTAAACAGCCAGCCCATTGACTAGTGCAAACATATACATAAAAATGTGTTGTTGAACCTCCTCCATTTTGCCAACTTAAAGTAAATCCAGTACAACTAGAGTTACTAATTGCTCCATTAATAGGAGCAGGTGGTGCAGCGCATGCAGCATCAACTTTATTTGAAACAATTATACTTATAAAAAGTAAAAATATGAGAAAAATTTTGTTCATTGTTCGTTAGATAAAAAAATAATCACAGTAATTATAATACAAAATTACAACAATTTAACGAATAATAAAAAAAAAAAAGTTAAAAATTACACTAAATCAGTTTAGTATAAGATAAATTTATAAAAAATAAAGTTAAAATTTAAATTTTTTTTATTCAATTTTTGATTTTTAAATGATTATCACTTCTTTAAATACACAAAACCACTCTTTTTTTCTTGATTTAAATCGTTTGAATAGGAGAGTTTCCAAGTATAAACTCCACTTTGAAGTTGAGTTGTGTTAAAAGTGCCGTCCCAGCCAACATCTGGATTATGAGATTCAAACAGTAATTCACCCCACCTATCGTAAACAGTTAAAGAATAATTTACAAATCTTAAACTAGTAGTTATAATTGGTTTAAAAGTTTGATTCAACTCATCGTCATTAGGAGAAAAGGCGTTTGGAATAAACATGTAAAAAGAACTGTCAATTATTTCTGCAGTTGGAGGAGGATAAATTATTGGTTCTTCGGGTTCTTCAATTTGCTCATTTTCAAAACAAACGGAAGAAAATCGACCAAAAAAGGCCTCTTTCATTTGACCATTTTCAGTATAAGTTCCAAAAGTTCCAGTACCTGTAAAGAAACCACAAACATAAATATTACAATGGGCATCACAATCAATTCCATTTCCTCGATCGTCATCGTCAGTACCACCTGCTTGAACAGCCCATTTCCAAACACCAGAAGAATCAATTGCGGCGACAAAAATTTGAACAGAATCTGGAAAAGGCGAAGTTAGTGGAATATCATCAGAAAAATAAGCATCACCTTTAAATTGACCAGTTACAAAAACGTTATAGTTAGAATTAACTGTAATACCACAAGCTTTATCTGTACCATAATTTGAACCTGCTTTACTTGCCCAAATCCAATTGCCTTGAGGGGTCATTTTTGCTACAAATATATCTCTACCGTTTGGTCCGCCATTATTATTTAAAGAATCACCTCCAAAATCTAATCTATCTCTAAATTCACCACAAATGTATAGGTAATTTTTATTGTCTATGCAAAGGTCGTTGGCTCTGTCGTCAAGTGGAGATCCAGTACTTTTTGCATAGATAAAATTCCCGTCTTTATCGTATTTCACCACATAGATATCTTGACCACCATAACTAGTTAATGTTGTTGTTCCAAAAGTTTTAGTACCCATAAAACCACCTACAACATAAACATTTGAAGCTGTGTCTACCTCGATACGATTATCGTTTTCACCTACAATACCAGGAAAAGATCGTACCCATTGCCAATTCCCATCATTAGTTATTTTGGCGATAAAAGCCAAACTATCGCAAGCTCCTAAATTAATGCTTAAACCGCCAAAAGTAGCCACTCCGGGTCCTGAACAGCCAAAACTCCAAGCAGAAACAAAGCCAGTTAAATAAATATTGCCTTCTTTGTCCGATGCGAGATTTAAACCATGGTCATCGCCTGCATCGTTTCCAACATTTTTAAGCCAAATAAAATTACCATCATTATCTAATTTGACTAAAAATATTTGATCAGTAAAGCCTGAACCGTTTGTTTCGTATAAACTACCAAATTCAATTCCTCCCCAGCATGTACCAGTTACGTAAACATTTCCTTGAGGATCAAGACAGATTCCTAAACCCCTGTCGTCATAGTAGTTTAGTCCATTTTTTACCCATACATAATTACCGTTTGGATCAACTTTTGCTATAAAAACTTCTTTTGAGTGTTCGTTTACTAAAGGAAAAGAATATGTTCCAAATATTGCTTCTTCATTGTAATATCCAGTAATATATGAATATCCTTCATTGTCGGTCACAATCGCATTTGCTTTGTCACTTTTTGGACCACCACCACTTGTTGTCCATGCCCAATTTTGTGAAAAAAAATTATAGTTAGATGTTGAGAGAAAACAACTTAAGAGTAAAAAAACAATCCAATTCTTATGTAAAATACTTAACAAGATATAGTTTTAAAATAGTGAATTTATAAAAAATATTTAAATCAACAAGTAATTTTAAAAAAGTTAAATTATTTATCAATATTTTTGTAGTATGAAAAGTCAAATTGAAGAAGTTTTAGAGCAAAGAATATTGGTGTTAGACGGTGCTATGGGTACGATGATACAACGACATCAACTCACAGAGGAAGATTTTAGAAAAGGTTGGTTTGAAAATCACACTAAATCATTAAAAGGAAACAATGATTTGCTTTCATTGACTAGACCTGATATTATTGAAGAGATACATCGACTTTATTTCGAAGCAGGTGCTGATATAGCAGAGACAAATACTTTTTCTGGGACAAGTATTGCACAAGCGGATTATGATTTACAAAAAGCTGTTTACGATATCAATTATCATTCTGCAAAAATTGCTCGAAAAGTTGCCGATGAGTTCACGAAAAATAACCCTGATAAACCACGTTTTGTTGCTGGGTCAATTGGGCCAACAAATAGAACTGCTTCTTTGTCTCCAGATGTAAATGATCCAGGATATAGGGCTGTAACTTTTGATGATTTGAGGTTAGCGTATAGAGAACAAGTTGTGGCTTTATTAGATGGAGGAGTGGATTTACTTTTGGTTGAAACGGTTTTTGACACTTTGAATGCCAAAGCAGCTTTATTTGCAATTGAAGAAATTTTTGAAGAAAGAAATAATAGAATACCCATCATGGTTTCTGGAACAATTACTGATCAAAGTGGTAGAACTTTATCAGGACAAACAACTGAAGCTTTTCTTATCTCATTATCACATATTCCACTTCTTAGTATAGGTTTAAATTGTGCATTAGGTGCTAATTTAATGCGTCCATATCTTCAAATTTTGAATGAAAAAGCTCCTTTTGCTGTTTCTGCTCATCCGAATGCAGGATTGCCCAATGAATTTGGAGAATATGACGAAACTCCTGAGAAAATGGGTGAACAAATCAAAGTTTTTTTAGATGAAAATCTTGTAAATATTATCGGTGGTTGTTGTGGAACAACTCCTGAGCATATTAAAGTGATTGCTGATTTGGTTAAAAACTATTCTCCAAGAAAAATAGTGAGTTTGGTGTAAGAGATTTATTCTTTTTTACTTTTTTCCAAAGCAAAAAAAGTAACAAAAAGTGCTTTTTTGAACCCAAAATCAGCATTAGAAATACTGATTCGTTTAACAAAATCTAAATCAATTATTTACAAAATTGATAGATTTTTTAAAACGGGGTTAACTCTCATTTAATCATATAGTTCGTTTTCTAAAAAAACTCCTAATGATTAATTCGGGTTGAAAAGTATTCTTAGGAAAATGCTCCGCAACGTAGATTTTCTCATTTCACGCTGTATTTCATTTCATGAAATGCGATTATACCATATCCAATTATTAATAAGTCTAAAATTAGTAAGGATAATGCCGATACAATATGAAAATAGACAATTTTTAATTGGCCTATATTGAATATGTTATCGGTATTCCATTCAAAATCTACTTTTTCTTGAATACTTTTCTTGCTTCGTGTGTTCATTTTATGGATAAGTAAAATAAATAACCACAATCTAAAAACGACCTTGAGAAAATGAATATAGAAAACAAAGAGAAGTAAAAAGTGCTTTTTTGAAAAGTTTGATTTATCCTTTTTGTTTCAACACTTTTTTAAATTTAGCTAAAATTTCTTCTTTTGAAGTTTTAAGGTCAACGATTGGAGTAGGGTAAAGGTCTGAATTCCATTCAGGTACCCATTTTTTGATGTATGCGAAATTTGGATCAAATTTTTGTTGTTGCAATTCAGGATTAAACACTCTAAAATAGGGGGCTGCATCACAGCCAATTCCCGCTACCCATTGCCAAGAACCAACGTTACTCGCTAAATCGTAATCAAGTAATTTATTGGCAAAATATCTTTCCCCAATTCGCCAATCCATTCCGAGATTTTTACAAAAAAAACTTGCAGTAATCATTCTGACTCTGTTGTGCATAAAACACGTTTCGTTTAATTCTCTCATTCCAGCATCAACAATAGGAAAGCCCGTTTGACCAGTCATCCATTGATTAATCTTTTGTTCATCATAGTTCCATTCAATTTGTTCATAAAGCTTTTTAAAAGCAAATTGAGCTGAATGAGGAAAATGATAAATAAGCATTTGATAAAATTCTCTCCAAATTAATTCTTTTAAAAAAACATCATAATTTAAAGCTAATTTGACTACTTTTCGAATACTAAGCGTTCCAAAGCGTAAGTGGACACCTAAACGACTTGTGGCTTGTAAAGCAGGAAAATCTCTTTCTTTGTAATAATTTTCTAAACATTGTAAATCAATTTTTTTTTCTGGAAAAACAACTTTTTGTTTTGCTGAGAAACCAAATGTTTCCAAAGGAGGCAATAATGTTCTATTTTTAGGATTGATTTTCTTTAAATTTTGAATAAAAGAGCTGGTATTCAAACTTTCAATAGGAGAATTAGTGAGATTTTCTATCCAATTTTTTGCGTAATAAGTATAAACTAAAAATGGAGTATTGTCGTTTTTAAGCACTTCATTTTCTTCAAAAATTACATGGTCTTTATAGCTAAAAACAGATTTGTTTAGTTCATATATTTTTTTTTCGATTGTTTTGTCTCTTTTTATGGCATAAGGTTCATAATCTTTATTAAAATATAAAGAATCAATGTTCAATTCGAGCATTAATTTCGGAATTATTTCTTCTGGTCGTCCATTATAAACAAGTAAATCAGAAGAATAGATTTGATATTCCTCTTTTAATTTTTTAATTTCCTGATGAATAAAAATTATTCTTTGGTCGTCGGACTTTAAACCATTGAGAATTTCAGAATCAAAAATAAAAATTGGAAGAAGTGATGTATTATCTTTCAAACCATGAAAGAGAGCGGTATTGTCATCAATTCTTAAATCTCTTCTATGCCAAAAAAGGGCATTCATAAGTCAATATTTGCCATTGTAAATGACATAATTACGATCTGTTTCCCAAAGTGTGATTTCAAGGGTTAATTTGGTGTTAATTTGTTTTCTTAAAATGGAATAGATGACTTTTGCAATGTTTTCAGCCGTTGGATTTAGGTTAAAAAATTCTGCACAATCCAAATTTAAATTTTTGTGGTCAAAACGATTTAAAACTTCATTTTCAATCAACTCACTTAATATTTTCAAATCCATTACATAGCCAGTGATTGGATTTATTTCACCTTCAACACAACAAATTAATGTATAATTGTGTCCGTGGTAGTTGGGATTATTACATACACCAAAAAGTTGTTTATTTTCCTTTTCACTTAAATTTGGATTGTGTAAGCGATGAGCAGCGTTAAAACTTTCTTTTCTACAGACTTTCATAAAATAAGTAAAATACTTTGTATAAAATTGAAAAACAAATTATTGATCGATACGAGGCAAGTTGATTTTTTCTTTAACGATAAAACTAGTTGGAAATTGACTTTCAACAGAAGATTTTATTTTTTCAGCTTCATTTTGAGTACGAAAATCTCCAACTTTTAAAAAATAATTGGGTGCGTTAAAATGCACATAGGTATCGACTTTAGGAAAGAGGTTAATAAACTTAGATCTTGCCTCATCAACTTTATTTTTTTCTGAATCGAAATACAATTGAATTCTATAGCCATTGATTTGAGGTGATGTAGCGGGCGGAATCACAGCACCTTCTTGTTTTATCAATGCATCTATTCGTGGGTCAGCAGAAATTTCAATTTGTCCTTTTTGAGAAAAAGAAATGGAAGAAATAATGAAGAAAAGAAAAAAAATAAATATTTTCATTTGATATGACTAACAAAATTTATGCAAACTTAGAACAATTTGAATATAAAAATACATTATTTTAATTTATAAAATTAATTATTTATGATGTTTGTAAAAAATTAATGAAGTTTCTTGTTATTTAAATTAGATTGATTGAGTTTTTTTGTCATATTTTCAAGCACATCATTATAAATTTCTTTCATTTGAGATGGATCAAAAGAATAATAGTCAAAAGACTTTTCGAAATCTTTTATAGTGGTCTGGTATTTTTTCATGAGGACAAAAGCGGAAGTGTCAAGTGTGGGATAAAATTCTTGAAAATTGGGAAATTCGACTTGAGATTGATGTTCGATTAACATTAATTCCTCCATTATTAAAACAAATTTGTTTCTAGGAATCAAGTTGTTAGGAGGGTTTGGAAGTTGTTCTTTTTCATAACAAGAGAATAATCCAAAAAACAAAAGGAAAATAATACAAACTTTTTTCATCTATCAAATTCTAATCTTTTTGCGGCAGGCACTTCGCAAAACTCACCCTCTTTATAGACCATTACTCCATTTACAAATGTTGCGAAAACAGAATGAGAAAATACGCTTGATTCAAAAGGAGACCAAGCACATTTATAGTGCAAACTGTTTTTAGTAACTTTTGTTTTTTTCTGAGGATTAATTAGTACTAAATCAGCAAAATAACCCTCTCTTAAAAATCCTCTGTCTTTAACTTGAAAACAAAGTGAGGGGTTATGTGCCATTTTTTCGACGACTTGTTGAATTGAAAGGAGACCTTCTCGATGTTTTTCAAGCATAGCTAACAAGGTATGTTGAACTAAGGGTCCACCTGAAGGACAATTTAAATAGGAGTTGGACTTTTCACTTAATGTATGTGGGGCATGGTCGCTGGCAACCACATCGATTCTTCCATCGATTAATGCGTTCCATAATTCTTTTTGATCACTTTTTTCTTTAATTGAAGGATTCCATTTAATTAAATTTCCTTTATTTTGGTAATCATCGGAAGAGAAAAAAAGATGATGAACACAAACCTCTGAAGTGATTCTTTTTTTTGTTAATTCAACTTTATTTTCAAACAAAGCACATTCTTCTGCTGTTGAGAGATGTAATACATGCAAACGAGTATTGTATTTTTTTGCCAATTGAACGGCAAATGAGGAAGAAAGATAACAAGATTCTCTACTTCTGATGTGAGCGTGTTCGCTTACTGGAATATTTTCACCGTATTGATTTATAGCTTGTTGAAGATTTTTTTTAATGGTTTGCTCGTCTTCACAATGGGTTGCGATTAAAAGAGGTACATTTTTAAAGAGTTGTTCTAAAACTCGAGTATCGTCCACCAACATATTACCAGTAGAAGAACCCATAAAAATTTTAACTCCACATACATTTTTTGGATTGGTTTTGAGCACTTCTTCTAAATTATTATTAGAAACACCCATAAAAAAAGAGTAATTTGCCAAAGAATGTTGTTCAGCAATATTGTATTTGTCTTGTAATAATTTTTGTGTTAAAACATTAGGAACGGTATTGGGCATTTCCATAAAAGTCGTTACGCCTCCAGCGACAGCTGCTTTAGATTCCGAAGAGATGTCTCCTTTATGAGTAAGACCTGGTTCCCTAAAATGAACTTGATCGTCGATACATCCAGGAAGTATGTACATTCCTTTGGCATCAATTTCAATACATTTTGCAGGACAAGAAATATTGGCTTCAATTTTTTTTATACGGTCGTTTTCAATCCAAAGGTCGCCATTAAAAATCTGACCTTCGTTTACAATCTGAGCATTTCTAATGATAATGTTATTCATTTGAAATTCATTCTTTTCATTTTCCAGACACCAAACAAAGCTTCTTTAAATATCCCTTTAGACATTTTTGACTGTCCATATTCTCTATCAATAAATGTGATGGGAACTTCAACAAATTTAAAACCTAATTTAAGAGCAGCATATTTCATACAAATTTGGAAAGCGTAACCTTTAAAAGGAATTTGTTCTAAGGGAATTTTTTCTAGAACATTTCGATGGTAGCATTTAAATCCAGCGGTTGTATCTTTGATTGAAATCCAAAGAATTATGCGAACATACATTGAGGCAAAATAAGACATTAATATTCTGTCCCAAGG
The DNA here is from genome assembly GCA_016183815.1 of Flavobacteriia bacterium. Taxonomy (GTDB): domain Bacteria; phylum Bacteroidota; class Bacteroidia; order Flavobacteriales_D; family Crocinitomicaceae; genus M2408. The sequence continues at coordinate 112,591 of JACPDW010000020.1, forward strand.
CCAATTTTTGACTTTTCCACCTTTACAATATCTTGATCCAATAGTAAAATCAGCTTGTTTTGCTTTGATGGGAGCTAAAAGTCGGCTTAAATCGTCTGGATTATGAGAAAAATCACAATCCATTTCAAAAATGTGTAAATATCTCCTACTTAATGCCCATTTAAATCCATGTATATATGCTGTACCTAAACCGTTTTTCACGTTTCTTTTTTCAATGAAAAGCTTATTAGGGAATTCGTTTTGTAATTCTTCTACTTTTTGTGCTGTACCATCTGGAGAATTGTCATCTACAATCAAAACATGAAACGATTCTTTTAAAGAAAAAACTTTTCGGAGCATATTTTCAATATTCTCTATTTCATTATATGTTGGTATGACAATTAATTGGTCAGACACGAGCGTTTTTTTTGTAAAAGTACATATTATAAGGATTTATTTACATTTTTGTAAAAAGAATTTTTTAACAAATTAAGTTTCGAGTTAAGGGACCTAAATTAAAAATTGCATCTAAGATACTTAAATCATTTTCAAAGGGAAGTTTGTCTGAATACACTTGAATATAAGGTTTAATTGAACTGTTTTCTTGTTTTTGATTAAAAGTGTGTAATAGATCCTTCTCGTAATTAAAATGAAAAGACTCACTAATTTGAAATGAATGTGGTATTTGTAATATTTGTGATGTGAATTCTATCGATTGAAGACAATGGTCTAATAAGAATTTTTTTTTACTAAAAAAAAGTGGAACTAAATCGTGTTCATAATGTTCAAAAAAAGGAGAGGAGTGGTAAGCTGTTTGTAAAGATTTCCATTGAATAGTTTGAAAATTTTGAGAAAAATCGACTAAAACATCTTTACTAATCGTTTTACTGCCAAAGGGTTTGACGATAGGAATATTTATATAAAATAAACCATTGGCACATAAAAGGTAAGCTCTGTTTCTTAAGGATTGTTTTTTATACGTTTCATGCACTTCAAAAATAGGATTTTCACTTCTAAAATATTGTTGATAATAAGAAATCGGCCCCCAAAAAGAGATTGGGAAGCGAGTACTTTGCATTATTTTATAAATTTAAAAATCCTTTCCCATCTAATACCTAAATAAGGAGATTTTGAAAACCAAACCAAGGATGCTTTTCCAACCACATGATCTTCAGGGACAAATCCCCAAACCCTTGAATCGGCAGAATTGTATCTGTTGTCTCCCATCAGCCAATAATAATTCATAGCAAAGGTGTAATTTGTTGTTTCTTTACCATCAATAAAAATTTTATCTCCATTTTCAACCAATTTATGACCTTCGTAAGCCGAAATTATTCTTCTATATATTGCGATGTTATTTTTATCTAGCTTGACAGTTGAACCTTTTTTAGGAATAGTGATTTTTTCAAAATTGGTAGGATTATTGTCGTGATAAAAATCTTTTGGAAATGAATTGAGATTGTCTATTTTTTGACCAACAGAAAAACCAAATTTATCTAAACTATCTTTTGTCATGATTTTACTTGGTCTAGGAGTAACATTTAAAGTAAAAATTGCTTGAGGAAAGTCTTTTTTTAATTTTTTTAGTTCTCCTTTTGTTAGGTTCATTTGAAGATTTTTAAAGGTATTATCAGTATAATAATAGTCTTGTCTTTCTTTTTCCAAACCGTATTTAGTCAACATCATGTTGTCAAAACTTGAGTTAGAGCCAGTGTAAAGAAAATTTGAAACAGTGTACATTAATGCTTGATTATCAGCTACCCATGCTGGTTTTCCATTTATATAAAGAACTGAATTGATAATTTCCAATTCATCACCTGGAATAGCAACACATCTTTTGATATAATTTTCACGTTTATCGACAGGACGATAGATAATGCCATAATGTTCAATCATTCTTCCTTCACGACCATCAAAAGCGACTTTATCTTCTGCCAAACTTTTTCGAGCCATTTGTTTATATTCATCAAAACGATTGACAAATTCAACTTGACTAATACCTTTTTCTTGAGCTATTCTAAACGCTTCATTGATTACAATACCGTGATAATCATGACCCATTAGACCATAAGGCATTCGGGGATCATAAACAGCTGTATCACCAGAAGGATAATTAAAAACCATTACGTCGTTTCTTTGAACCTTACCAAAACCTGGTAATCTAAAATAGTTTAAAGTTTCAATTGTTGAATACGATTTTATGTCAACCCATGGAACGGTATTGTGAACAAGAGGAAAAGAAAGAGGTGTAACAGGAACTTTGCAGCCATAAGCCATTTTATTTACAAATAAAAAGTCACCTACAAGCAATGTTTTTTCCATTGATCCAGTTGGTATTTGAAAAGGTTCAAAAACATAAGTTCTAATGATACTTGCGGCAACTAAAGCGAATAAAAAAGAATCTCATTCCAAACAAGTACATTAAAACATGACCTAAAATAGGTAAACATAAAAAAAGTATGATATGATCGCCTGCTGTTCTGACATTTACCTCTTTAGGATTAGCCCAATTTGTAGAAGGTAAATAAGTTTTATCTTTTATTTTAAAATAAAGAAAATAAGGGAAAATTATACCTTGAATTGTATCCTGCCAAGTATATAATCCATACCTTCTTAAATAACTCACATTTAGTACAGACCACATCACAAGATGAACGCCAGGAAAAATCATCAATACAGACCACCACGGCTTATTGCAACTAATTTTGAATGCCACATAATAATTATAAAAAGGAATTAAAGCCTCCCATTTTTTTCTTCCTGCATTCTCAAAAGACATCCACCAAAAAGAGAGGTATGGATGAATTAAAAAGAACAAATAATAATACAGTACATTCATTTTATTTAATATTTAATACATCATTCATTGTAAATACTCCTTTTTTTCCAAGTAACCATTCAGCGGCTAAAACAGCACCTAAAGCAAAACCTTTTCTATTTTTTGCTTCGTGAACAATTTTTATTGAGTCAATATTAGATTCGTATATAACGGTGTGGGTACCGGGAACATCAGGAACTCTGTATGACACAACAGGCAGTTGACTGTCAATAACATCAGGGATTTCATTTTCACCCAATTTCCATGCTTCATAGTTGTCATTAAATTCTAAAATATCGTTTGCAAGTGAAATGGCAGTTCCACTAGGTGAATCTAATTTTTGAACATGATGAATTTCTTCAATCCCAGCTTTATATTCTGATTGTGAAGACATTAATTGAGACAATAATTGATTAATTTTAAAGAAAACATTGACTCCAATGCTGAAATTACTGGCATATAAAAGAGAAGCATTTTTTTTAATTACCTCATTTTTTATTTCATTTAGATAATCATTCCAACCTGTCGTACCAACTACAATCGGAATATTTTTGTCTGTGCTTTGCTGAATATGTTCAATTGCTAGATGAGGTTTAGTAAACTCGATTAAAACATCTGCTTCTGAGATGTTTACTTGTGATAATGGACAGGAGGAGTTCACCTTCCAAACTATTAGATGGTTTCTTTCGATAGAAATTTTTTCAATTTCTTTTCCCATTTTACCGTATCCAATTAAACCAATTTTCATTTTATTATTCTAATTTTTGGCAAACTAATTGAACAAAGATACTACTTTTTCTTTTCTTTGCGACTTATCTTTTAATTGAAATTGAATTTGTAAAGAACAAGCCATTTGAAAGTTCCTTTCAATATTTATAATTTCGGGTTTAATTTGTAAAGAAAGATTTGGGTTTAAATCGTAATGTACAAAATGAGCTTCAACAGCTGCATCTGTAATTTGAAGGATATAAACTAAAGCTAAGCCAATGAAAAATAAATTCCTACGGTTTTCATATTGATCATGTAAACTCAATAAAGAATAGGAGTCATAAGATTCAAATCCTTCGGCGGGATCGTTACCTGCTTCTCTAGAAAGATATTCATTTTTATAAGAACGTTTTAATTGTTGATTTTTTATATAATAATAACCAGTACCACCTAAAGCAGCGTAAATTAAAGGCACTTTCCAAAAACCCTTTTTTTTGCCTTTTGGCATTCTAAAATGATTGTAAATTTGACCTGAACCTGGTAATACTGTTGAAAGAATTACAGCATTTCTTAAATGAATGTCTTTTACTTTGCTTGTATCATTAATTTGAACTTTTTTATTTTGTGAGTCTAAGAGAATATCTTTTTTTATCTTATTTGAATCTATAATTTGGGTATTTTCAGTTTGAGAAAAAATAACACTTGAAAATAAAATTAAAACAAGAAACAGGCAAGTTTTTATCCCATTCATCCTTTATTAAGTATTTCTATCACACGATTCAAATCCACTTCAGAATTGAAATTAATGACTATCTTTCCATTTCCTTGAGTAGATTTTTTTATTTCAACTTTTGAGGAAACTTTATCGCTTAAAAAATGACAAAAAGTCTCTTGATTTTTAGTAATATCTATAGTTGTGTTTTGTGAAGCTTTATTTTTAGAGGATTTAATCTTTTTATCATCATAAATGCCATCTTTTACTATCATTTCAAGCTCTCTTACCGATAATTTATTTGCGATTATGTGATCAAATAATTTTATTTGTAGTTCTTCATCGCCTGCTGAGACTAAACAACGGGCATGACCCATAGAAATGGTATTTTCTTTTAATCCCGATTGGATAATAATGGGAAGTTTAAGTAAACGTAAATGATTTGTGATGCTTGAACGACTTTTAGCAATTTTTTGACTCATTTGATCTTGAGTTAAACTACATTCTTCAATTAGTCTTTGGTAAGTGAGTGCTATTTCAATAGCATTTAGGTCTTCTCGGTGAATATTTTCCACAAGAGCCATTTCAAGCATACTTTGGTCGTTGGCTACTCGGATATAAGCTGGAACTTCTTTAAGACCAGCAATTTGAGACGCTCTAAATCTTCTTTCACCAGAAATTAGTTGAAATTTATTGTTTCCTAATTTTCTTACTGTAAGTGGTTGGATAATACCATGACTTTTAATTGAAAGGGACAATTCTTCCAATGCTTCTTGTTCAAAATGTGTGCGTGGGTTAAAAGGATTTGCTTCAATTTGGTCAATTGGAATCATTGAGATTGAGCCCACAACAGCAGAATCGTTGTTTTTTATTGTAATATCAGATTTAGCATCTTCTAATAATGCCTGTAAACCTTTGCCCATTGCGGGTCTTTTTTTTACATTAGAACTCATCTTCTAATTTAATTTTTTTATCTTCGTTAGCTATTTTTGTTAAATTATTTCTTTGAAGCAACTCTCTTGCAAAATTAAGATAATTTACCGCACCTTTACTTGATGCATCGTACATAATTATACTTTCACCATGACTTGGGGCTTCGCTTAATTTAGTATTTCTGTGAATAACAGTATCGTAAACTAAATCTTGAAAATGGGTTTTGACTTCATCTACAACTTGATTTGCCATTCGAGTACGAGTATCGTATAATGTAAGGACAATTCCTTCGATGTCTAATGAAGTGTTTAGCCGAGTTTGAACAATTTTAATTGTGTTTAAAAGTTTTCCTAAACCTTCTAGAGCAAAAAATTCACTTTGAACGGGTATTAAAACTGAATCTGAGGCGGTTAATGCGTTCACTGTAATCAATCCTAAAGAAGGGGAACAATCGATAATGATAAAATCATAATCATTTTTAATCAATTCTAACGCTTTTCTTAGTCGTTGTTCTCTTTCAGGAAGATTAATCATTTCTAGTTCAGCACCAACCAAATCTATATGAGATGGGAGAATAGAAAGATTAGGAGAACTTGTTGGAACAATCAACTCTGAGGGATGACGATCATGAATTAGACAATCGTAAATATTTTCTGTATTTTTTGGATTTAAACCCAAGCCAGAAGTAGCATTAGCTTGAGGGTCAGCATCAACCAATAAAGTTTTATATTCTAAGGCACCTAAGCTAGCACCTAAATTAATTGCAGTTGTAGTTTTTCCAACCCCACCTTTTTGATTTGCAATAGCAATAATTTTACCCATAAACTACCATTAAAAGCGTAAAGATACAACAAGAAAATTAAAAATAAAAAGAAGTAATTTGAAAGTTTTCAACTATCTATAAAGAATCAAAATCAATAGAATCTAATTCAGTTGTCGAATAAGAATTATTTTGTTGTCTTAATTCTTCAAGTTTGGAAACTGTCTCGTCCATTCCTTCTTTGAATTTATCAAAATCTTCTTTGTAGAGAAAGATTTTATGTTTTTTATACTGCTCTTTACCGTCTTGAAAAATTTTTTTACTTTCGGTGATGGTCATAAATAAATCCCCACCTTTAGTAGATTTGATATCAAAAAAGTAAGTTCTTTTACCTGCTTTTACAACTTTTGTAAATAAATCATCGATTCTATCTCCCGATTTTTCTTTCTCCATTTAAAATGATTTTCAGCAAAATTGATAAAAAAAAATAAATTAATTAACATTTTAACGATTTTTATCAATTTTAAATTTTTTTTAATTTTTGTTAAAAAAATATTTTTTTTTTGACAATAAAACATTATATATTAATTTTGTAACGATATATATTCATATATCAAGTTAGTTTTCATAAGTAGTAGTTTAAGTTAGGTAAGAAAAGGAGGATGTTTCATTCTCCTTTTCTTTTTACAATCAATAGGAAATTTTTTTTTAACAATGAATGATTTTATTTCAACATATTGGATTAAAATTTATTTTCTAAACTTCGATTCATAAATATTAATCCATTCTTTGACGCTTATTTTTTTCATCAATTCTCCTATAAGTTCAAAAGGAATTTCATCCATTTTTTTGAAGCGAACACAACTATTTCCCATATCAAGTTTTTGTTTGCTGTGTTTAGGATATTCATTAACAAACCATTCCATTAATTTTGTGTCTGAATAAATACCCATGTGGTAAAAGTTAATTGAATTTTTTTGTGAAGCAATTCCTGCAAAAGGCAAAGGTTCTGTAGGTTTACAATGATATCCTGCTGGATAAATTGTGTGGGGTACGACATATCCTAAACCACCATAACTGATAGCCGCTTCAAAACCTTTAGGTAAGTTTTTGACAATAACATCGTGCAATTTATTAAATGTTTCGATTCTTTCTTTTGGAACGTTTTCGAGTATTTCTTTTACTGTTTTTCCTTCTGCTTTCATAAAAAATTATTTTAACGGTGTTGGTCTAACAATATTAAATTTCCGTCAGGATCGGTGAGCATTAGACTAGCTGGACCAACTGAGTTTTCGTCTGCTTCGCTTTTAAGTGTTAATCCATTGGTTTTTAATTGTTTTTGAATTTTACGTATGTCGTCATAATTTTCGATATTTTTAGCATTTTCATCCCAACCTGGATTAAAAGTTAAAATATTACCTTGAAACATACCTTGAAAAAGTCCGATAAGTGAATTTTCATTTTTCATTATTAAATAGTTTTGTTCCATGCTTCCACCAAAAATTTGGAATCCTAATTTTTCGTAAAATTCTTTTGAAGTTTTTAAGTCTTTTACACTAAGACTGATAGAAAATGCACCTAATTTCATGTTGTTTTGTTTAATTGTTTTACTTATATTGTTTTCGATGTTTGAATTTTGGGCAAAACTTGTATTGAGAAAAGAACCCAAAACAAAAGGAACTAAAAATCCTGAAATTTTTAAATAATTTTTTTTCATAAAATTTGTTGTTTTACTGAATAAATCTACTTTTTTTTAAAATATTTTTTAATTCAAAAATTGGTTACTTCCAATTTCTGCGAAAAAAGAAGTCAAATCATACTTATTATTAGTGTTTAAAATATTATAAACTTTTTTAAGTAAAGTTTCCACAGACATTAAACAACCGTTTCTATTTGTTCGATTGGTGATGTATGCCAACTGACTCAAATATTGCCCATTAAAACTACTCGAAACAAAACCAAATTTAACTTCATTAGTTGGATAATTCGGACTTTTAAATTCCTCCCACCATTTATTAGAATTTAAAGTTTCATTTTTTACATTATATTCCTCAATATATCTAATCATTTTATCTCTTTCATTTGCAGGTATATTAAAACCTTTAGAATATGCTTTGCTATCAAATATAAGGCAGTCTAATGGATTTTCTTTTGGATTAAAACCAATTATTTCTGGTCTATTTCCACCAGAAAGATGTTTTGCGATGATTATTTCATTAAGTAACTCTACAATTCTTACTTCAAATTGTCTAGCACCACTTGTACCTGAAATACTAAAATCTAATAAATCTAAATATTTATGGTCTAATGTGTTTAACTCTGTTCTTAAAACCTGTTTTGTTTGTTCTAAAGAAGAGGGTGTTAGATTTGTGTTTAATACATAATTTGGAATTTCTAATAGAGTAATTTCATCTTTCAAATGATAACGATTAGAATTATAAGTAATTTCTAATCCAATCCTTTTTAGGTTTTCGATATCATCTTTGATAGTTTGCGAACTAATATTATCCAAATTTTTGCTTTCATAAAATCGGTTAATTTGTTCAATGGATTTAGGTCGCTTAATACATTCTAGTAAATAAGTTCTTCTTGTTCTAAGATATTCTCTATCTGTTCCTTTTGTTGCAAGCATTTCAAAAAATATTTTTTTTGTTGTACCTGCATTTCGGCTATATGCCCGACAACTTCTAAAAGCAGAGATACCTTCTATTGTAATTTGGTATGACTGTAATATTTCAGTAAAGTTTTCACTTCCAATTTGAACAGTTAAAGACTTTCTTGTTTTTGTAACCCAACCAATGCTATCATTAGTAAGCCAACCACAAATCATTCTTGCATATTTGTCAGATGAACCTTCCCAATTTTGTCTTATTTTACTTCTATCAGAAGATGAATCAGCAGAATTAAGTGCTTGAATGAAAACATTTTGAGAATAAGTAGAAAATCCATCTTCCCCTTTAAAACCCAATTCTCTACCTATTTCAAATTTGGTGAGAGAGGGAATTTCAGGCACTAGTTCATATTGCCTATGAAGTAATTCTAAAACCCTTATTATTGGTGTGTATTTTTTAAAACTTGATTTTAGAATTTCAAATTTTGCTTCTACACTTTCTGCTCGTGACAATTCTAAGCCCGATAAAGTAATCGTAAAACTATCATTTCCATCATTATAACAGATGAAATCTAATGTGTAAGCAAAGCGTATAAAATTATCACAAGCCCAATCAACAATACCTAATCTATTTTGTCCAGGTATCAAAACCTGTATTAAACTGTTTACTTCATCATTTGGAGTTCGAGTACCAACAAGATTGTGAAAACTAATTAACGGATTATTTTCATAGCCAGAGTTATTTTCTAATGCTAATTTTAATTTCGATTGAAGTTTTATATTCTGAATTTTCTCATCAAATTCATTATCTCTCAATTCTTGAAAAGATGTTGAAGAGTTATCAAATATTTCAACAATTTTTATTAAATTATCTAAACTTCCACTATCTTGTATCCAACCTCTTGGTCTCATTTTTGTAAAATATATAGTTGTTCAAAAACATTTTTTTTATGTTTGCTATCGCCGTTGTTGTTGCTTTTATAACGTAAATATTCAAACTCAACAAGTTCAACTTTTCCAAACCTTTCTAATGTAGAAAAGATATTTTTCTTTTTCATAATCCCTTCTGAGTTATAACTTAATATCAAAGTTTTAAATTTACCTTTATTTAAAATTATTTCAAGTTCTTCAATAGCTTTAGTAGCATTACAAAAATTTGATTTTTGATTCTGATAATCTCTTAAACCACCTATCCCTTTAATTATAGGATTATCATATTTTGCAATTGTTTCTAATAAATGATAATTTGGTGCATATTGTCTTTGATTATATGGTGGGTCAAGATAAAAAATATCAGCTTCTACTTGGTCTAGTAATTCCGATGAGTTTATATTATATACATAATTCTCTTTGTTGTTAGTAACAAATTCCACAGGCCTTAAAATCAATTTTTTTAATGCTCTTGGATCCCATTTTTTTTGAAAAGTGGCATAAACTCCAGAAATATTTGCATAAAAAGGAACTGTTTCAATTAAACAAGCTAACAAAACAAAATATTCGTTATCGTTTATTAAATTTTCTGTTTTCCAAATTTCAATTTTTTGTCTAATTGAATCAATAATTTTACCATTTTCGTCTGAATAATACATTCGAGGGATTTCAAAATCTAATGTTCCTAAAGGTGTATAATTTTTAGAAATAAAACCCTCAATATTTTCAATCTGATTTAAATATTCTACTACAATGTTTAGTGGTGAAGCAAAAAGCGTTGTACTTTTATAATTAAGGTTACTTAATAATTTTTCAAAGTTTAATTCTTTATTATTTGAAATGTATGCTTTTTGTAAAACAAATGAAAAATACATTAAGTCTGATGAATAAATTTGATAATCTAACTTTTTAAAAAATCTACTAACACTAGTTGTTCCAGCAAAAAAATCAAAAAAAGAATTGCCTTTAATATTTTTTGATTTGATAACTTGATTAATTTTGTCAAGTAAACTTTCCTTATTTCCAATATACCTCATAATATACTAAAAATTAAAATCATCAAAAAGAGTTTTTTCCTTTAGTTGTACTTGAGGTTCGTAATTGGTTATTAACACTTCAATACTTGCATTCTTATCTCTTACAAGTGTTTGATAGTTTGAATTGGAATAATTAATATTTATGAAATTAATTTTATAATTTGGATTAACAGAAACCCATGTTTTTAAAATATCATTTGATTTACCTTTGTGTTCTAAAACATTTGAAAGTGCAAATTTTATATTCTTTTTTTCTAAATCATCTAATATTTTTAAAAGTTGTTTTTCTTCTTTTTCAGTCCAACCTTTAAAACCTCTTTTTCCATCGTTGTAAGTTCCTGTTGTAATTAAATAAGGAGGATCACAATATACAAAATCTTTTTTATTTAGGAAAGAAAATTCAAAATTGTTAAAACAATCATTTATAAAAAAGTTGTTTGTTTCTTTTAATCTTATTATAAATTTTTCTAAATTTTGTTTCATAGAAACGTTAAAACTGCTTCTTTCTCTTCCAAAAGGATTATTGAATTCGTGATTATTGTTAAAACGTATTTGGTGGTTAAACGAAAAAGCAATTAAAACAAATAAATCCAATGGAGATTTTTGTTTATTATATTCTTTTCTCATTTTTTTATAACCATCTTCATTTGTCAAAGAAAGATTAAATTCTTTAATGCGGTTTTCAATATGTATAATTGTAGAATCAAGGTCGTTTTTTTGAAATGTTTGATACATTTCAATTAAGTAAGTCAAATTGTCGTTAAAGTAAACTTTATTAGCGTTTACATTAACCCCAACATTACAGCCTCCAGCAAACAAGTCAACAAAATTGTCAATTTCTTTAGGAAATAATGGTAAAATTTGGTCTAAGATTTTAGCTTTACCTCCTATATAATTTAGCGGAGATTTAATTTTTTTTAATCTATATTTGTTTATTACTGCCATTTAGTTATCTACTTCACAAAGTTATTAAAATTAGTCTTAATATCCATGAATATTTTGAATGATTAGGTGTAAAAATCAGATTTATTCTCGGAAAAAAATTAACATTTAGTCTTTTGTTCAATATTTATTTTGATACATAAATTTATAGGCTTACCAACATTAGTCGCAATCCATACCTCCTGCTTATATACTAATTTTTACTTTTCTTTTTCCGCAAAAGAAAAGTAACAAAAGAAAACTCGGCACTTATTGTTAGTAAATGCACTCCACTCGTCTATTTGCGACCGAT
>JACPDW010000020.1:124345-248547 GCA_016183815.1 Flavobacteriia bacterium
TCCCGCAATAGCCATCGCTTCGCTTTTTACTAACAATTAGGTGCCATTGATTATCGTTAAACCTGTAATTTTCACTATTTGTAAGACGAATTTTCAACTAATAATTTATATTGCACTCTATCTTGTTATCCCATTAAATTTATTTTAAGTCTAATTTTTAAAATGAATGTCATTCAAAAAATAGATTATTATTTATTAGTTTAAATTAATTGGTTTTCAATAAATATAGCAAATTTAACGAAATTTAATGATAAGCCAAAAATATGGAGTAAGCAAAAAAAACTAATAATTTCAAACACCAAATCAACCTACATTTCCAACCATTCTTGAGAAGAAGTGTAATATAAAAAAGATTTTACTTTAGGAAATTTCATCTCATTTAAAGCTTTTTTGTATAATAAAATTTGTTCTTGATGTTCTTTCTTTTTTGTTCCCGTTTTATAATCTACTATAATCAATTCATTTTCTTTGATTACAATTAAGTCTGGACGAATGATGGTTCCATCAGAACAGATTATTTTTCTTTCTCGATATATTTCTTTGTATTCACTAAATATATTTAAACATATTTCCTGTGAAAAAAAGGTTTTTAAATCCAAAGTTAATTTTGAAACAAACTTGGTTTCTATCATTCCGTTGTTTTGGAAAAAATGTATTGTTTTTTCTATTTCTTGCTCTTTTGTCGTGTTTGAAAGCAAATAATGTAAAAGTGTTCCATAATGTCTTTCCTCAGACAATTCTTCTTCTTCAATATTTTGTTTGTCATTAAAAGACAATTGAGGATACCACAATCTGTCTTTGTGATTTTTCGGTGTAAAAATGTTTGTTTTTTCTTTAATTTCTTGTTGAATTGTCGTTCTGTCTCCTATAAGTAACAAATTCTCATTTTTATTGGGATGATTGATATTTGAAAACCAATTGTTTACATGATGAGAAAGGTAATTTATAGATTCCGTATTGATGACATTTCGAACATACAAACGGTGTTTAGGTCGTGTAAATGCCACATACATTAAATTAATTTTATCTAAAAAGTTTTTTTGAAATTCTGTTTCGTATTCCTCTTTATTGTGGTTCCAAACCTTATTTCTAGCACTTAAATTTGAGTAATAAATGTATGGTGTTTTATGAAACAAGTATTTAGCAGATTTCATTATTTCCCAATGAAGTGATGGAATGAGTACTACTGGAAATTCTAATCCTTTTGATTTGTGAACTGTTAAAACTTTTATTGCCTCTTCATTGTCGGCGATTTGCAAAGAGATTTTCTTCTTATTCTTCTCAAAATCTTCTAATAACGATCGTATGTGTGAAGAAAAATTTTGTTCGTATTGAAAAACATAATCAGAAAATTGATGTAAATATGGATTGCTTAACTCATCTAAATCAGTAATTTGATAAAAATGTTGAATCAAATGATATAAATTTGTATAAGAAGGATAAAAGTTTTTTTCTTCATTAAAATAATCTTTTATAAATAATTCTGAATTAAAAAGTGTTTGTTTTTTTGAATTGACCTCACAATATTTACTCCATGTTTCATAAGTAAAAATGCCATTTAAAGTCAAATACTTTTCTGCAAAAACCATTAATTCAATTTTGGAATGTGGATAGGCAATACATTTGAGGTAACTTAAAAGCAAGAGTACTGTTGGATTTTTAAAAATCAATAAACTGTCGGCTGAAACAACTTCAAAGCCCTTTTCATATAAAAAATTGGCATAGGTATTACATTGAATAGCGGTGTAACCTAAAATACAAATATCACCTGGTTTATATCCGTCTTTTAAACAATCGTCTATCCATTCCAAAAGAAAAGACATATCATTTATATCGTTTTCATTTTCAGTTAAACTTAGTTCAATAGATTTGTTTTTCGATTTTTCTAACTTTTCAGAATGAAAATAGACAACTCCTTTAATTTGTTTTTGAATGACGTTTTGTTCAATTTTCTCATAAAAATTTTTTAATAATGAAGGTTCGTTATCTTTAATAAAAGTGAAAAAATAATTATTAAAAGAAACTATTTCATTTGAAGAACGGTAATTGTCATTTAACTCTGTTTTTTCGCCTTGTAAATAAAAATATTTGGAGAGTTCTACTGTTTTTTTATTGTTTTCTGGATTGTAAATCGCTGGTAATGAAATGAATTGTTCAGCTAAGCCATTTTTAAAACGATAGATAGACTGTTTTGGATCGCCAACAATAAAGTTGTTGTTTTTATTTGCAATACTGTCGTGTATTAATGGAATTAAATTTGTCCACTGTAAACGTGATGTATCTTGAAATTCATCTAAAAGAAAATGATTGTATCTGTTTCCTATTCTTTCATAGATATACGGAGCTTCTTCTTCTTGAATTAATTCTGCAATGAGTTTATTAAACTCAGAAATGAGTACATTATGGTTTTTGTTTTTATATAAATCTAATTCTATTGCAATTCTATTAAGGAAAGTAAACAAATAATACACTTTTCTAAATTCATTTAGATTATGATATTCATTGATTTTTGTTGAATAAAAAGTGGTAAAATTTTCAAATTGAGTTATGAATAAATCAGGAAAACTATTTTTTTTATTTAAAGTAACAGTATCAAAAACATTTGAAGTAAAAAAGTTTCTATTTTCTGTTTGAAAAAACAAATCATTAGTCAATAATTTATTAAATGCATTGACTGTTCTAGATTTTCCAGGTAAATCATTTTCATTAATATTTAAGTCGTCAAAAGCTTTTTTTAAATTAGTAGCTTCGTTAGAAATAAGTGATTTTATTTGTTGAATATTTTTTTTTATTTCCTTATATTTTTCTTGACTAAAATCCATTTTTTTCAACTCTTCGATAAGTGAAAAATTACTTTCTTTCACAAGTATTTCAGCGACTTCTTTTAAGCGTGCTTTAAAATCCCATTTTTCTTCATGTTCTAAGTTTTCTTTTGCATATTCTAATGCTTGTGTACTCCATTCGTCATTGGAATCGTTTTTTATTTCTGAAAACAACTCATCGATAATTTCGGAAAGCACTTCTTTGTCGTCGGTAGTAGTCTGAAAATCAGAATTTAAGTTTAAATCTCTAGCAAAAGAACGAATCAATCGTAAATTAAACTTATCGATAGTAAGAATGTGAAATTGTTCGTATTGATGTAAAAGTTGAGTTAATACTTTTTTGGCTTTTTCTTGAATAAACGTAACAGAAAGATTTAATTTTTCTGAAACTTCATTTTGGTATTTTTTTTGTTTTTTATCTATGGGATAAGCCAAATCATTTAAAGCTTTTATAATACGATCTTTCATTTCGATAGCCGCTTTATTGGTGAAAGTCATGGCACAGATTCGAGAGAAATAATCGTCAGGTTTTTTTTCGTTTAAAACCAATTTTAAAAATTCAATGACAAGGGTATAGGTTTTTCCACTTCCAGCAGAAGCATTACAAATTTGAAGTGGTTTTTCAGCAATCATAGATTAAAAAGTAGCAAGAACATCAATTTTGCCTTTTACTTTGTCACCAATTTTCACATTAACTTTTGTATCTAAAGGCAAAAAAACGTCAATTCTTGAGCCAAATTTAATAAATCCAAATTCTGTAGCTGAAGAAACTTCTTGTTGATCTTTTACATAAAAACATATTCTTCTGGCGACAGCTCCAGCAATCTGGCGAAACAATATGGATTTACCATTTTGATGTTTGGTAACAATTGTTGTTCGTTCATTTTCAGTACTTGATTTTGGGTGCCATGCAACTAAATATTTACCTTTATGGTATTTAACATATTGTATAATTCCCGAAATTGGATGATAGTTTGCATGTACATTTAATGGCGACATAAATATTGAAATTTGAATCCTTTTGTCGTGAAAAAATTCTTCTTCAAGTACTTCTTCAATAACAACTACTTTACCATCAGCGGGACAACGAATTTCATTTTCTTTAGGATAAACGATTCTTTTGGGAACTCTAAAAAATTGAAGAACTAAAATAAAGATAAACAATTCTAAAAAAAGTAGAATTATATATAAAATATAGATATTCAGTTTGTTAAATAAGTACTCGTTGAGCAAATGTAAAGATAAAACGATTAAAAGTGTAATTATTATGATGGTAGTACCTTCTTTATGAATTTTCATAAGACAAATATACATTAAAATTTAATAGTTGATTGTTGTAGTGAAAATTTACTTTTTTAAAACAAAAAAACTTATATTTATGTAATGTACTTAAAACTTAAAAAAATCAAGAATTTTCATCTAAAGTTTTTTGAATATCATCAGAATTTTTATTTTCCTTTAAAAAAGTATTGTTTAATTTTTGAGACTGAACAGATTCTTCAATGTCAACAGCCATCTGATCTAAAGGTCTTTGTAAAGATTCAACTTGTTGATTTATTGTGTTTTGCAAATCAAAATCTTTTTTTATATCCATGCCTGATTTTTTAATTTCATGTTTTAATTCATCAGAAGCATCTCTAACCTGTCTGAGTGTTTTTCCTATTGTACGTGCAATTCCAGGGATACTTTTTGAACCAAAAAACATTAATACAAACACTAAGATTAATAGAATTTCAGAACCAGCTATATCACTTAAAAATAAAAGCATTGAATATGTTTGCAAATTTACAACTTTTATTTCACAAAATCTTTATGACTTTTTCAGCATAACCTATTTATGGTGTGGACAAAGAGACAGGAATAATTTTTCCATTTATAAATTTATGAGATTCAAAAGCAAAATGGAGTATAAATTGAGCCATTTCTTTTGGTTTAACAATGGCTTGAAAATCAGGAAAGGCCTTTTTTAACATCTCTGTTTGAACGGCACCTAAACATAAACAGTTCATTCTTACAAGAGTATCTTTGTGTTCCTCAGCAAATAATTCAGTAAGATTACACATTACACTTTTAGACCCAGAATAAGCAGTCAAACCTGAGAATTTAACTGAACCTTGAATAGCTCCCATAGTGCTGATTTGGACGATGTGACCTCCTTTTTTTAACATTTTTGGAAGTAAAACTTGTGCTGTGTAAAGAGGAGCAAAAGCATTGATTTGAAAAGACTTTTCAATTTCCTTTGAATTTAAGTTTAAAAAAGTGTTTAGATGCAAATATCCAGCATTAAATATACACAACTCAATTTGTTTCACATTTATTAAACTATTTTCTAATTTTTTTTTATAATTTTTATCTTCTAAATCTAAATAAATGGGGTGTAAGTTTTGGTGTTTTTTTTGTAATTTATCCAAACTTCCTATTTTACGAACTAAAGCGTAAACATTTGTGTTTTTATTTTCAATCGACTGATAAAGTAATTCAGTTCCTATCCCACCTGAAGCACCGACAATTAAGATGTTTTTATTTTTTTTCATGGCTTTTCTTGATGAATGAAATTAAACAGAAATTGAGTAAAAAAATAAAAAATTAACAAGTTTCAATATATTAATTTAATTTTTGTAGCGATTAAATTTATATAAAAATGTAATATTTACACAAAAATACTTAATTCTTATTAAATTCAATTACTATAAATTTTTAGATATTTTAAAAATGTTAATGAAGTAAATCTTTATGAATCAACTAAAAAAGTTTAACACACTAAAGATTTAATTTGAAACGATTAGAAAAAAAATATTTTACAAAAATCTAATTACCAGCTTTTAATAGTAAAATTAATTTTTTGGCTTACCAATTTAAGTCGCTAAAATCATTTTTCTATTTTTACCACTGAGAAAGTAAGAATACTTTAGTACAACACCTGTGGTGTTTTTTCTTTGTGATCTTACTTTCTTAGTGGTTAATTTTTTATATACAATTCTATTAAATAATCAAATATTTGAGAAATTTTATCGTCTTGACCAGAAACTTTTTTTTCCATTTCCTCGATTTTTAATAATAAATCTTTATGAGTTAACAACATTTGTTTAATCTTTGTATAAACCCTCATTATTTGGATATTGACTTCAATTGCTCTGTCATTATTTAAGACACTTGAAAGCATTAAAACACCATGTTCAGAAAATACAAAAGGAGCTGATCTTCTTCCACCCCATCTTGAGGTCGCAAAATGCGACTTCAAGTTTTCCCATTCTTCTTCGGTCAACTGAAACATGAAATCTTCTGGAAAACGAGATAAATTTCTTTTAACTTTCTCGTTTAATCTCTTTGTTTCTACTTGATAAAGTTCTGCTAAATCATTATCTAACATTACTTTCATGCCTCTAATTATAAAGATTTTACTCGCTATTACTTCTTCTGGAATACAAATATCTAATTTTCTCATTTTACTCAAATATACAATTAAATTTTTCTTTTTCCAAAATTTAATTTTTCTTTTTTGTAAAAAAAGACTTTTTAACAAGAATCAAGATAAGCAAAAATTTTAATATCTGCTGAAATGATTTCATTAGAAATCTACCAGAATTAGAATCTTTGATTTAATCAACAATTTTATAAATTGGAAGTTTCATAAAACTGGGTTCAAAAAATTCACTGTTTTTATAAATGAAATACAATTGTTCCCAATGGTTTGTTGCAAAATTATTATCACTTTGTCTTTTCTCTTCAAATATTTTTTTTAACTCTTTATCGTTGTCTAATATTTCTTTGGCTTTTGCTTCAAAAACATAATCTGAAAAATATTCTTTTTGTTGTAAATATGAGTCAAAAAAGTTCCATCTAAAATATGAATCTTCTGCTTTTGGTTCTAAAACAGAACATAAAAATCGATAATTGTTTTCATTTACTTTGATAATGAGATCTCCATTTTTAAAATTCTGTTTTTCAGTTATTTCTTCTATTTCAACTTGTTTATAATAAAAATGACCTTCATAAGCTTTATTGATAGCAACTGAATTTAATACATTGTAACTATTAACCTTAATAATCGAATCTGATTTTAATGAGATGAATTGAACATCATTTGCTTTTAATCGTTTGATAACTTCTTTACACTGTAAAGAAACAATATAATATTTTGGAATAAGGACAGAATCCATTGCTTTGTAGGATGTATAATAAGGTATGTATCTAAAATGATTTTTGCTTGCATCGTAACTTAAAAAAGGAAGTTGTGTTACACTACTTTTTTTAAATTCATGTTGATATCCTTTAAAATAAATCGAATCTTTCTTTTCTTGGAGTTTAAATGTGTGGTAAAATCTTTTTTCTTTGAAAAATTCTTTTTTACTTTCAATAATGCTTAATTCAAGATCTTTAGAATAGTTCTGAACACAACTTGTCGCTTCCTTTAAAAAATGTAAAGTAGCTTGAACTCTTTTAGGAAAAGGCTTAAGCATGTGTGTTTCCGTAGTAATTGAAATACAAGGGAAAAGTGAACAATAACCTGAAGCATAACGCGGTAAATCGTTAAAAGCTACAATACCTTCGTCTGGTGTTTCTCCTTTTAACTCAACGTAAGGAAAACAATCGATTTGCTGTTTCTCTTTTAAGTTTTTTTCTACATAAGGTAAAAAATTAGTATGAGTAAAAGTATTGATTGCTTTTGTTTGTCTTTGTTTTAAAGAATGGATTAGAGTCAAAATATAAGTGTAATCAGCTCCGTTACTTACATGAGTATCAATAAATAAAATAGGTTTGATTAAGTGAAAAGTCTTTGCAAAAACGAAGGAATTTTCCGAATCCATTTTAACAAAATCTCTATTTAAATCCAAGTTTTTTGCAGAAGCTCTAAATCCATATTCTTCTGGTCCATTTTGATTTGCTCTGCTATTTGTAGATCTATTCATCATTCCTCCTACATTATAGGCAAGAAAAAAGGAAAAAGTAAACTTAGAATCAATTTTAAATTTTTTTGAAAGATAGTCTAAAGTAAACAAAGCACAGGCATTTATTCCATCCGGCTCTCCTGCATGAATAGCGTTGTTCACAAAGATATTATGACTACTTTGAAATCCCTTAAATGTAGAAATCGAATCCCCCTTTCCGTTTAAAACACAAAGATAAATTGGGAGTCCATAATCGGAATCACCCATATTATACAATTCAACTTGACCTATGTTTCTTAATGAATCGTAAAAGTGAAGTAATTGTTTGTAAGTGGGTGTTTTATTTCCTTCAAATTGGGAAAAACATAAAATTGGAAACAAGAGTACAAAAAGAAGAATTTTCATTTTTTATTGTTTTTATTTCTTGGATGATAGTTTAAAATGGCTTCTTTTAAAAATCTTTGGTCAAGATGGGTATAAATTTCAGTGGTACTAATAGATTCGTGACCTAACATTTCTTGAATTGCTCTTAAATTGGCTCCTCCTTCGATAAGATGAGTAGCAAATGAATGTCGAAAAGTGTGGGGACTTATGTTTTTTTTCAACTGAATTTTATCACTTAATTCTTTGATAATAGTAAAAATCATTACTCGAGTAAGTTTTTTACCCCTTCTGTTTAAAAAAACAAAATGTTCATGTCCTTTTTGAATGTTTAAATGCTTTCTAATTTTTTCCACGTAAATTTCAATTTCTTTTTTAACAATTTCGTTGGTAGGTACAAGTCGTTGTTTATTTCCTTTTCCGATAACACGAATAAATCCATCGTCAAAAAATAAGTCTGAAAAAGTCAAATGAACAAGTTCGCTTACGCGCAAACCACAGCTGTATAAACATTCCAACATTGCTTTGTTTCTATGACCTTCATTTTTACTTAAATCAATAGCGTTTAAAAGTTCTTCAATTTCATCAAGAGTAAGTACTTCTGGTAATTTTCTACCTAATTTAGGCATTTCTAAACGTTCGCTTGGATCAATAGAAATAATTTCATCGACAAACAAAAAAGTAAAAAATTGTTTAATGCCAGAAACAATTCTAGCTTGACTACGAGGTGCTAAACCTAAATCGAAAAGACAAGAAATAAATTGTTGAAGATGAGAAAGTTGTACTTCAATAGGGGATAATTTTTGTTCTACACAGAACTCTTTTAATTTGTGAACATCGTTTTGATAAGCAAGAATAGAATTTTCAGCTAAACCTTTTTCAATTTTAAGGAATGAAATAAAATGACTAATATAGCGTTCCCAAAACTCCATTTATGCGTATTTTAATAATTAACGGTCCGAATTTAAATTTACTTGGCACCAGAGAACCACAAATTTACGGAAATATACCATTTGAAGAATATCTCAGCAAGATGAAAGACCAATTTTTATTTCAGATTGATTATTTTCAATCGAATATAGAAGGAGAAATAATTAATACTATTCAGCAATTTGATGGTGATGGAATAATTATCAATGCTGGAGCATATTCTCATACCAGTGTTGCGATTCATGATTCACTTAAAAGTATAAAAATTCCTTGTATTGAAGTACACATTTCCAATTTATCAAAAAGAGAAAGTTTTAGACACAATTCTTTAATTACACCTTGTTGTATTGGTATGATAATGGGATTTGGATTAAAATCTTATGAGTTGGCACTTGAATATTTTAAAAAGAATAATTAGTCTTTAAAAAATTCTTCAAAATACACATTCTCAGTTATCTACTTGAATGTAGCGTCTTTGAGATTTTTAAGAATACAATAATGATTTTTTTTTATTTGCAATTTCATTTTTTCTTTTTTAAATTTGGTGCATGAGGTATTTTATTTTTAGCTTTTTATTTTTTATTTTTTTAAATTCATTTGCTCAACAATATAAGTTGTTGCCAGACTCTAGTACATATTGTTTTACCTATTATAATGTTAATAACGAGTTCATTGGTTATGATATATCTGTTTTAGATCCAAAAAATACGATTGAAATTGATGGTGAAATTTATACTTTAATGAGCTATGAAACGTACAATTTTTTTATAAAACAAGTCAATAATAAATTAATTGGACTTTTTCCATATTGGGACAATTTACTTCAAAAAAACATTTTAAAAACTCATTTAATTATGGATTTTGATGCAGCAATAGGTGATACCATTCATGATTTGTATCTTTTTCAACATTTATCCTATGAGTATTATTATGCTATTATGAAAAATAAAGATTCCACTTTATTATCAAATGGCACATACCATCATTTTGTTGAGTTAGAAGCTTATGGATATACTAATCCTTCAATTAGATACATTAAATGGGAGGAAAAGGGATTGTGTGGACATAATAGTGGAATTTTATTCTCTATAGAGGATGGATCTTTGGTTTATAGGCAAAACTCTTTTTATTGTACGACAGACACCTTATATGCCAATTTTGCTTATAATGCCAATTATTGTGATAATTGTGATGTGATTCGACCAATTATGTCTGTAAATAATGTCATTGAGAATGAAAAAATTACAATTTATCCAAATCCAACTAACGATGTATTGTTCATACATACAGAAAACGCTTTTAACAAAAAGATAAAACTTTACAATCTTCAAGGTCAATTATTATTAAATACAGAAAGTAATAGTTCTTTTACCAGCATACCTATACATTATTTAAATAAGGGGTATTATTCTATTGTAATAGAGGTTAATGGTAATGAAATTAGAAAACCTTTTTTAGTTAATTAAAAGTTTATATTACAACAATCAATTAAATATTTTGTTTTAAATTTGATAAGTAAGTGTTAAATAATACAACCCTCCAATTTGTGGTCCTCCTAAAATAGAGTAATACTTTTTGTTTAACAGATTATTAGCTCCAATTTTACAATTTAATTTTATTTTGCTAAAATAATAGTTTGCCTGAACGTCAATTGTGCTAAAAGAAGGAACAATACCATTTACTAAAAAAGAAATATACTCATAAGCATTTTGATATTTATAATTCAAACTTAAATCTAAATTTTTCCAAACATTATCAATTATTAGAGAGCTATTTAAAATCCAATTTGGTGTATTAAAACCATCTTCTAAACCATCTTTATTTTCAGTTTTAATTAGTTTTGAATAAGTTACATTAAAAGAAGCAGAAAATATACGATTAAATTTATATCTAACACTAGAATTAAAACCATAAATGTTAATTATACTTTTAGAGTTGGTCCACATT
Organism: Flavobacteriia bacterium; assembly: GCA_016183815.1. Classification (GTDB taxonomy): domain Bacteria; phylum Bacteroidota; class Bacteroidia; order Flavobacteriales_D; family Crocinitomicaceae; genus M2408. Next base: position 135,315 of record JACPDW010000020.1, read on the forward strand.
CGATATTTTTCTTGGGTATTATTTTGATAAAGATAGTTTGGAATTGAATCAAAAATTTCTGTTTTTGGAACACTTACTTCAACTTGAGCAATAAAATTATTGTATATTGAATAATAAAATTCAAAATCAAAATTATATTTTTTTGATGTCTTGTTTAATCCAAATTCAATGGTTTTTACTAATTCTGGTTTTATATAAGTATATTCATTTTTGACTAGTAAGTTTTTGTTTTTTTCAATTGATTCACTCTGTGAAATACCAAACAAATTAATATCTGAATTGACTTGAGATTGGAATAAATCTATTGATTTTTTTGTGTATGAATTTTCAAAAATCCCATTAGACATAATCCTTAAACCTCCAACTCTTTTTACCCCACCACTATTTACATTTGAATACCCTTCGAAAATACTGGGGAAACGATTAGCACTATGTAATGATAAACTAAAGTTTGTTGTATTATTTAAAGAATATTTGAATGAAAGTAATGGATTTAATTTCCAATTAAAATAACTCGCTTTATTTGCTCGAAGAATAAAGACAATAGTTGCTTTTTTTTGAATTGTTTTATTCATTTGAATTGATCCTCCAAACTTTTCATAATTTATGTTTTTAAAAGAATCAATTGGATTTATAAAATAATTTCCATCAGGAATAATGATGTAATTTCGATAATCAAATGAGTTATTTATTTCCAAGCCAAAATTTTTCGAGAGATTTTTAAAAATTTTATTCCAATTCATTGAAAGTTCAGAGTGAAATAAAAAAGATTTTACTTTTAAAGCAGCTCCAATATCCCAATTATTAATTTGAATTAATTCTTGTTTTTTTTTATCAAAACTCTCTGTATTTGGTAAATATCGACCATTATCAGAAGTAGTTCTTGCAAAATTGTGAGATTCAATAGCATCTTTTCCACTTACAATTGCTTGGTTATATGCAGAGAAATAGTCTTCAAACAATTGTTTATCTGATTTAAAAGCTCTGTCTAAATTTTCAGCTAATGACCTAATGTTGTAGGAAGAACCTGAATTTTCAGAAGTAAGATAGGATTTTAATTGTATAAATGGTGATTTAAAATAAATTGAAAATTGATTTAATTTATAGTTTTGCAATCTAAATCTGTTCGATCTCTGATAAATAGTATTTAATAATGCTCCTTTATAACAAATTGAAATTTCACTATCATTTTTAGGTCTATAAAAAAAACTAAAATCTCCTTTATAATTTTGTAGGTCGTAATTATCTATTTCCTTTTCTCTATATCCTGTTCGAGCAACAATCACATTTTTACCATCTAAAATCAAAGTTTTACTATTGTTTTTTTCATTTCCATAAGAATTAACTTCATCTAAAGCAGGATTGTTTTGTCCAATTAATCCAATAGAATTGTTTTTTTCTGCTGCTAAATCAGTTGTGTTATTAGCTATCCAGTCTTTTCCCTTAGTATTTGAAAAATTCAACTTGATAGCCCATTTTTTTTTAAATACTTGAGCTATTCTTAAATTATTCTGATTATACCATTGTGGTGGAAATAAGCTGTTATTATCAAGATGATTTAAAGCATTTATAGTTTGAAAACTTATACCTTGATATATAAAGGGACTTTTCGTTTTAATGTTAATTAATCCATTTGTAGAATTTACACCATAAACCATACTTCTTGATCCGGGTATAATTTCAATATAATCAATATCGATATCATTAGCTCCTAAAGCATTTGCAATTGGAGCTCCTATGTGAGGAGCTTGATTATCAATTTCATCAACTAATTGAGAAAATCGAACATTTGTTGTGTTATTAAAACCACGAGTATTAAATATTTTGAAACCAAGACTAGGAGTAATCAAATGAACTTCAGAAATTGATTCAACAGCTTCATAATTGGATAAAAAAGAACTTAGATTTTTTTTATTTAAATTTAACAGCTTTTTATCAATCAAAAAAGGGAAATTTAATTCTTCTTTGGATTTTGAATGAATTTGGATTTCATTTAATTCAATTAGTTTTAATGAATCATTTTTCAAAAATAGAGTGTCGTTAATTTGAGCAAAGTATATTTGATAGTTTAATAGAAAAGTTAAAATTAATTTAAAATGAAAAATAGGTAAACTTTTGTATAGATTATTCATAAATTAGTTTTAAAATAGATTGTTAAAGTTTTATAAATTGATTATTTTTTTTCTATAACAGCTAAATAGTGATTATCATTTTCAATAATTAAATTGCAATTTAAATTTAATTTTTTTGCAGTTTTAAATAAATTTGAAAAATCCACATACAACCAAGAAAAAGGAGAACTTTTTTCTTTTTTATAGGTCATGGTAAATTGAAAATCTCCGTAATAATTATTGTTTAAATTTTCCCAGTATGAACCATCTTCTTCTTCGTAAAGGTAATGAACATCAGAAGAATCACAAATAATTTGTCCATTTTCATTCAATAAATTTTTTGCATGGTTTAATGTAAATTCTAAATGAGAAAGAGTTCCACTTATGCCTAATCCATTCATTAACATTAAAATAGTGTCGTATTTTTCATTTTGTAAATCGAAAAAATCAATTTTTTTGGCATTTAATCCAACAGATTTCATATAGTCAACCGCACCTTCTGATGTGTCTATTGAGTCAACAAAAAATCCTTTATTTTTAAGAAAAGAAGAATGAACACCAGCACCCGCTCCGACATCAAGGATGTTGCCTTTACATAATTGTAATGCTTTTTTTTCAATTTCAGGCATCTCTTCATAGGTTCTAAAAAGCACTTCTACTGGGATAATATCCGTATCACAAAAAGGTGAATCAACATAAATGTCTTGAGGTTTCTTAAATTTAGCAAAATCTAAAATTGCTTTTCCAATAGGATCCATACTTTGCTTTTAAATATATTCTATATCGTCAGCATCAAAACGAAAACCAACTCTTTTTCCAGTTTGAATATGTAAATTGGTACTGATTTCTTGAATTTGAAGTACATTAACTTCTGACATTAAGTCAAAAGGTGGTGAAAGCAATTCAAATTGAGTGGCAAAACTAAAGGATTTATACAAAATTGCTCTCAACATATCGTCTGAAATAATACTTTTTTCGACGTCTTTAAATTCTACGCCTAAAGCACCTTTTCCTTCAATAAAAAAATGACTTTCTTTATTAACAAAAATTCTTCCTATTAAATATCCTGGATCTTCTTCTCTATTTTGCAATACTGATTGAGCTAAAAAATTATAGATATAGATGATTCCAAAATAGCCATTGTTTTTATTTTTTTTTAAATACTTCAATTTCCAAAAAGGATGTTCATCAGGCAACAAAAAAACGTTGGTATGCATGTGAAAAAAGAGTAAATCACTTCCTATGAAAATTTGAGATTCGTATTTTCCTTTATCAATATATTGCATTCGAATTCTGTCGTCTTTTAAAAATGGTTTGAGAAAAGAGACCTCTTCATTCATGATTTTCTTAAATTGTTCAAAAACTTTTAACGTATCATGATAGATGTCTTGTTTTAGAGCTGCTTTGTTATGAAGCAAATCTAATACTTCTTTTCTTTGATTTTCTAATTCGTTTTTCATTTAATAAGCTTTAGCAAAAATTACTCTTCCAACAGACTTTTTCCCTGAAAACATACATTTTCCCTCTGTTTGATCACCATCAAGAGGAATACAACGAATTGTAGCTTGGGTTTCACTTTTAATTTTTTCTTCTGTTTCAGCAGTGCCGTCCCAATGGGCTAAATAAAACCCTGGATTTTTATCAATTACATTTTTAAATTCAGTATAATCGTCGATAATAAATGTATGCTGTTTTCTAAAATCTATTGCTTTTAAAAATAAACTATTTTGAATTTCAATCAACAAATTTTCCACATGAGAATAAAGAACATCGATGTTTATTGAATATTTTTCTTTTGTGTCTCTACGAGCGATTTCAACCTTATTTTCAAGTAAATCTCTTGCTCCTAAAGTGATTCGAACAGGAACACCTTTTAGTTCATATTCAGCAAATTTCCAACCAGGACGACGATTATCATCATTATCAAACTTAACAGAAATATTTTTTGAGTTAAATTGTGTCGTCATTTCACTTGCAAGATCTTCAATTTTTTTTCTTTCTTCTTCGCTTTTATAAATAGGAATAATAACGACTTGTATTGGAGATAAAAGAGGAGGTAAAACCAATCCGTCGTCATCTGAATGTGTCATAATTAAAGCTCCCATCAAACGGGTGGAAACGCCCCAAGAAGTTGCCCAAACATAAGACAATTTACCTTCTTTATCGGCATATTTAACATCGAAAGCTTTAGCAAAATTTTGACCTAAAAAATGTGAAGTACCCGCTTGTAAAGCTTTGCCATCTTGCATCATGGCTTCAATACAAAAAGTTTCATCAGCTCCTGCAAAACGTTCATTTTCAGACTTAACGCCTTTAATTACAGGCATTGCCATATATTTTTCTGCAAATTCACTATAAACCTCCAACATTTTAGTGGTTTCAATCATCGCTTCATCTTTGCTTGCATGTGCAGTATGACCTTCTTGCCATAAAAATTCAGAAGTACGCAAAAAAAGTCTGGTTCTCATCTCCCATCTTACCACATTTGCCCATTGATTGATTAAAATTGGTAAATCTCTATACGATTGTATCCATGATTTGTAGGTGTTCCAGATGATTGCTTCGGAGGTTGGTCGTACAATTAATTCTTCTTCTAACTTCGCCTCAGGATCAACGATTAATTTGCCTTTATTATTTGGATCACTTTTCAGACGATAATGAGTAACAATAGCACATTCTTTAGCGAATCCTTCCGCATTTTTTTCTTCCGCTTCAAACAAACTTTTTGGAACAAATAAAGGAAAATAAGCATTGGAATGTCCAGTTTCTTTAAATTTTTTGTCCAAAATTTCTTTCATTTTTTCCCAGATAGCAAAGCCGTAAGGTTTAATGACCATACACCCTTTCACGCCTGAATGTTCAGCTAAATCTGCTTTGATTACCAATTCATTGTACCATTTTGAATAATCCTCTGATCTTTTTGTAAGTTTTTCTGACATTTTTTGTTGCAAAAGTAAGGAATATTTGTTTTAAGCTGATTTAGAATGTTAAAACTTAAGTAAAATTTTAAAATGAAGGTGATTATTTTGTTTAAAAAAAAATGATAAAAAATTGAACGACATTTAAGTATAAATGATTATATTAGCAATTTAATAAGCAAAAATGCCATTAAACTGGAACGAAATAAAAAACAGAGCAATAGTTTTTTCAAAAGAATGGGAAGGAGCTTCAAACGAAGAAGCAGATGCTAAACCATTTTTAGTCGAATTTTTTAATGTTTTTGGAATAAGCAGTAAAAGAGTTTCAACTTTTGAACATCGAGTTAAAAAGCTCGACGACAAAAACGGATATATAGATTTGCTTTGGAAAGGAAAAATTTTAATTGAAATGAAAAGTCGAGGTAAAAACCTTGACAATGCCTATCAGCAAGCTTTAGAATATTCATCTGGACTAAAACAACATGAATTACCAAAATTCATTTTAGTTTGTGATTTTGAAAATTTTAGACTTTACGACCTTGAAGACCTTTCTTTTGAACAAGCAGAAACAAAAACAATAGAGTTTAAACTCAAAAACCTTGTAAATAATGTTCAACATTTCGGACAATTATTAGGTTATCAAAAGAAAGTTTACAAAGAACAAGATCCTGCAAATATTAAAGCAACAGAGTTAATGGGTAAACTTCACGACAGACTTGAAGAAATTGGATACATAGGACATCCTTTAGAAGTATATTTGGTGCGTATATTATTTTTATTGTTTGCAGAGGATACAACAATTTTTGAAATACAGCAGTTTCAAGACTATATTGAACAACGTACAAATGAAGATGGGAGCGACCTTGCGGCTAAACTACAAGAATTGTTTCAAGTATTAAATACACCCAAAGAAAATCGTTTTAAAAATCTTGACGAGCAACTAGCCGACTTCCCTTATGTAAATGGAAAATTATTTGAAGAAATTTTGCCAAATGCAAGTTTTGATTCAAAAATGCGACAAGCACTATTAAACTGTTGTTACATTGATTGGAGTAAAATTTCACCAGCAATTTTTGGTTCTATGTTTCAAAGTGTGATGAATCCCAAAGAACGTAGAAACTTGGGAGCACATTATACAAGCGAAACCAATATTTTAAAATTGATCAAACCGCTTTTTTTAGATGAACTGTGGAAAGAATTTGAAAGTATAAAAGACAACAAAAACAAACTTCCTGAATTTCATAAAAAAATAAGTAAGCTTAATTTCCTAGACCCGGCTTGTGGTTGTGGAAACTTTCTTGTAATTACTTACCGAGAATTACGCTTGTTAGAACTTGAAATTTTAAGAGCATTAAATAAATCAGGACAAAGAGTAATTGATGTAAGTGATATTATTTGGCTTGATGTTGATATGATGTGTGGAATTGAATACGAAGAATTTCCAGCACGAATTGCCGAAGTCGCTTTATGGCTTATCGACCACCAAATGAATATGCAAATAAGCAACGAGTTTGGACAATATTTTGTTCGTTTGCCTCTTAAAAAATCTGCAAAAATTGTTCATGGTGACTCATTGAAAACAGATTGGCAAAGTTTATTAAATCCAGTAAATACAATAAATGTAGTTGCTAAACATGCAAATATTTTTTTAGCTGAAGAACCAATAGTAGAATATAAAACAGTAAATGTTCAAACAGAAACTTTTAAAATTCATAAAGGAAAAACCCCAGCAAATACAGATGAAAAAAAGTTTGATTTTATTTTAGGCAACCCACCATTTATAGGATCTAAAATAATGAGTCAAACCCAAAGAGATGCAGTTGTAAAAGAATTTGAAAACATTCAAGGTGCTGGAGTATTGGATTATGTAACATCTTGGTATATAAAAGCTGCAAAATACATTCAGGGAATAAAAACTAAAGTCGCTTTTGTTTCTACCAACTCTATTGTTCAAGGGGAACAAACGAGTATTCTTTGGGGACAAATGCTGAATAAATACAAAATCAAAATTCATTTTGCTTATAGAACTTTCAAATGGAGCAATGAAGCAAAAGGAAATGCAGCTGTATATTGTGTTATAATTGGCTTTGCTAACTATGATACTAATAATAAGAGCATTTTTGAGTATGAAGATAATAAAGGCGAAGCACACGAAATAAAAGTAAAAAATATCAATCCGTATTTGGTGGATGCAAAAGATATTTTTATTGGCAAACGTAGAAAACCAATTTGTAATGTGCCTGAAATCTCATTTGGTAGTATGCCAAACGATGGCGGTAATTTCTTATTTACTGATGAGGAAAAAAAAGAATTTGTAGCAAAAGAACCAAAATCAGAAAAATTTTTTAAGCCACTTATTTCTGCTAATGAATTTCTTAATGGACTTAATCGATGGTGTTTATGGCTTAAAAATGCAAATCCAACAGAATTAAAAGAAACAAAGCTTGTAACTCAAAGGGTTGAAAATATTAGAAAATTAAGATTAGGAAGTAATAGGCGAGCTACTCAAAGTCTTTCAGCTTTTCCTACTCTTTTCGGTGAAGATAGGCAACCAAAAAGTGAATATGTTTTAATTCCTAGGCACTCTTCTGAAAATAGAAAATATATACCAATGGGTTTCTTTGACGAAAATTCAATTGCAAGTGATAGCTGTTCTTTTATTCCAAATGCAAAACTATATCACTTTGGAATTTTAATGTCAGCTATTCATATGTCATGGGTTAAGTATATTTGTGGTAGAATTAAAAGTGACTTTCGTTATTCAAACGAGTTGGTTTACAACAACTTTCCTTGGCCTGAAAATCCATCAGACAAACAAATAAAATCCATTGAAACCTTAGCTAAAAAAGTATTGGATATAAGACTTCAATTTCCTAACAGTTCACTTGCCAACCTTTATGACCCTTTGACAATGCCACCAGTTTTAGTTAAGGCACATCAAGAATTAGACAAAGCAGTTGACTTGTCTTATCGTTCACAAACATTCACAAGCGATGCCAATCGTATGGAATTTTTATTTGAACTTTACGAAAAATACACTGCAGATTTATTCTATAAAAAGAAAAAATGATAAAAAATAACCTTTTTCATTAATCCTTACAAGAACAAGGTTTATCGAAAAAGAATTGTGTATTGGGCATTTTTAATATCCAGTCTTGTTGAAAACGTTCACTAAAAGCAATTCCTTCTAAATGAACTTCTTTGAGTGATTTAAGTTCGCTCATACAGTCAGGCAAAATTGAAATTGGATTTTCCCACAAATCGAGGTGAATTAATGAACTCAGTTCACATACTTCCTCATTTAATATTGTAATTTGATTTTTATACAAATAAATCTTTTTTAAATGTTTCATTTTTAATAAAATAAATGGTAATGACGAAAATTTATTTTTACCTAAATCAATTTCCTCTAAATCTTCAAACTCTGATAAAAATGAAGGTAAATCAGTCAATTGATTTTTATTTAGTAAAAGGATTTTTAAATTTTTATAACTTCTTAATTCAGTAGGAATCTCTTTCCATTTTAATTTACTGCAATCTAAAAATTCAATTTCATTTGGGTTTATTAGTTTTGCGTTATCCCAATTAATAAAATTTACGGTTTTATTTTGAGCAAAACTACTTAGCTGAAACAGAATAAAACAAAGTCCTGCAATTTTTTTCATCTGTGCTTAATTGTTTTTTTAATTCTTCTAAAGAAGAAAATTTTTGTTCTTCTCTTATAAATTGAATAAAGTGTAAAGTCAGTTCTTGCCCATAAATATTTTCATTAAAATCAAACAAATGCACTTCGATACTTTGAGTATTTTTTTCTGAAACACTTGGATTAAAACCAATATTTAACATTCCAAAATAGTTTTTTGACAACAAACTAATCTTCACAGCATAAACACCGTTTTTTGGTATTAATTTATCTGAATCGGAAACTAAAATATTTGCTGTTGGAAAGCCGAGAGTTTTTCCAATTTGTTTACCTATAACCACCTTTCCAGTTAATTTGTAATGCTGATTTAAATATATTGCAGCTAATTCCACTTTACCTTCATTAAGTGCAGTTCTTATTTTACTTGAACTAACTTTAGTTTCTTCAATAACTTGTGCTGAAATTTCTTCTACTTTGTAATTGAAAATAGGACTATATTGATTTAAAAAATGAATATCTCCTTCCCTATTATTGCCAAAACGATGGTCGTAACCAACGATTAAAGTGTGAACGTGTAATGAATTTATCAATACATCTTGAAGAAAATCTAAAGCACTTTTTTCAGCAAACTCTTTAGTAAATGGAATATATATAAGATGATTTAAACCTAAATCTTTTAATTTTTCTTCTTTTTCTTCTTTTGTTGAAATTAAATCAAGTTGGAAAGTCTTATCAATAATTTTTCTTGGATGTGGATAAAAAGTAATTAAAACGGACTCTCCATCAATTTCTTTTGCCTTGTCTAATAATTGTTGAATTATTTTTTGATGACCAATATGCACACCGTCGAAAGTTCCTATGGTTACAACTGGATTTTTAATCGCTTTTATCTGATAAATATCGTGGTGAACTTCCATTCTTCTTTATTGCTCTTTCAAATCCATTGCTTTCAAAGTGTTCATCATCAATGAAGCAATGGTCATTGGTCCCACACCCCCTGGAACAGGAGTAATAGCACTTGTTAATTCAGCAACTGAAGAAAAATCTACATCACCAACCAAACGCCATCCATTGACTTTCGTTTTGTCTTCAACTCTTGTAATGCCGACATCAATCACCACCGCACCTTCTTTAATCATATCTTTTGTAACAAATAAAGGTTGACCCAAAGCGGCAATTAATATGTCTGCTGTTTTACATACTTCTTTTAAATTTTTTGTTTGACTATGTGTTAAAGTAACTGTACAATTGCCAAATTCTTTATTTTGAGAAAGCAGGATAGACAAAGGCATTCCTACAATGTTTGAACGTCCAATAATAACACAATTTTTGCCTTTTGTATCAATTTTATATCTTCTAATCAATTCGATAATCCCAGAAGGTGTTGCAGAAACAAAACTTGGTAAATTTAAGGTCATTTTACCTATATTCATAGGATGAAAACCATCTACATCTTTGATAGGGTCTATGGATAAAATTACTTTTGTTTCATCGATATGTTTGGGCAGAGGAAGTTGAACGATAAATCCATCGACATTATCATCTTCATTTAAAGTTTGTATTTTATTTAGAATTATACTTTCTTTAACAGAATCGTCAAAACGCATTAAAGTACTTTCGAAACCACAAGCCTCACACGCTTTAAGTTTATTGTTGATGTAAGTAATTGAACCACCATCATTTCCCACTAAAATAGCAGCAAGATGAGGAATTTTTTTTCCTTCTTTTTTTCTTTTTTTGACTAATTCTGCTATTTCGTCGGTGATAATTTTGGCAGTTTCTTTGCCGTTTAGAATAATCATTAAATTATTTTTCTACAAAATTAATTATTTTAACACAAAGTATGCAATTTGTTTGGAAATCACTCAAAATTTTAGTTTGATGTTGAATCAATGCTCAACTTATTTTTTTCCATTTTTTTTGTATTTTGTATTATTTTTTTGTACATTTATCGTTTGAAAGTATCAATTTACCTTGTAAAAATTGAAAATATTTTTTAAAATTCAATTGATTATTGGGCTTTTATGCTGTCATTTTGATTTGTTTTCTCAAGTTGATAGTACACAATATTTTAATTTATCCATTGAAGAATTAATGAATTTAGAAGTGTACAGTGCAAGCAAAAAGAAAGAAAACATTATGGAAGCTCCTTCAATTATTACAATAGTTCCAAAAAAAGATATTGAAAAAATGGGCGTTTATTCATTAATAGATGTTTTAAAATATGTTCCTGGTTTTGAGACTTCAATGGGCTCTGATGGTAATTACAGGGTTTCTATAAGAGGAAATAGAAATGATGGAAATATTTTGGTTTTAATTAATGGTCAACCGACAAATAATTTTTACAATGGAAGAAGTGTTTTTGATTTTCCTCTTGCTTTGATTGAAAAAATAGAGATTATTCGAGGTCCGGGTTCTGCCTTATTTGGAACAAATGCCGTAGCTGGAGTAATTCATCTTTTTTTAATTGAAGAAAATGTGATAGGTGCTTTTGGTGGTCTAAATAATACTTTTGGAATCTATTCAGGTGCAGCAATAAAGAAAAAAGAGTTTACCTTTTCAATATCTGGCTTGTATCAACAAAGTGATGGTTCAAAAGCTACAATTGAACAAGATGCTGGTGATAAACCAGGTAATACTTGGAATTTGACCTATGATTCATTAAAAAGTTCTACTTCAAGATGGAATAAAGATGGCTTGTTAAATGTCGATTTCTATAATAAAAAATTTAAAGTGTATTCTCATATAATGTATCATTCCAACTCAGATTATGCTGGAAATCTGTATATTTTATCTCCTGGAACAGTAAATAAACAGTTTCAAAATATCAGTGGTGTGAGTTTTTCACATAAAATAAATGAAGTGATCAGTGTTGTGCCAAAATTTTATTATAGTTATTTAACTAACGACAATCTTTTTCAAGAACGTCCTTCGGGATATATTTCTAATATATCAAACGATACATTTGTTGATGGTCGCAAAAAAAGGGAAAGTTATTTAACACAAACTTTTGGGGCTGAAATGGATTTTTACATCAAACTTAACGAAAGATGGAATTTATTGAGTGGTAATGTATTTGAAGAAATCCGATTAAACACTTATGATGTTTCAAGAAATTATAAAATTGTCGGTGATGAATACTTGGGTTCATTTGGAAATTATGATAATATCAAATTAAATCAAAAAAACAAAAGGAGATTTATCTTTGCATATTTTATTCAAGCAGATTATTCCTATGATAAAATTGACTTAACAATCGGATTGCGTTACGACGATTATAATGATTTTGGGTCATCTTTAAACCCAAGAATGGGTATAAATTACAAATTTAATGAAAATATAAGATTAAAGGGATTGTATGGAAAAGCATTTCGAGCTCCAACCTTTAAAGAGTTGTATGACAACACTAATATAGGTAACGAATATGGAGTAAAAGGTAACGATACTTTAAAACCAGAAAGTATTCAAACTTTTGAGTTAGCTTTAGAAGGTACATTTAAAAAATTTGTAGTTCGATACAATGGGTTTTATAACTATAATACTAATTTAATTAGAATTTATGACCCTCATGGTTCTGGCAGTATTGGAGTTTTTCAAAATATTGGAGTAACAAAAACTTATGGACATGAATTGGAAATTAATTGGTCTGTGAACAAGCATTTTGATTTTTATTTTAATTTTTGTCAATTTTTGATGGATTTTAGATGGACTAAAGAAAATGTTAATGAAGCCGATTATGAATTTTATGAAAAATTGGATATTTATTACCAACAAATGTTCAATATACCAAGAATTAGAATTAATTCAGGATTGCATTTTCATTTAAATAAATTCTCTTTATTTGCTGGTTTAAATTATGGTGGAGCATCTTTTAACAACCATCGATTTTATCTTGAAAAAAGTGATTTAGTTGAAATTCCTCCTTATTTGCAAGCAAATTTTAATCTTACTTATGCTATTACTTCACAATTTACAGCAAAATTAATGGTTCAAAATTTAGGCAAAAAATATACAGACCCAGACGAATCAACTAATATTGATGTTTTTGGTGGTAAAGGTTTAATCCAAGCCAATCCAGAATATTTTCTTTCTTTAATTTTTAAATTTAAAAAATGAAAAAAGCTATTTTGTTTTTCGTTTTGACCCTTCTATTTTTTTCATGTAGAAAAAAACCAGACACAAAATCTGAATCAACAATTGGTCAGTTGAATGTTGATTTAAATGCTTTAAGTGAACATATTAGAACTCAAGAGGCACTGATTGGAAATTTTATTTGCGATGCCATAAAAAAACAAATGGAAAAAAAAGAAATCTCTTTTGATGCTGTTCTTCTAATTGCTGGAAGTATTAGGTATGACTTAAATAAAAGACCTGATGGCATTTACTATAAGGGAAATATCACTTCTGATATGATTGATGAAATGTTGCCTTTTGTTGAAAATAAAGTTGTTAAAGTGAAAGTCAATGGGTATGAGTTAAAACAAATAATGGAAAGATCGGTCGCTTTATTACCATTAAACAAAGGATCTTTTTTACAGCTTTCAGAAAACATAAGTATTGACGTTGATGTGAATCAACAAGCACAAATTATTGATGAAACAGTAATTCCAAACAAAATTGTAGTCGAAGGAAATAGAATTACAGACACAATATGGAGGTCTCTCCGCCAATCTGCATACAGATATGCACGAAGTAATAGGTCATGCATACAGACAGATGAACCCCGGTGTTTCATTCTCCAATTGAACCAATACTAAACAACAGAATTAATTTCTGAAGGAATGTGGAAAAGAAAGAGGACGTATTTTTTTATTTTAATTTCACTATTATTTTCCTTTGTTGATAACTCTCACAAAGAAATTGAAGAATATAATGCCAAAGCACTTTTTATCTATAATTTTACAAAATATATTGATTGGGAAAATGTTGAACAAATTTCTGAATTTAAAATATCTGTATATAAGAGTTCCCCTATCCTATCACCACTAAAACACATTTCTTTAAATAAAAAAGTATTTAATAAAAAATTAATTGTTTCAGAAGTAAGAGGATTTCCTGAATTTCCTGATTTTCAAATACTTTTTATTCCAGAAAAAACTCCTTTAGAAGCTTGTGATTTTATAAAAAATAACACTCATTATAAAAATATTTTAATTATTTCTGAAAATAATAAACATTTTAAAGAAATTTCATGTATTAATTTTTTAATGGAACAAAACAAAATAAAATTTGAAGTGAATTTATCTCAGGCAGAAAAAGCAAACTTAAAAATAAGCTCTCAATTACTTAAATTGGCAGTTTACATAAAAAAATGATAAAAGTGTTAAAAAATATCTCCATTTTGGCTAAACTAATTTATATGCAGATGCTTACTGCAATATTAGTTGTTGTAATGGTTAGCGTTGCTTATGTTTTTTTATATTATAAAGAAATTAAAATTCAAAAAGTTGAAAACTTAAAAACTTTAGCTAAAGTACTTTCCACAAATTTAAAATCGACATTGCAGTTTAATGACAATCAATCAGCATTTGAAATTTTAAGTGATTTAAAAAGTAAAAATGATTTAATTGCCGTAGAATTGAGAAACAGTGAAAATCAAATTTTTGCCGTTTATACCAAAAATTCTAAAAATATAACTGCAAACTTTAACGATAATTCTAAAGATTTTGAATACGATTTTGAAGGAAATTTTTTATATCTTCAATATCCCATTTTTAGTGAAAATGAAAAATTAGGAACTCTTTTGTTTAAAATGGATACTCATGAAATAGATTTTTATCTTGCAAACAGAGTTAAATTAACCATTTGGATAGCATTTTTAGCTCTTTTTATAGCGTTTGTAATGGCGATTATTTTACAAAGACAAATTTCTAAACCATTATATAAGATTTTAAATACAATTGATATTGTTAGAAAAGAAAATAATTACAAATACCTTATCAAGTTGTCAAATAAAGATGAAATAGGGAAACTTAGTGTAGCTATAAATGAAATGTTAAATCAAATTGATGAGAAAGACGATATTTTAATGAAACACAACAAAAATCTTCAACAAACAGTAAAAGAAAGAACGGCAAAATTGGAAGAAAACAATTTAAAATTGATGCAAGTCAATGAAGATTTAGTGAAAGCAAAAATTCAAGCTGAACAATCTAAAGCAGTTAAAGAACTTTTTTTAGCCAATATGAGCCATGAAATTAGAACACCATTAAATGCAATAATTGGATTTCAACAGTTGTTAAAAAATACAGAATTAAGTCCAAGTCAAATTGAATATGTTGAGGCAATAGACTTTGCTGGGAGAAATTTATTGTCAATCATTAATGACATTTTAGATTTATCAAAAATCGAATCGGGAAAATTAGAATTTGAATCCATACCATTTAGTGTAAAAGACACTATTGAATCTGTAGTTGATTTATTTAAACAAAAAGCAAAAGATAAGAAAATAGAATTAATTGTAAATCATGATTCAAAAATATCGGAAAATCTTTATGGTGATTCCACTCGATTTAGTCAAATTCTTATAAATTTACTCGGTAATGCACTCAAGTTTACTGATAAAGGAAGTGTACAAGTTACAAGTTTTTTAAGCTATGAAAATGAACAAGAAGTTAAATGTACCTTTGAAGTGAAAGATACTGGAATAGGTATAGAGTTAAAGAATTTACCTAAAATTTTTGAAAGATTTTCACAAGCTAGTAGCGATACCTCTCGTTTGTACGGTGGTACTGGATTAGGATTAACGATATGTAAATTTTTAGTGGAAGGTTTTGGAGGTAGAATCAATGTTCAAAGTGAAAAAGGAAAAGGATCAACATTTGTTTTTGATATTGTTTTAAAGAAAAATGAAATGGGTCAAAAAAACCAAACAAAAAATCAAACTATTGAAATACAATCTTTTGATAAAAAAATCTCGATATTACTTGCTGAAGATGTAGAAATTAATCAAAAATTAATGAAAAAAATCGCTCTAAATTGGGGTTACGACATAGATGTAGCTGGAAATGGTGAACAAGTTTTAGAATTTTTAAGTAAAAATGATTACGATATATTATTAATGGATATACAAATGCCAATAATGAATGGATTTGTTACCTGTTTAAATATTAGAGCTTTAGAAAACGAGAAAAAAAGAAACATTCCAATTATTGCTCTTACTGCTCAAGCATCTAACGCTGAAGCAGAAAAATGTATTAATATTGGCATGAACGCGTATGTCTCAAAACCTTTTGATCAATATAAACTTAAAGAAACTATACTACGACTTTTAGTAAATAAAGAAAAAGTTATTAGAAAAGTTGAAGTAATTCAAGCTCCTTTTAGTAAATATTTTGATTTTCAAAATCTGTATAATAATGCACAAGGAGATATTACTTATGTCAAAGATTTATTTGAGTCTTTTTTAGAAAATATTCCTTTGTATTTAGAAGAATTGAATCGAGCAATTTTTTCAAAAAATAAAATCACAATTTACGAAAGCGTACATAAAATTAAAAGTCCTATTTTGCTTTTTGGTTTAAAAAATTGTTTAGAACCAATAAAAATTATCGAAAGTAAATATAAAACATTGGATTGGGACGAGGAATGGAGTTCAGCTCTTAAAAAATTAATTAAATTGATTAAAAGTTCTATAATTGAATTGGAAAAAATAAATGCTGATTTAGTTCAATAATAATTACTTGTTCTTATTTTTGTAAAATGAATGAGAAAAGAACAGACATTAATGAATTAGGTGAATTTGCTTTAATTGATACTTTAACCAAAAAATTTACTAGTTATCATAACGAAACTATAAAGGGAGTAGGGGACGATGCAGCTGTTATTTCAATTTCTGAGAAAGAGGCCTTGTTAATCTCAACCGATACTTTGATTGAAGGGATTCATTTTGATTTACAATACACACCATTAAAACATTTAGGTTACAAAGCAGTTACTGTCAATTTATCAGACATTTATGCAATGAATGGAAATCCTCAACAAATCACTGTATCCATTGCAATTTCTAATCGTTTTTCTGTTGAAGCAATAGAAGAAATTTATGAAGGAATAAAAAAAGCATGCGATTGGTACGAAATTGATTTAATTGGAGGGGATACCAGTTCTTCAACAAGTGGATTAATATTAACAATTACTGCTATCGGAAGAGTAGAAAAAAATAGAATTGCTTTTCGTTCAACTGCCAAAGAAAATGATTTGTTAGTTGTTAGCGGTGATTTAGGTGCTGCTTATTTGGGTTTACAATTGTTGGAAAGAGAAAAACAAATTTTTAATGAAAACCCTGATCTTCAACCAGACTTAGATGGATACGATTATTTATTAGAACGACAGCTTAAACCAGAAGCTAGAAAAGACATAATTGCTCAATTGTATGCATTTGATATAATTCCTACATCAATGATTGATATTTCTGATGGTTTGGCAAGTGAAATAATGCATCTTTGTCAATCTTCTCAATTGGGTTGTAATGTTTATGAAGATAAAATTCCCTTGGATCCAAAAACTTGTACAACTGCTTTGGATTTTAATATTAGTCCTGTTACCGCAGCCATGAATGGTGGGGAAGATTATGAATTGCTTTTTAGTGTAAGACAATCCGATTATGAAAAATTAATAACTATAAAAGAACTTCAAGTAATTGGTCATTTTACTGCAAAAGACAATGGAATTTATCTAATCGACAAACAAAATCAAATATTTCCTATAAAAGCTCAGGGCTGGAAACATTTTTAAATTCTACAATTTGTTAAATTATTAACAATTATTAAGTATCAAAATTTAAACTTTATTTATTTGTTTAGACTTTTTACTAACTAAATAAACTATTTTATTTTTGAATATTTAATAACTAAATCGTTTTTATTCATTTATAATATATAAATATTCGACCAAAAGGTAGTTTTGTTCATTGTAAAGTATTCTTTAAAAAAATGTTAAAAAAAAATAATCAAAATGTAATTATTTATTTAAATAAATTGTATTTTTGTCTCGAACTTTATTGTTAATCGTGTTTATACTATTAAAATCTATGAAAAAAATCTATTTTACTTTAGGGTTGTTTTGTTCAGTATTTCTAAGCTCTGCTCAAAACGATTATCTAAAACCATCTCCTTTTACATTTGATTTAACTTTTATTTTAAATCAAAGTGGGCAAAACAGTATTAACGGAATAGTTAATTCTTTGAATTCTACAGCAGATGTTAAAAATGTTACGATAATTTCTCCTACTGAAATTAGTTTAAAATTGCAAAATGTTAAACAAAATTTACCGAGTGAAATTTCATTCCCAATAATAAATGGATTGCTTCAACACTGCAATACGTTTTATTTTTCAGACAACAATCAGATGCTTGAAAATTTTAAACCTGAGCGTGTAAATTCAAAAAATTTAATAATCTCTGCATTAAGTACAACAAGTGATTTTATAAATTTAAGTGAACAATTATTACAAGATAAAAGCATTTTATTTGTTAATTCAAATCTTAACACTCATGAACTTTATTTAATTTTTGACAATAAATACAGCGATGAAGATTTGAAAAAAATTCTATTAAATTTAAATAAAATAATTATTACTAATCAAGAAGAATATAATTTATACTATTAATTATGAAAAAAAATATACTTTTTATAGCTTTGTTTTGTCTTGTAAGTCTAAGTTTATATGCCGGTGGTGGAAGTGCTCCAGCTAACAACGACTGTTCAGGAGCTACTGCATTTCCAGTAATTCCAACAAATGGAACTTGCTCTAGTTTATCCAATCAATCCACAGCTAATGCTACTGCTTCTAATGTCACGCCAAGCGGGTCTTGTACTTCCAATTACGGAACCCCTGACGATGATATTTGGTTTAAATTTCAAGCAACAGCTACAACTATTTTATTATCAGCCACAAATGATTCGGGTGATTATGACATTGTTTGGCAAGTTTTTTCTGGATCTTGTGGTGGAACAATGACATCAATCTTTTGTGATGATTATTCTGATAGTGGTTTTTCTTTAACAGGTCTAACCATCGGAAATTGGTATTATATTAAAATGTACACCTATTATAGTGGTGCTACAACTCAGTATGATATTTGTATGAAAACTCCACCTCCACCACCTGCTAATGATAACTGTTCAGGAGCAATATCCACAATTGTAAATGGTGTAGGTTCTTGTGCTTCTCAAACAGCTGGTACTGTAGCTGGTGCCACAGCTTCTGGAATTGCTTTAGGTTCATGTTATGGAACAGCAGATGATGATGTGTGGTTTAGTTTTGTAGCTGGATCTACTTCTCAAATAATAGCTTTAAATTCTATATCTGGTTCCACTTCTGATATGTATTTTAGTGTTTATTCAGGAACTTGTGCTTCACTTGGTGCAGCTATATTATGTAGTGATGCAGAATCTAATACTGTAAACAATCTTACTCCAGGAAATACATATTATGTTAGAGTTTATACTTATACTTCTAGTTCAAATCAAACATCTACTTTTAATATTTGTGTTCAAAATCCTCCTCCACCTGTGTTAGCACAAGATTGTGACTTTTTGCAACCTATTTGTAATAGTGTTGTCAATGTGCCCTCAAGTTATGTAAATACTGGTAGTATTATAGATTTTGTAGGAACAAATGATTGCACATCAGGTGAAAAAAATTCTGTTTGGTACTCATTTGAAGTAGGTACGTCAGGTTCTTTAAACTTTTCAATTAAACCTAACGATGCTGTTAATAGTGATTCAGGTGCAGAAACTGATTACGATTGGGTGTTATGGAAAGCAACTACTTCAACTGGAACTGTTGTTAATACTTGCCAAACTTTGGATAATGCACCACCTGTTTCATGTAATTATGGATATGTAGGTATTACTGGGATTTCACCAGGAGGAACTACACCCGCACCTTTTACTGGAGCAAATGATGCATACTTTGAACCAACAGTTTCTGTTACTGCAGGTGAAAAATATATATTAGTAGTTCAAAATTTTGAGACAACAGCTTCAGGGTTCAATTTAGATTTTTCCACTTCAACTCCTGGAGTTATTGACAATACTCCTAATACATTATATTGGAAAGGAACAACTAACACAAACTTTACAACTTCAACGAATTATTTAACTTGTAGTGGACAGGTGCCGTCTTGTGGTGTCAGTGTTGTTGTAAATAGTGCAGCAAATCAACCTATTTTAACAACTAGTACTGGAGCTTCAGGTGTTCATACAGTTAACAATTTGACTATAAATGCTGGCGCAACCTTTACTATTAGTGCAGGTGCAACATTAGAAATTTGTGGTAATTTTATTAATAATGGAACTTTAGTATGTTCACCAACATCTACAGTTAAATTTGTTGGTTCTGGTACAGCTGCTCAAAATATTACTGGTAATTTTGTCGGTGGAAATAAATTGGGTCATGTTGTTATATTAAAAACAGCTGGATCAGTTTTATTGAATAATAACCTAACTATGGGTGGTAATTTCACAACTTCAAATCTTACGAGTGTCTTTAATTCAAACAATAAATACATTAAACTTGCTGGAGATTTTGATAATTTTTCAGGTAATACCACTTTTACTAATACAGGTACTTTAGGTACATTAGAATTTATAGGCACTGGACTACAAAAATACAATCAAGGAGCGTCACAATTGGATTTAAATTTTGTTATTGTAAACAATACTGCTGGGGTTTCAGCTGGTGTAACCTTACTTTCTAATATGAATATCAAAGCAACTACTGGAACATTAACATTAACTGCTGGGACAATTACAACAGGTGGTACTTTAAATACTGGTGGTTCTGCAACAATTACTGGTGGTTATCGTGTAATAGTGAATAATATTACAGCAAGTTCAGTTACTGATGGCAACAATACTAGCTTCATAAATGGTACTTTAAGAAGATATTGTAATGACCCTGGAAACTATAGCTGGCCAGTTGGAAATGCAGCAAAAGGTTATCAATTGGCAAAAACAAATTTTACAGCAATGAACAATTCAATGCATTATATAGATTGTCGTTTTGACCCATGGCTAATCACTTACACAATTGGTACGGCTGAATGTGGGAAGCTTTATTCACTTGAAAGTATGAATAATGGTATGTGGACTTTTATTCCTGATGGTGGTACTTGTACTTATGATTGTACTTTATATCCTAATAATGTAACGAACATTTTAGGTTCTGCTTACACTATTATTAAAAGACCTCATACATCTGCCATTTCTACTACTGGTTGGATACTAAATGGTACTTGTGCAACTTCTACATCAACTGCTGTCACTAGAACGGGAATGACTGATTTTTCCTTTTTTGGAGTAGATCAAGGGATAGTTTCAACCCCAATTGAATTGATTTATTTTGAAGGTAAAAATGAAGGTAAAGTGAATGTATTACAATGGGAAACATCAAGTGAAAGAGAAAACGATTATTTTGAACTTCAACGTTCAACCGATGGAAATAATTTTGATAAATTAACAACTATTGATGGTGCAGGCAATTCTGTTTCTTCAAATTATTACAATTATACTGATTCTGAACCTTCTAATGGATATAATTATTATAGATTCAAACAAGTTGACTATAATGGTTCTGAAACATTTTCTGATATTGTATTAATTAAAAATAATACTAAAGAATTTGCAATTAGTAATTTATATCCTAATCCATCAAATAATTCTAGTAATTGTGCTTTCTATTCACCTAAAACTGGTGAATTAAGCATTAAAATTATTGACAATTCTGGAAGAGTAATTGAAAACACATTAATTTCAATAAAATCAGAAAGTAATAATGGAATTCAGATTAATTCAGAACAGTTTGAAAATGGTATTTATTCTGTAGAATTTAATTTTAATAATGGTGAATACAAAACTTTGCAAAAGTTAGTTAAAAATTAATCTTAAATCAAAATAATTTAAAAGGAGCTGTCTAAAAAAGGCAGCTTTTTTTATGCAACTCTTTCCTGTGTTAAAGCTAAATCTAAAACTTCTTTCATGGTTTTGACATAATGAAAGGTTAAACCATCTAAATAATCTGCTTTTATTTCATCAATGTCGCTTCGATTTTTATCACACAAAATGATTTCTTTTATTGAAGCTCTTTTTGCTGCAAGTACTTTTTCTTTAATTCCTCCTACAGGTAAAACTTCACCCCTTAAAGTGATTTCTCCGGTCATTGCTAAGTGTTTTTTTACTTTTCTTTTTGTAAATATTGACGCCAAAGAAGTTAACATAGTTATACCAGCACTTGGTCCATCTTTTGGAGTAGCTCCTTCAGGTACATGAACATGAACATTGTGCTGATCAAACTCCTCTTGTTCAATATTTAACCAATCACTGTGTGCCTTTAAAAATTCAAGAGCAATTACAGCTGATTCTTTCATTACATCACCTAAATTTCCTGTAAGGGTTAATTTACCTTTCCCTTTAGTGATGGACGATTCAATAAATAAAATGTCGCCACCAACACTTGTCCAAGCTAAACCTGTTACTACTCCTGCGACTTCATTTGTAACATATTTTGTTTTGCTTCTTCCAACCCCTAATATTTTAACCAACTCTTCAAGATTGAGTTTCTTGTTATAAGTTTCATTCATTGCTATTTGACGAGTTCGATTGCGGATTACTTTGGCTAGCATTTTTTCTAAGGTTCTCACCCCAGACTCGTTGGTGTATTCATCAATTATTTTTTCAATAACTTTTTTATCTAATTGAATATCCGTTTTTTTAATACCGTGAAGTTTAATTTGTTTTGGAATTAAATGGTGAACAGCTATTTCGATTTTTTCCTCGATAGTATAGCCATTTACTTCAATTATTTCCATTCTATCTCTCAATGGACCTTGTATAGTAGATAATGAATTGGCAGTAGCAATAAACATTACTTTTGATAAATCAATTTCTGTTTCGACGTAATTATCGTAAAACTCAATGTTTTGTTCAGGGTCTAAAACTTCCAACAAAGCTGATGAAGGGTCGCCATGCATGCTTTTCCCCAATTTATCAATCTCATCCAATACAAAAACAGGATTTGAACTGTCTGCTTTTTTTAAATTTTGCACAATTCTTCCTGGCATCGCACCGATATAGGTTTTTCTGTGACCTCTAATTTCCGATTCATCGTGAACACCACCTAAGGACATGCGAACGTATTTTCTTCCCAACGCATCTGCTATTGATTTTCCAAGAGATGTTTTTCCCACTCCAGGAGGACCAAAAAAGCATAGGATTGGGGATTTCATATCTTTTTTTATTTTGAGTACAGCTAAGTATTCTAAAATTCTTCTTTTCACCTCTTCAAGTCCATAATGATCACGATCTAGAATTTTTTCAGCTCTTTGTAAATCTAAATTGTCTTTAGTATAAACACCCCATGGGATATCCAGCAACATATCAAGATAATTTAATTGAACAGTATATTCAGCTCCTTGTGGATTCATTCGTTGCAATTTATTGATTTCTTTATTAAAAATCTTTTCAACAGTTGAATTCCATTTTTTCTTTTTTGCTCTGATTTTTAACTCTTCAATATCCTGTGATTGTGGGTTGTCACCTAATTCTTCTTGAATTTGTCTGATTTGTTGATTTAAAAAATATTCCCTTTGTTGTTTATCAATGTCTTTTCTTACTTTTTGTTGGATTTCGTTCTGCATCTTTAAAATTTGAACTTCTGAATTCAAATGTTCAAGAATTTTATAGCAGCGTTTACGCATGTCTAATTCTTCCAACATTTCTTGTTTTTTTGAAACGTCGGCATTCATATTAGAAGCGATAAAGTTGACTAAAAAAGTAGGACTGTCAATATTTCCGATTGCAAAAGAAGCTTCTGATGGAATATTTGGGCTTTCTCTAATGATTTGTAATGCTTGTTCTTTAATAGATTTGAACATTGCCTGCATCTCTTTAGATTTTTGTTCAAATTTCAAATCAGAAATAAAATTGACTTTTGCCTTAATGTAAGGTTCACTTTTAATAATTTCTTCAATCTGAAATTTTCTTTTGCCTTGAATGATTGCTGTAGTACTTCCGTCGGGCATTTTTAACATCCGAATAATTTGAGCAACTGTCCCAACAGCGTGTAAGTCTTTAGCTTCAGGTGCTTCAATCTCATGGTTTTTTTGTGATACAACACCAATAATTTTGTTTCCTTTGTTTGCTTCTTGTATCAATTTTATTGATTTATCTCTTCCTACGGTTATTGGAATTACAACCCCAGGAAATAATACATTATTCCTTAATGGTAAAATAGATAATTCGTCTGGGAAACTTTGTTTATTCATTATCGCTTCCTCTTCAGGGGTGATAAGTGGAATGAATTCAGAGTCTGATTCCATTTCGTCGGAGCTATTGAGTTGATTTAAATCTAAAAAATTTTTCATTATTACGTCAAATTGTCATGTTTTTTTTCCACTTTTATTTTTATTTTGAATTTGTATTTGTTCAAGTGGATAAATTCTTAGTTAAATAATTTTTAAAAGTTGAACACATTTATTTTCAAAACTTGTGCCAAGCTTAAAATTACATTTTTTTTCGGTAACAATGTCAGAAATAAATGATATTTAAAGTACAATAGTCATAAATTAAAAATGATATTATTGACATTTTATCGTCTATACTTTTATTTTTTAAAAAAATACACTTTGAATTGTTCACATCAAAATACATTTTTTTAAAAAACATATTTACATTTTTTGTAACTTTGAAAAAAATGTACGTTTTTTGTATATTGAACCTAATAAAATATGATTAAAAAATGAAAAGTTTTATTTGTTTTTTACTATTTAACATGGCATTTTCAGGAAACCCTGATGAAAATTGGGATCATGAGATGATACAAGTGAATTTACCAGATAAAAACGGATTATTAATGAATACTGATGCCCTTTTTAATGAAAATTGGGTGACTCTAAAACAAGTGAATTTTTGGAAACA
The DNA here is from genome assembly GCA_016183815.1 of Flavobacteriia bacterium. Classification (GTDB taxonomy): domain Bacteria; phylum Bacteroidota; class Bacteroidia; order Flavobacteriales_D; family Crocinitomicaceae; genus M2408. The sequence continues at coordinate 159,905 of JACPDW010000020.1, forward strand.
AATAATGCTCCTAGACAAAGATTCTGTTATCGTAAATATTGCTTCAAACAGGGATGTTGTTGAAAAACTTCATCAAAACCAATGGAATAATAAAACAGAAGAACAAAAAAGTTTATATAAAGACAGTGTTCGATTAAAAAAGGGTCTTCCAATTGATGAACGAATTTTTATTACTTCTGGAAAAAAGCATTTTTATCAATTTGAAAATGTATATCCCTCTTTAAATAAAGGCATTTTAGCATTTGACAAGAACAAAGTAGATCCTTGGTATGCTCAAGCAATATTATTAATTGAAAGTCCAGGTCAGTTATTAAAGTCTAATTCTGGTGCTTATGGCCCTTTTCAATTAATGCCAGGTGTAGCAAGAATGATGGGATTAACTGTAAATAAATCTTTAGATGAAAGAGCAGATTTTTATCGTTCAGCTTATGCAGCTTCCTCATTAATCAAACAAATCTGTATTCCTGAGGCAAAAAAAATATTGGATTCCTATCAAATTAGTTATAATGAAAAGGATTTATGGTTCAGACTTTTCGTAATGCATGTATATCATGCAGGAGCTACAAATGTTAGAAATGTCATTAATGTTATTCAACCTTCAAAAGGAGGTCAAGATTTGATTTTACAGATGTGGAAAACAACTTCAGGTGGTTTTGCAAATGCTTCTCAAAATTATACTCAACTGGTTTTAGCTTCTCATTTAATATTAACCGAAATGGTTGATGGTCAATGTTCTGATTTGTTTAGTTGTGAATAATTCAACAAATCATTTTTCGCATTGTAAATCAATAAATTGAAAACTATTTCCGTCAAAAAGTCCTTTGTCACTGAGTTTTAATTCTGGGATAACCAATAATGCACAAAAAGATAAAGTCATGAAGGGGGAGTTTAATGTACAACCACAATTTTTTGCTTCTATATCAATATTTTCATATTCATCGGCAATCAAATAAGCATCTTTGTTTGACATAATACCTCCAACGGGTAATTCAACACACAATTGTTTGTCTTTATCAGCTAAAGAAACTCCACCTTTTGCATTGATTATTAAATTAATAGCATTTTTTAAATCCTCATCGTTACAACCAACTGCAATAATGTTGTGACTATCATGAGCAACACAACTGGCTATTGCACCTTTTTTTAAACCCACATTTTTTATAAATGCAAAAGCAGGTTTTTGATTTTCATATCGATTGATGACAACTAATTTTAACAAATCGTTTTCTGTATTACTTTCTAAAAATCCATTTTGAATGTGTGCTTTATGGATACCTTTTTTGGTAATTAATTGTCCGTCTTCAACCTCAATTACGTTAATAAACTCTTGTTGAGCTTTAATTTTTAATTGCTCTGTTTGAAGAAGGTTACAAGAGAAATAATTTGGTGTAGCTGTTTGTATTGAAGGTATATATGTCTCGTAGTTTTTTGAAACACATTGACCATTTATAAAAGTAGAATGAACATCAAAATTGTTTAAATCTTTTACAATACAAAAATCAGCAGCGTCATCAATTTGCAATAAACCAACTGGGATTTGATAATGATCGACTACATTTTTACTGCAAATTTGAAGAACGTTCATCACATTACACCCTTTTTGAATGGCTCTTTTAGCTAAAACATTAATATGATTTTTCACTAAATCATTTGGATGTTTATCGTCGGAACAAAACATGACCATTTCAGGATGAAGGTCGATAAGTGGATACAAGGCCTCAAAATTTTTGGCTGCACTTCCTTCTCGAATTAAAATTTTCATTCCATATTTTATTTTATCTAAAGCTTCTTCTAATGTAAAACATTCATGGTCAGTGCTTATTCCTGCGTCGATATAATTTTTTGCATCTTCACCTTTCAAGCCAGGGGCATGACCATCGACTTTTTTTCCTCTTTTTAAAGCCGATTGTATTTTATTCATAACTTCTGTTTCTCTTTTTAAAACAGCAGGAAAATTCATCATTTCAGCTAAATATACAATTTCTTTCCAACTCATCAATTCATCAATGTCTTTTTCATTTATTTCTGCTCCTGCAGTTTCAAATTTGGTAGCGGGAACACATGAAGGTGCTCCAAAAAAGAATTTAAAAGGTGTTTTTTTACCATTTTCAATCATGAATTTTACGCCATCAACGCCCAATACATTTCCAATTTCGTGAGGGTCTGAAATAGTGGCAACAGTGCCATGAAGAACGGCTAATCTTGCAAATTCAGATGGAACAAGCATGGAGCTTTCCACGTGGATATGAGCATCAATAAATCCAGGAATAATAAACAAATCACTTTCGACGTTTTTATATTCTATTTTTATGATTTTCCGATCAAAATATATACAACCTTTTTTTATTGTTTTATTTATTACGTCAACTATACTTCCTTCAACACATTGCATACTAAAGCGATTTATTTGTTAATTACTATTGATTTTATATCTATTTAAGCAAACTTAATAAAAATTATCTATTTTAAACTAATTTTAAATAAAATGGTTTATGTAAGTACTAAAATGAGTAATTTTGACAAATAATATGAAAATTGCACTTGGAATTGATATTGGAGGAACAAAAACAGCTTATGGATTTGTTGATGAAAAAGGAAATGTATTATTAGAAAAATCTGTTTTTACTACCTCTTTAAGTACTCCCTTAGATTTAGTTCAATTGATAAAATCGGAAGCTGTAAATTTTGGTTATTTTGATGAATTGGTGGGTGTTGGAATAGGAGCACCAAATGGAAATCAATTTACAGGTAGTATTGATTTTGCACCAAATTTACATTGGAAAGGACAAATTCCTTTAGTGCAATTATTTAAAAATGAATTTACTTGCATTGTTTTATTGACAAATGACGCAAATGCTGCAGCTATAGGTGAAAAATTATTTGGTGTCGCAAAGGATTTTACTGATTTTGTAGAAATTACATTAGGAACAGGTTTAGGAAGTGGAATTTTTGTTCAAAATGAATTGTTGTTAGGAAAACATGGAATCGCTGGTGAATATGGTCATATTAGAATGATTCCAAATGGAAGAGTTTGTGGTTGTGGTAGAAAAGGTTGCTTAGAAACTTATGCTTCTTCTACTGGAGTGGTCAGAAGTATCAGTGAGTTACAATCCGATAATAAAAAAATTTCTAAATTAATTTGGTTAGAAAACCCAACAGCAAAAGACGTATTTGATTTAGCTTTGAATAATGATTTATTTGCTATTGAGATAGTTGATTTTACTGCTAAAATATTAGGTTCAGCCCTTGCAGATTATACCGCTTTTTCTGATCCAGAGGCCTTTGTGCTATTTGGTGGTCTTTCAAAAAATGGTGATTTTTTTACTAAAAAAGTCGAAGAAGAAATGAATAAAAACATGCTCAATATATACCAAAATAAAGTAAAAGTGCTCACTTCTTCTTTGAATGATTTGAATGCTGCAATTTTAGGTACTTCAGCCACCATTTTTTGGGAATTTTTTAAAGAAAAGAAAATTATACAATAATCACTCATTATGAAATATATCATTTCATATACTTTTTTCTTTATTAGTCTTTTTTCTTTTACTCAAGTAGAGCAACTAAAAAAAAATGATGAAAATTTAAAAAAAAAATTAGATAAAGAATTTCAAAAAAGTTTAACTACCTATAAAAATTTAGATTTGACCACCTATGTAAACCCTTTTATTGGAACAGGAGGACATGGTCATACCTTTCCTGGTGCAAGTGCTCCTTTTGGAATGATTCAACTTAGTCCTGATACACGTTACCAAGGATGGGATGCTTGTTCTGGTTATCATTACTCAGACTCAACTATATTTGGATTTAGTCATACCCATTTAAGTGGAACAGGTGTTGAAGATTTGTGTGATTTGTTGCTAGTACCCCAAACTGGAAAAGCAAATCCAAACCCTCAATACATTGATAAAAATGGATATATAAATTATTTTTCGCATTCCAAAGAAAAAGCAAGTCCTGGTTATTACGAAGTAGAACTTAAAAATCCACGAATTAAAGTAAAATTAACGGTTTCAGAACGGGCTGGTTTTCATGAATATCTATTTTTAGACAGTAATATTCACAAAATCATTTTGATTGATTTAGAACATAAAGATCGTTTGCTTTCATCTGAACTTAAGATTGTCAATGCTAAAGAGATTCAAGGAAATAGAATATCAAATTCATGGGCGAAAAAACAGCATTTTTATTTTTATTTAATGTGCAATGAAGAGTTTAAAACAAGTTTTTATGGTAAAAATAAATTGGCTTTAATTTTTCCTAAACACGTTCAAACTGTTCAAATTAAAGTCGGAATTTCCGCAGTAGATGAAATAGGTGCTAAATCAAATTTAATATCTGAAATACCTGATTTTGATTTTGAAAAAAGAAAAAACTTGACAAAAGAATTATGGAACAAAGAGTTGCATAAAATTGAAGTCAATGGAAAAGATGAAGAAGCTAAAACAATATTTTATTCTGCTTTATACCACAGTTTTTTATGTCCAATTCAATTTTCTGATGTAGATGGACGTTATCGAGGTAATGATGAAAAGATCTATCAAGACATTTCAAAACGTCGTTATTCTATTTTTTCAATTTGGGATACATACCGTTCTACCCATCCTTTATTTAATCTAATTCAAACTAAAAGAAGTGCTGATTTTATTCAAACACTGTTGGATATTTATAAAGAAACCAACGATTTACCTGTATGGGAGTTGTGGGGCAACGAAACAGAATGTATGATTGGTTACCACAGTTCTTCATTGATTTTAGATGCATATAGAAAACATATTCCTATTAAAAATCCTTCTTTTGCTTTAGAAGCGATGGTGAAAACTTCCAAAGACAATAATTATGGAAAAAATTTCTATAGAAAAAATGGATTTATTGATTCTAACAAAGAAGCTGAATCAGTGTCAAAAACTTTAGAATATACTTATGATGATTGGTGTATTTCTCAGTTTGCTAAAGACATCAAAAGAAATGATGTATTTAGAGAATATCGTTCTTCTTCCTATTCATTTGTCAATCTATTACATCCTAAAAGTCATTTCATGCAAGCTAGAAATGGTGCTTTATGGACAAGTAATTTTAGACCTTCAGAAGTTAATTTTAATTTTACTGAAGCAAACAGTTGGCAATATTCACTAGCAACTCCTCATGCTCTTTCAAGTCATATTCAATTATTAGGTGGAAAAGATAGTTTGGAAGCTTTTTTAGACCGTTTATTTTCAGCAAGACAAGATTTGGAGGGGCGACAACAAGCTGATATCACTGGATTAATAGGTCAATATGCTCATGGTAATGAACCTTCACATCATGTTGCTTATTTATATAATTATACCAATAGTCCATACAAAACCCAAGAAAAAATCCATCAAATTATGAAGGAAATGTATCAAAACAATCCTGATGGTTTAAGTGGAAATGAAGATTGTGGTCAGATGTCGTCTTGGTTTGTGTTTTCCTCTTTAGGATTTTATCCTGTTTGTCCTGGAAGCACTACCTATTCTCTTGGTCGTCCTCTTTTTGAAAATGCAAAAATTCAATTAGAAAATGGGAAAAAGTTTCAGATTATTTATGAAAACAATAATGAAAGCAATAAATATATACAAAGTATCTTTTTAAACGATATAAAATATGAACAATTGTTTATCGAACATGACAGCATAATAAAGGGAGGTAAACTGCTTATTAAAATGGGAAATCAAGCCAATGAGTCATTAAAGAATTGGAAAAACGAATTAATTGAGGATCCTTTTTTTGACAGTATTATTCCTCTAGCTTTTGTTGATGTTGAAAATAAGTTATTTGTTGACAGTATGGTAGCTAAAATTCAAATTTTACCATTAAAAGGATTGACAGCAAAATACACTTTAGATGGCAGTGAACCTGATTTTTCTTCATTGGATTACAAACAAAACATTAAACTAACATCAAAAACTAAATTGAAAATTAAGTCGTTTAGATATGGAAAACCATCATATCTACCTTCTGTTGAAACAGAATTCACACCGTTAAATAACAATTGGGAATTAAATTTAAAAACAGAATATGCAAATTCCTATAGAGCTAGTGGTGATAATGCTTTAATTGATAAAGAAAGGGGAGGGATTGATTTCAGGTCGGGAGCTTGGCAAGGATATGAACAAGTGAATTGTAGAGGAGAAATAACTTTGAAAGAAGCAAAAAGTGCTCAAAAAATTATTTTTTCTTGTTTACAAGATCAAAAATCATGGATATTTTTCCCTAAAGAGATTCAAGTAGAGGTGGAGTATGAAAATGGTGAAAAAGAATCTTTAATTCTTAAAAACACTGAACCACCATTAAAAGACGGTGCGAGAATAAAAGAGTTTGTTTTAGAAACTAAAGTGGATAATAAAATCAAAAAAATTTCTTTTGATTTATTCAATATTTCCAATTGCCCAAAAGGTCATTTAAGTGAAGGTGAAAAAGCTTGGTTGTTTGTTGATGAGATATTTATTGAATAATTTAAAATGTGATATATATTCAATAAATGAATATTTTAACCTGAGTTCGATAGTAAAATTGAAATTCAGATTAATATAAAGAACTGTTAGACAAGGATTTTGATCGAAAATTTAGCGGGCTAAATCGAGAGAAAACAACGAAGTATAACAGGTTTTTATATAAAGTGAAAAAATATTCCGCTGATAAACAACGATTTACTTCACAACCCTTTATCGATTTATCTCGATAAATCTTCAAAAGTGTCATTCGTAACACATTGTTTTTGTTAAGATGAAAAATTATAAAAAATTGTTTTAACTACCCATTTAACCTATTATAAACCTTCTTCAATAAATAATCCATCACCAATCCATTAAAATCTTGGTCATCCATCATTCGAGCAAAAATGTCTTGGTTTTGGTCCATTCTACTGATAAATTTATCTACCGCAGCTTCTTTGAAGCCAAATTTAAAATTGTCTATAGTGTTAGATTTTGCTTGAGCCATCAATTTCTCGTCTGCAACCATATCCTCTTCAATTTGGTCAAATAGTAATTTATCCGCTGAAGTAAATTCCGTTCCAAATCGCTTGTTGATGACTGTTATTATTTCTGAAAGAGCTGCCCTTTCTTCCTTTGTCATTCGGATTCCTGCTTCATTTCCACCTTCTAATCCATATTCACCCTGTGGTTCCATTGCAATATTTTGCTCGGCAACTTTTTGTAATCTGTAATATTCGAGCGATACTTCGTCACCAAGTTGAAAGCGTTCACTTTGATTCTTTCTTGGTAGTTTCTTCATTAAGAATCTTCCGTATGTATAGAGTTTTTCTAAATCTACGTCCGAAAATGGCATGATTTGAGTTAAGAATGAATAAGCTCTCACAAACGTCTGGAGCGCATGTTTGAAGTTCTCTTGCGAAATATCATGAACAATATCTCCTTGAATTGTTTCTTCTGGAAGCACTTTATAACGTTCAACTGCTGGGTCAATGTAGGCATTTAGTTTAGCTTGGTCTCTATTTGATAAGAGTTGAGATGACTTGTAAAATATATTACAAAAATTGTCCACTTCCGTTTGCCAAATAACTTGAGCTTTTTCGATTTCCTTTTTTAAATCGTATAAGTGATTTGGGTCTGAAACCTCTTGAACTGTGGTCAATTCATAATAAGGTTGAAAAGAATTTAATATTTCTTCCGTATCATTTGTAAAATCTAAAATAAAAGTATCTTCCTTTCCAGCACATGTTCTATTTAATCTTGATAATGTTTGAACACATTTAACTCCTGAGAGTTTTTTATCTACATACATGGTGTGCAATAATGGTTGGTCAAAACCTGTCTGGTATTTGTCAGCAACTAATAGGAGCTGATATTCATCCGAGGCAAACTTTTTTGGAAGTTCCTTTTCTTTAAAACCGTTCAGTTCAACTTCTGTAACTCCATCAGGATAGGTGTCATAAATGACTTTCCCAGAAAAAGCGACCACAGTTTTTATATCTGAATAACCCTTTTCAGCTATGTATTTATCAAATTCTTCTTTGTATCTTACTGCATGTAATCTGGATGAGGTAACAACCATTGCCTTTGCTTGACCTCCAATTTTTTTAGATACAATTTGCCTGAAGTGTTCCACCATTACTTCTGTTTTCTGAGCCAAATTATGTGGATGAAGAGACATAAATCGTCCAATAGCTCTCGATGCAGCCTTTTTATTTACATCTGGGTCTTCTTCAATTTCTTTGGATAGTTTATAGTAAGTCTTGTATGTTGTATAATTTTTTAACACATCATGAATAAAACCTTCTTCGATTGCTTGTTTCATTGAATACAATTGGAACGGTTTAGGTTTGCCTTGACTATCTGGTGTTCCAAATACTTCAACTGTTTTGCTCTTTGGAGTTGCAGTGAACGCAAAGAAACTCAGATTAGTTTGCATTCCACGAGATTGCATTGACTTACGAATCTGGTCTTCAGCATCTTCCTCAAGTCCTGATTCAAACTCCAGCTCCTCTGCCTCCTCTAAAGTTTTGGCGGAAAGTACTTCTTTCATTTTCTTAGTTGCTTCACCACCTTGAGAGCTATGCGCTTCATCAATTATGACAGCATATTTTCGTGCTGTCATTTCACCAATTTTATCTAAGATAAATGGAAACTTCTGTAAGGTAGTGATAATTATATGGGAGCCTGCAGTTATGGCATCTGCTAGTTGTTGTGAGTCTTTATCTATCTTCTGAACAACGCCATCTTTATGTTCAAATTGATAGATGGTGTTTTGCAATTGACTGTCTAATACTTTGCGGTCTGTAATGACAATTACTGAGTCAAAAATACGTTCGTTTTGAGTGTTATGTAAGCTTGATAAACGATACGAGAGCCAAGCAATCGAATTGGATTTTCCTGAGCCAGCTGAATGTTGGATGAGGTAATTCTTTCCAGCTCCATTTTCTTTTGCATCAGTTGTTAATTTGCGGACAACCTCTAATTGATGAAAACGTGGGAAAATAAGTGACTCCTTTATTTTCTTTACTCCACCAATGGCAAATTCTTCAATGTTTAAATGAAGAAATTTACCAATAATATCCATCAAACTGTCTTTGGTCCATACGTACTCCCACAAATAGGATGTTCTATACCCTTGTTTATTTGGTGGGTTTCCAGCACCGTTTTGATAACCTAAATTGAAAGGCAGATAGCGTGTATTTTTACCTCCTAATTTGGTTGTCATATAACATTCATCTGTATCGACTGCAAAATGAACCAAAGCCCTCTTTTTGAACTGAAAAATTGGTTCACTTGGCTCACGGTCATACACGTATTGCTTTTGTGCATTGGATACATTTTGTCCTGAGAATTGATTCTTTAACTCTGTTGTTGCAACTGGAATTCCATTTAATGCTAGAACTAGGTCTAATGAGTTGTTTCCTTTTCGCTCATAATACACTTGTCTAGTCACGCTTAAGTGATTCTTTTGATATAACTCCTCTGATTCTGGATTTAACGTGCTCTCAGGACGGAAAAATGCCATCTTGAACTTTACTCCATAATCTGTGAAGCCATTGCGAAGCACATCTAAAGAGCCTCGTATGTCAATTTCTTTTATCAATCGTTGTAGGACTTTTGTCTCGACATCTGATTTATGAATATTTTCTATTTTAGACCACAACGCAGGTTGAGATTCCTTTAAAAATTGCATGATGTAAGTTGGGAATAGTCCCTGGTTTGCATCAAAATCATTCGAATGACCTTGTACATATCCACCGCTTTCCACTAAGCTGGAAACGATTGCTTCTTCGAAGGTTTGTTCAGTATGTATTCCTTTTGCCATAATGTCTAAATAATGTCTAAAGTTTATCTAAAGTTCGTCTAAATAGTTATTGTTTTAGTTATACTTTTTCCCATTTGGGGTATCTTGTAGTTCCTTTATTTACAATGGTTTTGTCCTTTTTTGACATCGCATAAATCAAATTTCTGACTTTATTTTCCGACTTTTGTTCATCTAAAATTTCTGGAAGTTTATCTAAATTCATCTATTTTAGTTAAACTTTTTCCCATTTAGGATTTCTCATTGTTCATTTGTTTTATAATTCAGTTTCAGTCATCTTTTTTCTTAGTTACTTTCTTAGTTACTTTCTTAGTTACTTTCTTGGTTACTTTTTCATAACTCGTTTAGTTTACAATGTATTTACTTAGTTACTTTCTTTTTCGGTACTTTAATACCTTTCAAAATAGAAAGTCCAATTTCCGTAATTTGATATTTTTGGTTTCTATCTTTAAGATTATCTTTAATTGTATATTCCAACCAAGCCAAATCTAGCAAAGGATGAATATGGGATTTGAAATTTTTAGTTTGATTTGAGACACCTATAAAACTAAGTATTTCCTGCCTCGATTTTGGATTTGAACAGTATTTTAAAATTGAAATTACTTGGTCACTTACTTGGTCACTTACTTGGTCGCTTTCTTGGTCGTTCTCCACTTTATACGAAGATGTTTCTTCTTTAAAGTGTTCGTGAATTGGAATTTCAATAATGAAATATGCTCTTTCAGGTTCGTTTGTGTCAAATTTTGCTGTAGGAGAACCATTTTCTTTAAGTGCATTTAAAATGGTTGGAATTCCCGTGCCTTTTCCTTCTGTTAATTTTAATTCTTTTAAGAATTCACCAACTCTACTATTTCTGTAACGCCTTGCTCTAACTCTTCCTGAATCAAAATCAGCTTGTTTTAAAGATGGGTCAATACCATTATAGCTAATGATTTCAATTGCTTTGGGAAGGACTCTGATTTCAATTGGCTCTTGAAGTTCATAATTTCGATGGTACACTGCATTGGCAATAGCTTCTTCAATTGCATCATAAGGATAATTGAAAAATCTGTCTGCTTTTTCTCTGTCTTTGTATTTTACTACTTTCGTTTTGATAATCTTGGTTTTGATGTAATCCAATGCATCAAGCAATTGCTTTTGAATAGGTCCAGTAAATGTTTTTTCAAAAAACGGCTTTGTTAATCCTTCTGGAAATTCAACAAGCTCTATGATTGCTTTTTTGAAATGTTGCTGTGTGTTTTTAGAAAACATCAATAAACCGATATTTTTGGGAAATAAATGCTCATTGGAACCCTGGGATAAGTTCATCTTTTCGGCAAGTTCTTCCACTGACATATCTTCGCTTTCTTCATAGAGTTTACTATTTGTTTCTTGCAGGTGTTCCCTCATCAATGATTTACTTAAATCAGTTACTGAAGCAAAAGTATTGACCCTATCATCAAAGGGAATTTTGGCTGTGAGTTGAATAAGCTCGGTAGTTTGCTCATCATTGGGCACAATACTATTAGAGCGGAAGCGAATTCTGTAATTGTATGTTTTATGCTTCGATGTAACATCATCAGGAATTTTGTAGGGTCTATTGGCTCCAGCAGAACACCAAATCACCAATACATGTTTTTCATCAATTTCCTCAAGCGATAAACGAGGAAAATAGGACGGCTGAATCAAATTACATAATTGAACCAATTCTTTTTCTACACGTTCTAAGTGAGCAGGATTAAACCCTTCATCTGGACGAATGGGTTTACCATCTACTTCATCTGCACCAATAATGATGTAACCACTGCCTTCATTCTCAAAATCGTTGGCAAAAGCACAATTAGACCGCATGATTGGAACTGGATTCCAACCTTTTTTGAACTCCATGCGAGTTCCTTCCACAATGGAGCAAGATAACAGGTCTTCTATGTTTATGAGGATGCTCATGCTAATTTTTCTAGTTCCTTTTTTGACATTCTATCTTTTGCTCTTTCAATTGCTTGATGCACTTTTTGTTTTAATACTTCTTGTGAAGGTAACAATGTTAAATAATCCGCTACACGGATATTACTTTTGTCCAACTGAAGTAATTCTACGTGTTCTTCGTTTTTACTAGAACATAAAATTAATCCTATGGGTGTATTTTCACCCTCTACTTGTTCGTATTTTTCTAAATAACGCAAATATAATTCCATTTGCCCTTTGTAAGTAGCTTCAAAGTTGCCAATTTTTAAATCAATAGCTACCAAACATTTTAATCTTCGATGGTAAAACAACAAATCAATGTAATAATCTGTAGTATCAATTGTGATTCGTTTTTGTCGTGCTAAAAAAGCAAAATCGCTACCTAATTCTGTAATAAAATGTTGCAATTCTGCCAATATTGAAGTTTCTAAATCTTTTTCAGAATAGGAATCTTTTAGTCCTAAAAAATCAAGCACATAAGGGTCTTTAAAAACCAAATCTGGACTTATTTTTTGCTCGTTTTTAAGTAATTCTAACTCATTTTGTATGGTAAGTTCTGGCTTTTTACTGATGGCTGTACGTTCATATAGCATGGATTGAATACGGTCTCTAAATGTACGTACACTCCATTTTTCGAGCTTACACATTTCGATATAAAACTCTCTTTTTAATTCGTCTTCAATTGGAATTACAACTAAAATATGCGTCCAACTTAATTGTCGTATCAGTGATACGACAATCTTTTCATCTGGAAAAACTTTTGCAAATTGCATCATTCTGCGTAAGTTTTTCTCAGAAAATGATGTTCCGTAATCACTTGCTAACTGTCGCCACAGTGTAGCGACAATTTGTTTTCCGTATTTTTCGCCTCCTTCATATTGACTTAATTCTTGATTAATCCTTCTTCCAATTTGCCAATACAACAAACTTAAAGTTGCATTTACAGTAAGTGCAAGTTGCTGTTTGCTTTCTTCAATTAATGACTTTATTTCTAAAAACAATGTTCTGTATGACAAATCTTGTTCCATCTTAATTCAATTTTTCATTTCTCACATCCACCTTACCCGTAACCACCTCACTGATTAATGCGGTTTTGTATTCTTTTAATAACTCGATTTCTTGATGAGTTTTGGAAATGATTTCATCAATTCTTTTTGTTGAAATTAGAATTTGATTCACAATTTCTTTTTGTTCGTTGACATCTGGTAAAACTAATTTTAAATTTCCTAATTGACCTTGACTAATCATTGGGACAGCTGTCGCTGTGTTAGTAAAATCAATCCAACTTTTAAAGTAACTTGAATTGAAAAAGTAATACAAGAAATAGTCATAGGCTTTCAAATCACTCAAAATAACCATACTGGGGTTTATTGTTGCTTCACCAATATCTTCACTAATTAGCACAACCTTACCTAAAGTTCCCCTTTGTGTTAATAATATGTCTCCAACTTTTACCATTATTTCTGGAGATTCATAGTATTTATCCCAACTTATAAACTCAGGGTTAGCCAAGTTTAACTTATTGTTATTGTCAATGTGTTTAGCTCCTAACGTTAAAGCTCCTTCACCCTCTGATACTAAATCACCGACTGTATACCCCTTAAAACCAATTCTACCTTGAATATTTGCTAATAATTTTAACTTCTTCACCTCCCAATGCTCAGGAATTTCCCCCAACCATTCAATCCCAGAATCTTTCATCGGAACTGTTGGGTCAAGACCTTCCTTCAAGCGCTCTTCTGCAGGCAGGCCTTTGGTTACTACTTGGTTGATGATAGCTGTGCGTTCTTCTTCCAATAACTGAATGAAACGCTCTTTTTTGGCAATTAAAGTATCTATTTGGGCAGTTTTGTGGTCGAGGAAGTTATTGATAAAGGTTTGCTCTTCAAGTGGAGGTAATGGAAACTTGAACTCATTAAAAACATTCTGATATAAATGTTGAATTGTTGAACCTGACTTATTAAAATCATAAAAAGATTTGAACACTTCAGAAAACAGAATCCAGTACATAAATTCCGAACTATATGAATTATATAATGGTCTAGTAAGAAAAACACCACTATTCAAAGTCGCAATCTTTGGAATGTCTTTCACAACAGCAATTTTACCAATGGTTCCGTCTTTTGTTATTAGTAAGTCATCATTTTGCAATTGAATGAACGGGTCTTCATCATATCGTTCGATTGGAACTTGATAACAAGTGTCCCACTTTACTTTTCCATTTTTAAAATCTGTTCCTGTCACAACATAACTATCAGACTCTTCAAGAAATTCATCGGAACGCATTCCTTGCCAGCCTATTCGACCTTTGACGTAAGTTGTATGTTTAATTCGTTTAATACCCCAATGATTTGGAATTTCTCCAATCCATTCCACACCAGAATCTTTATAGCTATCGTATTTTTTCATTTCCATAAAGCTTCATTTTGCCAATCTACTATTTTTTTGGAAGCTTCTTCAGAAGGAATCCCCATAAATTGAATTGGAACACTTGGATATTTTGCAATTAATTCGTTTAAATGTTGTTTGATATGATGGTTTGCATTTACGGTTTGGAGTAAATATTTCATCATGCAAATGGAATAAAATGTTCTATTTGTGCTACCATCAAATTTAGAATCCAACCAATTTAGTTTTGGTTTTTTTAACCAAAGTGGTTCAATAGCAATTTCTCTATTCCAAAGCCTTCCGTGATGCCCACAAATATTACGAACGTAGGTTAAAGTATGAAGCCAAGACTTGAAAACATTAAAGTGCAAGCCAAAATGATTGGCAATATTTACTTTGTCATCATTATGTCTCAAACCATTGTAGAGCTTTGACAATTGTCCCAGAGTAAAAACTTCCATACACATCCATGATGGTGGGTTCTTTGGTTTAGTATAGGTTCCATTATAATGTTTAATAAAAGTCTCAGGGTGTTTTTCACGACTAGTATGTCGAATAATACTTTGAATTTCTTCAAAGACATTTATCGTATAATATTCTCCAGTTCGAGTATCTCGTCTATTGTAGGGAGCTGAGAAAATCCTTTCATTATCTTGCCAATGAGAACCATATTTGTGTGATAACTGATATATCATAATTGAACGCACGGCAACTTCAATTCGCTCAATTGCGTTAAAGACAATTAAGCGTAATTCTCTATCAAAAAGGTAAAGGTTTAAAATATCATCAAAGCTTGTTCCGTCATTGAACTTGTCTTTTGTCTGTTGGAACGGAAGAGCATAAGCACTCAATCTATAGTAACTGATGTTTTTTAAATAATGAAGAGTTCTTTCTTCATTTTTCACAATTAAGCCTCTTGATTTCCAAATTTCGGCTTGTTCTTCGTATGTTTTCGGGAGCTTAGTAAATTCCATAACTCCTATTCTTTAAAAGAAAAAACCCCCCAAGTGTGCTGCACGAATGCAAGCCTGAGAGGTATATTATCTTGGAGTTATTACTATCTAATCTTAAAGTTTTAACGAACAAATATAAAAAATGTTGCGTTAAGAGGGGTGCAAATATATGAATAAATTCTATTTTTTTCATCCTTTTAAATTATTTCTTTTAATAATCCATCCGTTTCTTGTTCAATTGCCAACATATCTTGACGGATTTCTTCTAGCGAACGTAAAGCTTTGTATTGATAAAAATACTTAGTGAAATTAATTTCATAACCTACATTCGTTTTGCTTTCATCTATGCAAATGTTTTTACCAATTAAATGTTGACTACCATTTCTTGAACAAATTAATATATCACCTTTTTTCAGTGTTAATTTTTCTGAAATATCACTCTTTACATAAACATTATCAACTAATGATAATTTTCCATCTTGAATATTTGAAGAGCGCAAAACTAATTTTCCTTTGGTCTCATCTTCAACAATATCATTTGGGGTATATGTAAGACCACCTATTGCATTGCCAATATATTTCAACTTGGTGACATTCCAATGACTTGGAATCTCTCCAAGCCATTTAACTCCAGAATCTTTATAGCTATCGTATTTTTTCATCCTATTAGGCATTATTTATGGCATTAAGTTCTTGCTCTAAATCATCAATTTGTGGCAAGGTAGATTTTAGCTCCTCGGGTATGGATTTACTCAATTCATAATCTGTAACACTAATTGGGTTGTTATATCCTTTCAAAGCATATTCAGCAAGCACTTCATTTTTACCTTTACAAAGCAATATTCCAATGGTATCGTTGTCTTTGTCTGTTTTTAATGTATCGTTAATCACATTGATGTAGAAATTTAATTGTGCTGGGTCTCCTGCCTTAAATTCTCTTGCTTTCAACTCAACCACAACATAACAATGTAATTTTATGTGATAGAAAAGTAGGTCGATGTAAAAATCACTTCCACCAACTGTAAGGTGATATTGTTTTCCTACAAATGAAAATCCTTGTCCAAGTTCCAACAAAAATTTGGTAATGTGTTGTGTTAATTGCTCTTCAATGTTGCGCTCGTCTGCATTTTCTTTGGCTTGCACGAAATCAAAAATGTACGGGTCTTTGATTAAATAATTTGCAAAATCCGATTGTGGTTTTGGCAGTGTAGCTGAAAAATTGTTTGTTTTTTTCTCCTTCATTTGCCTTTCATACAAGCCAGATTCTACTTGCATGCTTAATATATTTTTGCTAATTCCGTGTTCAAGCGTATTGAGCATGTACCAAAATCTTTTTGACAATTCGGGCACTTTATTCAATAAAACTAAATGATGTGACCAAGAAATCCTACCAATTAGTGATTGGATAAAAAAGTCTTCTTCTAATTGCGCAACTGGTGGTTGCGTAAATTCAACAGTTTCTTTTTCAGTACTTTCAATTAACGCAACAAGTGGTTGCGTATTTGATTTTACTTGTTCCCAAATTTGGTTCAACACCCTAATTCGCTCCATGGGATAGTTTTCAGCAAATTGACGCATATACACTAAATTCCGAACGGATAAACCTTTCATTGAAGGGAATTTTTCTTTTAAATCCTTGGAATAATTTTCAATAATTTTCGCACCCCATTTGTTTGCTTTTATTTTTTGCGAAAGTTCATATCCAATGTTCCAGTATGCCCAAAGCATCAAAGAATTTGCAGACATAACTGTTTTCACCTGAATTTGCTCAATTGTTAGAATAAGCGAATTCAGCGAGTTTGTATATTCTTTTTCGTCAGCTATTTTTGCCATGATTTATCCGATAACTTCTTTGATTAAACCATCTGTTTCTTGTTCCAACGCCAAAATATCAGCTCTAATTTCATCCAACGACCTCAAAGGTTTGTATTGATAGAAATACTTGGTAAAGTTGATTTCATATCCGACATTCGTTTTGCTTTCATCCACCCACACACCCGCCTGCCGTTCAAAAATTTTCAATGATTTATTTTCATAAGATTTTTTCAACCATTCTCTGCCTCGACCAGATTTTAAGTAATCTTCACGTTTAACAGCATCTTCTCGTGTTTCAAAAATTTCCCAATGAATTATTTCGAAAGGTAAATTTTTGCTAGTCCAGCTTACTTCTCCTTTTTCATGTTCTTTCATTCTTCTAGGAAAATCATTTGTTTGACCTTTGTAAAAAGTTCCATCATTACATTTTAAAACATACACACAAAATTCACCAGAAGTCGGTTTTTGGGCGGGTAGGTCTGGAACATGAGGGAGAACTTCTTTTTTCATGTATTCCTGAATATCCATTTTCAACGGGATGTTCTCTGTATCTCTTAGATTGGAATCTGCTTTTGGATTTCCATTTTTATCTTTGATGATTTCACCTTTTTCGTTTCTAAGCGGTCGTTCTACTGTTACTTTGGAATAGCCAAAATCAGCATTATCAAAGATTTTTGAGAATTCATTTTCTTTGAAGTCACCATACAACTTGGTTATTTGTGCAATATGTTCATCAGAAAGTTCGTTTCGCTTGTCACCTAAGGATTTACTCATTTTCTTGAAGAAATCAACGCTATTGATGAGTTGAACCTTTCCTTTACGGTTCTTCGGTTTGTGATTTGAAATTATCCAAATGTAGGTACTAATTCCAGTATTATAGAACAACTGATTTGGCAATGCAATTACTGCTTCCAAAAGGTCGTTTTCGATTATCCATTGACGAATACTACTTTCATTTTTCTTGGAGCTAGGAGAACCAGAAAACAAGGGAGAACCATTAAATACAATTGCCAATCGAGAGCCTTCAGGTTTCATTTTACTCATTAAGTGCATAAGAAACAAAAACGAGCCATCTGATACAGACGGAAGTCCTGCTCCAAAACGACCACCATGACCAAGAGTTTCATGCTCATCCCTAACCACTTTGGAAAACTTTTCCCACTTAACTCCGAACGGGGGATTGGTAATCAAATAATCAAATTTCTCAGTTGGGAGCTTATCTTCTGAAATACTATTTCCCTTTTTGATATTTGCTGGATTCTGCCCTTTTATCAGTAAATCCGATTTACAAATAGCATACGATTCTGGGTTAAGCTCTTGACCAAATACTTCCAATCGAGCATCTGGATTGAGTTCGTGTAAATATTCTTCTGCAACTGAAAGCATTCCACCAGTTCCAGCACAACAATCGTATATGGTTTTTACAATTCCTTTTTTGGTCAAGGCATCTCTATCGTCCATAAAGAGTAAATTCACCATCAACTTAATAACCTCTCTTGGAGTAAAGTGCTCTCCAGCAGTTTCATTTGAAATCTCAGCAAACTTGCGAATTAATTCTTCAAACATGTACCCCATATCCATAGATGAAATGGTGTTTGGGTGAAGGTCCACTTCTTGAAAACGCTTCAAAATCATAAAGAGCAAGTTGTTGTCATCCAATTTTCCAATCTGATTATCAAATTCAAATTGGTCAATGATTTCACGAGCATCTTCTGAGAATCCGTTTATGTAATTTCGAAGATTGGAAGCAATGTTATTTGGGTCTGCAATTAACTTATTGAAGTCAAAATTACTTCGATTGTGAAAGTTATATCCAGCAACTTTATTTAGAATCGGGTCAAGATTTTGGATGTTTGTAGCTTTCATTTGTTCAAATTTCTTCAGAACATCTGCTTTTGAGTTTTCCAGCACGCAATCCAATCTTCTCAACACAGTCAAGGGAAGGATAACTTTGCCGTAGTCACTCTGTTTGTAGTCACCTCTGAGTAAATCTGCAATAGACCAGATAAAGTTAGCCGCTTCTTTAATGTTTTTCATTTAATTTATTTTCTGTTTATTATCATCTTCAATTAATCCCTCAGTTTTGCAATGTAAAATTTCAGCTATACGCTTTGCCTCCAATAAATTGAACTGAGTGCTATTTTTACACCAGTTATTGATGGTATTCACACTCCTGTTCAATTCTCTACTCAAAAATGCTTGGCTTCTTCCATGCTTTTTTAGTATTTCTCCCAACCGATTTATTAAGTACTATATGTGGCTTTGAAATTAATAAAAATATTGGTATAAAAATCACAAAAAATAGGGAAGAAAAGATTTTATCAATTAGCTAACAAAAAATTTGAAAAGTATCTGATTAAAAAAATAAATGTTGTATTGGATTCAGATTCAATTAAATAATAAATAAAAAAACAGCACATAAGGAGAAGTTTCCAATTTGTACCGCTTTGTACAATAAATGGATGGATTGCCGAACCTACAATTATCGTAACAAATAAGTGGAAACAAATTCTGTTTGAAAATTGAATAAGCGAGGAACGGAATGAGAGTGAAGAAAAAAACCAGAGTTCAGAACATCGCTTTCGCTCTGTTAATCACTCTGGTTTTTGTACTCGAGGCGGGACTTGAACCCGCACGGGCAAAACGCCCACAGGATTTTAAGTCCGGCGTGTCTACCAATTCCACCACTCGAGCTTTAATCCTCGAGCGAGAAACGGGATTCGAACCCGCGACCCCGACCTTGGCAAGGTCGTGCTCTACCAACTGAGCTATTCTCGCAATATTTTAAATTAGTTTATTCCTTTTCGTTAAAAGGAATTTCGAGTTCTTATTTTTTAAGTAAAAATAAAAAAACGAGTGCAAATATATACATTTTTTTAATGTAAAACGATTTTTTTAAAAAATTCTATTGATCATATTCATCTTCAATGTCAATTGAGCTAGTTTCTTCATCCTCATTCTCTTCGTCTAAATCTGAGCCCGAAGCACTATAGACGGCAGATGTACTTTCTATTTCTTTAAAGTCTTCAATTTCTTTTTTGCTCTTTTTCTCACTAGTTTCATTATAAGGATACACTTCAATTATAGGCGTTTCTTGAATTGCAATTTCATGAAAATCAAGCATTGTGTCTGATAAAAAGCTTTCTAAATTTTCTAATGCTTGTTTAACTGTATTTCCAGCGACTAAAAAAGATTGATTTACTTTTTTCTGATTTTCTTTAGATAATTCATGTTTTGAATTTTCAGGTGAAACTGCAATTTTACATTTGTACCATTTGTCGCAGTCTTCAAAATAGAAAATATCATGAAAATCAGCCCTAGAAATACTATTGACGATAAATTCGCCACGTATCAAACTACCTAATTCTTCATAAATTCTTGCTTCTGCATCAGTAAATGACATTGAAGCGACTAAATAAGGTTCGTTTACTTTTTTAAAAGTACCGTTTTCCAACTGTTTTGTATATTTAACTTTAACTATAAACCAATTGCTCATCGAATTTTTTTTACAAAATTAAGTACAAACTATTTAGTTTTATTAATTGTTGATAACTATTCTAAACACAAATTACGACTTGAATTTAATTCTTTCTCTTATTTTTTAATCCTAAAATATTAAGTTTTCTTTGAAATTGAAATACTTTTGTAAATATGGAAATCAACGTTTTTAAGTTTAAATATTTCTCAGTTAAACAAAGCGTCAATACGATGAAAATTGGAACTGATTCCATGATATTAGGAGCTTTATTGCATAAATCAAAGTTTAAAAAAGTATTAGACATTGGATCGGGAACAGGCGTTTTATCACTAATGTATGCTCAACAAAATAAAGAAGTAGATATTATTTCAATTGAAATTGATCAATTATCAGCTGAAGAATTAAAAATTAACTTTTTAAATTCACCATTTAAAGAAAGACTTCATTCTGTTCATGGTGATTTTTTAACTTATTCGTTCGAAACAAAATTTGATTTTATTTTTTCAAATCCACCTTATTTTGAGAGCGACTTGTTATCTTTTAAAAAGAATAAGAATAGAGTTCGACATAATCTCACACTTCCAGTCGATCTCATGTTTAAAAAAATAGATTCTTTATTAGAAATCAATGGATTTTTTCAATGTATAATTCCTGTTCATCTACTACTAAAATATGAAATGGAAGCCAAAAAAGTCTCTTTTTTTATAAATGAAAAAATATCCATATTTGCGAAAGAAAATAAATTAATACGATACATATTAATATTTTCTCGTAGTCAAAATATAGTTATTGAATCGCAAGTGGTAATCAGACAAGATAATAATCAATATACAACAGATTATATCCAATTGACAGAAGAATTTCATGGTAAAAGCTTATAATTTTTTATTTTGAAAATAAAATAGAATACCAACATTAAATTCAAATGCAACAAATGTTACTTTAAAATATAATCAACTACATTAATTTTGCAAAAAAATTTACAATGGACTTTCAAACTTATTTTTCTTATTTCGAACAAATTTTAAACAATCAAATTAAAGATGTTCCTTATGATCTTGAAATGATAGATTATATTAAACTTAATTATTCAAGAGTAAAAAGATGGTTAAAAACTGGAGAACTTGATCAAGACTTAGCTCAAAATATTAAAAATCTTAAAAGCAAACAAAAATGGGTTTTAATAGCTGAACCTTGGTGTGGTGATGCCGCTAATATTACTCCGTTCGTATATTTACTTTCCAAAGAAAACCCATTGATTGAATTAGAAATCCAATTGAGAGACCAAAATTCTGAAATTGAAAATTATCTTACGAATGGAAGCAAATCAATTCCAGTTCTAATTATTAGAGATGAGGATGAAAAAGATATTTTAGTTTGGGGAGCTAGACCGAAATCTATTCAAGAAAAAGTTCTTGATTTAAAAAGTAAAGGAGTTGCTATTGAAGAAATTAAAAAAGAACTTCAAAATTGGTATAATGAAGACAAAGGGAAAAGTTTTCAAGAGGAAATGAAAGCATGGTGGATTCAAAATATGAATTAAATTCTTTAAAGGGTTTGTAAGAAAGTACTGCTTTTATCTAATTGTAAACCCTCTACTAGTAGTTAATTTATCTTCAGAAGTTTTTGCCTTATTTAAAGTAAAAGCAAAGGTGCTACCTAAACCAACTGTACTTCTAACATTAATTTTTTGATTATGTGCTTCAATAATATGCTTAGAAATAGCCAATCCTAAACCAGAACCTCCTTCGTTTCTTGTCCTACTTTTTTCGACTCTAAAAAAACGTTCAAACAATCGAGGGATGTGTTCCTTTTCAATTCCAGGTCCATCATCAGATATTTCAACTAAAATTAACTCATTCATTTCAAAAAAGCGAACTGAAGTTGATCCGTTTTCGTTTCCGTAATAGATAGAATTAGCAATTAAATTACTTAATACTTGTTCGATTTTAATTTTATCGGCATTGACCATTATTGCAGGATATTCTTTAGAAAATTTGAGTGTGATATTTTTTTCTTTAGCTTTAATTTCTAAACTTTCAAATATTTCTTCAACACTTTTTTTAATGTTGTAATTGACTTTTTCTAGCTGAACACCGTAAACTTCCATTTTAGTTATGGAATCTAAGTCTTCTAATAGATTAACCAATCGATCACAAGAGTGAGTGGCACGCTCTAAAAAAAGAGTATTTACATTTTTATCATCCAAACCACCATCTAATAATGTAAAAATGTATCCTTGAATTGAAAAAAGAGGTGTTTTTAATTCATGAGCCAAATTCCCTAAAAACTCACGTCTAAATTCTTCTTGTTCTTTAAGTTTTGAAATCTCTATATTCTGCTCTAACATCCAGATATCAGCTTCTTTTTGAACGTCTTCTAAATTATCATCAATCAAATTGAATTTACTTATTGACTTATTTACAGATTTTTCATTTTTTATAGTTCGATATAAAACTTTTAATTTTTCATTTATAAATTCTTCGAAAAGGAAATAAAAAATAAAATATGAAAATAATGAAATACTGAAAGGTAGGAAAAATATAATCCAATAGGAAATGGATTCAATGTAATAATGAATTAAAAGAAGAATTAAAATTTGTATGAAAAATAATGCAAATGAACCAATAAGGATTAATACAAATGGCTTATTAAACTTTCCCATCACTAAAAGTGTAACCTACTCCTTTTATGGTTTTAATAAATTCATTACCTAACTTTTCTCTGAGTTTTCTAATGTGTACGTCAATAGTTCTTTCTCCTACTATAGTTTCATCGCCCCATACTTCAGTCAAAATTTCGTCTCGTGTAAATACTTTTCCTGGTTTTTCCATTAAAAATTCCAATAATTCAAACTCCTTTTTAGGCAAAAATAAACTTTTATTTTCTTTTTCTACAATAAATTTTTCTCTATTTATTTTAATATGATTTGAAATTTGACTTGTGTAGGATTCTTCATTTCCTTTTAATCTTCTGAGCAAGGCTTCAATTTTACTTATCAATAAACGAGGACGAATTGGTTTTGAAATATAATCATCAGCACCAGCATCAAAACCAGCAATTTGAGAATAATCTTCACTTCTTGAAGTTAAAAATGCAATAATTGGTTGTGTTTTTAGTTTTTCGTTTCTAATTTGATAACAAGTTTCTATCCCATCCATTACTGGCATCATTAAATCTAAAATAATCAAATCGATGGTATTGTTTTTAACAATTTCTACTGCTTCTTGTCCATTGTTTGCAGAATATACTTTATATCCTTCTTTGAGTAAATTGTATTGAAGAAATTCTATTATTGATTGTTCGTCATCTACTATTAAAATACTTGCTTTTTTCATTTTTCAATTATTAAAATACTTATTGCAAAGGTATTTCAGTAGTTTAACCATACCCTTAAACAAAGGTTAAGTAATTATTAAAGATTAACCTTTCAATGTTAAATTTAAGTTAACAAAGTATAATAATAACATAAGGTTAGTTTAAAACTAAAACGATTTTTGTGCTATAATTTTGCAATAAATTTTTAAAGAAAGAAAAATGAAAAAAGGCACATTTAGTTTATTGATTGTAACAGGATTGTTATTTATTTCTGTTGCATGTAAGAAAAAAGGATGTATGGATCCAGCAGCAAACAATTACTCATCTGAGGCAAAAAAAGACGATGGTTCTTGTACTTATGACGATCCAACAGTAACCAATACAATTGTTGAAGGAAATATTACAAGTAATACAACTTGGTCTGCAAGCAAAATTTACGAATTAAAAGGAAAAGTAGTTGTTAAAAGTGGTTATACTTTGACCATTGAAGCAGGTACAATTATCAAAGCTCAAGAAGGTTCTGATGTTAATGCAAGTGCTTTAATCATAGAAAGAGGTGCTAAAATAAGTGCAAATGGAACAAGTTTAAAACCAATTATTTTTACATCTGTTTTAGATAATATCACTATTGGTCAATTGTCTGGAACAAATTTAACTGAAGGTGATGCTGGAAAATGGGGTGGACTTATCGTTTTAGGTAATGCTCCTGTATCAACTGCTGACGGAAATTCTGTTGGTCAAATTGAAGGTATTCCTGCAACTGAATCTTATGGTTCTTACGGTGGTAGTAATCCTGCTGATAATTCAGGTACTTTAAACTATATCTCAATCAGACATAGTGGAACTGTTATTGGTTCTGGAAATGAAATAAATGGTTTGACTTTAGGAGGTGTTGGTTATGGAACAACTGTTTCAAACATTGAAGTTCTTTCTAATTTAGATGATGGAATTGAAATTTTTGGAGGTACAGTAAATGTTAGTAATGTTTTAATCTCTTTTATTCAAGATGACGCTATAGATGTAGATCAAAATTGGGCAGGTACTTTAGATAATTTTTATGTTATCAATAACACTGGTACTGGTTCTGATGAAGGTATGGAGATTGATGGTCCAGAAGGTACTTTAACTGATGGATATTTTACTATCAAAAATGGTACATGTATTATTTATGGTGGTGGTGAAGCAAGAGCTGATTTTAAATCTAAAGCTCAAGGAACGGTAGAAAATGTAACTTTTGGTAAAGCTAGAATTTCAGCAAGTTTTAATGATGCGGATTGTACTGATAAATTAGATGCTTTTACGAATTTAGTTTCGGACAAATTAAAATTTGTTAATGCTAAATTTACAGAAATTAGTGTAGAAACTTCTAGTACTTTATGTACTGTTCCTTCAAATTACAATACTGTTGCTGGGACATTTATGTCTTCAAATTCAGCAGCTACAGGGGCTGACAAATCAGTATTTAATTCTTGGTCATGGACATCGATCAAAGGAAAATTATAAATAAGAAACACCAATCAACTATAAACATTCTGGTAATCTTTTGGTTACCAGATTTTTTAATTTAAAGAAAAATATGAAAAAAATAATTTTAATTATTACATTGTTTTATTTGGGTTATGCCTTCCCACAAGGAACAATAAGAGGTGAAATTAAAGACAGTAAAACAGGTTTGGCTGTACCTTTTGCAAAAGTGAAAGTAGAAGGATTAAATGCAGGTGCTGTTACTGATTTTGATGGATTGTTTAATTTGAAATTAAATGAGGGAAACTATCAATTAATCATCAATGTTTTGGACTATGAGGAACAAAAAAAATCTATTCAAGTAACAAATAATAAAGTACTAGAATTAAATATACAAATAAATCCATTTATCAAAGTAAAAGAATTAGAAGGAGCAACCGTAGTGGCTTTTAGAAAGACAGCGAATACTATTGCAGGAGATGACGCAAGAAGAAGAGAGTCAACTAATGCAACTGACGGAATTTCTAAAGAACAAATGAAAGCCACTGGTGATGGCGATGTAGGTGAAGTTGCTCAAAGAGTTACAGGTGTTTCTGTTGAAGGTGGAAAACATGTTTACGTAAGGGGTTTAGGAGACAGATATACCAAAACAATTTTAAATGGAATGGAAATTCCTGGGTTAGATCCAGATAGAAACACTGTTCAAATGGACGTTTTCCCAACAAATTTAATAGATAATGTAACTGTTTATAAAACATTTACTCCAAATTTAAACGGCGATTTTACTGGAGGTTTGGTAGATATTTCTACTAGAGATTTTCCATTAAAGAAGACAATTAGTTTTTCAGCAGGTTTTGGTTTTAATACTGAATCTACTTTCAATAAAAACTTCCTATCTTACAAAGGTGGGAAAACAGATTTTTTAGCTTTTGATGATGGTACAAGGGCTTTACCTGTAAGTCCAACAGCTAAATTTCCAGACCCTACACAAAACGATGAGACTTTGTCAACAATGACAAAATCATTTAATAAAACAATGGCACCTCAAAAAACCAAAAACTTTTTAGACCAAAATTATTCTTTCTCATATGGAGATCAATTAAATCTTAAAAAAATAGACTATGGTTACAACGTAGTTTTAAATTATAGATTGACAAATAGAATGTATGATTCTGTTCAATTCAATGAATATAGAAAAAGTACATTAAGTAATGAAACTGATTTAACTCCTTTTAATAAAGCTACTGGAACTCTTTGTGAAACTGATGTATTATGGACAATATTATTTGGTCAATCTGTTAAAATTGGGAAAAAATCCAAAATTTCCTTGGTTTTATTCCACACACAAAATGGAAAAAAATCTGCTTCTATAATAAAATCTGTTAATTATGAGATTAATCCTTCAACTTTGTTAAAACAGAGTTTGCAATACAATCAAAGATCTATTTCTAATGCACAGTTAAATGGTTCACACTCTTTAAATAAATGGAAAGTAGAATGGAAATTGTCACCTACTTATTCAAAAATTAACGATCCTGATATCCGTTCAACAATCTTAGAAGAAATTAAGGGCGATGACGGTCAAATTTATTACGATTTAAATAAAAGTGTTGGTAGTGAAATAAGAAGAATTTATCGTGATTTAACTGAAATAAATTTAAGTGGGAAAATTGATTTTAAATATCAATTTAATGTATGGGACAGTTTAAAAAGTGATTTTTCTTTCGGAATAATCGATACGTATAAAAAAAGAAATTTTACCATCAGCGATTACGTATTTGATGTAGAAAACACAGACAAATTTAGTTCGGATCCAAACTTTTATTTTCAAGAAGAAAATATTTGGACCTCAGAAAGAGACCAAGGTACTTATGGAAGGGGTGAAAAACAATTAGCCAATACTTTTGTTGCTACACAAAACGTGATGGGTTTTTATTTGATGAACGACTTACCAATCACAACTAATTGGAAAGTGATTTACGGAGCTAGAATGGAAAAAGGAAACAACACATATACAGGACAAAATAATAGTGGGTCTGTTAAATATAACAAACAAACAGTTTTAGATGAAATGAATATTTTACCTTCATTAAATTCTGTTGTTAAAATACCAGGAAAAGGAAGTAATGTTAGTAATATTAGAACCTCATATGCTAAGACATTGGCACGACCATCTTTCAGAGAAATTTCTGTTGCTCAAATTTATGATCCTATCCAAAATAGAAGATATAATGGAAACATTGAATTAAAACAAACTACCATTCATAATTTAGATTTAAGATGGGAATATTTTTATGGTAGAACAGAATTATTATCTGCCAGTGTTTTCTATAAACGTTTTATTAATCCAATTGAAATCGTATCATTTGACTTAGCTCCTAATGAAGTGAAACCAGTAAACGCTGGAACAGCCGACGTTTATGGTGCTGAAGTTGAATTGAGAAAAGCCATTGGATTTAAAAAAGAACATCAATCTCATTTGAGTTTTGTAACGGGTATTAATTTTACCTATGTTGTTTCTCGAATTGATATGAACAAAGTTCTAATTAATAAAGGTACTGAATTCGTTACTGAAAAATCATTAAGAGAAGAAAATGCACGTGAGGGAGAAGAAATTGGAAACTATAGACCTATGTACGGTCAGTCGCCATTTATTTTGAATGCTTTTACTACATTTAAAAATGATAAATTAGGATTGATTTTTAATTTGAGTTATAATGTACAAGGTAAAAAATTAGCTATAATTGGGGTAGGAAGACTTCCTGATGTTTATGAAATTCCTTTCCATAGTTTAAATTGCAAAATAGGAAAAGACCTTGGTCAAAAGAAATTTTGGAATATTAGCATTGCTGCACAAAATATTTTAAATAGAACAAAAACACGTTCTTATATTTCACATCAAGCAGAAAATCAAATCTACGATAGTTTTTATCAAGGAATGACTTTTACAGCTGCAATTACCTATACAATTAAATAATAAATATTTTGATTTTTTTTTAAACCTCATTCTTTTTAGAGTGAGGTTTTTTTGTTTATTTTTTTGAGTCTTTGTAAACTATATACTAGTAGAATTGGAAGTAACATAAGAGAATTTATATAATGTTTTTTAACGTGAACTGAGAATAATTATAGTTTTATTTTCATTTTGTTTAATAAATCAAACATAAGGTTTTAATTAATTCTCTAATTTTGTAAATATGGATTATTTAAACGGTTTAAACGAAAAACAGAAAGATGCAGTGCTACATTATGAAGGACCTTCAATGGTTATTGCAGGTGCTGGCTCTGGAAAAACAAGAGTTTTAACCTATAGAATAGCTCATATGCTTCATCTTGGTATTGATGCTTTTCAAATATTAGCTTTAACCTTTACTAATAAAGCTGCAAAGGAAATGTCTGAACGTATTCAACATCTTTTACAAAATGAGGAATACAGAAATATTACTATGGGAACTTTCCATTCCGTATTTGCAAGAATTTTGCGGATTCATGCAGAAAAATTAGGTTATCCAAATCACTTTACTATTTATGATACAGAAGATTCAAAAAGTGTGCTAAAAGAAATAATTAAAGAATTTAACCTTGATAACACTAATTATAAACCTTCAGCAGTTTTAAGTAGAATTTCAGCAGCGAAAAACAATTTAATTTCTCCGGAATCTTATGCAGAAAATCGGGAGATTAATTTAGAAGACAAAATGTCTAAACGTCCTCTTATTGGTAAGATTTATGAATATTACGCTGGTCGTTGTAAAAAATCGGGTGCAATGGATTTTGATGATTTATTATATCAAACAAATGTGTTATTTAGAGATTATCCTGATGTTTTACAATACTATCAACATAAGTTTAGATATGTTTTAGTAGATGAATATCAAGATACCAATTATGCTCAATATTTAATTGTTAAAAAATTAGCGGCTGTTCATGAAAATATTTGTGTAGTAGGCGACGATGCACAAAGTATCTATTCGTTTAGAGGTGCAAATATTGAAAATATTTTGAATTTTAGGAATGATTATCCTGATTATAAATTATTTAAGCTCGAGCAAAATTATAGAAGTACTAAAAATATTGTTGACGCAGCCAATAGCATAATCGTAAAAAATAAAAATCAAATTAAAAAAGACATTTGGACTGAAAATGAAGAAGGACAAAAAATTCAGGTCAACCAATTCCAAACAGATACAGATGAAGGAAAAGCAATTGCGAGCAAAATAGTTGAGTATATAAATAAAAATCAAGAAGAATACCAAGATTTTGCTATATTATATAGAACAAACCGACAATCTCGTTCTTTTGAAGAGGCCTTTTTAAAAAGTTCAATTCCTTACAAAATTTATGGGGGTATCTCTTTTTATCAAAGAAAAGAAATTAAAGACCTGTTGGCTTATTTTCGATTGGTTATTAATCCCAAAGACGAAGAAGCTTTAAAAAGAATTATTAATTACCCAAAAAGAGGAATAGGTAAATCCACTTTAGATAGTTTGTTTATCAAAGCGGCAGAAACAGGTTTAAGTGTTTGGGATATTTTAAGTGATATTCAAAATTACTCTATTGATTTAAATTATAATACCAAAGTGAAATTAGATGAATTTGCAAAAATGATTTGGCGTTTTCATTTACAAGTGGATAAGTTAGACGCTTATAAGATAGCCATTGATATTGCAGAATCAAGTATGATTTTGAATGAATTAAAAGTTGAAAAAACTAAAGACAGTGATGGATTAGATAGATATCAAAATGTGGAAGAATTGATGTCAGGTATTCAAACGTTTAAAGAAAATGAAAATAATTCTTTAGCTGATTATCTTTCAGAAATTTCCTTAATGACGGACATTGACAAGGAAAAAGAGGAAGACAAAAATAAAGTGGTATTAATGACGATTCATTCAAGTAAAGGACTAGAATTTAAACACGTTTTTGTTGTTGGTTTGGAAGAAAATTTATTTCCTTCGCAAATGGCCTTATCAGATAGAAAAGATTTAGAAGAAGAACGTCGATTGTTTTACGTTGCCATTACTAGAGCTCAAAAAACTTGTTCACTTAGCCACGTCAATATGCGTTTTGTTTGGGGAAATATGAATAGATCTGAACCTAGTCGTTTTATTTATGAAATTGAAGATGATTATGTTCAATTTAACAAAGAAATAAAAAATAATACTGGGAAATCATTAAATATCTTTTCTCAATTTGAAAATCAAGGGGGATTAAACAAAAAAACCGTTTTATATTCAAATTTAAAGCCAATTAGTCAAATCAATGACAATAATAAAGTTGAATTGCCAAAAGTTAAAGTAGGAAATAATGTAATGCATTCACTTTTTGGTAAAGGAAAAGTAACTGATGTGATTGGATCTGGTATGGAAAAAAAAGTAGTGGTCTTTTTTCCAAAAAGTGGTAGTAAAACAATACTTTTACGTTATAGTAAATTAGAAATATTAGAAGATTAATTTTTTATTAATAAAATTAATTTTAACTTCGTCTATTAATTACATTAATTTATAGTTAAAAAAAAGTGAATTATGAAGATTGTTTTCATGTTAATATTATGTTTTTTTGTTGTAAATATTAATTACACACAAAATATTTCTATTAATGAATTGGAGAAAAACTTAAAAAAAGCGGAGAAAGAAAATCAACAGTCCGATGTTTGTTTTGTATTGATATCATTAGCAGACTATTATGCAAACAAAAATGAATCAAGAAAAGCAAATAAATATTACAAAAGAGCAATTGAAAAGTCAGAACATGAAAATTTAAATAAAGAATTGATTTACGCCTATTATCATTATGGATTATACCAATATCAAAATAAAGAATTTGACCAATCGGTAACTTCACTTGAAAAAGCGTTGCAAATTAGTAAATCAAAACAAATCAATGATTATTTGTCTGTCGTTCAAACCAAACTTAACGAAATTAAAAAAACAAAAGAAAACGAAGAAATAATAACTGAAAAATACAATAGTATAAAGTCTTTAGACAAAGAGGAAGTAGCGAAAATGTTGGAAGAAGAGAAGAAAATCAAAGAACAAGAAAAACTTAAAAGTGAAAAACAAAAATTAGAAAAGTCAACATTTTTAGAGAAAATTAAAAACTTAAGTACTACAAATCAATTGATTGCATTGAAATTGGAATTTAAACAAAGAGAGCTACAAAAAAATGAGTTAGAAATTAGAAAAAATGAATTAGAAATTGACGTATTAAATAAAGACAGAGAGCTGAAAAATATTGAGATAGCTAAAAAAGAAGCGGAAACAAAAATACAAAAAAATATAATTTGGTTTTCAGTTATCATGTCTTTATTATTATTGATTTTAGCAATTTTTATATATAGAGGTTTTGTTCAAAAACAATTAATTAACAGGCAGTTGAAAGATAAAAACGAAGTGATTGAAGCAAAAAATAAAGAAATTTTGGACTCTATTACTTATGCTAAAAGAATACAATCGGCAATTTTACCTCAACCAAAGTTGGTTAAGGAATTTTTTAAAGATTCTTTTATTTTATACATTCCAAAAGATATTGTAGCAGGTGATTTTTATTGGCTTGAAAACAATGATAAAAATATTCTTTTTGCTGCTGCAGATTGTACTGGACATGGCGTACCTGGAGCAATGGTTTCAGTAGTTTGTAACAATAGTTTAAACAGGGCTGTGAGAGAATTTAAGTTACACGATCCAGGGAAAATATTAGATAAAACAAGAGAGTTGGTCATACAAGAGTTTGAAAAATCTAATGACGAAGTAAAAGATGGAATGGACATTTCTTTGGTTTCTTTAAGCTATAAAAATAAAAAAAATGTTAATGAATCTAATTTTGATTTGTCTTGGGCAGGAGCTCATAATTCTTTATGGCTTTTAAGAAATGGTGAATTGATTGAATTTAAAGGGGATAAACAGCCAATAGGGAAATTTTCCCATCCAAAATTATTTACTTCACATCAAATTGAAACAAAAGCAAATGATTGCATTTATATTTTTACTGATGGTTATGTCGATCAATTTGGTGGAATTGGAATAACTCATTCTAAACCCCAAGGAAAAAAATTTAAATCATCTCAACTCAAAAGTCTCTTATTGAATATTTACAATCAACCAATGGACATTCAAAAAAATATACTTGAAGAACAATTGAACAAATGGAAAGGTGATTTAGAGCAGGTCGATGACGTCTGCATTATAGGAGTCCGACTATAGGACGAACTAGAATGTATGACGGAATAGATCCCGATTATAAGAGTAAAAAATAAATAAAAATGTTCATTTTCGGGGTCGATGACGTCTGCATTATAGGAGTCCGACTTTAAACCTAACTTTTGCAATAGGAGCCCATAAAGGACGAACTATTTGCATTAGTTGGGTTAATCCCGATCTAGAAGTTGTTCTGGATTTTTAAATCCAGATTACAAATTCTTAATCGATTCTGCATTTTTTAATGCTGAATTTGGATAGGACGAACTAGAATGTATGACGGAATATATGACGGAATAGATCCCGATTATAATCTCGAACTAGAAATTGTTATGGATTTGTTTTTTGTTAAATTTTACCATTGTCTTGACTGAGTTTATTTTATTTAAATAATTGCTTCCGTAATCTTTTGATGTATTTCTATTTTACAATCTGAAGTATGGGACAAAAAAGATAAGCGACTAGGAGAAAATGTTTCATAATCATTTCTTTTTACTTTTTTGAATCAATTGTTCTAATGCTTTTTGATCTTCTAAATCAGCTTCTTTTGCTTCTATTTTTTTGCGTTCTGCATCGAAATTTTCAAACTGTTTTGTAGCAATTTTTTTCATTTCTTCATGGCATACACTTCCAGCGTTGTCGAGTAAAGGTTTTCTGCTAAATTGGATAACGTTGTCTGCTTCTTCTTCCCAAAAATACAAACTCAAGGGAATTTGGTCTTTTACCCTCAATTCTGCTGTATCTTAGAAAAGGGTAACTATGCGATTCAAGGTATCAATTTCGTCTTGACTTAAATAATTTTTAGCAATAAAAATGTCTTCTTTTCTTACTCTACTTCCTTTCCAGTTTGTTAATCCCATGTTGGGCAAATCAGCTTTTGCTCGGTTAACAATGAGTTCAGCCACTGTTTGTTGGGTAACTGCATAAAGCAATTTATTTTGAACGGTAGCAAAAAATTGTTCAGTTTTCTTATCTGTTTTGTCGTAATCTTGGCTCAAAACAAACAAATCTCTGACTTTTTGGTAGAAACGTTTTTCGGAAGCTCGAATATCACGGATGCGTGCTAGTAACTCATCAAAATAGTCTTTCCCAAATTCTTTCCCATGTTTTAAACGCTCATCATCCATCACAAAACCTTTGATGATAAATTCTTTTAAAGTCTGTGTAGCCCAAATTCGAAACTGTGTCGCTTGATGACTATTAACACGATAACCAACAGCAATAACGGCATCTAAATTGTAGAATTCAAGATTTCTTTTAACTTGTCTTTTTTCCTCCTTATGAATTGTTTCCAAAATGGAAATAGTTGCCTCTTTTTGAAGTTCATTTGTTTCAAAAATATTTCCCAAATGTTTGCTAATCGCAGGGACTTCAACACCAAAAAGAGCTGCCATAGCTTTTTGAGTTAGCCAAAAAGTTTCATTTTCAAAGTGAACATCTACTTTAATTTTTCCTGCTTCGTTTTCGTATAATATAATTTGACTCATTAACTTATCTTTTGTTTTTGTGAGAAAATTAAATTTGGGCAGTATTAAATACTGAAACAACTTGTTTCAGAAGTTCAAAATACGCTTTCGATTTTAATATTTCTGTTGTTATGTTATTTGTCATTGCTTGAATTTTTTATTGTTTTTCACTAATAAAGTAACAGCAATCGGTTTACGAGATCCTAAACTAAATATTTTACCTCCTTCTTTTCGAGATAATTCATCACTTGCTATTCAAACTCCAAACTCGGCAACCATTCACAATCTCCACCGTTTGCACACTAACATTAATTATACTCAACAGCAAATCCAAAATATATCTCGGATTTCCAACTTCTTTCGCCCAATAATCACTTTCATTTGCCAACGCAACCAAATCAATACCAGTATCACTTCCTTCCAAATCATCCTTTCCTGGAAACTCATTCCACAGCCATACTTTTTTGAATTTATTCGCATAAATCGGGTCTGTCAATAAATATGCCTGTATTAAACGTTCAAAGCGATCGCCCTTGTCTTTTTGTGAAAAGGATATTTTTCGGTATTTTTCTAAGATTTTCGTAAAACTCATGCTATAGTGAAAATGATATATGTCTTTTTAGATTAAAACTCAAAAATAGCATTAAATATAATTAAATTTTATGAATGAATAAGAAAGTAATGAACTTTTTTTGTTTGAAAAAGTTTTATAAGTGATTTTTCAACCCATCCACCTCAGCAAGTACACATTTGAATTTCTGTTTTTTCATAACAATTTTGTAATTCAAATTTAAAGAAAGAAGAAATTAAAAATCAAGAAAATGTAACTATTCATAGTTTAAATTATTGGATAAAAAGTACAACAAACTTAAAAACAGTTCTCAAAATGAAACTAATACGAATAAAGTGTGTTAAATTTATTCAATTTACCTGTATCATTTAGTGTTTATAAACTCGTACTAATTTCCATTGACCAAAATCTTAGTTTTTTTCAAATTCATCACTTGAAGGGCTTTACTATAATCAAGTATAGCTTTGAGTATGTCATTTTTTGGTTGTGTAGTAGATTTAGGAAGTTTTTGAGGAGGTAACGTCTTAATCATAGGCCATATTTATTTGCTTTACAATAATTAACGCATGAATTTAAAATTTATTTCATTATCTGATATTTTTTTTTAGCTTCATTTCTACTACATGAATTAAAATGCCACCATTCAGTTGGGATATTTACAAAACCCTGAGTTTTCATTACTTTTCGCAACAGTTTTCTATTATCCACCTGATGAATTGTCAACTTTCCAATAGATAAAAAATGTTGTTCTAGTCGTGGGTAAGCAAGTTCTCTAATGTCATCATAACCAGCTCCCATATCTAAAGGAACCTTGTCTTCATCGCAAATTGTTAAATCTACGGCAGCTCCGAAGTTGTGTAAACTTCCATTGGCTGGATTCGAAACAAATTTCACTCTTTTTTCTACTGGAATACTATCTAATGCCCTCCACATTTCTTGTTGTACAGACAGTGGTCTCGCCCCATCATAAACTAATAATGAGTATTTTGGATGAAGGGATTTTAAATACATTTGAACTTTTGATAGTCGAATTGCAACGTCTTTTTGAAGAAGTAGTTCATTAGTATGAAAATATAAGCGTTTTTTCATAAAATTATCGTTACCCGCATATTTTAAATCAATTTGAATACTAGAATCGATACTTTTTAAATCCACCAAAGAAGGGCTGGTGATTTTTTTAAATTTATATTTTTGATTATCAGCATGTAAAGTGTTTTTTATTGATTTATTGATTGTTTCTTTTTTTATATTTTCTTTAATAGTATCCTTTTTATTTTCACAAGAAAAAAATAGTAAACCTAAAAAAAAGAGAACTAATAGTAAATGTTTAATCATTTAGTGATAAATTTTTATTCAAATTAACTAAAAAATAATTTACCATTTGAATTATATCTATTAAGTTTACAAACAAAATTGATATAAAATGAAAATTCAAGACTTAAAGCCAAATAATTTATGGAATTACTTTTATGAAATTAATCTAATTCCTAGGGCTTCAAAAAAAGAGGAAAAAATTAGAGATTATTTGGTTTCTTTCGCAAAAAACAATCAAATAAAGTATCAAACAGACTCGGTTGGAAATGTTTTTTTATACAAAAATGCTACGTCAGGTTACGAGAACCACCCAATAATTACCTTACAAGCTCACATGGATATGGTGCATCAAAAAAACAATGATACTGTTTTTGATTTTGATAATCAGGCTATTGAAATGCATATTGACGACGATTGGGTAAAAGCCAACGGCACCACTTTAGGCGCGGATAATGGTATAGGTCTTGCTGCTATTTTAGCTGTTTTTGCTTCAAAAGACTTAAAACATCCTCCGTTAGAAGCTTTGATTACAATGGATGAAGAAACTGGAATGACAGGTGCTAAAAATTTAAACATCAACTATTTAAAAGGAAATACATTGCTGAATCTCGATAGTGAAGATGAAGAGGAATTTTCTATTGGTTGTGCCGGCGGTATGGACACTAATACATCAAAAAATTATACACTTTTACCTATCAGTACTGTCAATATATCTTATGAATTTTCTTTATCAGGTTTATTAGGAGGTCATTCAGGAATGGACATACATTTAGGAAGAGGGAATGCAAATAAATTGCTCAATAGAGTATTGTATGAATTATTATCTGTTGAGTTAACACAATTGGTAAGTTTTGTCGGAGGAAGTTTAAGAAATGCTATTCCAAGAGAAGCAAGAATGACTCTTACTTTTCCTTTTGAAAAAGAAGAACAACTTTTAGCTTTATGGCTAAATGTTACTGAAAAAATTTCATTAGAATATAAAACAATTGAACCTCAAATTCTATTTCAAGCAAAAAAAGTAGAAAATGAAAAGAATGCTATAAATAATGAAGATTCTAAAGATTTTTGTTCTTGTATTCACAGTGTATTTAATGGTGTTTATCGAATGAGTCCTGAAATGAAAGATTTAGTTGAAACGTCTTCAAATCTCGCATTAGTTAAACTAAAAAATGGACAATTTGAAACACAATCCTTGCAAAGATCTAGTATTCAGAGTGGGATTGAAGAAATTAGCAGGTCTGTAAAATGCGTATTTGAGTCTTTTTCTTGCAAGGTACAACAAGGTAATGACTATCCTGGTTGGAAGCCCAATCCAAATTCTATGATTGTACAAAAAATGAGTTCGTGGTATAAAGAAATGTTTAATAAAAACCCAAAGATTTTGGCATGCCATGCTGGTTTAGAATGTGGAATATTATCGGCACACTTTCCAGAAATGGAAATGATTTCTTTTGGTCCAAACATTAAAGGTGCACATTCTCCTGATGAAAAAGTACAAATTAGTTCAGTTCAAAATTTTTGGAATTTTTTAGTCAAAACATTAGAGAACTTATAAAATAATTACTAAGATGGCTTAAAATATTATTTATTAAAAGATTTTACCCCAAAAAACTTTTTTCATTAAGTGTAATTATCAAATTTATATTAATTTTGTATCGTTAAACAGGTGGGATGGGTGAGTGGCTGAAACCAACAGTTTGCTAAACTGTCGTACGGGAAACTGTACCGCGGGTTCGAATCCCGCTCCCACCGCTAATAGAATTAAGCTTAACAAATACAAAGTGCGCGGGATGAGAACCTCAGGGTTCGTGCCGGAGCGAAGCGGAGACCATCGAAAACCGACGAAAGGAGGTTGAGATAATCCCGCTCCCACCGCTAATAGTATTAAGCTTAACAAATACAAAGTGCACGGGATGATAACCTCAGGGTTCGTACCGGAGCGAAGCGGAGACCGACGTAAGGATGTTGAGATAATCTCGTTCACATCGCCTATTCAAAACGGCTATTTTTACATTCTTTTCAATTTAATTTAGTCGCAAGAAACTATTATCTTTTTCTAATTCCAAAACCAGAATAGCAAAGTATTTTTGTTTTTTTCATAGACTAATCAATATTCAAGTACTTATACTTAAAATCCTAAGTACAAATTATCAATCTACTAAATTTTTTCAAAATATAAGTTTTAACAGATTTAAATTTGCTTCATTATTAACAATTAAAAAAATTGCCCTATGAAAAAATTTAACTTAAATTGGAAAAAAGTAAGTATGTTGGTTTTTACTTTTACATTTATTAGTTTTGAAGCAAATACTTCAACTTTAACTGAAAATGAAATTAGTTTAGAGAAACCTTACAATCTTGAAGTAGCTACCAATAATGAAATTTCTAATGAAATAATTTCAATTGATGGACTATTTAAAAGAAACAATATAAAAGCAGACAAAAAACCTAACTATTACAAAAAAAGTAAAAAACCAAGTGCAATAAGTCAATATTATTTAAAAAATCAATCTAAATCAGCATTAAGATGTATTAAAATTTCAAATAAAAGACATTACAATAATAAAAAATTTATCCGTTATAGTCACAAAAAACATTTTAAATTATTTAAATCAAGTAGATTTTGAGTATAATACCATTTAACAAAATATTCATTAAAGGTTAATTAAATTCAATTAACCTTTTTTTATTTAGAATATTTCCTTAACGAATGCCAAGAACCGCCATTATGAACTTTTTCATAGCCATTGGATTTCAAAATCATTTTTGCTGAACCACTTCTCATGCCAGATGCACAGCAAGTAATAATTGCTTTTGATTTATCTAACTTTTTTAAGTTTGATTTTAATTGATCTAAAGGAATGTTTATCGAACCTTTTACATGACCACCTTGATATTCACCTTTTGAACGAACATCAACTATTAATGCTCCTTCAGTTATCCATTCCTGTACATCAATTTTTTTTCCAAATAGTGAGGAGAAAATACCCATATTAATTATTTTTAACTAAAAAATTAACATCTAACCAACATCCTCCGTTCTCACATCTTATACCCTGTGCTTGCAAAAAATAGGTCGCCTGACCACTTCTTGCTCCACTAGCACAGCATAAAACAATTGGTTCGTTCATTTTTTTTAATTCATCAACTCTATTGGGAATTTCTTGTAAAGGTATGTTTATGCTTCCAGCTACATGTCCTCCCATGTATTCTGCTGGTGTTCTAACGTCTATAATTGTCATTTTTTATTTTTTATTTTGCAAATTTAATTTAGAAAACAATTTTTTATTGTAACGCAAGTTACCGTGAAATGAAAATTTTAGTAAATTTTACCTCAATTCAAAAAGTAAGTTAGTTTAGGATAGAATTTTGGTTTTAGTGAATACCTTTTTTTCTTTGATATTCTTTAAATACATTGATACAAGTTTAATTGAAAGAATAAAAGCAATCGGTAAGATGGGCGTAATGTATCTTTCTTCATTCATTCTTTGGATATATGAAAGATAAAACATGAAAATAAATATAGCTAAAGATGTGAAGAACAACATGTTTTTATATTTAATAGTAATTACATAAAGCATTGAAAATATAACAGAAAACATTACCACAAACAAACATGCCCATCGTAAAATTTCCATCCAAAATTCTCCTCTAAAATCATATTGAAAGATTTTTAAATTTAAATGAGAACTTTTTATTTGCTTCCATAAACTTAATAATGGTGTTTTTAAATAATAATCAATTGGATATTTTTTAATTAATTCACTCTGAAGCAATTTAATGTGTTTTTCAAATTCTAATTCGCCTTTATGAGGACCATTTAACATTTTATAATTCTTAAAATGTATAAATCTGTATTTATGTAAACTTTGGTACTCTTTTAATAAAGGTATAATTTTTATATGAAATTTTTGAGGAACATTGAGTAAAGCTGTATTAATAGCATTTTCTGTAGTGTCATAAGTTAATGCTCCAGCAACGGCATGGAAATTTTCAGGAACATACTCCCATACTCGATATAAATCAGTCAAAACTCTATGACTTGGTCTAAACATTCCGTTATTAGTATAAGAATAAATAGGATGTAATCCTGGATAAGATTTATTAATTACAGTAGCTCTAATGCTCCAAAATAGAAATGGTAAATAAAGTAAAATAGACCAAAAAAAGATATTCCTTCGTAAATGAAAAATAAAAGAAAAATGGAATAATGCTATAAAAATTCCTAATTGAGGTCGTAACAACAATAAATATGCTGCGGCTAAACAGAAGAGGATAAGGTAGCTTTTTTTATAATTAAAAATACATTTTAAATTAAAGAAAAAAACAGCAAGTAACACAAAAGGAGTGATGCTCTCTGTTATAGTAAAATACATAAATCCGCTAAAACAAGGCAACAATCCATAAATCAAACTGGAATAAATAGCCCATTTTTTTGAAAATAGAAGGGTAGTTATTCTACTAAAAATAAAAACAGACAAAAAAAATGCTGAAATTTGAAAAATTTTTAGAATTATCCATGGATTATCGTTATAAATTGTTTTACAAGTTAAAAAGAACAATCCATAACCAGGAGGTCGAAGAAAAAAAGAGGTTATTGATTTTGAATTGTCTTTCCATTCTCCAATTTCCAGCCAATTTTGAGGAGGTCTAAGATAACTGGATTCGTCCGCACAAGTTATTAAACCATTCTGACTTGGAAATTGATTATTAAGTGAATATTGATTGTATTCTTGATAAAATACAGCAAAAAGAGTACTAACAAATGCTATTAATAAACTTTTTTTATGGGACAAGGTCTGTTAAATTTATAGCAACTACCCCTTTAATATCAGGAATAGCTTTTTTAATAGCTTCTTCAACTCCAGCTTTTAAGGTCATTAAACTCATGGAACAATCGCTACAATTCCCTAAAAGTTTAACTTGAATTATTCCTTCCGGAGTTAAATCAACAAATTCAATATCACCTCCATCAGCATGTAAAAATGGTTTGATTTGTTCTAATGTTTCGTTGATTTTATCTATTGTTTGTTTGTTTGTTTTCATAATAAATTTCTTATGCTGTTGCTTTTTCTTTTTCTTTGTTTTTAATTTTTTGAACTTGTTCTATAAATCGTTCGACCATTTGAGTTAATTCTTTTGATATTTCAGCATTTTCCTGAAAAATTGCAGGACGACCAACATCACCAGATTCTCGAACACTTTGAACTAATGGAATATGACCTAAAAAACATTCATTTATTCCTTCTGCTAAATTTTTTACACCATCACGACCAAAAAGATAATACTTATTATTTGGTAGTTCAGCAGGGGTAAACCATGACATGTTTTCAATCAAACCAACGATAGGTACGTTGATACTTTCTAACTTAAACATGTTTACTCCTTTACGTGCGTCTGCAAGTGCAACTTCTTGAGGTGTGCTTACGATTACTACGCCATCTAATGGAACTGTTTGAACTAAAGAAAGATGAATATCTCCTGTACCTGGGGGCAAATCTATGAGTAAATAATCTAATTTTCCCCAATATGCGTCGGTAAATAATTGAGTTAATGCTTTTGCAGCCATTGGACCTCTCCAAACTACAGCACTGTCTTGGTCAGTAAAAAAACCAATGGATAAAATTTTTATACCATAACTAATGATTGGATTTATTTTTGAAACACCTTCAACATCAATCATTTCAGGACGTTCACCAACTAAATCAAACATTGTTGGTATTGAAGGGCCATAAATGTCTGCATCAACTATTCCAACACGAAATCCTTTTTTTGCTAATCC
This sequence comes from Flavobacteriia bacterium, assembly GCA_016183815.1. Lineage (GTDB taxonomy): Bacteria > Bacteroidota > Bacteroidia > Flavobacteriales_D > Crocinitomicaceae > M2408. Next base: position 201,371 of record JACPDW010000020.1, read on the forward strand.
ACCAGCTAAGTTTGCTGTTACAGTTGATTTTCCGACACCACCTTTTCCTGAGGCAACAGCTATTATATTTTTTACTTCTGGTAAAATTTTTCTTTTTACTAATTCGCTTTCAGCTGGAAGAGCACTCACTATTAGTTCAAATTTAAAATCTTCTCCAAGTTGTTTTTTTATTTGATAAGCAATTTGTTCGTGCATTCTTTTTCGTGCATGAAACGCTGGGTTAGAAATAGATACTTGAACATGAAACGTTTCATCTCTTAGCTCTAAAGTTTTAACTAAATCTGCACTTACTAAATCTTTTCTAATGTCCGGCTCAATGATGTTGGACAATATTTCTTTGATAATTTGTATATTATCCATTAAACTTTTTCATTTATTGGTTTTACTGAACGAATAGATTTTGCCATTAATTCAATTATCATTTTTTCAAAACCGTCATCTCTACTTCTAAAAACATAGGTGATGTTATTGATGACTTTTTGACCAAAAACATGATAGGATTTATGAACTAAACCAACTGATTTTGGAGCTGATTTTTCTCCATCAACTGTTAATATTCTTTCATACATAATAAAATCAGCTTCGTTGTAAATGTATTTAATTTTATAAAATTTTAAACCTTCAAGTTTTCTTTTCTCTTCTTTTACCATTTCTCTATCGTCTCCCCAATCATCTATAATCATGTGAAAATTTGGACCCACCATCAACTCCCATCTAAAATCATCTTCAGAATGTTTAATTTCTGGCTCTGTTGAAGCACCAATATTTGCCGTTTCGTCTGGCAACATGATTGTGGCTGGAATGTCGTAATTTTTTAGAGAAAACCCTTTAAACTCATACAATTCATCGTCAAGAATCTCTAAACTATTTTCCTCTTTTTTCTGACCATTACAAGAAGTTATGACAAATAATAAAAGGATGAAAAAAGAAAAAATTAAGTATTGTTTTTTCATATTTAATAATGTTTATCACAAAATTAATATTTTTTTAGATTGTTTCTATAAAAATATATAAAGAAGTAGAAAATTTGACTTCTAATTAATGGAAAAATAACAAATCTTAATAAAAACGATTTCTAAAACAATTCTGCTTCAATAAGTAATTTTTTATCTTCAATCATTTTTCTTAAATTGATTAAAGCATATCTCATTCTTCCTAAGCATGTATTAATACTGAGATTTTTTAATTCAGCTATTTCTTTAAAAGATAATTCTTCAAAAATACGAAACTGTATTATTTCTCTTTGTTCTTCGGGTAATAATGGTAAAAGTAAATGAAGCTGATCGAAAACCTCGTTTTTACTTAAATAGGTTAATGCATTGTCTTCTTTGTCTTTTAACATCGATAAAACTTGAGGAATATCGTTTGTGTTTTGATCTCTTACCCATTTGATTTTATTGTTTTTTCTAAAATAATCAATGACAAGATTATTGGAAATTCTCAATACCCAAGGCAAAAATTTACCTTCGTCGTTATAAGTTCCCAATTGAATGGTATTGATAACTTTTATGAACACCTCTTGAAAGAAATCGTTAGCTAACTCTACATCTTTAACTTTTAAATAAATAAAACGAAAGATTCTAGATTTATGACGACTTAATAAAACTTCAAAAGCATTATGATCTCCGGACTTATATTGCGATATCAACTCAGAATCGCTGAAAGATTTATACACCATATTTTTAAAACTAAATTATTATTAATTAAAAAATGTAAAGGTGTATTATAAGCCGAATTTTTAAATGATTATGGAGCAAAAATAAGTCTTTATTTTTAAATAGCCAAAAAAATGTTAATTAAATGAACAAAATACAGTTTTGAATGAACAAAGCTTAATTATGCTTGAATAAGATACAAAAGATTTAAATTAAAAGTATAAAGATGTTTATTTTTAATTTAAATAAATCCTAATTCTAATTTGGCTTCCTCACTCATCATATCTTTGTCCCACGGAGGATCAAATACAATATTCACTTTGGCAGATTTTACTTGATGCATAAATGCAACTTTGTCTTCAACTTCTTTTGGTAATGTCTCAGCTACTGGACAATTTGGAGAAGTTAAAGTCATGTCAATTTCAACTTCATTTTCATTATGAACTTTTATCTCATAAATTAATCCCAATTCAAAAATATCAACAGGTATTTCTGGATCATAAATTGTTTTTAAGACTTCTATTATTTCGTTTTCAAGCTCCATTTTTGTCTTTAAATACGCTTTGTTTCAAAAATTATTGAAACAATAACGAGACAAAGTTAGAAACAAAATCTATACTTTTATATGTTATTTAGAATGATTCTAATTAGAGGTGGATTTTTTTATTGGACGGAGTTTTTCTACAAAAGTATCGCCAATTTTATCTAATTCATAATAAGTGAAATAGTCTAATTTTTTTGCTCCTTTCACACGATATAAACGATAATTTTCGTAGTGTTTTTTTAATTTATATTTTACAAATTGTTTATTATATTTTAAAACCAGTATTTTTTTGGAGATATAGTAATCTCCATTTTTATTGGTATTCATCCAAAAACCAAACTCTTTCAAGCGAAAAGTACTATCACTATATAAATAGAGAGTTGAAGTGTTTTGAATCAATGAAAGTTTAGCGAAATTTGTTCCTCTTAAAACGACTTCATTTTCATTATGATAATGTTGTAAATACTTAGTTGGATTTAATATTAATGAAATTAACGGCAAAATCATTAATAATAAATAAAATCTTTTTATTTTTTTTTCGAGTTTTTTATCTTTAAATGCTCCATAAATAAAAATGAGCATAAAGAAATAAACGATTAAAACTATTGAAAAAAGGCAGGTTTGTAAAAATCCTTCTAAAAAAAAGCCCAATTCTAGCAACAAAAAACAACTAAGTGAAAATAAAATGAAATATTTTAATGAATTTGCCATTTGATTTATTTGCTCCAAAATTAGTTAAATTCTATCACTTTTTAATAACTCTTTTTTGATTTTCTTTAATAAAAGCATTCCAATTTCCCGAATTTGTTTTATTATGCTCCCCAACTCCTTTGGAAAAATGATGACAAACAGCGACGGCTAAACCGTCTGTTGCATCTAAATATTTAGGAATTTCTTTAAAAGATAATAAGTTTTGTAACATACCCGCGACTTGTTCTTTTGAAGCATTTCCATTTCCTGTTATTGCTTGTTTTATTCGGCGTGGTGTATATTCTTCAATTGGAATGTTGTTTTTTAAAGCTGCTGCTATCGCAACCCCTTGAGCTCTACCTAACTTCAACATGGATTGAATATTTTTGCCATAAAAAGGTGCTTCAATTGACATCTCATCGGGTTTGTAATCTTGGATTAGTTTGTCAATTTTTTCAAAAATTAATTTTAACTTATCGGGATGTGTTTTTGACTTTGAAATGTTAAGAATACCAAAGTTTAACAACAACAATTGTTTCTGTTGAACATGAATTATTCCATATCCTAATATGCTTGTTCCTGGATCTACTCCTAAAATAATTTTATCTTCCCACATAAAAATAGTATTTTTAACGGGTGAAATTTTTAAATAAAAATGTTTTTTCGATTACAAAACTAATCCTTTTTGTGCTTTTTGCTCTTTTATTCTATTTTCAAGTAAAAAATATAGACTTCAGTCAACTCTTTCAAATCTCTGTTAAACATTTTTTTTATTTCATTATCGCATTTTGCTTATTACCAGTAAACTTATTTTTTGAGTTTAAAAAATGGGATTTAGTGCTAAAAATAATTGAACCTTTCTCCGCATTAAAAATTCGCTTTTATTCTTTTTTTTCTGGTGTGGTTTCCGCATTTTTAACTCCAAATCTAATTGGGAATTTTATCGGACGGATGTTTTATTTTGAAAGAAAATCTAGAATTCCAATTGTATTTTTGACCAGTGTTTCCAATTTATCTCAACTGTTCATCAGCATATTTTTAGGAAGTCTAAGTGTATTATTATTACCCTCACTTCCTTTTTTAGCTAATATTAATATATTTTGGTTGACAATATTGAGTTTAATTCTCTGTTTTATTTTTCTTTTTGTCTATTTTAATTTTGAAAAGTTTCCATTTATCTTAATTAACAAAAAAAAGTGGTTTTTAAAATGTAGAATTTTATTAAAAAATAATATTAGTTTGCGTTATAAATTTTTGTTGTATAGCTTTTTTCGTTTTTTAGTTTTTAGTGTACAATATAGTTTTTTTATTCAAAGTTTTGGAATTGACCTTTCATTAAAAATCTTATTAATTGTGTGGAGTGTATATTTTTGGTCCTCATTTATCCCTTCACTTTGGTTTGGAAAATTAATTATTCGTGAGTCACTCGCACTTTGGCTTTTTTCCTATTATGGTTACACTTCTGAAGTGATTTTATCCGCAGCTCTATGTATTTGGATTTGTAATCAATTAGTACCCACTTTATTTTTTATTCCTTTTTTAAAAATTAAAAAAAACAATGTTTTAAATTTTTATCTGTCATATTATTTTTTTAAGCATATTCTTGTACTTTCCGTTTTTTTTTACAAAAAAAACTATATTCAAAAACAGGATAAAACTAAAGGAAATCACTGTTTTGATTCCATTTAGAAATGAAGAAAAGAATTTACCTCATTTAATTTTATCAATTCAAAAATTAAAAGAATTCCCTGCTGAATTTATTTTTATTAACGACCATTCAAGCGACCAATCATCTGAGTTAATCCTAAATTCAAGCATTAATAATTTCAAATTTTTAAACCTTGAAAAAGAAAATGGAAAAAAACAGGCATTGGCTCAGGGTGTATATTTTTCAAAAACTAAATATGTATTGTGTATTGATGCGGACGCATGGTTTAATCCAAATTATTTTTCTTATTTAAGTTCTAAAAATATTGCAGATATAACGGTTTTACCTGTAAAATGTCGTTCTACTACTTTAATTCAAACTTTTTTTGATTTGGATTACTATTACCTCAATGCTTTGTCATTTTTACTTTCAAAATATCATATATTTATTCAAGCATCTGGAGCTAATCTATTAGTAAATAAAGAATTGTATATAGAATATTTAAAGAACGATAAAAATCAGAATATTAAAAGTGGAGACGATTATTTTTTGTTACAATATGCAATAAAAAAGAAATTTTCTATTCAAAATATTTGTGAAGCAGATTTGAGTATTCAAGTCCAAAATCCAAGACTTTTAAAAGATTTTTTTCATCAAAGAATAAGATGGTACGGTAAAACAACATTGTCTTTTAATTCCATCACATTTATTATTTGTTTAATCAGTTTGTATTGTTCTTTTTTATGGGTTTTATCTCTTTTCTCTAATTATACGCTTTTAAGTTTAGGAATTAAAATCATTTTCGATGGAATATTATTATTTTATTATCTATTTAAAATCAGAGAATTAAAAAAACTTTTCCTTTTGCCAATTTTTTCTCTTTTACAAATCCCATATTATTTACTAATTATTTTCTTGACTTTATTTTGGAAAGTTAATTGGAAAAATAGAGAGATTTGATGTGTTATTCCAAACATAATACCGAAATCATAAATAATATAGTCCAATTTGAATACATCATATTTTGCCTATTTATTTGTAAAATCGGCATTAACCATTTTAAAATTAAAAATAATCCCGAAAAAATCGGAATTATTTTATAATTACAATTGGTATTGATTCTAAATTTCTTTTTAAACTATTCTTTGATAGAAAAACTAAAGCACTAAGTTGTTTATTTTAGAACTCAGTTTAATAAATTATAAGAAAAAGAAATTTTATTTTTTGATTTTCTCAACAACTACATTGTCAATCAAAAATTCTCCAGGTTGTAGCACATTTATTTCGAGTCTAAATTTGTTCATTTTATTTGGTATAGTACAGAGGTACTCAAATTTTTTCCATTTGTCAATTTTCATATTAGAAGTTACTAAAATGTCCATTTTTCCATCAAATTCAGATGTTCCACCTGCTTTTACAATAAATTTACTTTTATTGTTTTTAAGCCAAAAACTAACTTTGTAAATCTCGCCAGGTTTTGCATGTATTTCTTTTGACAATCCTGGAGAAAGCCAACCACCTGTTGATTTGCATTTTCTAACTTTAAAATGTAAAGATCTTTTGCCATTAATAAAATCTTTATCATTTGAATAAAGGTCAAAATCCGAAGAAGGAACAGTCTTTGGTGTATAAAGAATCCAATTTATAGGGAGATTTTTTTTTGTAAATTCAAAACTCCCGTTAAATCCTGCTGCTTTATTTGCATAAAAAAAACTTATGTCCTTTTTTTCACAAGCAAATTGAGTTAAAAGTAAAAAAAAATAAAGCAGAAAATTTCTTTTTTTTTTCATCCTTTTGTTTTTAAACAAATTCAAATTTTACTTATTTTGTAATTAACAAATGTAAACAAAATAATTAAACTACACAAAATTAGACTATAATTTGCAAATGAAATTAATACAGTATATTATAAAAACCAAATTATCAATAAATAAATCGAAAAATAATCGTCCTTTTGAAAATGCTATTCCTTAAATGAATAATATTTTTGAGATAAATAACTGATGATAATGATGATTGATGTAGTAATAACCTGACTTGGAAATGGCCACCAAAAAAATACTTCAACAAATAATTTTAATAAAATGTAGTTTAATAAAAAAAACAATATAACCAATAAAAAATGTCTGAAAAGTTGTTGTTTTCCTTTTAAATAACTGTCGGACCAGACAATGTATTTGCTTAATAAAAATCCAATCGGAAAGGTGACAATAAAGGAAAATAAAAATGCAGCAACGTGTGGACTGATTACAATAAAAAAGAATGAAAAATTTTGTTTTTCTAATAAGTGATGATAGGAATAATAATATAAAACAAAACCAAATAAGGTGTTTGATCCACCACAAGCAATGTAATAAAACATTTGTTTATTCATTAAATTTTTAAATAATGGATAAAATAAATCGATAAAACTTCTAATTAGATTGGCCATAGTTAGTTGCAATATTTACAATAAGTTGAACTCGCATTGTGTTTGATTTCTTGATCTGGAGCGTACAACTCCTCTAATAATTCTTTCAAAATCGTTGGATACAACTCAATTAATTCTGAATAAGAATAATTATCAATATTTAAAGTGAAATGGGTATATTGAGGATTGATTAAAGAATATAAATTACATTCGTCGGCAATCAAATTTTTTTCTTTATTTAATAAAAAAAGATAGGTGAGTAATTGTAAACCATATTTCTTTTTTTTGCAAAAATCTACTATTTTATTATTGTTAACATTTTCAATATTTACATCAGTTTTATCGATTTTACCTGATTTGTAGTCAATTATACGAATAAAATCACCGACTTGGTCTATCCTGTCCACAAATCCTTTTATATTAATTTCTTTTTCAATTCCTAAAACTTCAATTATTAAAGTGTGAGATAATCTTGCTTCTAAATCCTTAATAAGTAGAGATTGATTTTTTTGTTTAGTCAACCAATTTTTTTCATTTTTAAGGTAACGAGAAAGTAATTCTAAAGACACTTGATAACTTAAATAATTTTTACCTTGAAGAAATGCTTCTGTTTCATTGTCAAAATGATTGAGATAAGATTTTTCTAATTCTTTTGGTAAAAGTTCAAACATAAGGTCGTAAACAGGGGGAGTTATAAAAGTTCCTAAGTGAGGGGTGAATAATTTTTCCAAAACTTCGTGGATAAGAGACCCAAAACTAGAATTTTCAAGTTCTTCTTCCACATTTTCTTGTTCACCAAAACCTAATATAACTTGATAATAAAAATCTAAAGGACAAGTGAAGAATTTTTTTAATTTGGAAACGGAAAGTCCCTGCGAACAAAAGCGATCAAGTGCTAAAAAGTAATTTTCGTCTTTAATTATTGAATTTTTTTCATTTTCTTTATTTTTATTTTCTAAAGTATAATCTTTGTAGTTTAAATAAATGTTTGGGTTTTCTTTTGTTAACTCCAGTTCTAATTGAATAAGATAACGACTTTTTTCAGATTGACTATATCCTTCATTCCCATCAAAATAAGTGATGTTTAATTCTTTGCAATTTGGTAATAATCGATAAAAATGATGGGCAAAAACGGCTTGTTTTTCTCGGTTTGTAGGTAGTGAAAAAAAGTGACGCAAATCCATTGGAATATGTGTTTGCATAACAGATGAAGTAGGTAATTTCCCTTCGTTCATGCCGACAATACAAATTCGTTCAAAATTCAACATTCGAGTTTCTAGTAGTCCCATAATTTGTAATCCATCTGTCGGGTTTCCGTAATAGGAAATATTTTGTTTGTTCCAAATACTTTGCAAAATAAAAATGAAACTGTCTAAGTCCATTGAAATAGGGTTTTTTTCAAAGGAACAAAGTAATGAAACCACTTGTTTGTCGAAAAAGAACAAAGAAGCCCTTTCGATTTCATTTGAAATAGGTATGTTTTCAAAAAGTAATTTGTTTATTAAACGAAGTTGTTGAAGTGCAAAAATCCAGTTGTTTTCCCAAAGAGTAAATAAATGTTGATGAAGTTGATCTATCTTTTTGTTGATAGAAATAGAACCTAAAGACAAAAAAATGTTGTTGTTTTTATTTATTTTTTCCTCTTTTTCAAAAAGAAGTTGTTTTTCTTTTTCATCAGCAAAATGTTGAAAAAAAGGATGGTTCCAACTGTTTAAAATGTCTTTATAATAAATAGATTTTTTTCTGTGTTTTTTAAATCCTTCTTGAATATGAATTATTATTTCTAGCCAACTTTTGATGGGACTTAAACGAAGAGGTAAACCTAAAGTGATGTTTGCTTTTTCCAGTTCGGCAGGTATGTTTTGAAATATTGGTGTGATTAAGTCTTCGTCTGCTAAAAGTAATAAATCGTTTGAAGTCGAATAATTTTTCTCAAGTAGAATATCAGATACAACTTTAATCTGACCAGTATTTTGTGAACAGGAAATAATCTCAATATTTAGTTTTTTGGTTCGTAAATCATTGCCACAAAGTTCTAAAATATTCGTGCCAAATTCAGCAAGCAATTTTCTGATAAAAAAACCAGCTTCATGTTTTTCATTTTGAATATAATAAAGGTCGGCATCAACCCAAAAAGTAGCTTTTTTAAGAGCAATTAATTTTTTAATTATGCTGACTTCTGCATTCGAAAGAGCATTTAATCCAATAAAGAAAAAGGAAGAGTTTTCAAAAATATCCAATAATTCGAATAAATGGTTGTCAACATACTTATAAATACTCCCTGTCAATGCTTTTTTTTCTTCTTCACATTTTATTTGAAAAGCAGTATAATAAGTAGGAATTTTATCCCAAAATTCTAAATATTTTTTTTGATTTTCGGACAGTTTATGTTCGTCAGAAAAACTCCACTGTTCAATATTTTTAACGTCTTTTAAATTTTTAAATAAATCATTGGTGTTGACTAAAAATCTATCTATTTCATCAAAATCTTGAATTAATGTAGGTGCCCAAACTAAAAAATCTTCAAAAGTAGAAGTTTTTTTTTTGTCAAATAGTTGACAATGAACTTCATAAAGTAAAAAAAGACTTTGAATGGAATCCATTTTTGAAAAGGGTGAAAATTGTAGAATGAATTCATCTATTGTAAAAATTTGAGGGGGGATAAAAGTAGATTTCAGCTTTTTCCACAATTCTTTTTCAATATACAATTTAGCACGTTCAGACGGAATAATTAATACTTGTTGAGATAAAGGAACAGTATTGTTCAAAAGTTTTTCAACTACTTTTTCTATAAAAGATACTTGATACATTAATTAATCCAAAAATAATTGTTGTCCCCAAAACAAATTCGATAAAAAATTAACGATTTAACATAAAAATAGATGATTTGAATTGATCTAAATTGAATATGTAATCGGTATGAATTCATTTTTTTCTGTTTGCTAAATTAATCAAAGTTGAAAACTTTATTAAAAATAAGAATTTTTTATTTAATTTTTTTCTTTGAAATCAACTTCAATTTTCAATTCTAAATTTTAATAGAAAAAAGAAAATAGTATCGTTCAAAAAAATGAAATTCTGTAACATCATTTTGAGTTTCTTTAATGTCATTTTTCTTTATGATATTAATCATAGTTTAATAATTTAAATTGCTCTTATTTTGTGGGACATGAAGTACATTAAAACTATAATATAAAACAATTTTTATGAATAATTTAGCAGAGATTATTGCTGCCTGTAAAGACTTAGCATTTGACTTAGATTTCAAAAGAGCTAAGCAATGGAAAGAAGAAAAAGCAAACAGAGTTGTGGTAGGTTATTTACCAATTTATTTTCCAAGAGAAGTCATACACGCAGTAGGTGGATTACCTGTTGCAATTTTTGGAGGTGGTGACCGTAAACAAATCATTAAAGGTGATGCCTATTATCAATCATATATTTGTCATATTCCTAGAAGCGTTATTGAATTGGTGTTGGATAAGCATACCGCTCATTTTGATGGATATATTTTCCCTTCAATCTGTGATGTAATTAGAAATTTGTCTGGTATTTTTAAACAACAAAATATTGGAAAATTTGTAAAATACATGGATTTTCCACAAAATTTTTTACCACAAGTAGGGGGTGTTTTTTTGCAACAAGAGATGCAACATGTAGTTGATTATATTACTGAAATTAGTGGAGAAAAACTTACAACAGAAAAATTAAATCATTCTATTTCTTTGTATAATACAAATAGAAGATTAATTGAATTTATTTATGACATCAGAGAAAAATACCCATGGAGATTAAGTATTGAAGATGTGTATCATATTATAAGAGCAGGAACTGTTATTCCTGTAGAAGAACACAATGAGATATTAGAAAAAGTTTGTGCGTTTATAGACCAAGAAATTGGAAAACCACAAGACAAAATAAAAGTTGTAATTTCTGGAGCTTTTTGTGAGCAACCTGCAATTGGATTGATTAGAGCAATTGAAGAAGCTGGGTGTTATGTAGTGGATGACGACTATCAATTGGGGTCAAGAATGATTATTGGTGATATTGATGATAAAACAGATAATCCGTTAGAGGCACTTTCCAATGCGTATATTAAACAAAGTCAATATTCTTCCTCAATTTACGATATTAGTAATCCAAAAGAATATCGTTTAGCAAAAATTGTTGAAAAAAGAAAAGCAGATGGAGTTATTTTTGCTTCAGCGAGTTTTTGTGACCCGAGTTTATTAGATGCACCAATTTTTCAAAATGCATTTGATAGAATGGGAATTAGATACATTGCTTTTCAATACAGTGAAAACATTAATCAATTTAAAGTGATTAAAGAACAAGTTGGAGCATTCTCTGATTCTATTAAGTTGTGGGAAGATGAGCCTATGACTGTTAACGATTAACCCTAAAATAAAACAATAATAATCTAAAAATTAAATTTATGTCTCAAGAAGCTATAAAAGAACGTAGTATGATTCTTCAAAAAGAAATGGTTGAAGGATTGTTTAATGACTTAGCAAATGCAAAAGAATTAGGTAAAAAAGTCTGTTACACTTTTGTGCCTGGTAATTTATCTGAACTTATTCGTACTTTCGATTTATTACCGGTTTATCCTGAAATTAATGCATTACAAAGTGCTATGAGAAAAAAATCAGCTGGATATATCAAAGAAGCTGAAAAAAATGCTCACTCTGAGGATGTCTGCACTTACGTTAAATGTGATGTAGGTATGTTGATGAAAGGAAATATTGGTCCAACAGGACAAAAAATCCCTGAACCTGATATTCTTTTGTTAAGTTATACTGGCTGTTTTACTTTTATGAAATGGTTTGAAACCTTAAAAAGAGAATATCCTAATGCAAAAGTGATCATGATTCATACTCCTTATCAGGAAAATGCTAAAATGACACCTCAAATGATTGAGTATATGGTGAAACAATTCAAAGAAGAAGTAATTCCTCAAATGGAAGCGGTTTCAGGCATAAAATACGATGAAAATAAATTGAAAAAAATACTTGAATATTCTAAAGAAGCAGAAGATTGGATTACAAAGATTTTTGATACAACCAAACATCGTCCTTCCCCAATTGATGCTTATTTTGCTGGTGTTTATTATATAGGTCCAATTAACATTGGTTTTAGAGGAACTCCAGAAGCTGTTGAATATTACAAAGAACTATACAATGAAATTCAAGAAAGAATTAAGTTGGGTTTAGGCCCCATCACTCCAGAAGGAGAGATGAAAGAGGAAAAATATCGATTAGTAGTTGAAGGTCCTCCAAATTGGACAAACTTCCGCGAATTTTGGAAAATATTTTACGATATGGGAGCAGTAATTGTTGCTTCTTCTTATACAAAAGTTGGTGGTGTCTATGATTTAGGTTGGAGACATGATCCTTCAAGACCACTAGAAACACTTTCAGAATATTGTATGAATTGTTATACCAATTTAAATATTCCTCAAAGAATTTCTTTACTGACAAAATGTATTGAAGATTATCAAGCAGATGGATATATAACTAATTCTATCAAAAGTTGTAATTCATTCTCTGCTGGTCAGTTGGCTATGATGAGAGAAATTGAAGACAAACTTGAAGTACCAGTTGGTTTTATAGAGTCAGATTTGGTTGACCCGAGATATTTTTCTTATTCCAATATCAAAAATAGATTAGAATCCTATTTCCAAATGTTGGCTCAAAGAAAAACAATGGAAAAAACAGAAGCATAAACATTAAAATTTTTTTAAAAATGAATAAATATTATTTAGGTATCGACTTAGGATCAACAACTTCTAAAGCGGTAATAATAAACGAATCGGACGAGATAGTTGGTAGAGGGATAACCAACACGAGAGCCAATTATAAAGTAGCTGCTGATATTGCACGAGAAGAGGCCATTTATGATGCACGTTTTACCTTGCTTGAACAAAAAATTGGTAAAGACAATGCTATAAAAACGGAATTTAAATTTTATATGAAAGACTTAAGAAATGTTTTTCAATATGGTCAATTTAGACGTCGAATGGAAAGTTTAGAAAGATTGTTAAATGAAACTGTTTCTTCCTTTACTTATGCAAGCAAAGATAAATTTAAAACTGAACTAGAAAGAATAATTGAGAAAATTCGTCCTCAAATCCGTCATGAGTTTATTTCTGAAAATTTAGGTTCAAAAAATCAATTTTTTAGAGATATTGTGAGTGAAAGATATAATTTAGAAGTTGAAAAACTTGGTGGAGAATATTACGAACCGTTAATGCTAGCTTTTGATAAAAGTATTACTCCTGTTGAAAACGAAATGGTTGTCTATAATTTTAAAGAACTTGTTCACGAGTCGATGAATATTTTAGATGAAAAATATCGTGGATTGGTTGATCAACAAGAAGATGGAAGCAAAGAAGATTGGTATTATGCTGAACTAAATGTGGTAAAAAATAATTACAAAACTGTAGAATCTACATTAAGACAACATATTGATGAAATAGCAGATCAAGATATCAATATCGCTAGAATGGTGGGCACGGGTTATGGTCGTGCTTTATTGCCATTTCCTGAAGATTGTATAAAATCTGAAATTCTTTGTCATGCTTTTGGTGCTCATGCAGTTTTCCCAAATACAAGAACAGTTTTAGACATTGGCGGACAAGATACCAAAGCAATTCAAGTAGATAAGCACGGTTTAGTAACTAGTTTTCACATGAACGATCGTTGTGCTGCTGGCTGTGGTAGATATTTAGGTTATATAGCTGATGAATTTGGTTTATCGTTAAATGAATTAGGTCCAGAGGCAAATAAAGCTACAAAAGAAACTACGATTTGCTCTACTTGTACTGTGTTTGCAGGAGCTGAAGTGAAAGAATTATTACATAATGGTGAAGAAAGACCTAATATTTTGGCTGGATTACATAAAGCAATTGTCCAAAGAGCGATGTCTTTAATTGCACGTTCAGGTGGTGTGAGAAACGAATTTACTTTTACTGGGGGTGTAGCTAGAAATGAAGCTGTATTGAAATACGTTAAAAAAATGGTTACAGATGCTTATGGAGAAGTGACTATGAACATTCATACAGATTCAATTTTTATGGGTGCTTTAGGTGGTGCAATGTTCGCTCGTAGAAATATTGAAGTGGATTTGCCAACAACAAGCACGACTAAAGAAAAAGTAGAGGAATAATGAATATAAACAATTGTCTATTGATTTTTTAATTACTAATTTCATCAAAAAAAGTATATGAATAAGAAAAAAGTAATTGTTTTAGGAGCTGGTTTAATTGGTAAAACAATTGCTATTGACCTTAAAAAATCATGTGAAGTGGTTTCAGCAGACGTTTCTCAAGAATCTTTAAATATATTAGAAAAAGAACATCAAATATCAACTTTGTGTTTTGATTTTAATGATGAACAAAAATTTAAAGAAACATTAGCCTCTTTTGACATTGTGGTCTGTGCTGTTCCTGGCTTTATGGGTTTTCACACATTAAGTAAAATTATTAAATGTGGAAAATCTGTAGTGGACATTTCCTTTTTCCCTGAAAACGCTTTAGAATTAGATGAATTAGCAAAAAATCATCAGGTTACTGCAATTGTAGATTGTGGGGTTGCTCCAGGTTTGTGTAACTTAATTGCGGGTTATCACAATAAAATTAAAGCCCTTACTCATTATGAATGTCTAGTTGGTGGTTTACCGAAAGTGAGAGAATGGCCTTATGAATATAAAGCTGTTTTTTCTCCAATTGATGTGATTGAAGAATATACTCGTCCTGCTCGTTATGTAGAAAATGGTCATCTCGTAACAAGAGAAGCATTATCTGATGCAGAGTTAATTGATTTTGATAAACTGGGAACACTTGAATCTTTTAATACAGATGGCTTAAGATCTTTAGCTTTGACAATGTCTCATGTTCCCAATATGAAAGAAAAAACTTTGCGTTTTCCAGGACATATAACACTGATGAAAGTCTTGAGAGAAACAGGATTTTTTGATAAAAATGAAATAGATATTAATGGTCAAAAAATTGCACCATTATCATTCACTTCAAGTTTATTATTTCCAAAATGGAAAATGAAAAAGGAAGAAGCTGATTTTACAGTGATGAGGGTTACCTTGGAAAACCAAAATGAAAGATTTGTTTATGATTTATATGATGAAAAAGATGAAATAAATCAAGTTACCTCTATGGCTCGAACAACGGCTTATACATGTACAGCAGCTGTTCAATTGCTTATAAATAATTTGTATAATAAAAAGGGAATTATTCCTCCTGAATATTTAGGAGAATCTGTTGAATGTTTTAATTCCATGATTAGCTATTTGGAAGATAGAAATGTTCGTTTAAATGTAAAAACTATAAAAAAGTAAAAAATTATGAAAGAAAGAATTTATACCATGGGCGTTGACGTAGGTGGAAGTTACGTTAAAGCTGTTTTGTTATCTTATGATCATGAAAATGGTCAACATACTTTAATTGACAAACAAACAGAGAAAATTAGAAAAAGAAATCCAAAAGATGTCGTGGTTGAAGCAGTAGATATGATTTTAGAACGTCAAAAACTTAATTATGACAAAGATATTTCTTATCTAGCATCAACGGGCGAAGGTGAAATGGTCGAAAAAAAGACTGGACATTTTTATTCAATGACTTCACATGCTAAAGGTGGAATATTTTTTTCTCCAACTGCAAAAACAGTAGTTGATTTAGGTGGACTTTACGTAAGAGCCATTAAAGTTGATTCAAGAGGAAAAGTTATTGATTACAAAATGACAGGACAATGTGCTTCTGGTTCAGGACAATTTATTGAAAATATTTCAAGATATTTAGGATTAGCTATCGAAGAAGTTGGAGATATTTCATTAAAATCTGAAAATCCAGAAGTGCCTTCTGGTATTTGTGCTGTTTTAGCAGAAACAGATGTAATTAACTTAGTTTCAAAAGGTATTTCTACTCCAAATATTGTAAAGGGAATTAACTTATCTATTGCTCA
Organism: Flavobacteriia bacterium; assembly: GCA_016183815.1. GTDB lineage: Bacteria > Bacteroidota > Bacteroidia > Flavobacteriales_D > Crocinitomicaceae > M2408. The sequence continues at coordinate 217,287 of JACPDW010000020.1, forward strand.
ACGAGTTGTTAAATTACTTGGTTCATTAGGTGCTGAATCACCAATTGCTTTAGTTGGTGGAATGGGTATGAACAAAGGAATGGTGCAAGCTATTGAAGAATTAGCAGCAGACAACAAGAAAAAAAGTTTTGAATTTTTAGCTCATCCTGATTCCATTTATTCTGGTGCACTTGGAGCCGCAATTTGGGGTGGATATAGATATTTTAAATTGAAAGAAAAACAACCTGAATTAGTTAATGCTTAAAACAAATCATGTGGAAACTATAAAATCAGATATCCCTCTTGGTGAAATTGTTCCAAATATGGCTGTTTTTTTAAGACAGAATACGGAAAAATTTGCATCAAAAATTGTTTTTAGTGAAAAAAACGCAAAAGGGGACTACGTAGGTATTAGTTGGGAAAATTTTTATCAAGATATTTTGAATATTGCTTACAATTTGAAAGCATCAGGTGTACAAAAGGGAGATAAAATTGTTCTTTTTTCAAGAAATTCATTAAAAATGCTTGAAGCTGAGTTGGCAATCATGTCTATTTCTTGTATAGCCGTTCCAATTTTTGCCAATTTTAAGAAAGAAACAGCTGAATTGTTAATTACTCATTCCGATTCAAAATACGTTATCGTTGCCGAAGAATTACAATTAGATCAAATGAGTGAAGATCTGCCCATCAAAAAAATATGGACATTTAATGATTGTGAAGACAAACGATTTAACAATATTGAACCATTTAGTAATTTGTTGAAAAAAAGAAAAGAATTAGATTTTAAACTAGATGAAAACGCTGATTCAAAAGAGATTTGTTTAAATATGTACACATCTGGTACAATGGGAGTTCCAAAATGTGTTCAACTGTCTCATCAAAATATTTTATCTCAACAAGTTGCAATAGAAAAAATATTAAAAATAAAGGATAACGACAGATTTTTAGCTTATTTACCATGGCATCATAGTTTTGGTGGAATTTTTGAATTGTTTTCTTCATTGTATAATGGGGCTACTTTTTATTTAGAAAGTAGTTTTGGTAAAGATGCCAAAGAAATTTTTGAAAATTGGAAATTAGTTAAACCAACTGTTTTTTACAGTGTTCCTAAGGTTTACCAATCATTATATGAGTTGACATTAGAAAATAATGAAGCAGAAAACACTTTTTTTAATTCTGGTTTAAAATTTATTTTTACTGCTGCTGCTTCTTTACCTGAAAAATTATCCAACGAATTTGAAAAAAGAGGCATTCCCGTTTTTGAAGGATGGGGTTTGACGGAAACTTCTCCCTGCTGTACGATTACTGATCCAAGTGTAAAAAGAATAACAGGTGTTGTTGGGAAACCAATTCCAGGTGTTGAAATTCGAATCGCAGAGGACGATGAAATACAAGTGAAAGGTCCAAATGTAATGAGGGGATATTATAAAAACGATGAAGCAAACAGCAATATCTTTACTGATGATGGTTGGTATAGAACAGGTGATGTAGGTAAAATTACTGAAAGTGGATTGCAACTAATTTCAAGAAAAGATAGAATTTTTAAACTATCAAATGGTGAAAAAGTTATTCCAACTGATTTAGAAAAAGCAATTGAATTAAAATGTCATTATGTTCAATATGCAGTTGTTGCTGGAAGTGGAGAAGAACATCCTGTAGCATTAATTTTTCCAAACAAAAGATTGCTTGAAAATCCTGCATATCAGTTGTCACCAAAAGATGGTAGATGTTTTTGTCCAAGAAGTTTAAACGAATTAGGAAAATGTTTGACAGGTTGTTTGGCTCAAGCTAATGAAAGTATTGGTCAAAAATTTGCGAAGGTAAAATCAGCTGCTGTAATTTTAGACGATTTATCCCTTGATACAAACACTTTAACTCCATCAATGAAAGTAGCACCAAAAAATGTGGTCGAAAAATATAAAGCACATTTAAAAAATTTATACGGAGATCACGTTCCAGTCGATGAAGAAGTTTATGTAATTCAATTGGATAAAGTTAAAAACGAGAAAAAACATGTATAAAATTCAGTCAACGGATACTTTGAAAGAAATTATGGGATCGTATTTTCGTTCCCTTGAATCTGGAAAAAAGAAAATTGCATGGTGTACCAGCGTTGGTCCAGCTGAATTGTTAAGAAGTTTTGGTTTTGAAGTGTATTTCCCTGAAAATCACGGAGCATTACTGGGTGCAACGAGATCAGCTATGGATTATATTCCTGAAGCAGTGAAATGTGGTTATTCAGGTCATGTTTGTTCTTATACTACTGCTGACATTGGTTCGTACCTTAAAAAAGAGACACCTTTAATTACTCATTATGGTCTTTCTGGTCATCCAAAACCTGATTTAATTGCATATAATACTAATCAATGTAGAGAAGTACAAGATTGGTTTCAATTTTTTGCAACTGAGTTTTCTTGTCCAATAGTCGGTATCCAACCTCCTAGACATTTAGATGAGGTAACAGATGATGAAGTGGCTTTAGTTGTCAAACAATTTCAACAAATGATTCCTGTTTGTGAGAAAGTTAGCGGTCAAAAATTTGATTTAGATAGTTTTAAAGAAGTTGTTAAACTTAGTAAAGAAGCCACTTTATTGTGGCAAAAAGTACTCAAAACATCTACTCAAAAGATTGCTCCAATTAGTTTTTTTGATGGAACGATACACATGGGACCAATAGTTGTGTTAAGAGGTACACAACTTGCAAAAGATTATTATACTCAACTATTAAAAGAATTAGAAACCAATATAATTGAACAAAAAGGGTTTTTACCAGAAGCAAAAATTAGAATTTTTTGGGAAGGTATGCCTATTTGGGGAAAATTAAGGATGTTTAGTGATTTATTTTCCTTGAATAATACTGCAGTAGTGGCCTCTACATATTGTAGTAGCTGGGTTTTTGATAAGTTTGATGAAAATGACCCTTGGAATTCAACAGCTAGAGCTTATACTGAAATTTTTATAAATAGAAGTGAGAAAGCTAAAATGCAAATGTTGTCTGATTGGTTTAAAGAATTTTCAATCGATGGAATTATTTACCACGATTCCAAAACCTGTTTTAATAATTCAAATGCCAAATTCGGAATGCCTCAACGACTAAAAGAAATTACTGGTGTTCCTTCTTTAGTGATTGAAGGAGATTTGTGCGATTTACGTTTTTTTAGTGAAGGACAAAGCATTACTAAAATTGAAACATTTTTAGAACAAATTGAAGAAAATAAATACTCTGTAAATGGCTGATATAAATCATTTTAATTCCAACGGAATAGTTCCAAAACATAAAAAAATTGGAATCATTGGACTGGGTCCAGTTGGAATGATTTTAGCTGAAAAACTTCAAGAAGCTGGTTCAGAGGTTATTATTTGTGTTAGGAATGAGGTGAAAAGAAATAAAATTGTAAATGAAGGAATTTTTTTACAAAATGTGTACGAATCTCACGTTCATTTTTCAAAAGTAATCAAAAATATTGCTGAATTTAAAGACGAAGATTTAGATTACCTTATTTTTTCGACTAAAACATATCAATTATCTGAATTACTAAAAGAAGTAAAAGATTTAGAATCCGAAAAACTTACAATTATTATTGCCCAAAATGGTATTGATGTGGAAGAATTATACACTTCAACTTTCAATGAAAATAGGATTTTAAGAATGATTGTAAATTTTGCTGGAAATCTTGTTAATCCAAATACAGTAAAAGTTACATTTTTCACTCCTCCGAATTACATTGGTTCAATAAATGACAACAATATTGAAGAAGCACAAAATTTCGCTGCTTTATTAAACAGTGTGCATTTAGATACACAAGCCGTACATTCCTTTGAATTAATCAAACGTGCTTGGGAAAAAACAATTTTAAATTCTTCTTTAAGTGCCCTTTGTGGTGTTGGAAGAATGACGATGAGTGAGGCAATGAATGACAACGATACTTTGGAGCTTATAGAACAAATTGTAGCTGAAGCTGTTGAAGTAGCTGAAAAAGAAAAAGTGCGTTTTTCAGATGATTTTATACGTCAGTGTATTCGTTACCTAAAAAAAGGGGGAGATCATTTTCCCTCATTAGCTTTAGATTTAATACAAGGAAAACAAACTGAAATTGACTATTTTAATGGCAAAATAGTAGAATATGGAAGGAAACATTATGTTCGAACATCATTGAATTTGGCCTTTACCAATATGGTTAAAGCGATGTCAAACAAAAATATTTTATCTCGAGTTCCTGGAGTAATTAATGATGTTCAAAAAAAGATTTTAGAAAAAGGTTTAATTTCTTCTAATAAATCTAATCAATCACATAAAAACATCCCATGCTTTTTGGGTATAGATTTGGGTTCTGCTTTTGCAAAATTGACTGTTATTGATGAGGAGGGAAATTGGTTGTTTAAATATTTTTTACCCTCAATGACAAATGATAAACAGCTGTTTAAAAATGTAATGACCACTTTATCTTCAAATTTTAATATTGTTTACAGTTGTGCAACTGGTTATGGAAGAAAACATTTTACCGAAACAGATATTATAAAAACAGAGATTAATTGTGCAGCTGCAGGTGTTTCACATTTTTTTAAAGGTGAAAAAAATATTATTGACATAGGAGGGGAGGACATAAAAATCATCAGATGTGATATAGAAGACAATGTTGAAAATTTTTATATGAATGATAAATGTGCTGCTGGTACAGGATCATTTTTATCCGAAATTGCTGAAAGGGCAAATATTCATATTTCAGAAATGAGTAGTATGGCGTCTTTGTCTAATTACGATAAAGAATTAAATAGTTTTTGTACTGTTTTTGCTAAAACTGAAATCATGAATTGGATTTTTGATGGTATGAAAATCGAAGATATAGCAAGAGGGATTTACATTTCTATCGCAAATAAAGTAGCAAAAATGAGATTGGATGCTGGCATACCTACTTTCATGATTGGTGGTGTTATTGCTCACCATCCCTATTTAAAAACAATTTTAAGTGAAAAATTCAATAAAGATATCGAAATAGTTGATAATCCGCAATATATTGTTTCTTATGGAGCAGCTTGTATTGCAAAATCAACGTATAAAAAAGAAAATAAACTATTAACAGATAATAAGTCAAATTAAAAATGAAGAAAATCAAATCCAATTGTCCTAATGCTCGAATACCTTATGGTACTTGGGGAAGTAGTTATTTTCCTGCTTGGCAAAGTTCTGCCCTTGCTGAAGTAAATATTGGTCAGTTTGCTGGAGAATCAATGGCTGAAATAATGAGTCAAAGAAAAGTAAGAGTATCTCAATTAGATTATTTAATAATTGGTTCAACTATTCCTTGGCACTGGAAATTTTGGAACGCTACTGTTGTGGCTTCTTGCATGGGAAACAGAATCCCTGGCTATCATATCGAACAAGCTTGTGCAACAGGTTTACAAGCAATTGTTTTAGGCGCAAGTCAGGTGCAAATTGGTGCAAGTAAGGCTGTTGGAGTTTTAACTTTTGACCGAACAAGTGATTCTCCTGTTGGAGTTTTTCCTGAAAGACGCTCCTATAGAAGAACTGAAGTAATTAGTGATGTGTGGGATAATTTTGGTTTTGACCCTTCAACAGAAAAAGCAATGCTTACTTCTGCAGGTAATGTAGCTAGAAAATACAAGATTGATAGAAAAGAAATTGATGAATTGACTGCATATAGATACGAACAGTATTTTAATGGCATTGACTCAGGGTTTATTCAAAAAGTAGCTGTTCCTCTCGAAGTACTTTCAGTACAAGGTAAACCTTTAGGAAAAATTGTGAGTGATGAAGGGGTTAGAAAAATTTCTTATGAGTCGTTAAGAGCAATGAGGGATTTAGATACTTGTGTTACAAGTGGTACGCAGACTCATGCAGCTGACGGAATGGCTACATTGTTAGTTACTTCTCCTGAAAAAGTTAAAGATTTTAGCTCAAGACCTGAAGTTCAAATCGAATTTATTGCCAAAACAGAAGTGCGTGTTCATGCTTCTACAATGCCTGAAGCACCAGCTATTGCAGTTCAAAAATTATTAAATGAAATTGGAATGTCAATGGACGATTTTACAGTGGTTAAAGACCATAATCCTTTCGCTGTTAATGATGCTGTTTTTTCAAAAGTAATGAATTACGATTGGAAAAAAATGAATAACAATGGAAGTCCCTTAGTTTGGGGTCATCCTCAAGGACCAACACTCACAAGAGTTTGCATCGAAGCATTTGAAGAAGCCGTTGAATTGGGTGGTGGATATGTTTTGGTTTTTGGTTGTGCAGCTGGAGATGTGGGTATAGCATCAGTTTTTAAAGTTTATTAATCCAAATGTTTAAATAAAAAAAGAACAAATGAAAAAGCAATTAAGACAATCAACATTAGAAAATTTAGGTTTAGGAACTGTTATTGATATTTTTAAAAACGGAAAATTGCCTGTTTCACTTGATGAAATGGTGGACAAAGTTTTTGGAAAAAAAGGAAAAAGAGGTGCAATGGTAATTTCTGGAGCAAATGGAATAGTAGGTGCTGGAAAAGTAATGCAATTTGCTTCTCGTCTTTTGGCTTATGAAATTCCAATTATCGCTTTAGATCTTCCTGGCTCGCCTGATGGATTAAGCAAACAATTTAAAGGTCTGGCTAAATCATTTGGAATTGATGAATCTAACAAAATTATGAGTAGTATCATAAGAATGAATTATGATGGAAAAAGTTTACCAAAACAATTGAAAGCATATAATCCTGCTTTTTTATTAGAAGCTATTCCTGAACATTTAGAGCTTAAAAAATCTCATTATAATTTATTTAAAAAAGAATATCCCAATATTCATATTTGGTCGGTTACTTCTGGATTTCCATCAAAAGAGTTGGGCGTTGGTATTGCACATCCTGCCTTTCCACATGAGATTAATAAGATTTTTGAAATTGTTGAAGAAAAACCATCTACGCAAACACAATTACTATGGACTATGGGTTTGATTCCTATGCAAGTAAGCGACGATTGGTCTTTTGTACTTGATGTGTTTTTCTGTGGTTTGTTGCAAGCATCTCTTCAGTTTTGTGACCAAAATAATATGCCTTACTGGAAAGCAGACAAATATATTCGTAAAATAATTGGTCCAAATCCTTTTAGAGCTCATGATGTGATTGGAGCAAAAGGTTCAAATTTTTTAACTTGGTCTTGTCTTCATCACTTAGCAAAAGAATATGGACATCTTTTTGAACCAGATAAACAATTAGCAGATAGAAAAGAAAGTGGTCAAAACTGGTATCCTGCTAATCATTTTCGTCCTTTGGTTAATAGAAGTTTAAATAAAGATGCTGAAAAACAATTAAATACAATTGTCTATGGTGCTTTATTTCAAATGACCTCTATCATGTTAAAAGAAAAAAGAGCTGACTTGACTACCATGAATGCAATTGGTGAATTATGTGCTCAATTTACTAAAGGAATGTTAGCTGTTATTAGAAAAAAAGGAAAAAAAGAAGTACTTGAAACAATAAAAGACTACCATAAAATATATCCAAATGCTGCAAAAACCAAATGGTTTCCTGAAGTATTTGATGATTTGAAAAATGATGATTGGCAACAATTATATGTAAATGCGGAGATTGATGGTGAAAATGGAATAATTACCATTAGTCGTGAAAGCTATAATTCTGATGTTAATGACGAACTAAATAGAGCAATTGATTGGTTGATAAAAAATAAAATTAAAAAAGTAATTCTTACTGGTGATTTTCATTTCTCTACTCAAATGGTTGGAGCGGATACAACTGAATTTTATCCTGCAATTACAGATACCAAAGAGGGTGAAAGAATTGCTTTAACTTGGTCAAAAACAGCTAGAAGGTTACACGATGACTTTAAAATTTCCGTAGGTTATATTCACGGAAAAAGATGCATGGGAGGTATGTTAGAATTGATGATGCACTGTCATTATCTGATTGCTAATGAAAATCTTACCATCGCTATGCCAGAAATTACATTACCTGTTGTTCCTGGAATGGAAGGTTGTCATTGGGTTATCAGAAAAACCAAAGATAAAGACAGAGAAAAAATGTTTAAATTATTACTTGGAGGGAAACAAATTAAAGCTAATGAGGGTTTAGGTTGGTTAGTTGACTTTACTGGAAATACTGAAAAATGTTTACAAAAAGCATGGGAAATACTCAATAAGGGTGAAAAAGCTTTGTCGATGAGAAAAATTGATACAAAAGCACTAAAATCTGTAACTTTTAAAGAGATCAGTAAAAGCATACAAATTAATCCTGAAGCGGCAGAAGTGATTGCTAGATGTATTCATGAATCATGTTCAACCGATTTAGAAAAAGCAATTCATGTTCAAGCCAAAATTTCAGCTGATTTTATGGTAAGTAAATGGTGCAGAAAAGGAAAAATTGGGGTTGAATTCGATAAAGTAGAACAAAATTAATTACCGATATGAAAATTAAACAATATCAAATGACGGCTTTACAATCAGATTTTCAACTTGTTGATAATGTGATTGATTCTGTTAATGAAAATGAATGTATTGTAAAAGTAGCTGGTTGTGGCGTTTGTCATACTGACATTAGTTTTTGGCATGATGGTGTACGCACTAAAAAAGAAATGCCTCTTACTTTGGGTCATGAAATAAGTGGTACAGTTGTGCAAGGTCCAACTCATCTTTTAGGGAAAAATGTAATAATTCCAGCTGTTTTACCTTGTGGCGAATGTGAACTTTGTAAAAAAGGAAGAGGGAATATTTGTCAAAATCAATTGATGCCTGGAAATGATTTTCATGGTGGTTTTGCTTCTCATATTCTTGTGCCTCATAAATATTTATGTATTGTGCCCGATAGCGTTTTAAATAAGTATTCTTTACAACAATTATCTGTTATTGCAGATGCAATCTCTACTCCTTATCAAGTGATTCAAAAATCCGAGTTGGAAAGTGGTGATTTAGCAATTGTTATCGGTGTAGGAGGTGTTGGTGTTAATAAAAGGTGCTAAAGTGATTGCAATTGATATTAACGACGAAAAGTTAGCGAAAGCAAAAAGTAATGGGGTAGATGCCGTTATCAATTCAAGAGGATTAGAGTTAAAAGACATTAAAAATAAGGTTAAAGAACTGGCAAAAGAATTAGGTGTATCGAAATACGGCTGGAAAATTATTGAAGTCTCTGGTACAGCTAAAGGTCAAGAATTGGCTTTTAACTTAATTACTTTTACTTCTACTCTAAGCATAGTTGGATTTACAATGGATAAACCTGAAGTTCGATTAAGTAATTTAATGGCTTTTGATGCTAAACTTATCGGAACATGGGGTTGTAAACCTGAATTGTACAAAGATGTATTAGATTTAATTGACTCTGGTAAATTGAAATTAGATGATTTTGTCGAAACAATTTCGATGAATAAAATTAATGAAGTGTTTAACAATACTTTACAACATAAATATGAAAAAAGAATGGTTTTAGTACCAGATTTTAATAACTAATATTTGAAAATATGAAAAATTTAGTTTTATTAACTTTACTTTGTTATACGAGTATTAATTCACAAATTGTCACTACTACCAGTAGTGTTACTAATGGTTCATGGAATAACCCAACTACATGGAGTTGTATTTGTGTTCCTTTGCCTGGTTCTGATATAACTATTAATCATTCTATCACCCTTCCCAATAGTTTTGCTTATACTTCTGGAACTATAACAATAAATCAAAATGGTATTCTTCAAGGAACTCCAGATAATGATATTTGGGTAAATGGTGGCTCACTAATTAATCATGGAGAAATAAGTATGAGATACCTATGGACTCAAAGCGGTACTTTTTCTAATGATGGAACAATTCATGTCAATTCATTTTTAAACAATTTAAACTTTACTAACGAAGGTTCTTTTAATCAAATTGACAGTATTTATACTACAGGTGACATTACTAATAATGGACAATTTACTGACATTGACAGTATGACTAATGATGGACATTTTATAAACAATGGACGTTTTTCTGGTAATTTGTTTACTAATAATAACGAGATGATAAACAACGACTTTATCTCTTTATATGATTTTACAAATTTTAATATAATAGAAAACCATGATACTTTGCAGTTTTTAAATTCCATTTGGAATCTTGGAAAGTGGAAAAATTTTCCTTTAAGTTTTATGGAAGTAAATAAAAGTGTTCTGAACGACGATGTATTGGGTTCTTTTGCCCATCTTGAAAATAATGGAGTGATTGAAATTGGAGATAGTTTTTACAATATGGATACTATTTCAGGTACTTCTACAGGTTGGATTAGTGTTCAAGATTCTTCTTTTAATTCTGGAATAATGATGGGAAATTTTGGATTTTGTGACTTAACACCACCTGCAAATGCAACTACAATAGTTGACTTTTCAAATGGAGGTACAATTTCTTCTCAAATAGCTTTTTGTATTCACACTTCGATTTTTGAAAATGTAAATACTTTATTGAAAGTGTATCCAAATCCTTTCATAAATACATTGCACATTGATTTTAATCAATCTTTTGAATATCAAATCACTGACCAGACGGGTAAAGTGTTGAAAGAAGGAGAAAATCAAAAGGATTTAGATTTAGAAAATTTTCCTATTGGAATATATTTTTTAATTATAAGTAATGAAGAAAATAATTTTAACATTTTAATATCAAAATAAATAATATGGAATCATTAAAAAACCACAACATTGTAGAAAATTATCCTTACACGGATATTATTTTTGAAAAAAGACCTTGTTTAAACACTGATGGCACTGTTGTTAACGGTTTGTATAACGCTTGGATTATTTTAAACAATCCCGCACAGTTTAACTCCTATACCACAAAAGCGGTTAAAGAAATAATCTTAGCTTTTGGTGAAGCTTCAAATGATAGAAGTGTTGTAGCAGTTGTTTTTACTGCCGTTGGGGATAAAGCATTTTGTACAGGTGGAAATACTAAAGAATATGCTGAATATTATTCTGGACAACCTCAAGAATATTCTCAATACATGCGTTTATTTAACGATATGGTTTCCGCCATCTTAAAATGTGAAAAACCTGTAATTTCTCGTGTAAACGGTATGAGAATTGGTGGTGGACAAGAAATAGGGATGGCTTGTGATTACACTGTTTCTTCTGATTTAGCTCGCTTTGGTCAAGCTGGACCTAAACATGGAAGTGCTGCTATTGGTGGTGCTACAGATTTTTTACATCTTTACGTTGGAGTAGAAAGAGCAATGTCTTCTTTAACTTTATGTGAACCATGGACAGCTCATCAAGCGTTAAATTTCGGTTTGATTACGGATATTGCTCCAGTATTAAAAATTGAGGGTAAGTTTATTCCCAATCCATTGGTAAATATTACTCATTATGCTGATGAATTCGGTAAACCGATTTTTGGAGCTATGAAAACAGGCGAAGAGTTAGTAAAAGGGAAAGAATTAATGGCAAAAGGAGAAATGGATTTATCAAAATTAGATGAAGCAGTGAATCAATTGATTGCTAAATTGTTACATACTTTTCCAAATTGTACTCATAAAACACTTACAGAAGTTCGTAAGAAAAAATTAGAACATTGGGATAAAAATAAGGAAAGTAGCAGAGAATGGCTGGCTTTAAATATGATGACAGAAGCTAAAGCTGGTTTTAGAGCTTTTAATTTCGGTCCAAAAAACAATAGAGAGGTTGATTTTGTTAAATTAAGACAATTGTTAGCAGAAGGTCATGAGTGGAATGAGGAATTACATCGTATTATTTCACCACAATTTAACGAACAAAACGCATAATATTGTAAACATGTTATATTCAAAAATAAAAATCAACTATTCTCATAATGATTCTGTTTGCAATATTCTTTTAGATGACGGAAAAGGGAATGTTTTAGATAATACAATGATGAACGAATTGATTTCTTCATTAAAAGAGCTTAGAGAAAATAATGAGATTAAATTAATTACATTTCAAGGAGAAGGGAAACATTTTTCATTTGGAGCTAGCGTGGAAGAACATACCAAAGATTTAGCTGAAACGATGATAAAAACTTTTCATAGTTTGTTTTTTCTAATTCAAGAAATGAGTATCCCTACGATGGCTAAAATTTCTGGACAATGTTTAGGTGGTGGATTGGAGTTAGCCTTAATGTGTGACTTTATGTTTGGGGATCAATCTGCAAAGTTGGGTCAACCAGAGATTATATTGGGTGTTTTTCCTCCTCCTGCCTCAATTATATTGCCTGAAAAAATTGGTTTGGCTAGAGCTGAAGAATTGTTGCTTTCAGGTAGAAGTATGGATGCTATTGAAGCACATCAAATTGGTTTGGTCAATTACCTTTTTGAAGATAAAAACCAATTGAATTTAGGTGTTGATGCATACATCGAAAAATATATCCTTCCAAAAAGTGCTTCTTCTTTAAAATTTGCAGTAAAAGCAGCAAGAATTAAATTTAACCACATTTTTTCTAATTTTATTCCTCAATTGGAATTCATTTATAACAAACAATTAATGGAAACATATGATGCGAATGAAGGTATTAATGCTTTTTTAGAAAAAAGAACTCCTAATTGGAAAAATAACTAATCAATAAAAACATGAACACAGAATTACAAAATGCAGTAATAAAATTTTCAGGTGATTCAGGCGATGGAATGCAATTGATAGGATCTTTATTTACAGATACAACTGCAATTATGGGAAATCAAATTGCTACTTTTCCTGATTTTCCATCAGAAATTAGAGCTCCTCAAGGTACAGTTGCTGGAGTTTCAGGTTACCAAATTAATTTTGGAACCAGTGGAGTTCACAGTCCTGGAGATGCAGCAGATGTACTTATTGCTATGAATCCAGCTGCTTTAAAAGCTAATTTTACAAGTATAAAAGACAATTGTACAATTATTATTGATAGCGACACTTTTACTCAAAAAGACTTAGAAAAAGCGGGATTTGAAAATAATCCTTTTGAAGATGGTACTTTAGAACAATATCAAATTATTGAAGCACCGATAACAAGTTTAACAAAAAAAGCAGTATCAGAATTAGGCATCGATAACAAAAGTGCAGACAGATGTAAAAATATGTTTACTTTAGGAATAGTTTTTTGGTTATTTAGTGAACCACTTGATCAAACTTTACAATACCTTGAGAATAAATTTAAAAAAAATCCAATAATTGGTCAAGCGAATCAATTGGCATTACATGCTGGTTGGAATTATGCATTGACAATAGAGGCAATAAAAAATTCATACACTGTTCCGCCTGCTAAAAAAGAAGCAGGAGTTTATAGAAATATTACTGGTAATCAAGCTACTGCTTGGGGATTTATGGCTGCTGCCAAAAAAGCTGGAAAAAATCTTTTTCTTGGTTCTTATCCAATAACGCCTGCAACGGATATCATGCAAGAACTTACTAAACAAAAATGGTCGGGTGTTAAAGTTTTTCAAGCTGAAGACGAAATAGCTGGTATTTGTTCGGCAATCGGCGCTTCATTTGCTGGGGAATTGGCAATCACCACAACCTCTGGTCCAGGAATGGCTCTTAAAACAGAAGCGATTGGTCTTGCTGTAATGACTGAATTGCCTCTAGTAATCGTCAATGTTCAAAGAGGTGGTCCTTCTACGGGGTTGCCAACAAAAACAGAACAATCCGATTTGATGCAAGCCGTTTGGGGCAGAAATGGTGAAAGTCCAGTTGTGGTTATTGCAGCTAGTTCACCTTCTGATTGTTTTATGTGGGCTTATGAAGCTTCTAGAATAGCTTTAGAACACATGACTCCTGTTGTTTTGTTGACAGAAAGTTATTTAGCTAACGGGTCTGAACCATGGAAAATTAAAAAACTTTCTGAGATGCCTGAAATTCATACACGTAGCTATGAAACAATAGATAAAAAATGGAAACCTTATCAAAGAGATTCAGAAACTTTAGCAAGAAGATGGGTAGTACCTGGTACTAAAGAAATGCAGCATCGTATTGGTGGTTTAGAGAAAGATGAATGTACTGGCTGTGTATCGCATAATCCTCAAAATCATGAACTTATGGTGGATACACGAAAAGATAAAGTGGATAGAGTAGCTCATTCGTATCCATTACAAAGGGTAAAAGGTAAAAATGCCAATAAATTATTAGTTGTTGGTTGGGGAGGGCAATTTGGTATTTTATATGGTGCGGTTAATGAACTTCAATCAGAAGGCAAAAATATTGCATTGACTCATTTTAATTATATTCACCCATTACCATTAAATACGGCTGAAATATTTGAGAAATTTGAGAAAATTATTGTTTGTGAGTTGAATAAAGGTCAATTTGCCAATTATTTAAGAGCTACATTACCACAATTTGAGTATATTCAATACAATAAAATTCAAGGTCAGCCCTTTAAAATAGAAGAATTAAAAGTAAAGTTTAACGAAATTTTAGAAAAATAAATGGAAGATTCATCAGTTCAATGTGTATTAAAACCTAAAGACTACGCTAGTGATCAGGAGGTCAAATGGTGTCCTGGTTGTGGTGATTATGCGATTTTAAATGCCATGCAAAGAACTTTGGCAGAATTACAAATTCCAAAAGAACAAGTAGCAATAATTTCTGGAATCGGCTGTTCGTCAAGGTTTCCCTATTATCTCGATACATTTGGTTTTCATACCATACATGGTAGAGCAGCTGCAATAGCAACAGGTGTGAAACTCGCTAATCCTGATTTAAGGGTTTGGATTGCATCAGGTGATGGTGATTCTCTTGCTATTGGTGGTAATCACTTTATACATGCTGTTCGTAGAAATACGGACATGAATTTATTAGTGTTTAATAATGAGATTTACGGTTTGACAAAAGGTCAATATTCACCAACAAGTGAACGAGGGAAAATCACTAAGTCGTCACCTCATGGATCCTTAGAAGCTCCTTTTAATATTGGTGAGATGGTACTGGGTGCTCAAGGTCAATTTTTTGCTCGTGTTCCTGATACTGATGTAAAATTAATGACTCAAATATTTTTAGAAGCTGAAAAGTATAAGGGTTTTGCAGTTATTGAAATTTTACAAAATTGTGTAATTTTTAACGATAAAACGCACACAGAAATTACTTCAAAAGAAACAAAAGCAAACAATCAATTAATTTTAGAACATGGAAAACCAATGCTTTTTGGTGAAAATAATTCTAAAGGGTTAAGATTAAATGGTTTACAGTTAGAAGTGGTGACCATAGGTGAAAATGGAGTTTCTATCAATGATATTTTGGTTCATGATGCTGAATGTAAGTCGAATATTTTACATCAAATGTTAATTCAAATGCAGTTGCCTGAATTTCCAATAGCATTAGGTGTTATTAGAAAAAATGCTGAACATACTTACGATGAACTTTTTGGTAAGCAAATTACAAACGAAAAAGAGAAAAGTAAATACAAAGATTTAGACGAATTTTTTACTCATGGTAATGTTTTTACTGTAAACGAATAAAATGAAACACAATGTACTCATACTTGCCGGTGGATTGTCCTCAAGAATGGGTTTTCCAAAACCTTTTTTGTTATTTAATGAGAATCAAAGTTTTTTGGATAAAATAGTTATGACATATTCCAATCTATCTACAATTTCAGAAATAATTGTTGTTTTAAATAGTTCATTTTATTCGATGTTTAAAAGTGAAATCGAATATTTAACAGAGTTTTGTTGTTTTATACCAAACGATTATCCCGAAAAAGACAGAATGTATTCCATTCGTTTGGGTTTAAATGCTTTCCATAAAAATAACCCTACTTTTATCCAAAATGTGGATAATCCTTTTATCGATTTGGAAACTTTAAATGCATTGACTCAAAATAAATTGAATGGTTTTGAATATACTTCACCCGTTTTTAATAATAAATCAGTACATCCAGTATTATTGAGTGAACAGATTGTTACGAACTTACAAAATGATATTAATGAGGGTTCATTGAATGAAAAATTGAAAATGTGGAAAAAAAAATTAATTCCTGTTAAAAATGAGTTACTTTCTTTAGATTTTAATGAATTTACTGAGTACGAAAAATATTTTAAGCATTGTTTGACTACTGTAATGTCTATTTAATGAAATCAGCTCTTTGTATAATTGTTGACACAAAAGGATCTACACCAAGAAAAATTTCATCAAAGATGCAAGTTTTTGAAGATGGTAGGATAAAGGGTACAATAGGAGGGGGGAATTTAGAAAAAAAAGTAATTGAAAATGCTTTAGAACAAATAAAAAAAAATGAAGCTAAACTTTTTAAACACGATTTATTACATCAACATAATATGTGTTGTGGTGGAACTGTTTATATCTATATCGAACCGATGAAAGAAAAACTCAAACTTTATATTTTCGGTGCAGGTCATACAGGAGTGGCTTTAGCAGAAGCAGCAAATAAATTAGATTTTCAAGTAGTTGTAATCGATGACAGAAAAGAATATATCGATGCTATTCAAACCAATTCCTTTGAAAAAATCAACGCTACTATACAAAATTTTTTACCAACTATTCACTTTGATAAATCAAGCTATATTTGTATTTTAACCTATGATCATCAGTTGGACAGAGATATTTTATCTTATTGTATCAAGCAAAAGGTAGCTTATATTGGTATGATTGGTAGTCAGAGAAAAATTGAAATGACAAAAAAAATATTTATCGATTCAGGAATAGCTGATGAGGAGGAATTAAATAAAGTAAATATGCCAATAGGCAAAAATATTTTGGCTGATACTCCAGAAGAAATAGCAATAAGTATTTTAGCTGAATTAATTGAAACAAAAAATAAAAAATGAAAAAAGTAGCACTCATCACAGGAGCAGCAAAAGGAATTGGTCGTGCCATTGCAGAAAAATTTCATTTATTGGGATATGTTGTATATATTGTTGATTTAGATGATGAAAATGGTCAAGAGTTAGTGAAAAAATTAGGAAATAATGCATTTTATTTAAATATCGACATTACTAAAGTAGAAGAGGTTGAGTTGTTGTTTAATAAACTTTTGGAAAGTGAAAATCAATTAGATGTATTAGTGAATAATGCGGGAATAATAAAAGATAATGTGATTTGGAATATGCCTTTAGAAGATTTTTCTACAGTAATTGATGTAAATTTAAAAGGTACATGGTTGATGTGCAAAAAAGGAGCTGAAGTGTTTAAAAAGCAAAAAAACGGTAGAATTGTAAATATAGCGTCTCGTGCGTGGTTAGGTAATCCAGGACAGTCTAATTATTCTGCTTCTAAAGCAGGTGTTGTTGGTTTAACAAGGGTTTTAGCGTTGGAATTAGGTCGATATGGAGTATTAGTAAATGCTGTTGCACCTGGATTGATTGATACACCACTGACACAAAAATTAAGCGATGAAGTAAGAGAAAAATTAATTCATGCTCAACCGACAAAAAGTATGGGTAAACCTGAAGATGTAGCAAATACAGTTGCTTTTTTATGTGATGAACAAACACAATTCATTACTGGACAAACAATATATGTGGATGGTGGAAAAAGTATAGGTGCTGGAATTTAAAAAAAAAGAAATGCAAATAGTACATTTAACAGTTAATGGAAAAGAGTATCAAGTATTGGTAGAACCACACGATACTTTAGCAAGAGTTTTAAGAGAAAAAATTTCTTTAACAGGAACAAAAATTGGTTGTGAACAAGCAAGTTGTGGGGCTTGTACAGTCTTTATAGATGGAAAAGTTGTTCAAAGTTGTATAACTCCTGTTTTGAGAGTGAATGGCGCACAAATCACTACCATTGAAGGTGTTGCCGATCAAGGTAATCTTCATAGATTGCAAGAAAAATTTGTTGAGAAAGGGGCTATTCAATGTGGATTTTGTACTCCTGGAATGATTATGACTAGTTTGGAATTTCTTGAACATAATCCAAAACCAAATAGGGAAGAAATTCAAGAAGCTATTTCTGGAAATCTATGCAGATGTACAGGTTACGTTAAAATTATTGATGCCATTGAGTCTTATGCAAAAGGAGAATTAGATTCTGAATCCGAGAAAGCCAAATACGAAATGGTAGGACAAGGAAGACCTTACATTGAAGCTACAAAAAAAGTTCAAGGATTAGCCGATTACGCTGATGATTATCAAATAAAAAATGCACTTTTTTGTAAGTTTTTGAGAAGTACTCATGCCCATTCTAAAATACTGAAAATTGATTATTCAAAAGCTCTATTATTAAAAGGAGTTAGAGCAGTAGTAACTGGAAAAGAATTGCCTTTAAAATTTGGGGTTTTACCTATTTCTCAAGATGAAACAGCTATGGCTGTGGATAAAACAAGGTATATCGGAGAAATAATAGCAGCAGTAGCAGCGGATACAGATGCTATTGCTGAAAAAGCATTGGAATTGATTGAAGTGGAATACCAAGAAATGAAACCGTTTTTTGATATGATGGAATCTTGTGAAGATGTTGGAGACAATGAAAAAATACATGAACACACTAAATTTAACAATAATATTCATAAAAAAGCAGAGCTTAGATTTGGAGACCAAAAAGAGGGTTTAGAAAAGGCAGCTCTTACTTTTAGTGAAAAATTTTATTTTCAAGGTATCAATCATGGCTTTACTGAACCACATGCTGCTACCGCTTGGTGGGATGAAAATGGTTTAACTATTCTCACAGCTACTCAGGTTCCTCATTATTTACATCGTTATTTGTCAAAGGTGTTAGAAGTGCCAATGAACAGAGTTCGAGTAATAAAACCAACCGTTGGTGGTGGGTTTGGAGGTAAATCCGATCCTTTTCCTCATGAAATGATTATCGCTCATTTATCAAGAAAATTAGGTCAGCCAGTAAAAATGAGGTTTTCTCGTGAAGAAGTTTTTTTAACTAATCATGGTCGTCATCCTAGTATTATTGATATGTCTATTGGTGTATCTAACGAAGGAATGATTGAAGTGTTAGATGCAGATATTGTTATTGATGGTGGTGCTTATGGAAGTTTTGGTGTAGTTACCACTTATTATAATGGCGTTTTATTGCAAGCACCTTATAAACTCAATAATTTTGGATTTAGAACAAGACGAGTTTATACTAACAAACCTCAATGTGGAGCAATGAGAGGACATGGCGCGGTTAATTCAAGATATGCTGTGGAAACCTTAATAGATCGCGCTGCGGAGCAGTTAAACATTGACCCATGTGAATTGAGATTCAAAAACTTTATTGACGAAAAATCACTTACAGTAGGGCAGTACCGTGTTACCTCAAATGGAAGTGAATTAGCACTTAAAAAAGTGATGTTAGATTCTGCTTGGACTAAAAAATACAAAAAATTACCTTATGGACATGGAATAGGAGTAGCTTGTGGATTTTTTATAAGTGGAAGCGCTTTACCTATTCATTGGAATGAGTATCCTCAATCTGTTGTTCACCTTAAAGTTGATTTAGATGGCAGAGTTTTAGTAACGTCTGGTGCAAGTGATATTGGTCAAGGAAGTGATACCATGTTGGCAATCATTGTGGCGGAGGTTTTAGGTTTAAGTTTAGACAATATTTTTGTTGTTGCTGCGGATACTACTTTAACTCCAATTGATTTGGGTAGTTATTCAAGCAGAGTAACCTTTATGGCTGGAAATGCAGCAAAAATGGCCGCAGAAAATCTTAAAAAACAAATTGAAGAGACCATTGTTAAAAATACAGGAATAAATAAAGATGAACTCAATTTTGAACATGAAAAAGTATTCTCTAATACTTCTGAAGTGAATTTGACTTGGACAGAAGCAATTGAAATGGCAACACGAAAAGTAGGTGCGTTAAACTCAACTGGTTTTTATAATTCTCCAAAATTAGGTGGTGATTTTAAAGGTGCTGGAGCAGGTTTAAGTCCTTCTTATAGTTTTGGCGCTGTGATAACTGAAGTAAAAGTAGATCCTGAAACAGGTCACGTCAAAGTTATTGATATTTGGGGTGCTCATGACGCCGGAAAAGCACTAAATCCTCTAGCTGTTGAAGGTCAGTTACAAGGTTCATGGCACATGGGAATGGGTCAAGCATTGAGTGAACAAATGAAATATTACAAAGGATTGTTGGTAAACAGTAATCTTTTAGACTATAAAATTCCAACTTCCAAAGATACACCTCCAATTCATACAAATATTATCGAAACCATTGATCCTGAGGGTCCATTTGGTGCAAAAGAATGTGGAGAGGGGGCATTGCATCCAGTTATTCCAGCGATTGCAAATGCAATTTTTGATGCAGTTGGCGTTAGAATCACCTCTTTACCTATTAATTCTGAAGAAGTTTTAAAAGAGTTGAAAAAAAATAATATTGAAACGGAAAAAGTATGAATACAATAGAAAAAAAATATCTATTACCTGAAACTATTTATGAAGCCAGTCGTTTTGCAATGGAAAATCAAGAAGATTTTACTTTTATTTCTGGTGGGACTGATGTCTGGGTAAATGCTTTTCAAGGAACACAAAAAAAATCTTGTATTATCGATTTAAGCAAAATAAATGAATTAAAAGGAATTGAAATTCAAGGCGATTTTCTAAGAATTGGAAGTGCTGAAATATTAGAAGAGTTGAAAAATAATGATCTTATTAAAGTTCATTTTCCACTTTTGATTGAAGCTGCATTATCAGTTGGATCACCTTTAATAAGAAAAACAGCTACAATAGGCGGTAATATTTTATGTGAAAATCGTTGTTTATATTTTAATCAATCTGAATGGTGGCGAGAATCTGTTGGTTATTGCTTAAAATGTGATGGTGATATTTGTATTGCAACTGGAGGTAAAAATGCCTGTTTCTCTGAATTGGTCTCAGATACTGCTCCCGCTTTAATTACACTTAATGCAAAAATTGAATACGTTTATAATAATCAAGTTGTAAAAGTGGACTTGGAAGAAATTTATACGGGTGATGGAGTTTATCCAAGAAACCTTCCAAAAGAAGCTATTTTATTGGCTATATATCTACCATTGACGAAAAAAATTAACTCATCTTTCTTTAAATTAAGAGAGAGAGAAAGTATGGAATTTACTTCTTTGACATTTGCTGCAACAACCGACCAAAATGGAAATTTAAAAATTGCTTTAAGTGGAGTGGACCCAAAACCAGTGGTGTATTCAGGTTCATTAAACGACGATTCAGAACAAATTTTGAAAAAATTAGTTAAAGCAGCAAGATCTGTGGACAATGATATGTATTCTCGTGTTTATAGAAAAGAAATGATAAAAGTATATTTAGAAAGAGCATTAAAAGAATTAAAATAAAATTTGTTCAAATCATATTAAAAAAAAAATAATTAAAACAAACAAATGAAAAATCCATTAGATGTAATGTATCATGAACATGAAATCATACAAAAAACAAAAAAAATAATACAAGAGATTAACAATTTATGGACGAAAAATGAACAAGAATATAGAGAAGTCGTAACTAAATTAGTTCTATTTTTTAGTGAATACGCTGACGGTTATCATCATCGGAAAGAAGAAGAAGTGTTGTTTCCAGCTATTAAGTCTCACCCAGATTTTATTTTACAAGAAATTATTGATGAATTTGAACAACATCATGAAGATTTTCGAACTTATGCCAGTGAAATTAAAGAATTGTTAGAAGAAAATGAATTTGAAAAATCATATAAAGTTCTAAATGATTATCTAAACGATTTGTTAGATCATATCGCAGCAGAAAACGAAGAACTTTTTGTCTTGGCAGACAGTTTGTTAGATGACAATCAAAAGGAATCTCTCTACTTTCGTTTTATGGATATTGATAGAGAAATAGGGGAGGATAATAAAACAAATTTTGAAAAATATTGGGTTTGATAAAAACATGTAAGTACAGCCTGAGTTAAAAATAATTTCCAACCATAAGTAATGCAGTTCCAACAAATATCAATGATCCAAATAAAAATCCTTTTTTAACTTTTTTCTTTTGAATTTTATTTGCTACTTTATATAATTTTCAGTATATAAATCATTATCAATATATGGATTTTCTATTAGTTCTGTCTTAATATTATTATACTTATTAACTAAGAAGGAGATTTCTGTTTTTTCAATTGATTTTTTTGAAAACTTTTTTGTAATTAATATATCCCATTATGGGAGTTAATAAAATTGAACTAAAAAAAGTTTTAAACATTTCCTTTTTGTAGTTTTTATAATAATTTAACGCATCAGATTGAGCGGAATTAATTATATATGCAGAATCTACATTTCTTTCAATTAAATTAATGAAATTTTCAATAAGTCCATTTTCATATTGGATTTGTTTAAGATTAATTAAAGGAACAACAAACAAAGGACCATTCAAATTATCTAGCTTTTTATATTTTATTTCTAAAGAAATAATTTCATGTACTTTAACAAGTTCTTGTTTTCCGTTTTTGTAAAAAATAACATCTTGAGCATAATAAAAATTAGTAATTAATATAAAAAGAACTAATGTAAAAAATTGCATCATTGATTTAAATTAAAAGTAAATTAATAATTTAATTCATTGATTATGACAATTATGAAAGTTGTGACACCAGCAATTCCTAAAGTGATTAAATTTCCACCTGCATATGCATTCCAAATTTTTCTTTTTTGAACTACTTTTGCACAGGATTTAAATTTTTCTTGATAAATCTCGTTTTCATAATAAGGATTTTCAATAAATTCAGTTCCGTTATAACCTCTTCTTTTGATGATTTTTGGTAAATCACTGTTAGTAATTTCTTTATTGCTATATTTTTTTGCAACAAATATTCCTCCTATTGGAGTCATGACAATACAACTTCCAATTGTTATTCCAATACCTTTACGGTAACCTCTATAATACTTCTTTGAATCTTTAATTGCAACACTTTTAATAAATTCTTCATCGTTTAGCCCTAAAGATTCTTGATATATATTTTCTACTTGTCCATTTGAATATTGAATTGATGTGACTTCCTCTTTTAAACATATAAAGTCAGGACCATTAAGATTTGTAAACTTTTTATACTTAATTTCAGTTTTGTTTATTTCAGTAATTTTTACCGTATCAACTTTTCCATTATTAAATCTTAAAACATCTTGAGAATAAATTGATATAGTAGCAAGAATTAAAACTAATAAATAATATTTTTTCATATTCAATTTTTAACAAAAATACATTAATCTTTTTTAAATTTTAACTTATAAGCTTTTAACTTATCTTTATTTATAATCATTTTTAATAAGCTTTAATATTTTTTGAATTTCTATAAAATTTTTAGGTTTGCAAAAAAATATTTTTTTTATGGAAGAAGTAGATGTTTTGGTTATTGGTGCTGGTCCAGCTGGTACTATCGCTGCAAGTATTATTCATCAAAATGGTTTTAGAGTTAAAATTATTGAGAAAGAAAAATTTCCTCGTTTTGTTATTGGTGAAAGTTTGCTTCCTAGATGTATGGAAGCTTTGGATGAAGCGAAGTGTTTGGACGCAGTTAAAAATTATGGTTTTCAAGAAAAGTTTGGTGCTAAGTTTGTCAAAGGTTCTGAAATCTGTGATTTTGAATTTTCAGATCAGTTTACTCAAGGTTGGTCTTGGACTTGGCAGGTAAATAGGGCAGAGTTCGATCAAATATTAGCAAATGAAATTCAGAAACAAGGTGTTGATATTCAATTTGAAAACGAAGTTCAAAATATTGATTTTAAAACCAATGAAGTAATTACATCAATAAAGAATTTAGAAGGTAAAACAGCTCAAATAAAGTCTAAGTTTATCGTTGATTCAAGTGGTTACGGTAGAGTAATACCTCGTTTATTGTCTTTAGACAGAGAAAGTACTTTGCCAAAAAGAAAAACTTTATTTGCACATATAAAAGATCCAAAAAGATTGGATTACGATGAACCAAACAGAATAACCATTATAATTCATACTCCTACAACTTGGATTTGGGTAATTCCTTTTTCAAATGGTGTTACATCGGTAGGTTTTGTAGGTGATATTAGTTTTTTTGATAAACTTGATGGATTGAGTCCAACTGAACAATTATTAAATCTAATTTATTCTGATTCTCATTTAAAAGAGCGTTTTGAAAATGCCGAATTTATTTTTGAACCAAAAACAATTGTTGGTTGGAGTATCACGTCTGAAAAATTTTATGGTGATGGCTATGTTTTGACTGGAAATGTTACTGAATTTTTAGACCCAGTATTTTCATCAGGTGTTACTTTGGCAACCGTTTCGTCGCAATTGGCAGCTCATTTAGTAGTAAAAAAAATGAAAGGAATTGAAGTGGACTGGGAAAAAGAATACATGAAACCAATGCTTGATGGAGTTGATGTTTTTAGAACTTATATCAATGCGTGGTATGAGGGAACTTTACATGAAATCTTTTTTGCAAAAAATATTGATTTAGACATTAAGAAACAAATTTGTTCTGTTTTGGCTGGCTATGTTTGGGATTTAACAAATCCTTTTGTGAAAAAACATAAAACTATATTGGACACTCTGGTAAAAGTGATTAGATTGAATTAGTAAATCGATTTATTTATATTTTTGTAGTCATAAAA
The DNA here is from genome assembly GCA_016183815.1 of Flavobacteriia bacterium. Taxonomy (GTDB): domain Bacteria; phylum Bacteroidota; class Bacteroidia; order Flavobacteriales_D; family Crocinitomicaceae; genus M2408. The sequence continues at coordinate 241,708 of JACPDW010000020.1, forward strand.
TTTTTAATTTTTAAAATAAATTCAATTTTTACTTTTTTGAATATTTACAATGAAAGATTTACTTAAACAATTTGAAGATAAACGTCCAGAAATTGTGTTTGAATGGAAAGATTCCGAAACTGAAGCAGAAGGTTGGGTGGTAATAAATTCACTAAGAGGTAGTGCTACAGGTGGAGGAACAAGAATGAGAGCGGGATTAGATAAAAGAGAAGTGGAATCACTGGCAAAAACCATGGAAGTGAAGTTTACAGTTGCTGGGCCTGCAATTGGAGGTGCAAAATCAGGAATCAACTTTAATCCAAAAGATCCACGTAAAGAAGGTGTTTTAAGAAGATGGTTTTCAGCAGTAAGTCCTTTATTAAAAAGTTATTATGGTACTGGTGGTGATTTAAATGTTGATGAAATTCATGAGGTTATTCCGATTACTGAAGATTGTGGAGTTTGGCATCCACAAGAGGGGGTTTTTACTGGACATTTTCAACCTAAAGAAGCACAAAAAATTCATCGTATCGGTCAATTAAGACAAGGTGTATTAAAAGTAATAGAATCAAATCAGTTTTCTCCCGCTATTGAAAAAAAATATGTAATCGCTGATATGATAACAGGTTATGGAGTAGCTGAATCTGTTAAACATTTTTATCAAATTTGGGGTGAAGAAAAAAAAGAGAAAAAAGTGTTGGTTCAAGGGTGGGGAAATGTCGCCTCAGCTGCTGCTTATTATCTATCTAAAGATGGTTTTAAAATAGTTGGCATTATAGATAAAATTGGTGGTTTAATTAATACGGAAGGGTTTTCTTTGGAAGAAATTACTCAATTGTTTGTAAATAAAAACGGTAATGAAATTAATCATCCTAACTTGTTGTCATTTGAAGAATGTAATGAGAAATTTTGGAATATCAACGCAGAGGTATTTTTGCCTTGTGCGGCCTCTCGTTTAGTAACAAAAGACCAAGTTGAAATGCTTAAAAATTCTGGTGTTCAATTGATTGCTTGTGGTGCTAATGTGCCTTTTGCTGACAATGAAATCTTTTTTGGACCAATTGCTGAATATACAGATCAGCATTTTACTCTTATACCTGATTTTATTTCAAACTGTGGAATGGCAAGGGTTTTTGCATATCTTATGAGTCAAGATTTGAAAAGCATTGACGATGAAGGTGTTTTCCATGATGTGAGTTTAACCATTCATTCAGCTTTAGAGAAGGTTTATAAACTGTCTAAACTCAAAAATAACATAAGCAGAACTGCATTTGAGATTGCTTTAAATCAATTACTGTAATTGAAATTCTTTGAAATGTAACAAATATTGAGTTAAGTTTGCTTTTAATTGGTTTAGATTACTTAATTTCGCCCCTTTAATTTTATAATTTATGTCAACATTTATCGTTTTAGTATTTATAATTGGCTATATTGCCATTACCTTAGAACATCAAATTAAATTAGATAAACTTATTCCTGCCTTATTGATGATGGCATTAGCTTGGGCTGGGATTGCAGTTGGAATAGATGGTTTTACATCTTGGTTTGACCCGCATGAATCTTCTCTAATGGATATTTCTTCGTTTTCTCATGAAAATAAATTGCATTTAATGGAAAGCACTTTATTACATCATTTCGGTAAAACTTCTGAAATACTTATTTTCTTAATGGGCGCAATGACAATTGTTGAAATGATAGATCATTTTCAGGGATTTAACGCTATTAAAAAAATGATTAAAACCAAAAACAAAAAAACTTTACTATGGATAATTTGTTTTTTGGCATTTTTTCTTTCAGCTATAATAGATAATTTAACAGCAACTATAGTTCTTATTACTATTTTAAGAAAAATCATACATGATTCTAAAGATAGAATGTGGTACGCTGGTTTTATTATTATCGCTGCAAATGCCGGCGGTGCATGGACACCAATTGGCGACGTCACTACCACAATGTTATGGATGGCAGGTAAAGTGAGTACAGGTAAATTAATAATGCTTTTAGGTATTCCTTCGTTGATAAATATTTTAATTCCACTTATAATTGGTTCATTCTTAAATGTATTTAAAGGAAATGTAGGAGGAACTGAAGAAACAGTTCAAGAGAGAAAATATTCAAGTTTAATGTTGTATTTGGGTTTAATATTAATTGTGTTTGTCCCTGTTTTTAAAACTATTACACATCTTCCTCCCTATATAGGCATGATGTTGTCTTTATCTATTTTTGCAATAATAGCAGAATTAATTAGTAAAAGATCTTTTTCTTTAACTGATGTAACGGACACATCACACGGACATGCTACAAGTCCAACTTTACGAGCTTTGGGTAAAATTGAAATGCCGTCTGTATTATTTTTCTTAGGAATTTTAATGACCGTTGCTTCTTTAGAATCGTTAGGATTGATATTTAATTTCGGTCAAGTTGTAAACGCCTCTATTTCTCAAAATTTATTTGTGACTTTACTAGGAGTGAGTTCTGCGATTATTGATAATGTGCCTTTAGTTGCCGCTAGTATTGGAATGTTTCAAGAAGTTCCAGATGCAAACGTCTGGCATTTTATAGCTTATGCTGCTGGAACAGGTGGAAGTATGTTGATAATTGGTTCAGCTGCAGGTGTTGTTGCCATGGGTATGGAAAAAATTTCATTTGGCTGGTATCTAAAAAACATCACTTTATTAGCTTTTTTAGGTTATTTATGTGGTATAGGAGCTTTTATTTTAATGGCTTAAACATCTAAAACAATTGTTGATTAATCTGTGAATAACAATTTTATTACCATCTGAAATAAACAATTAAATAAGATTAGTTTTGTTTAGTGGATTACTTTAATAATTCAAAAGTATGTACTATATAAATAATTTTATTTCAATTATATGAATTTATCTTTTATTTGGCAAATAGGAAACAGTTCTGGAAACGAACTTAAAGGCGTTAAGGAAGTTCCACTTTGGGACATTATTCAAGAATCAAATGCTGGAATAGGTTGGTTAATAAACCTATTTTTAGTTCTAATGTTTGCTTATGTGATTTTTGTGTTCGTTGAAAGATACTTTGCTTTAAGGAAAGCTTCAAAAGAAGATAGTGATTTTTTATCTCAAGTAAAACAATTACTTACTAAAGGTGATATCGAAAACGCCAAAAAAAAATGTGTTTCTTCTGATAGTCCTTCGGCAAGAATGTTAGAAAAAGGTATTTCAAGAATTGGTAAACCTATGGAAAGTATTGCTGCATCAATTGAGAATACAGGGAAATTAGAAGTATTAAGACTTGAACAACGTTTGAGTTTTTTAGCAACAGCCGCTGGTGCCGCACCCATGTTAGGTTTTTTAGGTACGGTAATTGGAATGATGGTCGTTTTTATTGATTTGCAAAACACTGCAACGCTTGAATTAAAAGTTATTGCTCCAGGAATTATGACGGCTATGGTAACTACAGTTGCTGGCTTAATAGTAGGGATTATTGCTTTTATGGGATATAATTATTTGGTCGGAAGGATTGGAAAAGTGGTGTATCAAATGGAAAATGCTGCACTTGAATTTATGGATTTGCTTAATCAACCTGGTAAATAAAAGGATATGAACTTAAGTTCAAGAAATAAAATAAAAGTAGAAGGTGGAATGGCTTCAATGACTGACTTGGTCTTTCTTTTGCTTATTTTCTTCATTATCATGAGTTTGATGTCAAATAATCAAACACCAATTGATTTACCGAAACCAGATGACGACATTAAACCTGTTCAAGATCCAGTTACTCCAACCGTCGTAATAACAGAAGAGAATACTTATTTTGTTCTTCCAGGTGAAAATCAAACGAACGCTAGAAAATTTGAAGACATTAAATCTAAAGTTCAACAAGAAGTGGAGGCCTCTAACAAAAGCAAACTTAAGATTGCTGGGCACAAAAATGCTCATTATGAGTCTGTTTTTAACGTATTAGCTTTGGCTCAAGCTAATGGATGGGAACCTGTGCTTGCATACGATAAATAAAATGAGCAGACCAATAGTTGATAAAAAGGATAGAAACAAAGGAATCATTTCTGCTTTTTTTGCAATTGTTTTAATATTTTTTTATTTAAAATGGTTTACTTTTATTTTAGCTGACCCTCCACCAAAAGACATTCCTCTGATTGCAACTATTGAAACTTCAATTGAGATACCTTTAAAAGTAAATAATATTATTAGTGGTGGGGGTGGTTCTGGAACTCCTGTTGAAGCACCAATAAAAAACCAAAATACTCCACAAACAGAAAAAGTTATCACTAAAAAAGAGTCATCAAGCGAAACAAAAACTGGTGAAAGTACTTTGTCCACAAAAGATTTAAATCAAAAAAATGAGTCATCAACAACCAAAAGTGCCCCGAACCCTTTCGGAAATGGTGGTTCAGGAGGAGGTACTAATGGTGGAAACGGAAATGGTTTTGGTGCGGACAATGGCGAAGGAAGTGGTTCTGGAGGTGGAAAAGGGAATGGTTCTGGTGATAAAGCACGTATTAGGTTAAATGATCCAAATACAGAGGGTATTTTTAGTGATTATAATTGTAAAATCTCTTTAAAATTAACAATCAATGCTGAAGGTGATATTATTAAGGCAGAAAATATCGTCGCAAAGACAACAACAACCAACCAAATTGTGATTAACCAAGTCATTGCAAATGTTAAATCACAAGTAAAATACAATAAAAAGATTGGTTCAATTCCTGAAATTGTATATTTAACAATCAATTTATCAGCAAAGTAAATGAATTATACGGAGTCGGTCGATTGGTTATTTCATCAATTCCCTGCTTATCAACAAATTGGTGAATCAGCTTACAAGCCAGATTTAGATAATGTTCTTCACTTATGTACTTTATTTAATGTTAAACACGAACAACTTAAATTTATTCATGTTGCTGGAACCAATGGAAAAGGTTCTGTTTGCCATTTTTTAGCTAGTATTTTTCAAGAAGCCAATTACAAATCGGGTTTATTTACCTCTCCACATTTGATTGATTTTAGAGAAAGAATTTTAGTTGACGGTGAAAAAATTCCTGAAGAAAATGTCGTAAATTTTTGTAAAAAAATTCAATCGTCCACATTTAGAGTTCGACCCTCTTTTTTTGAGATTACTTTTTTGATGGCTTTAGAATATTTTATTGAAAAAAAATGCCAGATTTGTATTATTGAAACGGGTTTAGGTGGTCGTTTAGACGCGACAAATATTATACAACCAATACTTTCTGTGATTACCAGCATTTCTTTCGATCATGAAAATATTTTAGGAAATAACTTAAAAAAAATTGCGTATGAAAAAGCTGGAATTATAAAAAAAAATACGCCTGTGGTTGTGGGAAAAATGAGTAAAGAAGTTCAAAGTGTCATTTCCAAAAAAGCAAAAGAAAATTTGTCTTTAATTTTTAAATCCTCTTTAATAAAAAAATCAGAACGATCTATTTCTCCTAAAAACACCTATTTATATGAAAATGAAAGAATTGTTAGGGCAGTTTGTTCAGTTCTGAAAAACGATCAACTATTTAATTTAGACAAATCAATAAACGATGGAATTATAAAAGTCAGTCAAAATACTGCTTATTGTGGTCGTTTTCAAATTTGGCAAAAAAAACCAAGAATAATTCTCGATGTTGCTCATAACGAAGCTGGAATAAAAGAATTATTGAAATGGATTAAAAGTTTAAAATACGAAAAACTTATTGTAATTTTTGGTTCTTCTAAAGAGAAAAATTGGAAAAAGATGTTAGAGTTTTTTCCAAAAGAAGCACATATTTGTATTAGTGAGTTTACCAATCCAAGATCAATTAAAATTGAAGAATTAGATTTAAAAACTATAAGTAAGACTCACGTTTTTAAGCACATAACAAAAGCAATGGATTATACGAAAACTATTCATAAAGAAAATGATATTTTATTGATTTGTGGCAGTTTTTTCTTGATTTCAGATTTTTTTCAAAATTTTAATCATAAAAACTTTGATAATTAAAATTTATAGTTAATTTTGCACACGCATTTTTAGAATGTAGTTTCAAAAATAAAGGGAGATTAGCTCAGCTGGTTTAGAGCATCTGCCTTACAAGCAGAGGGTCGGGGGTTCGAATCCCTCATCTCCCACAAAAAAAGGCAGTCATTTATGATTGCCTTTTTTTTATTGAAAAAGATGAAATTTTTTACATACATATTGTTTTCAAAAATAAAAAACAAATTTTATATTGGTTGGACGGAGAATCCCGAAGAAAGACTACGTAAATACAATTCAAATCATAAAGGATTTACAGGTCAAGCAAGTGATTGGGAAATAGTATATCTTCAAGAATTTTCTCACAAAGAAGAAGCAATGAAAAGAGAAAGTGAAATAATACCAAATACTATTATTAAATATCTTATAATTAAAAAGTATTATACCGATACAATATGAAAATAGACCAATTTATTTGGACTATATTGAATATGTATTCGGTATAAAAAAATGGAAATCAAGAATAAAAATAAAACAATTAATTGAAAAATCTATAAAAGATTAAGGTTTAGAGCATCCCGATGCGAAGCATTCGGGAGGGTCGGGGGTTCGAATCCCTCATCTCCCACAAAAAAAGGCAGTCATTTATGATTGCCTTTTTTTATTTAATAGATGAAATTTTACACTTATATCATATATTCACTTATAAAAAACAAATATTATATTGGATTTACAGAAGATCTGTTAAAATTGATAAAAGAGCCACTTTTATTTATAACAAGTTATATCTATAAAATTTTTAGTTGCATAAGGTTTTATTGTACACATTTATTTTATACTTTTGTGAGTAATATGATATCCATAATTGAAAATAATTTACCTTCTATTATTGAGCTTTGTAAAAAGCATCAT
>JACPDW010000021.1 GCA_016183815.1 Flavobacteriia bacterium
TTCTTGTATGCTTTCAGCTAAAATTGGTACAATCTTATCATAATCAACGTGCATGAAATCATTATTGTCTGTAAAGGTTAATCTACTGTCTATTTGATTTATTTCTTGTGCAATAAAACCAATATGTTCAGTTGAATCTAAAAGTAATTCAGGGTGATTCACCAAATCCCAAGAATAAGAAACACCTCTCATTTCTAATACTTTATTTAAAGAGTTAGAAATTTCCTCCACATTAATTTTCAAATTTTCATCAGACAAAGTTTGTCTATCCACTTTTTGATTTAATTCATTGATTGCTTGGGTGTTGATTGAGATTAAGCCATTATAGTTGAGGGATTTGTAATATGTTACTGGGAAAAGACTATTTCCTAAAGAATCTCTTTCACCTAAATCATTGACATCTTTTACTAACTCAGGTAAAATTGATTCTACTTCTTGTGCAATAAAGCCATGCTGTATTTCAGTATCAAAACCAAAATTTGGAAAATCATTTGTTTTATATTTGAAGGTGATAGGTTTAAGTTTTGAAATCATTTCCAAAGCATTTTTTTCTTCAACAATATCAGTTTTAAATAATATATCTGACCCTTGAGATATAGTTCCAGTAACATGGACTCTTCCTTTAAAATACCCTGAATATGAATTAGGAAAAACTGCTGCAATACTATATACTCCATAATTCTGACCTGAACCTCCAAATGAAGAAAAATATCCACCAATAGAATAATTTGCAGAGTTTGGTAATGGATAGTTCATGTCTGTAGATGCTATTCCAGATACAGCAATATTATTTGTACCATTATAAGCTTTAAAAAAACCACCATAATTCATATTTCCATTAAAAGCTTCTCCATAATATCCATAATTATTTTGACCGTTGTATGCTAACAAATAACTACCAAAAGTAGTTGTACCAAACCGAGCAATTCCATTTATTGCATAATTTTTATCTACAGCCCCTGATGCTGTAATATTAGCACCATAATTATTTTTTGCTATGTTCAACCCATTTACATTTGATTCTAATCCATAATTTTTAAAAGAACCAGAAACATCAATTCCAACACCTAAATGCCTTGATGTTGAATTATTTGTTTGAATTGTGTTAACAACGGATTTTACACCAGTTAAAGTTTGAGTACCAGTATTTTGTGATGATAATAATTCAACATTTTCAAAATAACCTGCAATTGTATTTCCCGTTGAATATTGATGGTCTAATCTTGCTGATATTTTACCTTTTAACATTTCACTACAGTCATATCCAAATCCAATATAATTTGTAAATTGATCTTGATTTAATGGAGTATTAAAAAACAAATTTTTATTATTCATATATAATTTTGAATTATCAGTAAGTTGGGAAGCCGTATTGCTTGGATTACTACATAAAGCAAAAATTAATGAAGTAGTTTCTGATGATGAAATCCAATCCCCTTCTCCATTAAGAAACACATTTGGATTATTAGGTAAAGCTAATTTTCTAAAAGCAATATCATCTTCGTTGTCATTACACTGTTTTTTCCCTAACATAATATATTCTGCGGTTTCATCATAGGGTACTTCTCTCAAACGTGCATTTCCTTCCACATCAAGTCGTTCTGATGGTGCTGAAAAACAGTTCATTGTGTGAGTTGTACTAAAATTTCCAATACCAAAATTGTTATTACTTTCTTGAAAACGACCTACTTCCATATCGCCACCATTAACGAAAACTAAATTAGCTGCTTGAAAACCAATTACATTTTGCTGAGGGTTAGCTACATAACTTGAAGGTGTAATACCTGTAAATAAAGATTGATTACCATCATTGGTTAATGTACCATAATCCATAAAAGAGGCATCATATCCACTTTGTACATCTTTACCTAAGTGAACCAAAGCTCTTGGATTACTGATTGGTGGAGTTCCTTCATAAGGAATAGAAACCCGTGTTACATTATCTCCTGTATTATAAACGCCATTTGTAACATTAGGTGCCCCTGTTGAACTAATTCTCATTCTTTCTCCTTGCTCTATATCTCCCGGTGTATTGTTCCAGTCTGTTTGTATTATAAACGGTGTTTGTTCTTGCCATCTTAGGAATCCGTGTAAACCATTTCCTACATATTGATCATTATCAATTCCTATTCGCAAACCATCATTAGTTGTTTCACCTCCACCTAAACCATTGTATCTGTATGTAATTTGAGAAAAACCATAAGGTTCAAATTGAGCACCAAAACGATGTGGATAACTCATGTGTTGTAAGGATTGTGGTGTGATGTAATTTGCAGGACTTACAACATCTGTATTTCCAAAAACACTTCCCAAACCAAATCTCCCCTCTGGTGTGTATCTTGCAATGTGTAATCCATCCAAATCATCAGCACTTAGGGTAGTGCTCTCTATATTTGTAGTTCCTCCTTGAGTTGCTCCCATAAAACGAAAGCACATTTCATCAGTAATGTTTGAACTTGTATTATTATCACTCCACGAAACAACTGTTTCAGAAACATCATATGAAGAACCCAATTGTCTTAAGCCAAAATAACTTAAATCATTGTTTCCTGTTAAAGTTATCCCTGTTTTCATCCAATTTCGGTAACCCAATTCTTGAACAAAATCACCAGGGCCATTCAAATGTAACAAAGAAAATGCCCCTTTTGTTTCATAAATTAAACCAGAACCTGTTAATGAATTACCATCATTACCAATTAGAAGATGACCATTTCTTGTTTGGTTATAGCCATTCACATCATAGCTCACATCTCCATTAAGCTTCATCCTGCGTGTTCCAGCAGTAAAAGTGTAAATCGGTGAGTTCCACATCGTACCGAAGATGTTGTTGGTGCTAGCAGCACCTGTTGAATTATTTCCACCTCTATACCAAGCACGCTCTGCCTGATTAATTGTTGCAGGCAATGAAGGTGGCGTAATATTTCCATTAGGAGCTGTTCCTGTTGGAGGAGTTTGAGACGATGCAAACAAATTAATGCCTACAAATGCACTTAAAATAAGTTTTTTCATAACTACTTAATTATAGTTAGAAAACCTTGTTGTTTGGATGCCAATTCATCCGCTTCTAAAAAATAATAATATACTCCTTCAGTTAGTTCTTTAAAATCATAACTTGGATTGTCTTTATTTAGTTCTATAATCATATTACCCCAACGGTTAAAAAAAGTGATTTTCCAATTGTTTAAGTTAATAATTTCATAATTGAATTCATCATTTAAGCCGTCGCCATTTGGGGTGATGATGTTTGGTAAACTGAAAAATGACTCTGTTTCTACAATGGAGAAATCATCTAAAAAAATATAATCCCTAGGGAAAATTTGACCTATCCAACCAGTAGTGTCGCATGAATAATCACTTTTTAAAAGTGTACTATCAACAAAACAGCCAATTACTGCATAATGTTCATTTCCTTTGGCAATATAGTTCAACGAAATCTTTTGCCAACCTATAGTATCTGTAATAAATACATCATTCGAAACATCAGCAGTTAAATTTGTTAAATCTAGAGCCAGTTTATTTACGTACTTGGAGCCAAAGAATTTAATACCAATTTCACTTATATTACAACTACCTGCTATTGAAGAAACATAAAATACTATCTCATAACTTTTATTTTTTGTCAAAGGTTTTGATAACTGATTTTGAATATATTCTCTATAGTTGTATAATCCACCAGCATCTCCAATTAGAATTCCAGCAAAATTTTCCCCAGTTCTTGAATGTTGATAACCAGCAGGGGTATTTGGAGGGTTAAAACCAGGAGGTATTCCATTTTCACACCACAAATCGCTACTACTATAAATAGGATTAGACCAACCATCACAACCACTCCATTCAAATACATCAAAACCTAATGGGGCAACATTACCATAACACGAATCAATTTCTTCAAAACTCGGGTTTGTTATTAAATTTTCTTGTCCTTTTATTTCATGAAAAAGAAACAAAAACAGAAGAAGTATTATTTTATTTTTTGTAAACAAGATTTTCTACTTTGTTTTTAATTTAATTTTTCACCTACCAAGCCAGTGAGGGGCTTTTCCTAAAAACTACGCCTTTTGGAAAATTGGCTTACAAAATCGTTCATATCTAAAAAAAACGAAAATGTAGGGTTAAAATTGGTTATTTTTTCATAAATAATAAAGTATTAAAATGTTAATTTATATCAAAAGTAAAGAAAATTTTTAAAACGGCAAATATGCCGATGTATTTTTTAAGTATTACTTCACTTTTACAATGTGGAATCTTATGAATTTTTAATAAAATTTTCAGAATATGTTAATTCAGAATATGTTAAGTTTTATAAAAGTAAATATGATTTTGCTATAGCATGTAATGTTGATGAAAAAACAATCAGAAGAGTTTTAAAAGCAGAGCAAAATATATCTTTTAAAATCCTTATCAATATATGTTCTGCTTTAAATACAAAACCATCTATCGTTTTCGGAATAGTTGAGAATTTATAATTTTTAACATTTTAACCTGAGTTCGATTGTAATAATTAAATTACTTACGGTGCTTCTTCGCTGTCAGGTTAATATGAAGTTTTGAATCACTTTCTTTTATAATCCAATTTAACCCAAAATCAGCATTAGAAATACTGATTCGATTAACAAAATCTAAATCAATTAGTTACAAAATTGATAGATTTTTTAAAACGGGGTTAACTCTCATTTAATATAGTTCGTTTTCTAAAAAACTCCTAATGATTAATACGGGTTTAATAAAAGTACAGTTTATTTTCTAACTTTGTTTCATGAAAATCAAATTTTCTCTTTTATTTTTAATTCTATTTTTTATCTCAAGCTTTCAAGCTCAAAGAAATTTACGAGATAGTATAATAGGAACTCCATGGGTGGCAATACATTATGGTGGCAATTGGTCAAAAAAAGATTTGGCTAATCGTTTTGGATATTGGAATCATTTAGGAATGCTTGTTGGTTACAAAACCTCAAGAAATTGGTATCTCGGTTTTGATTGGAATTTTTTATATTCAAATCAAGTCAAAGCACAGGGTTTATTTGACGATTTAATTGATGAAAAAGGAAATATTACGGATGTGAATGGAGATATTGCTACCGTATTGGTTTTTGGTCGAGGAGCAAATGTAAATGTGTCTATCGGGAAAGTAATTCCAAAATTAAGTCCTAACAAAAATTCAGGATTTTTCTTTCATATAGGTGGAGGTTACGCGATGAATAAATTTAGAATTGAAACAAGAGACCATGTGGTTCCTTTATTAGAAAAAGAGTACCGTAAAGGTTACGATCGTTATGTACATGGTTTCAATATTCATGAATTTATTGGTTATTCGTTTTTTCATAGTAAAGGAGTTGTTAACTTTTATGGTGGATTTTATGCCCAACAAGCGTTTACAAAATATCAAAGAAAAATCAATTTTGATGAACCAGATATTCCTGTACCCTCTAATACATTGTATGATTTTCAAATTGGGTTTAAGTTAGGTTGGTTTATCCCTATTTATAGAAGAAATACCAAAGATTATTATTACAATTAATGAAAATTCTATATTTTTTAGGTATTGAGCTTTATTATATTGCAATTTTTTTGGCTCAATTTTTTAATTCAAAAGCTAAAAAATGGATAATTGGAAGGAAATTACTATGGAATCAAATACCAACAATAAATTTTGATGAAAAAGAGGTGCTTTGGTTTCATTGTGCTTCTTTGGGTGAGTTTGATCAAGCTATTCCACTTATTCAAAAGATTAAAGAGTATAAACCTGAGAGTTTTCTTTTGTTGACTTTTTTCAGTCCTTCGGGTTTTGAACATTATACAAAAAGAAAAATTTCTGTTGATTTGGCTTTGTATTTACCTTTAGACACACCCAAAAATGCAAAAAAATGGTGTGCTATTTTTAAACCCTCCATGACTTTTTTTGTTAAATATGAATTTTGGTTTTTTCAAATTCAAGAAGCAAAAAAATACGGTAAAGTCTATTCCATTTGTTCACTTTTTAGAGAAAATCAAATCTATTTTAAATGGTATGGAAAATATTTGCAAAAACAATTGCATTTGATTCATCATTTTTTTGTTCAAAATGAATTTTCAAAACGGTTACTGAACAAAGTTGGCATTCATCAAGTAAGTGTGGTGGGCGACATGCGTTACGACAGGGTTTTGGAATTTAAAAATAAAGCTCCAAAAAATGTTGTTTGTGAAGAGTTTATCAAAGGAGAAAAAGCATGGATAATCGGAAGTTCATGGGCAAAAGATGAAATTTTTTTAGAAGAATCAATAAAAAAAATAGGACTTGAAAAAAAAATAATTATTGCAGCACATGACATTAGCGAAAAACATCTACTCTCCATCGAACAAAGATTTGAAAACACCTGTATTCGATATTCAAATTGGAACAATAATTCTTCAGCTTCAATACTTTTAATTGATTGTATAGGAATACTTAATTCATTGTATCAGTATGCTGATGTGGCTTATGTTGGTGGTGGTTTTACAGGTAAATTACATAACATTTTAGAGCCAGCTGTTTATGGAATGGGAATTCTAATTGGTCCAAAATTTTCTCGTTTTCCTGAAGCAGAAGAATTAAAACAAATTGGAGTGGTTTTTCCTTTAAATAATAAGGTGGAAATAGAAGAAAAATTCAATTTCATTTTACAAAACAAGCAAAAAATAGCTGAAAAAGTAGCTTTGTTTTTGGAAAGTCAAAAAGGTGCTGCAAAAAAAATTATTCAAGAGATTGGTATTGGTTAGGTTTGAATAGACTTTAATTGCTAATTCATTCACAGTGCATATAATATAAGTTAGAGTTAGGTTTCCCGCTGATTTACACAGAAAAAAATGCTTATTTAATAAATTATTGCCACGAATTTCACGAATTTACAGATTCGATAGTATTTATAAGGTAAAAATCCCTTTTGATTTATATTGAATATAATATTAGGTAATATTTTATCAGTTAGTATTTGCGTAAATAATTTACGAATATCTGAGGGAAAACCCTTTAAGTAGTCTCAACACACTTTTTTCACGTATTATTAAAATTACCCTACAGATTTAAGGAATTTTTTTTAAAAATAATCTATCAATAAATTTAGTGCCAAAAAAATGAACAATAGAAAGAAGGAAAATTTTAAAAAGCACATTTTTTGAAATTTTTTTGCTTTGGAAAAGAAAATAAAAAAAATTGAGAAATAAAATACCCTTTTTAAGGTATTGTTTAAAATGATTCTAAATAAGAACTTTGTGGTCACAAATAAAAGCAATGGAAATTTTAGATTACAACAAAGCTCCAGGACATTGGGTTCTTGCCAAATTAGGGAAAAAAGTTCTAAGACCGGGAGGGAAAGAACTGACATTAAAATTAATTAATGGTTTAAATATTAATGAAAACGATACAATTGTTGAATTTGCACCAGGATTAGGACATACAGCATTAAAAACAATCCAAAAAAAACCAAAAAAATATATTGGAATTGATGCTGACCCTCAAGTAGTTTCATTATTAAGTAGAAAATTTAAAAATCCCAATTGTTTTATAATAAATGCAATGGCTTCTTCAACTGGTTTAGAAGAAGAAAGTGTTACTAAAATTTATGGTGAGGCGATGTTGACAATGCATGCAGACCATAGAAAAAGTGAAATTATTAAAGAAGCTTCACGTGTTCTTCAGAAAGGAGGGTTATACGCCATACATGAAATTGGCTTAATACCAGAAAATATTTCAGTACGGATTAAAGACGAAATAACCAAAGATTTAGCTAAAGCAATTCGTGTCAATGCTCGACCTCTAACACAAAGCGAATGGATAGATTTACTTAACAAAGAAGGATTTAAAGTGAAACTTATTAAAACCAACTCAATGTATTTATTAGAACCTAAAAGAATGTTAGATGATGAAGGTCTTTTTAGAACTTTAATGATTGCTTGGAATATTCTTATAAATAAATCAGCTAGAAAAAGAGTTTTTGAAATGTTTCAAGTTTTTAAGAAGTACGAAAAACAGATGAATTCTATAATGATTATTGCTGAAAAGTAAAGTAAATGATTAATAATCAACAATACATTATCTTCACGATTTAATTTGAAACCCAAGTCTTTTATTTCATATAAAAATGTTACTTTTGTCTAATTTTTATTTAATTTAAATAGCAATTGAAGAAATTATCTCAATGTAAAATTGGGGAGAAAGTGCAAGTAATAGGATTATCTCTCTCTGAAATACAATCTCAATTGGTTGAATTGGGTTTGTATGAAGGAAAAGAAATAAGTATTTTATACAAAGCTCCTTTTGGTGATCCAATTGCTGTATCTGTCGGTGAATATGTTTTATCCATGCGTGTATTTGAAGCCGATCAAATTTGGGTCGAAAATGTCAATATCAATGAAGAAGATAGCGTTATTGGGTAATCCAAATACTGGAAAAACATCTATTTTTAATCGTCTAACTGGTTTAAATCAACATATTGGTAATTTTCCTGGCGTTACAGTAGATAAAAAAACAGGCATCTTAAAAAATAATAATCATTCCATTGAAATTTTAGATTTACCAGGAACTTACAGCATATATCCACGATCAAAAGATGAACAAATAGTCTATGACATTTTAAGAAATCCATCTCATGCTGAATATCCCGATGAATTAGCTGTGATTGTTGATGCAACTAACATTGAAAGAAATTTATTACTGTTTTCACAATTGTATGATTTAGGTCTGCCGATTACTTTGGTACTAAACATGTCGGATGTTGCATTTAAAAGAGGAATAAAAATCAACACCTCAGCTTTAGAAAAGAATTTCCCTGGCATTCAAGTTTGTGAAACAAACGCTAGAGTAGGAGTGGGGATTCAACAGTTGAAAGATGTTTTATCAAAAGAAAAACAAAATATTCCAAGAAACACTTTTATTGTAACTCCTTCAATTATTGATAAAGACGATACAATTGCACAAGAAAAAGAAAGTCGTTTTCGTTACGATAAAATAAAAAAAATCTTACCAGAAATCCTTGAGTTTGAGATCAAAAATCAAAGAAAAAATTCATGGATTGACAAAGTAACCGTTCATCCAATTTGGGGATATTTAATATTTTTTATTCTTTTATTATCTATTTTTCAGTTGATTTTTTCAATTGCTAGTTTTCCAATGGATTGGATTGATGGAGCATTTGTCGATTTGGCGACTTATGTATCTCAACTTTTGCCCGAAGGTGTTTTAAGTGAGTTGATTACAGGAGGAATTATTCCTGGATTGGGAGGTGTGCTAGTTTTTTTACCTCAGATTTTGTTATTGTTTTTATGTTTAGGAATTTTAGACGAAACCGGTTATATGGCAAGGGCTGTATTTATTATGGATAAATTAATGCGACCATTTGGCCTGTCAGGTAGAAGTGTTGTTCCTTTGATTTCAAGTGCTGCTTGTGCTATACCTGGGGTAATGGCAACTCGTACAATATCACAATGGAAAGAAAGACTGATTTCCATTTTAGTAGCTCCTTTAATGAGTTGTAGTGCACGTTTACCTGTTTACACTTTATTAACTGCATTGGTTATTCCTAAAAAAAATCTTTTTGGAATAATTAATTTGCAAGGTTTGACCTTGTTTGCTTTGTATTTTTTAGGAGTTTTTTCAGCATTGTTAATGGCTTTTATTTTAAAAAAATTCATCAGAACAGATGAAAAAACCTATTTATTGTTAGAAATGCCCGATTATAAACCTCCAAGATGGTCGAATATTTTTATGTCTTTATATGAAAAAGCAAAAGTGTTTATTTGGGAAGCAGGAAAAGTTATTGTACTCATTTCCATTTTATTATGGGCTTTAGCAACTTATGGGCCTTCTAATCGAATGAAAAATGCTGAAAATCGTTTGAAAAAACAAAAATCATCTTTATCTTCTGAGGAATATGAGTCGAAATTGTCTTCTGTCAAATTAGAAAACTCTTACATTGGAATTATTGGTAAAAGTATAGAGCCAATAATTCAACCATTGGGCTTTGATTGGAAAATTGGTATTTCCTTGTTGACTTCCTTTGCTGCGAGAGAAGTGTTTGTGGGGTCGATGTCAACTATATATACCGTTCATCAACAAGACGAAAAAATTGGCTTAATTCAGACAATGAAAAATGAAAAAAACAAATATGGAGAACCTGTATATACTTTAGCATCAGGATTATCCTTGATGGTTTTTTATGTGTATGCGATGCAGTGTATGGCAACTTTAGCAATTGTTAAACGAGAAACAAAAAGTTGGAAATGGCCTCTTATTCAGACGCTGTATATGGGCTTTTTGGCTTATGCAATGAGTTATTTTACTTTTATAATTTTTTCATGATTCAAGAGTGGATTGTTTATTTATTGATTGGGTTTTCAGCTTTTTATATTTTGAGAAAGGTGTATCGGTTTTTCTTTTCTAAAAATGAAAAGTGTGACGGGTGTTTGTTTAGTAAAAAATAATCTATCTTATCGTATAGATAACGATTTGATATTATTGGATATAATAATTGTGCAATTAGGTTTTTAAAAAATCATTTCATTCTTAAATTCTCTTTTTTTTTTTTGTATTTTTGACTTATGCAAAACATAAATTGAATTTCAAAAACAAATGTACTCCCGAATTTACTGTTTTTTGGGTAGAAAAAATTAAAGAAAATAGAATATGGATAAAGAATTTGATACAATCTTAAAAGAATTTATTTCGTCTGTTTCTTCTAAAACACCTGGATTTATAAAAGCATACTTGTTTGGATCATTTGCAAATGGTGTTCAACATTTAAACAGTGACATAGATGTTGCGTTAATTATTAAAGATTTGAAAGACTCAGAAAAATTTGATTTACAAATACAATTGATGTTACTTGCATCAGATTTTGACAATAGAATTGAGCCACACCCCTTTTCTCCTGAAGATTTAGTATCAACTAATCCATTTATACATGAAATATTAAAATATGGTATTGAAATAAAAAAGTAAGATGGTTTTTTTTAACGTAAATTTATTGTACGTTTACTATAACTTTATTTTTTTGCCAATAACCCAAATAAGTCTTTGATTTGCAAGTCTTTTTCTTTAATTATCGTTTTTAACGATTCATTTTCTGCTTTTAAAATAGAAATGATTTCATGGTGTAATCCTTCTTGCATTTTGTTGTAATTGTTTACAACAGCATTTGTTATGAGTTAGTTTTAATATTCAATTCAGCTAAACTCAAACTTCCAACGGTAGTGAGGTGGTGAATTTCACTTCTTGCATAACGAAATAACTTTCTATATGTCCGATGCTTCTGATTTGGGAAATTTTATTAAGCATAAATTCTTGGTATTTTTCTATATTTTTAGCAACTACTTTTAAACTAAAATCAAAGCCACCTGAAATATGATGACATTCAACGATTTCTGGATGTTTTTTCATTTCCTCCATGAATTCATGAATGTATTCCTTTGTATGATTTTTAAGAGAGACGGAAAT
Source organism: Flavobacteriia bacterium (assembly GCA_016183815.1). Taxonomy (GTDB): domain Bacteria; phylum Bacteroidota; class Bacteroidia; order Flavobacteriales_D; family Crocinitomicaceae; genus M2408. Next base: position 11,447 of record JACPDW010000021.1, read on the forward strand.
AATGACTACTAAATTAAAACCCAATTTTTTTTTGTTTAACAAATAGACTTGTTTTTTAATAATTCCAGCTCGTTTCATTTTTTTTATCCTTTCAAATATTGTTGAAATAGACAAACCAGCAGAATGTGCTACCTCTTTGTTTGAAATTTCTGAGTCTTCTTGTAAAGATTTCAAAATCAATAAGTCTTTAGAATCAATTTCCATAATATAAAATATTTAATAATCGTACAAATATATGAAAAAAGTTAATAATATAATAAATATTACATTAAATTTAAATTAATACGATTAGTTTATCTTAAAATATAAAAAATTATAATAATATTGTATGATTTAAAATTAATTATTTTAGTAAAATGAGAAAACTTTATTCCAAAATTGTAGCAAGTGGTAGTTTTATTCCATTAAGAATTATTAAAAATAGTGATTTTCTTAAAAATAATTTTATTGACAACATTTTAGAGAAAAGTAATGAAGAAATCATTTCTAAATTTTATGAAATAACTGGAATTTCTGAAAGACGATATGTGTTTTCTAATCAAACATGTTCAGAAATTGGCTTTTTAGCGGCTAAAGATGCTTTAAACTCATCATCTGTTGAAAAAGAAGAAATTGATTGTATAATTGTAGCTCATAATTTTGGAGATGTATTCCATCAAGCCGTTGATATTGTCCCTTCTATTGCTTGTAGAATTAAACACTTACTGGGTATTGAGAATGAAAATTGCATAGCGTACGATTTGATTTTTGGTTGCCCAGGTTGGGTTCAAGGATTAATTCAAGCAAATTATCTTCTTCAATCTGGAGATGCCAAAAGAATTATGGTTATTGGAACAGAAACATTGTCAAAAGTTATTAATACAGAAGAAAAAGATTGTATGATATTTTCAGATGGAGCAGGAGCAGTAATTTTAGAATCTACTTATTCTGAATTTCCTGTTGGAATTTTATCTCATGTTGCTAAAAGTTTTACTATAAATGAATATAATTATATCCGAACTCTTGAGGATAAAAACAGCAATTTAAAAATTAAAATGGAAGGTAGAAAAGTCTATGAATTTGCATTAAAACATGTTCCATTAGCTGTTAAAGAGTGTTTAGATAAAGCACAAATTGATATTGATGGTGTTAAAAAAATTTTAATACATCAAGCAAATGAAAAAATGGATAATGCAATTTTAAATAGAATTTTGAGGTTGTATGGATATAATGAAGTGCCAAATGACATTATGCCAATGACTATTTCTAATTTAGGTAATAATTCAGTAGCAACTATTCCAATTATGTTAGATTTAATGCTAAAAAATCTATGCATTGAACATGAATTTGAAGATCATGCTATTTCAAAAGGAGATATTATCGTCTTCGCATCTGTCGGTGCAGGCATGAATATAAATTCAATAGTTTATAAAGTAGATTAAACTTGAAGCATTAATTCATATTAAGCATAGTTTAAAAACTTTATACTTAGAAATCTTTTTTTCTAACCTAAAGTTATTCTGACTTTTTCAGCAGACTCTAAATATAAGAAATTTAGTTTTAATAAGTTGTTTTTCTTAATTAAATTATTCAAAAATGTATTGATTTTATTGGTTATACAATATTTAACTGAAGTTTAGTCCTAAAAAATTAAAATATTTTTTATTAAACAGTATAAAAATACGATAAAAAATTAAAAAACAATAAAAAATACGGAAAATATAAAATATATGAGATTATATTATTAAAATAATTACAAACATCGTAAATTTGTTTTATTACATTATGAATTTATGGATATAAAAGACGACACGTGGTTCAAAGATTTAAAAAGGAAAAGAGTTTCTGGACCAGAAATTAATGGTAATTCATATAGAAATTACGGAGAATCTACTAAATGTGTTCATGCAGGTCAATACGATGACCCCAATACAAATGCAATCGGGACACCAATTTTTCAAAATTCAACCTTTTATTTAAACGATTCTGTTTACAAAGCAATTGAAGAAGGAAGCACAAGAGACTCTTTTATATATTCTCGTTATGGAAATCCCTCACAATGGGCTGTTCAAGAGAAAATTTCTTCAATAGAAAATGCTGAAAGCTCAATAGTTTTTTCATCGGGAATGGCTGCAATAAGTTCAACTATTCTTGCTTTAATAGAAAAAGGTGCACATATTGTAACTTCTCGTGATTTATATGGAGGAACATATAACTTACTTTATGAAGATCTTCAAAAATATGGTATTTCAGTCAGTTTTGTTGACATGACCAATATCAAAGAAATAGAAGAAAGTATAAATCCAAAAACCAAACTACTTTATTTTGAATCGCTTTCAAATCCTTTACTCAAATTTGCACCAATTCCCTCTTTAGTAAAATTAGCTAAAGAAAATGGTTGTCGTTTGGTTATTGATAATACTTTCCTTACTCCTTATAATTTAAAAGTTCTTGATTTAGGAGTAGATATAGTAATAAACAGTGCAACAAAATATTTAGGTGGTCATTCAGATTTGATTGCTGGTACAATAAGTGGAAGCAGAAAATTAATTGATCAGATTTGGCCACAAATGTTAAAAAATGGTGGGTCTCTCGACCCACATGCTTGTTTTTTATTGGAAAGAAGTCTTAAAACTTTGTCCTTACGAATGAGAACTCACAATGACAATGCATTAGAATTAGCACATTTTTTTCAAAATCGAGAGGAAATTAAAAAAGTTTATTACCCTGGAATGGATTCTCATCCTCAATATGATTTAATCAATCATTTAACAGATGGAAAGTTTAGTGGAATGATCAGTTTTGAAATAATTGGAGGAGATAAAATGGCTCTTCGTTTATTGAAAGAATTAAAATTGGCAAAAGAAGCAACCAGTTTAGGTGGAGTGGAAAGTTTAATTAGTTTGCCCTTTAATACCTCTCAAGCATCATTAACAAAAAATCAAAAAAAATCTATTGGAATTAATGAGGGTTTGATTCGTTTATCAGTTGGAATTGAGGATATTGAAGATTTAAAATACGATTTTGAACAAGCATTTAATAAAATATTTAATAATAATTAAAATTTAAACTATGAAAAACAACATTAATATTTCTGGATTAAGCGAATACGTGCATGAAGTTTTAGATTGCCCAACGCAAGCAAAAGTGAATTATGGAGTCGAAGTGGACTGGTTAAGTGGTACCAAAACTAAAGCTACGGTAAAAAACATGAATCTTGGCGACCAAAAACTTGTGAGAAATTTCACTTTTGAGATTGATGAACCGAATCAACTACTTGGTTTAAACACTAATCCCACCCCTCAAGAATATTTGATGGCAGGTGTAGCGGGATGTATGGCTGTAACCTTTGTGGCAGGGGCTACTTTGTTAGGAATTACGATTGAATCATTGAAAATTGAGATTGAAGGTCAGTTGGATTTATGTGGCTTTTTGGGTCTTGAGAGTACTCAACCAACAGGATTTAAGGAGTTTACTTGCAATATTCACGTCAATGGAAACGGAACAAAAGAACAGTATGAAGTACTTCGCAACAGAGTAATGAATCATTCACCTAATTTTTCTTCTTTAGTTTCAGGAGTAAAAATGAATCCGGAAATTATTATAAAAACATAAAATTTCAATTTATTGCTAAAAAAACTAAAAACAAACCAAATAAAAACTTATAAAACCCAAATAATATGAAAAATTTAAATTGTACAAATTGGATGATAATTTTGCTCTTTTTTGCAAATATCAATCAAGTTAAAGCTGCAGCAAGAACATGGATTGGTGCAGGAGCTGGTGGAGCAGGAACAGATTTTAACAGTGCTTCCAATTGGACAGGAGCAGGTGCATTATTATCTACAGATGATTTAACCATGAATATATCTGGAAATGCGACGATAACAGTAAGTGCAAATGTTACGATACGAAATTTAACTTTTACTGTAAGCGGAGGAAACATTGGAATTTTAAGTTCAGGAACAAAAATTTTAACAGTAAACGGTCCATTTGTTTGTAATGGAGTTGATTATTTTAATCCTGCCAATTATTCTTATGCACGAATTTATTCTGCTTCTTCAGGGGCTGGTTTTATTTTTAATAGTACGGCAACTTTTCATAATGGCGGAGCAGGAAGAACAAATTTGTATGCAGCAACCACTTCTCCTGGATTCATGAAGTTTTATAATAATGTAACTTTTGGTTCCAATTGTTTTACCAGTCCTGGCGTTGAACCAGAAATGTATTTTGATGCAACAATTTCACAAACAATTACTTGTAATAATAGTTTGAATTATGTAATGCCTGAAGATTTGTTTTTTGGATTTGTGAACAGTCCAACCATCACTTTTGCAGGATCTAAACAAGATTGGTTTTATGGTACTTATGATGGAAATGTAAGAATTAAAAATTCAACTTTAGTTAAAGCAAATTACTGCACTTTAGATGGTTATGTAGCTGCCTTAAATTTTTATATGGAATCAGGTTCTAAATTAGAGATTAATTATACGAATGATTTTCCTCAAGGTGGTTATAATGGTTATTCATTAGACCCAAATAGCACAGTAGAATATTTAGGTGCTGCGAGCAACCAAACAGTTTCGGGTACTAGTGTTGTTTCCTTGGCTTATGGTCACTTAATTATTGGTGGAAGTGGTAATAAATCAACTGGATCTAATACTATTTGTAAAGGAAACTTCACAATAAATAATGGAGCAACTTTTTTAAGCAATGGATTTACCCATGAAAATAGAGCTAATTTCACAAATAATGGAACTTTTACGGCTGGTACAAGTACACATCAATTTACAGGAAGTGTTATGCAATTTATCAACGGGACAAACCTTCCTGTTTTTTATAAATTAACGATTAACAATACCTCTACTGGTGTAACTTTAAATCGACAAGCAAACGTGTCAAACCTATTGACTTTAACCGATGGAGTAGTTTATACTTCTGCTGGTAATCATCTTGAAGTTACTAGTACTGGAACATCAACAACAGGAAGTGATGCGTCACATGTCGATGGGCCTATGAGAAAAGCAGGAACTGCTGCATTTAATTTTCCAGTGGGCGATGCAGGAGTTTGGGCAAGAATAGGTATTTCAGCCCCAACTGTAAACAGTACTTTTGAAGCGATATACCATTTCATGGATTCTCCTAATTGTACTACAGTTACAGCTCACCTACAATATGTTTCTCACATTGAATATTGGGATTTAGTAAGGACTGCAGGTACATCTAATGCAACAATTACACTGTTTTGGGAAAACAATACAAGAAGTGGTATCACTGACGGAACGAGTGCTGATTTAAAGGTTGCACGTTGGAATGGTGCCAGCTGGGAAGATAGAGGGCATGTGTCTGATGCGGGTACTACCTCTTTGAATGGCTGGGTATCAAGTGTTGTAAATACTGCCTTTAACATGTTCACTTTTGGTTCTATTTCTGATCCATCAACAAATCCTTTACCTGTTGATTTGAAAAATCTAACATTAAATTGTAAAAATTCAAATGAAGTTGAATTAGAATGGGAAACATTAAGTGAAAGAGAAAACGATTATTTTTTTATTGATAAAAGCAATGATGGAATTGTTTTTCATCTTTTAAATAAAATTGAGGGTGCAGGTAACAGTTTGAATTCAATAGCTTATTCGTCTTCTGATTCTTCAATAGATGGTTTAACTTATTATCGTTTATCACAAGTAGATAACAATGGAACAATTAGAATTTTAGATACAAAATCTATTAATTGTATTGCTGAAAAAGAAGACATTTTTATAGCATATACACCAAATAAATTGAATATAACGATTTATAGAAAAGATAAACAAGAATTTACTTTTTTATTAATAGGAAGTGATGGCAAATTGGTTTATTCAGAAAATATGGTATTGAACAAAGGAATAAATCAGTTTCAAATTCCAACCAATAATTCGAAACCAGGGATGTATTATTTAAAAATTACATCAACCAATTCAATTGAACAAAAAAAAGTTATTATAAATTAATTATTCACTAAAATAAAAAAAAACATGAAAAAAATTACGTTAACCGCTATCATTTTTACTTTCTGTGGTGGATTATTTTCACAAACTATGTTAGCTAATAAAAAAGTTTATCCATCAAAAAATACCAATAAAATATTTTTGAAAGAAAATATAAGTTATGAAAAATCAGGTGGTGATATATTATACGAACAAAACTTTAACGGTTCGATTGGAGATTTTACTACTTCTGGGGTAGATCAAAATGTTTGGCAATTTGACTTAGATGGAGCAAGTGGACAATGGGCTAGTCCTTATGATATGATACAATCAACAACTTCTTTCAACGGTTTTATGATTTTTGATGCAGATTTATCTAATCCAGGAGACCCTTCAACTTATGTATATAGATCTGGAATGTTGGTCTCACCTATTATTGATTTAAGTTCAAATTCCTCATTTTTTATTTCCTTTGAACATCAGTTAATGTATTGTTGTTCTTATACATTTTATCCTACTTTAGAAGTTACAACAGATGGATTTAACACTTTTACAGCTTATGATGTAAGAGACATAGGTTTTTCTGTTAATGAAACCCCAGGTACAGTTACAAAAATTGTTTTAATAGATGATTTTATTAATAACAATCCCAATTTAAACCAATTTCAGTTTAGATTTAATTTTGATGGAAATTCCCATCAGACAACACATTATTATTGGCAAATTGATGATATTAAAATCATAGAAAAGCACAATACAGAAGTGAGTTTAGAAAAATTGTGGTTAGGTGACATCTTTAATGGCTATGAAATCACTGAAAGTACGCCCTTTTTAGCTCCTAATTTAACTGTTCAAGGAGTGGTTAGAAGTATGGGGATTTCAAATCCTAATGATTTTAAAATTCGTTTAAGCGTAAAAGATAGCTTAGGAAACGAAGTACATAATAGTGTTGGAGGAGTTTTAAATAACAACTTTACAAATGAATATGATACCATCATATTTAATTCCAACTTTGCATTAAATACTTTGTCTTTAGGAGTGTATCAAATAAGTGCAACACTTGAATATAACGGTACTGATGGAAACTTAAGTAATAATTCAAAATCGAGAACTTTTAATATGACTCAAAATAAATTGTCTTCAATAAATTATGATAACGAATATTATTATGAAAAAAATGTTGGATGGTATTACGGACATGACAATATCGCAACAGATATGATTGTTGGTCAAATGTTTAAAGCAAGTAAAGAGTTTAAATTAAATGGTTTAGATTTATATTTAGCCGATGGAACAGAAATGTATCCTACTAAAAATGACGAACAAATGTTAATCAATGTTTGGGAATTCATACCAACTAATCCACAAGAAAGTTTATTTGAATATGTAGGAGGTGATTATGCTTACATGGTATCTAGTGAGAAATACAGTGAAAATGTCAGTTCATATACTTTTCAGTTTAGTGAATCCACTTCGATAACAGAACCAATGATTTTGGATTCCGGTAAAATTTATTTAGCTGCTTTTAATCACATGGGAGGATTGGGTGCTTATTTATGGTACTGGACTTCTTTTTTTGATGATGATTATTCTAGCTGGGTATTTGGTCCATTTGGTATGAATGGTGAAACAAGTTGGTTTACTTCAGGAAAACAAGATGCATTAATTAAAATGAATGTCCAAGAAATAGTGGATTCTACTGCATTTTTAGAAGAAAATCAAGAACAGTTTATTATTAAACTTTTTCCAAATCCGACTTTAAATACTTTAACATTATTTACAAACTTTAATGGAATGGAAAGTTTAAACTATCAAATCGTTGATAATCAAGGAAAAATTTTACAAAGCAAGGAATTAAAAAAGAACAATAAAGAACTTAATTCTTATACAATTGATGTTTCAGATCTATCTCAGGGAAGTTATTTAATTAGAATTGTAACTAAAGAAGGAACGAAAATGAAAAAGTTTTTTAAGATGAATTAAATCTTATTTTTTTTTAGTACGTTTGTATTGTAAATGATACAATTATTATCCGTTTTAATTCCTGCTTATAATGAAGAGAGGACAATAAAACATATTTTAGAATATGTGATTGAAGTTAAATTAATTGAGCATATCAAAAAAGAGATTGTCGTAGTTGATGATGCATCAAAAGATAAAACGGTTGAAATAGTACAAAATGTAATTAAAAAGTATCCCGACCAAAAAATTAAATTGATTTTACAAGAAAAAAACCAAGGTAAGGGTGCTGCTATACAAAGGGCAATTCAAGAGTGTACTGGCGATTATTTAATTATTCAAGATGCTGATTTGGAATATGATCCAGAAGAATACAATTTGTTGATAAAACCTGTTTTAAAAGACAATGCTGATGTGGTTTTTGGCTCAAGATTTATCGGACACCATCCTCATCGAATTTTGTTTTATTGGCATTCAAAAGGGAATAGATTTTTAACAAATTTATCCAACATGATGACCAATCTGAATTTAACAGATATGGAAACTTGTTATAAACTAATGCGTTCGTCTATTGCAAAAAAAATTAACATAAAAGAAAAACGTTTTGGAATTGAACCTGAAATTACTGCAAAATTGGCTAAAGTACCTCACATTAAAATATACGAAGTAGGTATTTCTTACTATGGCCGCACTTATGAGGAAGGAAAAAAAATTGGCTGGAAAGACGGTTTTAGAGCTCTTTGGTGTATAGTTAAATATAGATTTGTTGATTGAACTCAGATTCAATTATTAATCAATATATTTGGCCACGAATTTCACGGAATAACACGGATTTGTTTTAAGAAAATAAGGTAAAGATTCTCTACTGATTTAATTTTTTTCTGCGAACATCAGCGTAAAAAATCAGCGAGCATCTGCGGGAAATTTCATTTGGATTTCTACCACACCTTTTACTTCTCCAATTTAAAAATTATAACACAGATTTTCGTAATGTTTATAAAATCAATCTTTTTCACAATCCAATCCCAATAAAATCTTTACGACCACTTTTTGTAAGATATTCAATTAAAACCCCTTTTCCTTTTCTACCTAATTTTTCAGTTGCTTCCTCCACGGTATCTATTGGGTCGTGGTCTATTTTAGTCAATACCATCCCCTCTTCAAATCCAACAGATTTTAATTTGCCTGCATTTAAAGTTTTGATTTTAACACCATAAGTAACATTGAGTTCTTTTTTCTCTTTATCAGATAATGGCGAAAAAACAGCACCTAAAGCAACATTTTTCTTAATATCCTCTTTGTTTACTAAAGAAGTTTCACCCTCACTGTTTCTCAAAACAATCTCTTTCATTTCCTCGTTTCCTTTTTTATCTAGAATGGTAACATTAACAACATCTCCTGGTCTTCTTTTTCCGATTTCTTCCTGTAATTCAGCTACAGAATTAATTTCTTTTGAACCAATTTTAGTTATTACATCACCTTCTTTTACTCCAGCTTTGTCTGCTCCTCCATCTTCAATCACTTTAGCAACAAAAACACCTTTTGTAGAATTTAAATTATTTTTTTCTTTTAATTCTTGGTTAATATCGGTGATTTGAACACCTAAAAATCCTCTTTGTACAATTCCATAATCAATTAAATCACGCATCACTTTTTGCATAAGATTTACAGGAATTGCGAAAGAATATCCTGCGTAACTTCCAGTTTGTGAGGCGATTGCTGTGTTAATTCCCATTAATTGTCCTCTTGTATTAACTAAAGCTCCACCACTGTTTCCGGGGTTCACTGCAGCATCAGTCTGAATAAATGATTCAATTGGCACAACACTAGAACCAGCTCTATCGCTTAATAAATTGATATTTCTGGCTTTAGCACTAACAATTCCAGCAGTTACAGTAGAGGTTAAATTAAAAGGATTTCCGACCGCCAAAACCCATTCCCCAATTTTTAAATCATCTGAATTTCCTATTGGAATTGGTTTTAAATTTTTTGCTTCAATTTTGATGACAGCAAGGTCGGTTGAAGGGTCTGCACCAACAATAACTGCAGTATATTTTGAATTGTCATTAAGAATTACTTCAATTTCGTTGGCATTGTCAATCACATGATTATTGGTTACAATATAACCTTCAGAGGAAACAATAACACCTGAACCAGATCCAGAACCATATTGTTTAAATTCACGATTGCCACTTCCTGGACCATAAAAAAATTCAAAAAAGGGATCACGTTGAATTGAAGTGTGAACTGTTTTTGTTGTCACGTGTACTACTGAATTTATAGTATTTTCGCTAGCCTCAACAAAACTTTCAGCTGAACTTGGATTAAAATTGGGCATGGAAGTAAATTGTCCTTCTATTCTTCTATTTCCATCAATGACTTGATCGGACAACGGAATGTTTGATTTTCCATTCAACATTAAAAAAACGGTCAAAGGAATTATACCTCCTACTAGACCAAAAACGAAAGGTTTCAAATTCTTTTTCATAACATTGTTAATTTTTATGCAAGTTTAAAAAGATATTTAAAAATCTGTTGTTAAGGAATGTTAATCGATTTTTAAAAAATGTTAAAAGGAGGAAATGGAAATAGATTTATTTTAAAAAAAACAAAGAGTCAACTTAATGCTGACTCTTTATTATCTAATGACAAATCATTAATTTTTGAAAATCTTGTCGAACCCTACCTAAACTAACTATGAAATATAGACCATTTGCAAGATTTTCTGTGCTTATTTCTATATGGTCACTAGAAATAATATTTTTGTTAAATTGTATAATGTGCCCTAAATTGTCAATTAACTGTATTTCCCTATTTGAAATATTTTTTCCAATTAGGTTAACTTTATTTGATGCAGGATTGGGATAAAGAGAAATGAATTCAGTTAACGATGTTTCAACTGTTTTAGTTTCAATTATTGTTTTTTTACCATTAAAATCGTATTGTGATAATCGATAATAATTTAGTCCAAAAGCTGGATTTTCATCTTCTACAAAGTACTTATTTTTAATGGTAGAATTACCAGCACCTTTTACTTTGCTTAAAAATTCCCAGTTAAATCCATCAGTAGATTTATCTATTTCAAAATAATCATTATCTCTTTCAGCTTCAGTTTTCCAAGTCAAGTCAACAGTGTTTTTGTTGTTTAGTTTTGCATCAAAAGAAATTAAAGCAATAGGTAATGGTGTAGCAGGATCAATAGAAGCAATTGTAAAATACCTAGTTGCATTGTTTGGAATATGTGTTGTTGAAAGATTAGAAATCGTAATTGTTGGATTTGAATAAGTGAAAACTATACCAGAACCATCACCATTAAAGAAACAAGTGGTGCCACCATTAGTAAAATCTCCATCGTTGTCCAATAAAAGTCTTAAATGAGAAACGTTCACTGATCCTGGGGCTCCACAAGCAGCTAAATTTAATTTCAAATTAAAATTATCAGTCGAATTGGTTCTTGTTATTTTCCACTCTTTTTCAAGACGTGAAAATAAAGAGCAACTTGCTAATGCAGGAGATGGAACTTCTGCGTTTGAAGAAGCAGTAGCACACATCAAACCAGAATTTGAACCTACTAAAATAAACGATTCATCATTAAGAAAGGTTCCGACATTAGCATTGTTTGAAGCAGCCAATACTCCTAAATGTAGTTTATATACAGTTTGGTATTCTTAAATAGACCCTTTTTACCTACATTTTTATAATCTTAAAACTTTCAAGATTTTGCTTTGAGGAAATATGAATAAAATAGGTCCCTGAATCAAAATCTTGAATATTTAGTTCAATAGTATCTGAGGAAATAGATTTTTGAGCCAAAACAAGAGAATTCCCTAAAATATCAAAAACTTCTATTATATCAACTAAATCATTTTTACTGGTGATGAAGATTTTATCTGTTGCAGGATTTGGAGAGACTTTAAAATTGTTTTGTGTTAAAAAATCTGTACCTAAGTTGTTTCTTGTTCCTTGTAGATAGACTGAAACAGGGAAATTACCTTCATTATTAGCAAAAATTGCAGTTGGGACATCAATCTTAAAACTATGTTGACCTTCACTTAGATTTCCTAAACTAATCTCACGAATTGGAATTGCTGCACCAGGACACCAATTGCTAAAAGATTGCCATTGAGCATCTGTTCTTGGACTTGGCCCATAAATACCATTTCCTTGTGTATTATATTGTCTATATGGTTCGCAAGACGGTTCACCAGGTTTATACGATAAAACTAAATTTTCATCAAAATAAATGTAATGCATTCTTCGATTATATTCTTCACCACCACTATTGGCTCCATGATTTGAAGTTATCAGAAAAAATTGTGCGTCAATAAGTGGTAATGGAAGAGAAAAATCAATAGTTCTTTTGGTTTGACCAATTGCATCACTTGCACCTTCTTGGTAATCATTTAAATTGTTTTGAAAATTTAGAGGTAAAACAAAATTGTTGGATGAAAATTGTTCAGGAGTAGAGGTTAATTTTAGAGTTCCAAAAAAAACATCATTTCTCCCAGCACAACCCGCCACCTCATTGTTGGCAGCGTAAGGAACACCAAAAACTTGAAGTTCAACCCAAAAATCATATTGTTGATTTGTTTCTTCATCTTTAAATATTTTAGACACATTATCTATTTGATAGCTGTAAGGTACTTCATCTGGTTGAATGTTTTTATTCATAAAAGGTGTAATGTAACGAGCTATCTCAATTCTTTGAACACTATCAGGGTGATACGAACTTTCTCCTTTAGGAACGAAAGCTAGATTAACATTTCCAATACGGTCGTAATTATCACAAGCAGCTTTTATAATAACCGATAAATTTAAATTATTACCGATTAATGAGAGATCATCTGCACTTAATTTCTTAGAATATAAATCGTTGCGATGTCTGATAACACCTTCTGGGGTGGGAAAACTAACCAAACCGGCATAACCATCATAAAATAATATTTCGTCGAAAACTGTGATTGTCGATTCTTGTGCATTAAGATTGATTGAGAATAAGCTTATTAAAGCTATTAGTTTTATTTTTTTCATTTTTTTTATTTTTTGTAGTTATATTATTTAATTAAATGGAAAAAACCTTGACCACTCTGTTGTTCATCATTTAAACCCATGCCCTCATAGGTATAATAATAGATGCCATCTTGAGCAATTTTTTCATCTTTAGTTTTTCCATTCCATTTTTCATTCGTTAAATCTCCTTGATACATAAGGTTTCCCCAACGATTAAAAATATTAATTTCAAATGACTTAAAATTTTTAGGATTCAAACTGAAGAATGAATTATAAGAATCGTCATTTGGTGTAAAAACATTTGGAAACTCGATGCTAATATTAGGAATAATTTCAAAAGACAACTTAAATGTATCTGAACAAATTGATTCATAAGCTATTAAACTAACTTCATAAGTTGTAAAATCGCTATAAATTGCTTCTTGATTACTATTATCTACTTGATTAAGTGTTTCACCATTCCCAAAATTCCAATCGAATGTACTTGCATTTTGACTTAAATTTTGAAATAGTAATGACTGGTTAATTGTCAAGTCATTAGTAAGTAACTGAGCATTGGCAATTGGATTTTTTATCACTTTTAAAGAAACAAAACTGGTATCATAACAACCATCTTTTTCTCCAATAATTGTGTAAACTTGAGTAGTTGTTGGATTTGCAGTTACAGTATCACCATTATTCGAAGATAACGAATTAGATGGAGACCAAACAAAATTATCAGCTCCGCTGACAATCAATGTAGTAGCACTGTTTTCACAAATAGAATCGTTTTGAGTTAACATTGAAAAAGGTGTTTTTACAAAAACTTCTGCCGATATACTCGAACTACATCCAAATTCATTAACGCCAGTAACATTATATGTTGTTGTTTGATTAGGTTTCACTAAAATAGAATCGCCTAAATCACTAATAATTGAACTTGGGTTTGACCATAAATACGAACTTGCTCCACTAACCTGAACAAGGGCAATATCGTTGGGGTCATTTTGACAAATTGAATCATTAACTACTGTTAATATTGGTAAAGGATGAACTGTAACTTGAACAGTATCGATTGAATGACATACTTTTTTAAAAGATATATCGTCTAAGGCAAAGTCATTCCCACTTTGTAAAGTATTTTGATTAACAATACAAATTTCAGCTGAAACATTTAAGCCAGAGTCCCATTCTTCATAAAACTGTTGCCATTGACAACCTGAAACACTTGTGGAAAAAATATTACCAACTTGTATGTCATTAATTAAAAATTGCAGGTCAGATATTTCAGGTGCATTTAATACATTCATTGCCCAAGTTGAAAATTGATATGTTGAATTTGGATCAACATTAATCGTTTGACACCAGACTTTTGTTTGAGGTACACCTGAACCATTTGCAATAAAACTATTACCCGTTCCAGAAGTATGATCTTGACAAAATAAAAAATTGTTATGAACATTTGAAGGTGAAGTTGAAATTGAGTATTGACCTTCATTACTAAGTAAACCCCAAGTACCTCCTGTTCCTAAAACGTATTGGCTAACAAAACCAACATCTCCTTGTTCAAAGTCACCATTTACAACTAAATCTCCGCTTAACTCGCTTAAAGTTAATATTACTTCAGTTGTTTGATTGATTGTGATAGTTTGATTAATTTCACCCGTTGACCAAATGAAATTAGGATAATTTATAGGTACATTTAAAACGACCTCTTCACCTTGACATAAACTTACGTCATTTCCTAGAAAATTAGATATAGGATTACATTGTGTTTGACCATTCTGATTAAATAAAAACACAAAAAATAAAATAAATATAAAATTCTTCTTTTTCAAAATAAATAATTTTTAAAATAAAAAATTGAGTCAACCATAAGCTGACTCAATTTATTTAATGACGAATCATTAATTTTTGAAAATCTTGCTGAACCTTACCTAAACTAACTATGAAATATAGACCATTTGCAAGATTTTCTGTGCTTATTTCTATATGGTCACTAGAAATAATATTTTTTTCGTAATGAATTTTATTTCCCAAATTGTCAAGCAATAAGAAATCCAAATTTGAGATATTGTTTCCAATTAAGTTAAGAGTGTTTGAAGCAGGATTAGGAAATAAAGAGATGATATCAGATGTAGAAATTTCTAATGTTTTGGTATCAATTATAGATTTATTACCATTAAAATCAAATTGTGATAAACGATAATAGTTTAGTCCATAGACAGGATTTTCATCTTCTAAAAAGTAATCTAATTTAGCGATAGAATTATCTGCTCCCTTTACTTTGCCCAAAAGTTCCCAATTTTTTCCATCAGCAGATTTATCAATTTGGAAATAGTCATTGTCTCTTTCAGATTCCGTTGTCCATTTTAAATCTACTGTGTTTTTACTGTTCAGTTTAGCGTCAAATGAAATTAATGCAATAGGTAATGGAGTCGCGGGGTCAATAGAAGCTATTGTTATAAATCTTGTTGCATTGTTTGGAATATGTGTTGTTGAAAGATTTGAAATCGTAATTGTTGGATTTGAATAAGTAAATACAATACCTGAACCATCGCCATTGTAGAAACACGTTGTGCCTCCATTAGAAAAATCCCCATCGTTGTCCACTAATAATCTTAAATGAGATACATTTACTGACCCAGGAGCTCCACAAGCATCTAATTTTAGGTCCATATTATAATTTTGTGCCATGTTTGTTCTTGTTACACGCCACTCTCTTTCTAAACGACTGTATAAAGGACAACTTACTAAATCAGGTGAAGGTACTTCAGCATTTGATAATGCAGTGGCACACAATTGACCAGTATTTGATCCCATAACGACATAAGAAATATCTGAAGCAAAAACGCCAGTATTTGCAGCATTAGTACCGACAAGAGTACTTAAATAAATTCTAACTAAATCATCGTCTTGATGAGATTGTTTTTGATTTAAAGCTTCAACATCATCACGTCCAATTCCAATTATATTATTATTATATGGTGCTGAAGTGTTAAAAATAGTAACACCAGATGTGCTTAAATAATTTGTAGATAAAGTTACTCCATATTTTACTGCTAAATAACTATGAATTTTTTGTCTATCAGTAGCTGTTGTTACTTGTGAATAACCAATAATTTCAGCTGCTGGCCCTTTCCAATCTCTGAAATGACCAAAAAATCCACCTCCATCATCAATTTGACCACCTAAAAGCCTGTTAATTCCAGTATTTCCACCTGTTTGGCAATTTGCTGACAATATGTGTTTTGTAGAACTATGTAATGAATTATAAGTTAAATTTGTGCCGTTTCTTTGCCACGTAGGTGCAGGTGCTCCAGTTCCAAAATCTGTTGGATCATAAGCACTTTCATGTAAACCAGCATTTCCAGCATTGTCTAATCCGTGTAAACTTCCATTCACTGGGCCAGCAGAATAAGTTATCCCTTCAACAACACCTACATGTGTGTTTTTTCTAGTTAAATCTGTTAAATGAAATGTAAAAAATAGAGTTGTAAAATTAAGACCATCAATATCATTATAACCAGAAAATTTTAAAAATTGTCTATTAGCAGCAGCTCCATTTGGTAAAGTGCCTACAGGTGCAGTAAAATCGACATAAGGATTATAATTATAAGAGGTTGAAATCGAATTTAAATTTGGAGCTCCATTGACCAGAATTGGAATGCCACTCGAATTTTGATTAGTCCATCCAGTTATAGGTGCAGCACCAACTACACCACTATTTGCTTTTAGCCAAGTTTCTAAACCTGCATAAACTCCTCCAGGTGCAGTGCAAATTGTAATAGTTCTTGTCCCAGCTGGACTAGTAGTGGTAGGAATCCTATTTACAGCAGATAAAGTAAATTGAGGAATTGTAGCATCAACTGTATTACCAACTATACCTGTATTATTTAAATCATAGACTAACCAAAAATAATTGGTTCCATTGCTTAAATTTTGAGCACCATTAATGTTATATGTACCAGCTGCAGGTACTGCAGATCCAAATAAAGTTGTAGTAGCAAAAACATTTGAAGTTCCAGTATAATAAACTTTTGTTGCAGATGCATTACCAAAAACAGCTGTACCACCAAATTGTGTTTGAATTTGAGTTAAAGACAATGGTGAGGTTACCCCTGTAGTAATTATTTCTAAACAAACAACCTGTGCATTTGATGAACAATTAACTACGTTAGCTATAGATGATTGTGTTACTGTAGAAGATGTATATGCCATAGGAGGAGGGCAATTTCCATTTCCTGTTGTTCCCCCTGAATTAACTGTACCAGCAACAGGATCATGAGATGCTATTATTGATATTGAACCGCCATCTAAAACTTCAGCTCTCATTTCAGTTGGAAAAGTTCCACCAGCTGTTTCATAAACACGAATTAAATCACCAGTAGATGCATTAAATGTAAGGTCTGAAGGCCCACTACCACCACCTAAAGTTACATTTGTTAATACATCAACACCATTAACTGATACACTAACTGTACCACCATTCCAGCCGTCGCCCCAAGTATCTGTCATTCTTAAAATATGCGTACAAGCACAACTCACTGCTGAAACAAAATTTGCCACAACTGTTCCATTTGCAAAACCTACAATTGTTTCTGAACTTGCCGTTTTAGTGGCACTTTGAGTTGCTGCTCCAGTTATTGCTCTAACCTGTATTCCACTTATAGTTATTACATCATCACCGTTCGTTCTGTTTGCTTGACTACTTCTATAAGTAACAGTAATAGTTGTAGCTGTTATTACAACAGAAATAGTAGTAATATCAGCACCGTTTGAAGAAACAGCACCTGTTCCTGCATTATATTGAAAATTAGCTGGAGCGGTTAAAGTAAAAGTATAATCAGTATTTGATGCAGTTATTGGAAAATCATTAAGAGCCCCTTCATCAACTACAATATTTCCTAAATTTGAATAAGCACTTGGAAAAACACAGGTATTTATGTTCAAATTAGGAGCAGTAATATTTATATTTGAATAAACAGTAAACGTAAAAAACACAAAAACAAAAAAATATAACTTTTTCATAGAATTTATTAATTTTAAGTAAAATTCCTTAAAAAATTATACTAAATCGTTATATTATTGTTAATATTTGTTATCTTATTTGTAAATAAATGATGAAATATGTTATTTCTAATAATGTTAAATAATTGAATAATAATATAATATATAAATTATAGTGTTAATTTATTATATTGTTAATATTGATTTAATTATTATTTAAAAATATCAAATAGATTTTAAATAGTCGTTTAAATTAGTTTCATTTTTTAACCCTAATTTATTTTTAATTTTGGTTTTATAGACTCTAATTGTACCTGAGGTCATGTCCGTTAATGAAGCAATTTCTTTAGAATTTAACTCCATTCTAAAATACAAACAAAAATTTATTTCATGTTCACTTAAATTAGGATGTTTTTCTTTTATATTTAAAATAAATTTTGTATTTTCTTCATCTGTTTCATGATTAATTTCATTATTCTTTTTGTCAATTTGAAGAAGATTTTTGATATTTAATTGAAGTTCTCTTAATACACTTTCTATGTCCACATTTCTACGTTTTTTAATTTCATTGATTTTCATTAAAAATGCTTTTTCAGTTTCTTTTTTTAGATTTAAATTCAAAGATAAATTGGTGATTTTTTCTTGTTTTAGTTTAACTTCTTTTTCTAAAATCATTCGTTGTTTAATTTCCAATTCGTCTTTTTGCTTTTGAATTAAATTGTTTTTGTAATTCCTTCTATTTCTTTGAAAATATAATAAAATAAATATGAATGTAACTAATGAAAATAAAATAGACAAAAAGAGGGTTGTTTTTTGTTTGTCTTTTATAATTGAATCAACTAGCTTTTGTTTAGTTTTGTATTGATTTGTGAGGTGTTTAATTTCTTGTGCGTATAATAAATTGTTTATGTTTTTAGACTTAATTAAGATAGAATCAGAAATTAACTTTTTAAGTTTAATTAAGTCAGCGGATAAATATTTTATTTGTTGATAATCATTATTTGAAAAATAATAACAGTACAAAATTTCTTTAAGATTATATTTAGTTTCTAACGAATGTAGATTTTTTTCAAGAATATTTACTGTTTGAATAAAATTTTGTATCTTTTTTGTATTATTTTCTTTAGTATATATTTCAATCAATTCTTGAATAGGTTTATGAACATTGTTTAGTTCTAAATTATTTGTAATGTAGTAGTTGACTTCTTTCTCAAGATAAAATTTCGCTAAATCAATTTTATTTAATAAATGAAAATTTGATCCTAGATTTCCTTCAACTATAACTTTAAAAAGTTCGTCATTTTTATTTTTATTTTTTATTTTTTTGATATAATATAATGAACGATAGATATATGAATTTGAAGCATAATAATCCCCAATTTTAGCTTTACATAAACTGATATTGTTTAACATAGAAGAAATAAACAGTTTATTTTCTTTATTAATGTTATATTTTAGAGCTTTAGAATAATTTTGAAAAGCTTCTTCGTATTGTCCGCTGTTATAAGATATTGATGCCTTTAAAGAATAAATAAGTTTTGTAAGTTCAGAAACTTTGTGTTTTTTTGATATATATAAAGCGTTAATAGCATATTTTTTTGAAATTTCATAGGATTTTAGAAAATTGAGAATAGAACCTAAATGATAATTTGAATAAATGGAAATTAAATAATCTTTTTCTCTAGAGTTTTCTATTATCCATAACAATTTTTGAATTCGAAGATTGACATTTCCATCATGGTCTGCTATGAAAGATTCGATATATTTGATATTTAATAGTATGCTATGGTCAGGATTTTTTAGATATTCGCTTTTTTCTACTTTTAATATATCCTCTAAGTGATTTTTTGTATATGTATTATCAAAAATAATGGAATTTAACTCTTCAAAACTTTTTGATGAAACCTGAAAAAAGTTAAAAAATAAAAATAATAAAAAGAAAAATTTATTCAAAATGGATTTTTTTAAAAACAAACTTAATTAAATTAAAGTGAATTTTTTAAAAAAAGTATATTATTTAATTTGTATCAATTGTGTTTCGTTTTAAAATCAATGAATTGAATAATGAAATTTTAATTATTGTTAATAATACTGGTTATCACAATTTAAATTTCATTTGAGTTAAAAATATTGCTTAAAATTAAATTTTGTTATAAGCTGTAATTTAACAACTCATCCATTGTTTTTTGAGATACGGAATGGTAATTTTTTCTGGCGTTGCTATAGACTTTTTTAGCAAATTTCAAATTTTCTTTGTCTTTTGAAAGTGTTTTGTAAATAGGTAACAAAAATTTTCTTCTTCCTACTTTATTTAAAAATTGTTCAATTTCTGGTCTTACATCAGTATAGCCAGCGTTAATAGACAAAACAAACCATTCAGTCATGATTTCTGAATTACCACAAGATTTAAAACCAAGTTTATCGTCTAATAACTTTAATTTTTCAACCGATAAGTCCCTAGGTAATTTTCTAATAAAAGCTTGCCATTCTTGAGTAATGTAAGTTTCTCTTTTTATTTTACTGCCTTTGCCTTTAAAAATATCTTTTCCATTTGCGAACTCTTCAGACAATTTTTGAACGTACTCAAAACGTGGAGATTTTATTTTAACACAATTTTTTGGTAGTCCATTTCCATACAACCATTCTTTGGTATCGAATTTAATGTGATTTGGTTTTAACAAGTTTTCAATTAAATAGTTTTCGAACATTTCACTGGTTAAAGTTTGAAATTTGTACTCTTTGAAATAATTTTTCATAAAATCATCAAACTTTTTTCTACCAGCTAATTCTTCAACTGTTTTTAAAAAAAATGCCCCTTTAACATAAGCTATTTGAGTCATTCCTTCGTCAGGATCTCTGCCATTTAAGGCAAGTTTAAGATAGGTGTCTTCAGGATGGTCACTTTCTTGAATTTCTTTTATTTCCACTTCTAACTCTTGAAATTCTATTAAAGCAAGAATGTCTGCCACTTCTTTCCCATAAATTTTTTCCATAATACGATTTTCAAAATAAACCGTAAACCCTTCGTTTAACCAAAAATCGTCCCATGTGGCATTGGTAACCAAATTTCCTGACCAAGAATGTGCTAGTTCGTGGGCAACAACAGTAATTAAACTACGGTCTCCAGTGATTAAAGTAGGATTGGCAAAAGTTAAACGTGGATTTTCCATTCCACCAAAAGGAAAAGAGTAGGGAAGTACTATCACATCGTATTTATCCCATTCGTATTTTCCATAAAGTTCTTCTGCGGCACTCATCATTTTTTTAAGGTCTTGAAATTCCCAAGCAACTTCATCAATCATTGTTGGTTCAGTATATACTCCGCAATTTTTACCAATTTTTCTGTAGCTCAAATTCCCAACAGCTAAAGCTATCAAATAAACTGGAATTGGTTGTTTCATTTCGAAATGATAAATTCCACTGTCATTTTTTTGAGTTGGATTATTAGCACTCATCAATGCCATTAACTCTTTTGGAACTTTAACGTCAGCTGAATAAGTAATTCTATTTTGAGGACTGTCTTGAGTTGGAATCCAGGTGCGTGTTAAAATAGCTTGACCTTGAGTATATAAATAGGGATATTTTTTACTGTCTGTTAAATGTGGATCTAACCAATCTAAAGCATCAGATTTTTCAGTAGTTTTATAGTAAATATTAATGTCAGTCACTAAACTGTCCACTTTTATACTTAAAGGGGCTCCAATAATTGGATCTTCTTGTCCAATAACGTAATCTGTATTTTTTTCATTTCCTTTAACACCAGTGGTTACTCTAATAATTTCTATACCTTTCAAATCAAAAACAGCAGTGTCTGTACCGTTGTTTTTCATGTGATGGCGAGCAGTTCCATAAATGGTTTTACTATTGAAATCTATTTCTAAATCAAGGTGTAAATGTTTCGTGAAAATTTCATGTACATTGGAATAGCTGTGGGCATCTCTAACCTTTTGATTAATAATGACTTGATTGGATTCTTTTTCGTTCTCTAATGCTTCATTACTTCCACATGAAGTGAAAATTAATAAGAGGAGTATAATAGGGCTATATAATTTTATCATTTTCTGGTTTTGATGTGCAAAAGTACGATTTATATTTTTACGTAAAACTATTTTTAGATAAAGAATTTATTTCATACGACAAAGTGAAATATATCATTGAGTATAAACGTTTTTAATATCTTATTTCAAATTTTTGACTGAGGTAAATAAATGGAAGTAATTATATTTTCTTAGTTAATTTTTATTACATCTTTAATTATTTTTTTTATATTTACATTGTCAAGTGTAAAAAAAAATGATTTTTTAGCAATAAATCTGATTATAATCAAAGTGAACAGACAGTATAAATCTATGGTGAAAACATACATTTTATTATTTTTATGTTTTAGTTGTTTTGTGTCTTGTTCGGAGAACAATTCGAAAGTAGAAGAAGAGTCTGTATCGAAAAGAGATTTAAAAGAAATTTTAAAAAGTGGCAAATTAATTGTATTAGCAGAAAATAGTACCACCTCTTTTTTTATATATAGAGGTAAAAAGCTTGGTTTTGAATATGAAATATTAAAAGAGTTTGCCTCTCATTTAGGCATAGAATTGGAAGTTAAAATTTTAAGGGATTTTGAAGAAATAAAAAAAATCAATGATAATGAAGGAGTGGATTTAGTAGCTGGAAATTTAGTTGTCAATCGTTTAGATAAAGATTTTTTAGATTACTCCATACCTTTTTTAAGGACAGAACAAATTCTTGTTCAAAGAAAACCTGAAAATTGGGAAAATACTCCAACCCACGACTGGAATCATTTGTTAATTCATGAACCTGTAGAATTGGTAAATAAAAAAATTTATGTAAGGATGAATTCTGTTTATCATAAAAGACTAATTCATTTGCAAGATGAGATTGGAGACAGTATTTTTATTCAAGCTGAGCCAACTGATATAGGTGTTGAAGAATTGATTGAAAAGGTTTCAGAAGGTAAAATTGATTATACTATTGCTCCAAAAAATGTTGTTTTAAGTAACGAAAAATTTTACGATAATATTGAAGGGAATGTTGCGTTAAGTATTAGACAAAATATCGCTTTTGGAACAAGAAAAAATACCCGTTTATTAAAAGCGAAATTAGATCAGTGGTTGGCAGAATATGTAAAAAAACCTGAATTTCGGTATTTAAAACATAAATATTATGAAATTGATAAAATGATTGAACAAAACAATTCTTCTTATTTAAGTTTGTCTGGTGGGTCAATATCTCCTTTCGATGACATTTTTAAAAAAGAAGCTAAAAAAGTTGCTTGGGATTGGACTCTTCTTGCTGCAATTGCTTACCAAGAATCTAAATTCAATCCTTATGTAACTGGTTTTGGAGGTGCATATGGAATGATGCAGTTTATGCCTGAAGTCGGGCCGAAATTTGGAGTTTATCCTAACTCTTCTCCAGAAGTTCAAATTGCTGGAGGAATGAAAAAAATAATGAAAGATTTTGAAATGTGGCCTGATGTAAAAGATAAAAACCAAAGAATAAAATTTGCTTTAGCTTCCTATAATGCAGGGTTTAGTCATATAAAAGATGCTCAAAATTTAGCAAAAAAATATGGTTTGAACCCTTATCAATGGGACGAACATGTAGAAATGATGGTGAAAAATTTATCAGAAAGAAAATATTATCTCGACGAAGTAGTTCAATACGGAGCCATGAAAGGGCCACATACACAAAAATATGTGCGATCGGTGTTCTCACGTTACCAGTCTTATCAGTCTGTTTATGGAAAATAATAAGGGTTTAAGACCGTTGCAAAGCCCTATTTTATCGTTAATCCAAAAAATAATTGGTAACATGCCGATACAATATGAAAATAGACAACGCTAAAGGCAGCATCGAAGATTATTTTAATTGACCTATATTGAAAATGTAATCTGTTTTAAACAGGTATTATAATTTTGTTTGTTTTAAATATTCTTCAAACAATATAACTTTTTTTACATCTTTGGGGTTAAATAAAAATGGAGCAACATCGTTTGCCATTTCTAACATATTATTTTGTTTGCAATTATCTAATATTAATTCTTTCAATTGAGTTTCATTTGAAATTTTAAGTTTAAAATTCAAATATTCATAATTTGGTTTCACATTTTTTCCAAGTAAATAAACAATATCAAAAAAATCTCTTCCTTTGTTTCTTTTACGATTGATGACAGCATAAAATTTTTGTGCCAACAATAGTTCAGCAGGAGTGATAAAAATTGAAGTAAAAACATCAAATTTATTTAAAATATAAGTTTGAGGTTCAAATTCAAAAAACTGTGCTTCAGTATCTAATTGAATCAGTATTTTTTCTTCGTAATGACCTGAAATCCCTTCTTTAAATAAAATGTTAGGAAATTTTATATAACAATGAAACGCTCCTTTAATAACATTTTTACATTCAATATCATAACCCTCCTTCTCTAATTCTTTGGTAATGTGTTTTGAGATATCAATAAACTCATCTTCTCTTAAATTAAAGTTATCAAAATCTAAATCTTCTGAAAACCTTTGTTGATTATGAACAATTCGTAAACATGTACCACCTAAGAAACACAGTTTATTTGCCAATGGGCTAGAAAAAATTATTTCCAATATTTTGTACTGTAAATATTCTCTTAAAATAAAACGTTTAAAAGGTCTTAAATTTTCTGGGTATTGTTGTTGTATTTCTTGAAAACTAAGCATGAATGTATTCAATTAAACGTTTAATTCGTAAATTTAATGCATTTGAATTGAATAAAATTTGATAATCAGATAATCTTTTGAAATTTATTTTTTTTAAAACTTCTTTATTCCATCTTAACGAATCAAAATCATTTTTAGCAGCAATTTCAGGATGTAAATACAAGTAATCTAAAACTGTTTTTTCTAAATTTGCTAGTTTAAAAAAATGATTTTTATATTGAATTAAGGTATAACCGAAAAATAAGTTTTCTTTTATATTATTGTATGAAAATATTCCAATTAATGTCGAAAAATGATTTGTTTTAAGAGTGCTAACAGATGTTGAAGTAAACACACTTTCCGGAATCACAGAATAATAGGATAAAGAAGATTCTAATGAAATATATGATGGATGATATATTTTATTGGCAACAAAAAACAGAAATTCATCACTCAGTTCATTTTTTGAAAAATAATAATAGTTATTCCTTATTTTTTTTATGTAATTTTTCTTTTGCCAGTAAACTAAATTTTTTTTATCAAATTTTGGAAACTCTTTTTCGATGTCTTTATTTGTAAAAACACAAAATAACTCCATTTTTTCTTGAAATAGATTGTACATTATATTTCTATTTATTCCCAAAATTAGTAATTATTAGAAATAAAAACAAAATTATTGCGGTTTTTTTTATCAAGGAACAACATAAAGCAAAAACTTAGTTTAAAATTTCAAAAATTTATAAACACAATTAATTATTAACCTGAGTTCGATAGTAAAATTGAAATTATTAATTTCATCTATTAAAAAGAACAATCTAAAACCAAAAACATAGTTGATGATAAAAATCGGTTTACTCTTATTTTAATAATAATACATGTCCATGCCTTACGATTTTTTCATACTTTAAATTTTCAAACTGTATTCTCCAAACGTAAAGACCCTTTTCAACACTATAAGCATTATAAGTTCCATCCCAACCAATAGAAGGGTCATGAGATTCAAAAAGTATTTCACCCCATCTATTAAATAT
Organism: Flavobacteriia bacterium; assembly: GCA_016183815.1. GTDB lineage: Bacteria > Bacteroidota > Bacteroidia > Flavobacteriales_D > Crocinitomicaceae > M2408. The sequence continues at coordinate 37,068 of JACPDW010000021.1, forward strand.
TAATAAAGTATATGATTCAGCCATCACCCCATCAGAAATTATGGGCTCGAACAATTGATTGTATTCGTCACCATCGGGCGTGAATGTATTGGGTACATATAAAAAATCATCCGTTGGAATTCTTATTATTCTACTAACTGTGTCATTACATAATCCATTTTGATAAGAAATTAAAGTTACAAGATAATTTCCAGCTTGACTAGGAAAAGTATGTACAGGATTCTCAGATGTACTTGTAATTCCATCTCCAAAGTCCCAAAAATAACTGTCTGCATTAAAAGATTGATTTATAAACTCAACTTGAGGATTATCTATTAGAATTGTTGTATCTTCAAAGGGAATAAAATTAGCCGTTGAATTTGAATATAAATTAAAAGTTGTTGAATAACTTTCTTCAATTTTACAAAATAGTGCAGGGCATGTATAAGTGACAATATGATTACCGGCGTTACTGTTTGACAAATTAATCACACCTGTTTGAACATCAATTGAAAGTCCAGGAGAACAGGAAAAAACTCCATCAACACAAGCGTTGACATTTAAAATTGGAGTAATGTCTGCGTTTGAAACACAAGAACTACTTGGGATTGTAAATTCAGCAATTTGATTAATTTCTTCAATCGAAACTTGAACAATAGTGTCAAAAGATTCAATTCCACAAGCAGACAATATTAAATTGTAAACCACATTATAAGTTCCTATTTGACTGATATTTAAGTCAATTTGCCCACTAAAAGCATCAATCGTTAAGTTTGGGTCTGTGCATGAAAAAACGCCACCTCCAGCAAATTGAGGATGAAAGATAGGAGTTACTATTCCATTATTTACACATAAAATTGAATCGTATGAAAAATTCAATATGGGTGGTGGGATCGTATTTAAATTATAGGGTACAAAATTAGGCAAACCCATGCTAGATGTTTGTCCGCCTAAAAAAAAACCTTCATCTACATAGTTGCATAATATTCCCAACTCATTCGGATTATTAATTACTCCAAGAAACTGTGATTCCGAGCCTGGAACGCCATGATACCTTGCAACATATATTTTTCCATCTGGGGCAAGTTGCATACTTGCTAATCCTTGATCGGTTGTAGCACCACTAAAAACCACTTGCATTGACGCAATAATATCACCTGCTGAACCTGTTCCTGCACACAAATTCCATTGATAAAGATTCTCAGTTGGAGGATAACCAATAAACGATCCCGTTGCAACTGAACCATATAACTTTGATCCGTCAGGTGAAAATTCAACACCATATGCAGCCCCCGAAGTTCCACTTAGTTCTATTGCATTAGATAGGGTGCCAGTTTGATTATCGAAGTCGAATAATTCAAAGACTCCATTCGAATAGGTTGCAGTGGCAATTTTTTTTCCACCTAAGTAAGCCTTCATTTGACCTGCTTCTAATGACTGATTTTCTGAAATGTATAAGCCAATATTGCTAAGAACAGGAGTTGGGTCTACACCATTTTGAGTAATTAAAAAAGATCTAAACTGACTTGCGTTTACGTCTCTTGAAACAATCCAAATATCGACATTATTTTGATGTCTGATTCCTGTTATTTTTTCACAAGTTGGAGTGTGCAATAATATATTTTTATTGGCGGTAACAGCTCCTAAGCCATCATTTAAATTTATGTCAACTTCCGAATATCGCAAACCATCCATTTGTCCGATTAATGTGGTTGTAAAGATGTAATAAAGATTTGTGTAACCAGGTTTTTGTATGATTACACCTGATTGTGTTGAAGAAGGACTTCCTAATAACCCAGTGCCATTTTGCATAATGTTATGGTTTCGATCATAAATCGTAACTCCATCTGTGTAGAATAATAAATTCCCATTTGCATCAGAAATTGAAGCACTACCTTCATCTGTTGACATTGCACTATTGTTTAAGGCAATTGCAGTTCCACTCGAAAAATTTATTCCAGCATTATATCCAAAATACCAATTTTTACTTTCACCTTGAGCAATGATAATATTGGTTAAAAAAATAAAATTTACTAAAATAAGTAATGCTGAAAAATTAGTATTCATTTTACTTTTCAAGTTTTTCTTGGATCAATTTTTCAAGTTTTTCAATTCTTGAATTTTGTTCTTCTATTATCTTTTGTTGCTCTTGAATTGCTTTTACTAAAGGAACTACAAATTCAGCATAACGCAAACCATATCGGTCGTTTTCATTTTTTGGTTTATCAACACCACTAAAGTCAAAGCCAACTTCTTTTGCAGCATTTTCAACTTCTTGAGCAATGAAACCACTTTGTAAAATAGCTCCTTTTTCAGATTCAGATTGTTTGTTTCTAAGAGAATCTGGAATTTTGCTGAATTTCGCAATTGCCTCAATATCTAAATGATACGTCACTGGACGAAGTTTTAAGATAAAATCTAGACCTGGAACTGTTTCCTTTACTTCTTTTTTGAAACGAGCATCTGACACATTAGTCCAATTGACAAAACCACCTATGGAGGTGATGTTTAAATCTCCTATTATTGCTTGGTTGCTTGCTGTTGCTAATGCTCCACTGCCTATCGATATGGTGTTATTTAAATCAGTGGCATAATAAGATGCATTATAACCTATAGCTGTATTGTAATTGCCAGTAACATTAGCTTGTAATGAATTTACGCCAACACTAACATTGTATTCTCCAATGGTATTACTCCATAATGATTGAGCACCTATTGATGTATTTTGACTGGCTGTTGTATTTGAAAGCAATGATTGACTACCAATTGCTGTATTGCCTGAGCCACTTGAATTATAAGATAATGTTGCTACACCTATCGAAGTATTACTGCTTCCAGAATCATTTAAAACCAAGGTTTGAGCACCAAGTGCTGTGTTATAGTTTCCGTTAGAATTGGCGCTTAATGAAAGATAACCAATGGATGAATTTCCAATTCCTACAGTATTTGATTTTAAAGATTGAAAACCAAATGACGAGTTACCCCAACCAATAGTATTACTTTCCATGGAATTATTACCCACAGTGGTATTGGAAAATCCTGTTGTATTGAAAAACATCGCATTGTATCCGATTGAAATATTATTACTCGCAGTATTGTTTGAATATGCTGCTTGATACCCAATAGCAATATTCCTAGAACCAGACGTATTTAACATTAGGGCATTGTTTCCAACCGCCACATTATTAATTCCATCTAAATTTGCATTTAAACAATCAAAACCTACAGCAGTATTTTCAAATCCTGTAGTATTAGAGAACAATGTTCCACCTCCAACTGCTGTATTTCTATAACCAGAGGTATTTGCTAGAAGTGATGTGTATCCTACTCCCACGTTATAACTTCCATCATAGTTAGAATATAGCGAATGGAAACCAATTCCAACATTGTGGTTACCTGAAGAGTTGTTGCGAAGTGCATAACTTCCAATTGAAGTATTGTTTATACCTCCAACATTCGTGCCTAATGATCCATGGCCAACAGCTGTGTTGTCGCTTCCATCTATATTACTAAAAAGAGAGTAAAAACCTACAGCCGTATTTCTGCTACCTGTAGTGTTCGTAAACATACTTGTATGCCCTATTGCAGTATTATATGAAGAAAGAGAATTATAAAGTGATAAATAGCCAAAAGATGAATTAAAACTCCCATCCATATTTTTATTCAAAGTTCCATAGCCAAGCGCCACGTTTTGTTGAGCGGAAGTACTGTTCTGCATCGATTGATTACCTATTGCAATATTATCAACTGATGTCATGGTATTCAAACTATTGTTTCCAATTGCTAAATTATTACTTCCATTAACGTTTTGTGAAAGTGCATTTTGTCCCAATGCAATATTATTTGTTCCTAAGGTAGTTGCTGCGTTTGCATTTACTCCAATAGCAATATTTGATGTATCATTTGAATGTATCCACATCACATCCTCACCACTTGATTTTTGCAATTTTATTAATGGTTGATTACTACTTTGTGTAGAATTTGATTGGACTATTATTGGTGAAAAATCCGAGTTGCTTTTGACATGTAAAGCTGAAGCGGGATTGCTTAAACCAATTCCAACTTTGGTACCATCATTACTTAAATTATTGGTTGCAATCCAATTTGTTCCATCATGATACATGGTTTGGTTTTGAGTACCAGTAATACCAAGCGTACCGTCTTGCCCAGGAGGACCTTGTATTCCCTGAGGTCCTTGTGGGCCTGTTTCACCATCATTCCCTTGGGGTCCTTGTGGGCCTGCTGCACCGTCTTGCCCTGCAGGTCCTTGAATTCCTTGTGCACCTTGAGGTCCCTCTGGAGCTACAAATTCTACCCAATTGGTTAAATCATCCGCAGGATTGGTATTGGAAACAAAACTAACAGCCGATTGTACAATAAACATTGAGTTAACGAGTGGGTTAGAAGAAGAAGGGGCAAAAACATAATCATTAGGATTGTAACTTGTACCTGAAAGCCACGCCCCTTGATTATTTAAACCAACTCCAGAAGCTCCTTGTGGACCTGCTGGTCCTTGAATTCCTTGCACACCTTGAGGACCCTGGGGCCCATCATTTCCTTGAGGACCGGCCGGGCCAGTTGGTCCCTCAGGACCCAGCTGGCTATTGGAAGCATATAGGGCATAAGGAACACTTAACAATTGGGTAGTGCCAGAAATCGAATAGTTAAATCCACCTAATGGATCTGTTTCGGTTTTAATGAAATAAGGTCCATTTGCCCAATCGATTGTACTTAAAGGTCCAATTTCTACGCTTATTAAGCCATTTGCATTGGTAGTTGGCGTTTGAGTTTCCTGGTAGGCAATACTCCCATTTGCACTTCCTTGCAAAATGCTAATACGCATTCCAATTTGGGTGTTGGCAATCAATTGATCATTTGCATTTCTAATAACTGCTTGATAACTCATTTTACCTGGTGCTTGGGCAGAAATATAAACCACAATTAAAATTGAGGTTATAATTAAAAATATTTTTTTCATACTTACTTATTTTTCAACTCTAAAATAATTTTTTCTATTTTTTCAATGCGTAGATTTAGTTCTTCATTTTCTTTCTTTTGTTTTAGCTCAGCTAGCAATTGAGATGGAATTGTTAGGATTAGTAATATGATAACCAGAACTATAACTTAATAAGTAATAAAAATCCCCAACATATTACAATACAAACTATTTCTTTCTATTCCAATATCAATTTATCCTCTAATACTCTAACTTAATTTTAAAATATCAACGTAACATATTCGCTTTAAAACTTAAAAAGCCCTAACCGCTCGTACATAGTTTTGGAAGGTTGGTGACTGACCAATAATGTCACCCATGTGAAAGTCATGAGTCCACACATCGCCATTAGAAAAATTGGTTTCTGTTGAACTCCAATAATAGTCAGGTTGAAACCCCCCAATTGCATCTCCTGCAAGATACATTAAATTCAATTCATATTTTGTAGGCATTCTCCAATCCGTAAATTTTTGACCGTTTGCATCATGGTTAGCTGGGTCACTGATAATATTTTGAGCATCAAACCAAGAGCAATTAGAACTTTGATTTACTGTTGCAACTACTAGTCCATGTTTACCATCAGGAGTTACATATAAAACGTAACCGCCTAAATCTGCATTTAATCCTACGGTGTATGTTGGTGAAGATATTTGAGCATTTATTACATAAGGGCTTTCTATTGTTCCACTGCCTGAGATAGTTACATTAATTCCGGCAATAGTTACCCCTCCTTGTCCATCAGCTCCTGTAAGGCCAGTTGCTCCATCTTGACCAGCAGGACCTTGAATTCCTTGCGGCCCTTGTGGACCTGTTGCTCCATCTTGACCAGCAGGACCTTGAATTCCTTGTAAGCCTTGAGGGCCGGCAGGTGCTTCAAATTCAACCCAATTTGCCAAATCATCCGCAGGATTGGTATTGGAGACAAAACTCGCGCCCGCTTGTACGATAAACATGGAATTTACAAGTGGGTTAGAAGAAGAAGGAGCAAAAACATAATCATTAGGATTGTAACTTGTACCGGAAACCCATATACCTTGATTATTTAAACCAACTCCAGGAGCTCCTTGTGGACCAACTGGACCTTGAATTCCCTGTGGCCCAGCAGGACCTGTAGCTCCATCATTACCTGGAACACCTTGGATGCCTTGTGGTCCAGGAGGCCCTTGAGCCCCAGCGGGACTGTTTGCAGCATATAAAGCATAGGGCACACTTAACAATTGATTTGTTCCAGATATAGTATAATTAAAGCCACCAGATGGATCCGTCTCTGTTCTAATAAAATATGGACCAACAGACCAATCAATTGCAGAAAGTGGACCAATTTCTAGACTTACTAAACCATTCGCATTAGTTGTGGGAGTTTGTATTTCTTGATACACTTGTAAACCATTTGCTGATCCTTGTAGAATGCTGATTCGTACTCCAACCTGGGTGTTGGCAATTAATTGATCATTAGCATTTCGAATGACCGCTTGGTAGGTCATTTTACCAGGCGCTTGAGCAATCACATTTGATATCAATACAAATGCAATAATAGAAAATATTAAATTTTTCATAATTTATTAGTTTTTAACGATTTTATAATTTTTTAATAACTCCAATTCTTTAGAAATCATTATATTATACGTTGCAGAAGGTAAGTTTTTTAAAGATATTATAGTTTCATTTGAAATAATATCACCCTTTTCTATTACTTTTCCAGACGCATCTATTAATTTGAAAGTCAAATTTTTTGTATTAAAATCATGGATTTTAATAGTAATAAAATTAGAAGTTGGATTAGGAAAAGTCGTAATACTTAAATTTATTCCTTTAATCTTTTCATTTCCAGCAACTTCTGAAATTTCAATGGGTTGTTGAACTCCTTGCCCAACAGAACCTGTTGTACCGAATGAGGTATAAACGATTTGACCATATGAGTAACTTACAGTTCCTCCTGAACCTGTTGCCTCTCCACCTGCTGTGTTAGACGAGTATTGAGCAAATAAATTCGAAAAAAATATAGAACTATAATATACTACACTAAAAATAAGATAATTTTTCATTTTAATAATATTTAGTTAATAATTATTTTTTTACTTGTTTCATTCATATTTAGAATATACATTCCATTTTTTAAATTCTGCACATTAATTTGACCATCTGTTGTTCCAAACTGAAGCACTTTACCTTCCAAATTAGTTATGGTATATTTTTCTATATTTTTTAGATTTTGAATATAAATCAACTTAGAGCTTGGATTAGGATAAATTAAGAATTTATTTTCTTCTGATATTTCATTTATCGAAGCAGTAGGGTTATTATTTTTTAATCTCCACAAATCAGGTGTTAAAATTCCAAAGCCCATCCATAAATAATTGTTGTAAACAGTTGTAGAATGTGCATGTCTTCCTAGATAAGGGGAGTTTTTTAACTCATACCACTCAATTCCATCTGCTGAATACCAAACATCATTTTCATCCGTATCAGCAAAACCATTTATTACCCAAAGTTTATTATCATAGAATGCAACTGTATGCCAATGTCTTGGTCTCCACGGAGCTCCTTCATTTACCAATTCCCAATTGATTCCATCATTTGTTTTCCAAACATCATTAAAATCTCTATAGGTCACAAATCTACCGCCACCTAATAACCACATAGTCGTATCATTTTGAACGCAAGAATTTAAAACTTGTCCTCTTCCTGGCCATGGTGCATTTGGTAATTTCTCCCAACTTGTTCCATCTTGTGATCTCCAAACTTCATTTAAATCTGTGATTCCAGACAAACCACCTAAAACATACATGTATCCATCCAAAGCTGATACCATATGCATTACTCTTCCGACAAAGTTTGGAATCGTATCATGTAATTTCATCCAATTAACCCCATCCTCACTTCGCCAAACGTCTCTTGGTCCGCCTGATTGTGGATCACCACCTACAACAAAAATAGAAGAATCATGAACTACCCATCCTGAAATATGACGCGGAGTCCAATCAGCAGTGTCAATGAAAGTCCAATTTATTCCATCCTCTGAATTCCATACTTCATTTTCTACTTCATTTACATGATAGGGAGGATCCCAACCACCTAAAAGCCACATTTTTCCTTTAAAATTTAATAATCCACAACCATCTCTTGGAGTTAGTGTATATCCATTACTTACAATAGATGAATGATTACTGATGACTACTTCCCATTTGTAATCACTCATAATGAATGGACCTACTTCTGCAAATTTTGAAGCATCTGTATAATCTTCAATACGTAATTCAATTTTAGTTCCATACGTATAAGCATTTAATGGCATATTATAATAACTCCAAACCATATTGTCATGATTAGTGATGGCAGTCCAACTTGTAGCTCCATTTAGTTTGTAAAATAACTTTACTGAATCACTTACTTGTAATGGATCATATGTCCATGAAAATAATGCTTGATCATTTTGAATGTAAGCATCAGTTTTAAATGGACTTGTGATTACATAGGGTTGTTTGACGTGATATAAGCTAATAATATCTTCATCGCTAATGTCATTAGAATAAAAAGCTATATCGTCAATAACTCCTTTAAAACGTTCAATTCCCGCAGCTATTACTAAAGGAACATTGTCTCCTAAAGCAACAGGACAATATTCCTGTTTATGTAAAACTTTATTGAACCAAAATTGTAGGGTATCTTGTGTTCTTCTAAAAACAAAATGATTCCACTTGTTATTATTAAATCTATTCGGATAACCTAAAAACAATTTATTTTCGTTCCAACCTGTTCCGTTCCAATAGGTGAACAAGGAGAAATTATCAATTGATCCTAAATTATCACTGTTAAATTGTATTTCAAAATTATTTGTGGTATCATTTGGAAATTCCTTTGATGAAATAACATTCATTCTTTCAGGAGAATTTGTTTTTGCCCAAAAGGAAATAGTGAAGTCACCTTGAATGGACGAAAATTGTGTTATAGGTAAAACTATTGAATCTTCAATGCCATTAAGTTTAATCGCAGAATTTTGAGTTCCAAATCGATCAACTGTATAAATACAACCATGAGTTAGCCCATCATTATTAAAGCTAGATTCATCACTGGCATTACCATTAAATGGAAAATAGGCCACTAACCCATTTGTTGGGATTTGAGAATATACAATAGTACTAACTATTATAAAACTAATAAGTAATATTTTTTTCATTTTTCATTTTTTTATATTTAAATACAAAGCTATATTATTCAAAATTTGAATTTCTTACTTTTTTTTAAACCATATTATTTTTTTGTTTAACTGTTTAAAATTCTATTTTAAGTGTTTTATATGTAAATATAAAATAATGGGTTTTCCTAAATCTTTTTAAAAAGATTTAAAAACTCTTGTTTTTTAGCTCGACTCAAAATCAAACTTTTATTGTTTTTCATGATAAGTTCATCGGTTTCTCGGAGGTATTTTTTAACGAAAGTAAGATTTATGATGTAAGATTTATAAGCTCTAAAAAACAATGGATTATCTGCTAAAATATCTTCAAAATTTCCAATTCCTTTGCTCACCAAAAAAACCTCTTCATTATCCAAAACAACACTAGTATAACTTCCTCCAGCAGCCTCAAAATACATTATTTTATCAACTTGTATAAAATCGATGGTTTTTGCACCTGAAAGAGCGAGTGTTTCAGCCATTTGCCCCATTTTAAATTTTCCTAAACGGCTAACTTGTTCGTCACTTGTAAAAAGTTGATCATTAATAAATTCATTTAAAGCCAATTGGAGTTCTTCTTTTTCGATAGGTTTTAATAAATAATCTAAAGCATGAATTTTTAATGCACGTAAAGCATATTGTTGATAAGCCGTAGTAAATATTACTTTAAAAGTTGGTTTTTTAAACTGTTGTAGTATTTCAAATCCATTTATTATTGGCATTTCTATATCTAAAAAAACGATATCAGGTGAAAGTTTTTCTATAAAATCAACTGCTTTTGTACTATCTTGTAATGTTCCTAAAATTTCAACATCATCAATTTTTTTAAGTTGATACTCTAAAAACTCAATAGCATGTTGTTCATCATCAATAATTACTACTTTAATCATTTTAATCAATTTTAATTAAGTTTATAATAATACGTGTTCCTTTTGTTTTGCCATTTTCGTAATATAAGTCAATTATATTGACGGAATTTTGAGGATTTATTAATTGTAATCGTTGCTCTGTGATTTGCATTCCATAAGATTTATGTTCCGTTTCATTTTTTTTAAGTTTTGCACTTTCAACACGCCCAATTCCGTCGTCTTCAATAACGATTTGAAATTGATTATTTTTATTTGATTTGATTTCTACTTTAAGCAATCCATAAGTTCCTTTATTTCTTAATCCATGCCAAATAGCATTTTCACAATAGGGTTGAATAATTAATGGAGGAATACTGAAATTTTCTTCGTCTATTTCTTCATCAATTGTAATTTCAAAATCAAATGAGTTATTTAGTCTTACTTGTTCGAGTTTCAAGTACATTTTTAAAGTTTGAAGTTCTGTTTTTAAAGGAATAAAATCTTGTTTTGAATTTTCTAAAATATTACGCATTAATTTCGAAAACATGCTTAAATAATCACTTGCACTATCAGTATTGTTTTTTACAATAAAATTATTAATTGCATTAAGCGTATTAAACATAAAATGAGGATTCATTTGACTTCGCAAAGTTTTCATTTCACTTTCTTGAATATTACGTATATATCTTTGACTTTTTAATCTCTGTAACCAAACATAACGAGTAATTCCCCAAACGATAAATCCAGAAGAAAGAAAAATTAAGGTAAAAAACCACCATGACTGCCACCAAAAAGGTTTTACAGTAAGTCGAATGGTTTTTAAAGGTGTATTCTTCCCTGTCAAATTGTTTTTTCCTTTTAATCGAATGATATAATTCCCTTTTGATAAGTTACTAATTGTAATAGTTCCGTCCTTAGATTTGATCCATTTTTCATCGTTACTTACAAGATTATAGTATAATTCATAATTTTTAGCCGCACTATAATCTGGAACAGAAAAAGACATATTAAATAAATAATTCCCTGGAGTTAATACTAATTCTTCTGTATCATCATTTATTTTTTTTGTACTTAATCTAACATCATTTGCATCAATATCACTGATTAAAACTTTTGTCTTTGTATGAAAATTAATTATTTTTTCAGGGTCAAACCTAATTACCGCATTTCGTGCACCTGCATATACAAAACCATCTTTTCCATTTTTCACTTCCATAGAAAACCATTCTAAACGATTGTCTGGTAATCCAATTTTATAGGCATATTTTGCAATTTGTTTTTCTTTTTGAATGAAGCACCAATATCCTTCATTGGTATGAAACCATATATTATTGTATTTATCGGCACATATTTTTTTACCATATATGATGTTTAATTGAGGGGTAGATGAGTAAAATATTTTTTTCGTTTGAAGATTAATTCCTACAAAACCATTTGATTTCATTGCCCAAATATTTTGATTTTTATCTTCACACATGGAGTACAATGATTCATTTCTTAGATCTTTAATGTTAATTCTTTCAAAATTATTTTTATTTCGGTTTAATTGAAATATTCCTTTTGATGTACTCACTAATAATTTTTTCTTTTTTGTTAGAAAAATAGAATGAATTACTATTTCTTTATATTTATTTAATTGAAAAACATAATTTTCAGTAAACTCGTCTTTGATAGGATTAAATTTGAAAACTCCTTTTTTATATTTTATCCACCAAACTTGTTTGTTTTCAGGTACAATTTCTTCCAAATACAATTCTTCAAATTCCTTAAATCCTTTTGGAATAATTTTTTTTATTTTTCCATTTTTATTTAATTTATAGATTCCATAATAATGAGAAAAATAGTTGTTGTCTCCATGTGATGAAACGCCTAAAATTTCTGAAAAATTTTTATCAATATTTTTATCACTATGCTTTTCAAATTGAATTATATGTTGTTTAAACCTCCATTCTTTATCATATACATATAAGCCATCAAACCATCTCTTAGCAATAAAAAAAATGTTGTTGTATTCATAAATACTTGTAACTGCTTTTTGAAATTTATTTTTTGTTACATCAGTATCGAGAATTGGAATAACGTGAAAGAAATTTTGTTTAGAATTAATAAATTTTAAACCAAATTCAGTTGCCAACCAGAGATTTCCTTGTTTATCTTGCAACGCATCGTAAATACGAAATCGACCTTCTTTATCTTCATACATTTTAAAATTAAGTGTCTCTTCATCGATTATTAAAAGTGAAACATCACCTAAAACAACTATATAATTTCTACCTTGATACTTCCAATTTATAAATCCTAAAGCAACAAATTGATTATTAAAAACTGTATTAACTCGATCTAAATTCTCATTTTTTGGATTAAAAATAAAAACCCCGTTTTCCCAGGTTGACACCCATAGTCTATTTCTGCTGTCAAAATGGAGTTTTTGAAATCCTTTACCTGCTTTATTTTTAAAATTATATTTTTTAATTACTTTTCTAGTTTTTTTATCAATTTTTACAATATAATTGCCCCCCCATGACCATAACTCTCCTTTTTTATCAAAAATAAATGAGTAATATTTTTTACAATCATTATTTCTATTTAATAGAGGTTTTAAAAAAGGATAATCCTTTGTTACATTTTTTGGCAATAGATAATAATTATCAAACAATTTTAACATGACTTTATCTTTCTCAGAATAGACATTTCCACCTTTTTTATTTGTTCTAAAAAATGTTTCGTTTATAGAATTAAAATAAAAAAGCTGATCATAAGAACCAATCCACATACCACCATTTTGTATAGGAAGCATATTGTACACATTTCCAATTTTGATAATATCTTTACCTTTAAAATACTCAGTAAATGATTTAAATCTAATACCATCATATCTAGAAATTCCATTTCTTGTGCCTATCCAGATTAATTCATTTTTATCTTGAACTATTTTATTGCAATATGGGTCAGATAAACCATCTTTATCGGTATAAGTTTGAAATTCAATTTCAGGAAAAGATTGAGCCCTTCCATGAATTGATATAAAAAAAAATAAAATGATATAAAAAGACTTCAAACTTAAGTTACATAAAATTAATTGAACAAAGCTAAATATTTGGTGAAAATAAAACTTAATAAATATTTTAAATAATGGATTTCTTTGTTTATCTGTATTGATTTTATAATTAACAACCTAGCACCTTAATATTTCAAGTTATACCAATACCCCTTTTATTCAAACTCAAAAAGCAATTAAATATGTTTTATATGCAGTTAAACAAGTATTTTATATGGTTAAAAAAATGAAGGTGTATGTGTTGTTTTCTTAATATATTTTTGTAAAGGTATAGAAATTTAAAAAAAATAAATTTATGAAAAAAATAATATTTTTACTTTTAATGCTTGACATAACTTATTGTAGTAAAGCACAAACAACATATTATGTAGCCACTAATGGTGATGATATAAATGGAAATGGTAGTTTAACTTTACCTTTCTCCACATTATTAAAAGCTATTAACACTGCAAGTGAAGGCGATGTAATCGAAATAAGAGAGGGTACTTATGTTTGTAATGAAGTAAGGGTGGACAAAAGTAATTTAACTATAAGAAGTTATACAAATGAAAATGCTATTCTTCAAGCCGAAGTGAATAATGAAGAAATTACAGCTTGTCTATGGTTTAATGAACCAGAAACATCGGGTGGTTTATTAGAAAATTTAGAAATTATTGGAGGTTATTATTATGGTATTAAATTTGAAAGTAATTGGGATTGGGATTTTTCTGTTCCATTTGCAAATAGAAGAGGTGTAAGTAATGTTACAATCAGAAACTGCCATATTCATCACACAGGTAGAGATGGAATAAAATTAACACCTGCTTGTAATAATATTACTATTGAAAATTGTGAAATAGACCATACAGGTATAGGTCCAGGAGCATTGATAGACTTAAATGCCGAGGGAATTGATAATGTAAACTCAGCTTTTATGACAGTGAGAAATTGTTATTTTCATGATATTGCTACTACTGGATTATACGTAAAAGGTGGTGGAAGAAACTGCCTTATTGAAAACAATATTGTTGAAAATACTGGTAATGGTGGTATTTATCTTGGTTTTTATACTGATGCCGATTGGTTTGATACTGATATCAATCCTGAATATTATGAAAATATCGATGGTGTTGTTAAAAACAATCTGATTGTAAATGCATTACATGCTGGAATTGGTTTGTTTGGTGCTAAAAATCCAAAAGTGTATAACAATACAGTTATTAGTTCAGCGTCATCTGATGTTTACGCTGCTTTAATGATTGCTCCTTCAGAAGTGTGGGTGAATGATAATTTTACAGCTACTGCTCCCAATTTAAATCCATCTGTTTATAATAATATATTTACTCAAAATAGTACAGCAATCCAACCTATGGTTCGTTTAAGAGAACTATCTGTAGCTGGAAATACTTCGATAAATAACAATTTATACTTTAAAGAAGGAACCGATCCTGTATATGTAAATGATATGATTTCTGGTCAAAATATGAATTTTTTTGAATGGCAAAATTCATCTTACGACATAAATGGTCTTTTAGCAGATCCAATGTTGTCAAATGACTTTCATTTATTAGAAAATAGCCCTTGTATTAATGCTGGATTTCCACTTACTGATGTTGAGGTTGATTTTGATGGTCATCCCAGAAATCAAAGTTCAAATCAAATTATTGACATTGGAGCTGATGAATATGCTTCAGTTGCTTTCTTATTAGAAAAAGTATTAACAAATAAAAATATAAAAATTTGGAATTCATCAAATAAAACATATTTAGAACTTATTTCTGATAAAAAGGAAATATCTACATTAACCATTTACGATTTAAAAGGTAATAAAAGTTTAAGTAAAAACCTAGAAATTAATAATGGAACAAATTTATTTGAAATAGAATCTTTGAATTCAGGAATTTACTTATTGAATTTGGATAATATAAATGTTAATATTAAATTTTATATAGATTAAAACTTGACATTGAATACTTTGGTTTTTATACTCTCTTTTTTAATTTAATAAATATCTGATATTTAAATCAAAAATTTTAAGATTAAATTTTAAAATAATTATTTCAACCATTTTCCAATATTTTTTTCATTATAAAAGAACTTTGAACTGTCCCGATATGCGGTATTTTTGTTAATTTTTCTTTGATAAAAATAGCATATTCCTCCATGTCTTTTACCTCTATTTTTAAAAGATAATCATAACTTCCCGCGATGTGATAACAAGATAAAACTTCTTCTAATTGGGTGATTTTTTCTTCAAAAGTGCAAAGCATTTCATACGTATGAGAGGTTAATGATACATTGCAAAAAGCAGCAATATTTTTTCCACATTTTTTTGCATCTATGAGTACAGTATAACCTTTAATGATTTTTAATTTTTCAAGTCTTTTTATCCTTTCAAAAATTGGAGTTGAACTTAGTTCTGTCAAATATGAAAGTTCTTTTATACTGTATTTAGCATTCTTTTTTAACAGGGAAATTATTTTTTTATCCATGTTGTCCATTTCATAGGTAGAATTTTTTTCTCTTAAAGTCATACAAAATATTTTTATTTAGAATAAAACAAATTAAAAATGCAAATATATAGAAAAATATACTTTTATTATCATTTATATGTTGTATATATTCTAAATTAGCAATAAATATTAGAATATGAATGATAGAAAAATGCACCCAGAAAGTTTGATGATGAGTCATGGATATAAACCTTCTTTATCTGAAGGGGCAATCAAATGTCCAATTTTTCAAACTTCAACCTTTGTTTTCAATAAAGCAGAAGAAGGTAAAAGATTTTTTGAAGTAGCTTATGGTATAAAGGAGCAAGAAAAAGGTGAAGAATTAGGTTTAATTTATAGTAGGTTAAACAATCCTGATTTAGAAATTCTTGAAAATCGTTTGTGTTTATGGGACGAAGCTGAAGATTGTGCAGTGTTTGAAAGCGGAATGTCAGCTATTTCAACTGCTTTGATGGAATTTTTATCTCCTGGTGATATATTATTGTATAGCCGTCCTGTTTATGGAGGTACAGATCATTTTATCAATCATTTTTTGAAAAAATTAAATATTCATTCAATTGGTTTTATTGCCGGTGAAACAAAAGAACAAATTATTAAAAGAATTGAGTCCTCTAAGGTGAGTGGAAATTTAAAAATGATTCACATCGAAACTCCAGCCAACCCAACCAATGCATTGATAGACATAGAAATGTGTGCCGAAATTAAAAACTATTTTTCTAATGAAAATCGTCAAGTTATTTTGTCTGTTGACAATACTTACATGGGACCTTTATGGCAACATCCATTAAAACATGGAGCTGATTTGGTTTTGTATTCAGCAACAAAATATATTGGTGGTCATTCTGATATAATAGCTGGTGCTTGTTTGGGTTCAAAAGAGTTGATAACAAGGGTAAAAGGATTAAGAACATTTTTAGGAAATATGGCTGGACCTTGGACTGGTTGGCTTTTGATGAGAAGTTTAGAAACTTTGAAAGTAAGAATGGAAGAACAAGCAAAAAATGCTTCATTGGTTGCTCAATACCTTTCAAAACATCCAAAAGTGGAAAAGGTGTATTTTCTTGGATTTATTCCTGAAAATGGTTCTGCAATTGAAAAAGAAATTTATAAAAAACAGTATCTATCGTCTGGTGCTATGATTTCTTTTGATATAAGAGGTGATGAAAAAGAAGCTTTTTCTTTTCTTAATACATTAAAATTAATAAAATTAGCTGTTTCTTTGGGAAGTACTGAAAGTTTGGCTGAACATCCTTTTACAATGACCCATGTAGATGTAGCCGATGAATACAAAGCGGCGTTAAATATTAGCGAAAAATTAATTCGATTGTCTGTTGGAGTTGAGCATCACGAAGATATAATTGCAGATATTAAACAGGCATTGGATAACGTTTAAAAGAGTGTTCAAGCAAAATGCTTTAATAATCGAACTCAGGTTATTAATCTGTAAATAACAATCTAAAAAAATAGTCTTCCATTAATCCATTCTGAATCAAGAATTGCATTTTTCTTTTTATAAAATTCAATAGCTGGTTCATTCCATTCCAAAACTTGCCAATCCATTCGTTTTACACCTTCCTTTTTTGCGATTTGTACAACTAAATCAAATAATTGACTTCCAATACCGTGTTTTCTGAATTCAGGGAGTATATAAATATCTTCAAGATAAAGACAATTACCCTTCCAAGTGGAATAAGAAAAATACCACAACGCAAAACCGATAATTTTTTCGTTTTCAATGGATACCAGAGCAAAACAGTTTTTTTTCTCAAATAAATCAATAGCTAAATTTTCAGCTGTATTAACTACTTGTTCAGGTGCTTTTTCATATTTTGCCAATTCTTTAATTAGATGAAGAATTCCATATTCATCTCCTTTTTGAGCATTTCGAATTTCCATTATAAGCCACCTAAATTGATTCGTAATCTAAATCCAGCACTGATATTTCCAGTAGGATAAGAGGTTTGTATTTTTGGAGTATTGATAACTTGGTCGTAATAGATTTGTAAAGTTACATTTTGATTTAATAAATAATCAGCAGAAGATTTAATAGATATAACTCTTTGACCAGCAGTTGCTTGATTTGTGTTTTCTTCGATTTTTCGAATGACCGTTAAATTGTTTCTTAATGAAAAGTCAAAACGGAAATTTAAATCATTTTCAGGATTTTTTCCATTAATTTTAAAAGGCATTCTTACTTTTCCAAATTTGTAACCTGTACCAAAAACCCACTCTGTACCTGTAACTTCGGTCACTTGATTGTTTGACAAAGCTAAACTAGCACTTCTATCTTTTTTTAATTCAACCTTTGTAATTAATCCTTGTTTCTTAATATTCCATGTAGCATCAAAACCAATTAGTGGTGAAAAACGTTCAGAAATGGTCATGTTTTGAAATTGTCTTTCATTGATAAAATTATTGTTCACATCTAATGCCATAGGATTACCCTCTGAATCGAGTTGTGCCATTAAATTACTTTGTATTCCCGAAATATTAACATTAGAAGAATAAGAGTGTTTGATGACAAAATTTTTCACTCGTTTTTTCATTTTTTCAAACTTTGTCAAACCATTATAATTAACAGTCCAATTTGGTAAAGGAGTGTTTTTAAGTGGATTTATTCTTTTTTCATTCACAGATTTTCCTGTATAAGCAGCAAGGAAGGAGCCAACTACCACCTCTTGTTGAGTGCTGTTGTAGCCACTATAAAAACCATTTTCTAATGCACTTGAATATGGATTTTTACTTCCTAGAATGCTTGATACTTCAGCTCTATTTTGTCTGAGTTGGTCAAATGTTTTAGTACGATATTCTTTATTGTTTTTAATGAACGCTGTTCCAATAGTAATGGTGGAATAGGTCAATGTTGCCGTTTCCATTTTGCTTTGAGATTCGTATTGACTGGTTTCTTCATTCCATCTATAAAATTCACCTGAATTATTTGAATAATTTCTGTTTAAATTCAATTCAACTGTGACGTCTTTCATCGGTTCTAGAGTTGCTCTTGCCGTGAAAGTTTTGGAATGAGTATGGGTATATTGTTTGTTTAATGCCTGATTTTTAACCAACCACCCTCTATTTGCAGATTCTTCAGCAATATTATATCCATTATCTCTTCCGGAAAGACTATATCGTTGTTGACCAAAAACAAAACCTGATAATGGTGCAGCAAAGCCATTAGAAAAGCCCAATAATCTTGTTTCTTGATTGTAACCTGGAAGTAAAGTCCCGTCATTTAAAGCATAAGTGCCTGATACATTACGGACTGACATTACTATTCTAGCTAAAAACCCTGCAATTGGGTGTACTTTACCTTTCCTTTTTTTCTGAGCTATTTCATCTCGTTTCTTTTTGCGTTCTTCTCTTTTTTCTTTTCTTTTCTTTTTTCTTAATTCTTTTGCAGTCATTTCAGACTCTGGTTTTTCAATTTCTTTAGTTTTGGTATCTGTCGGTTTTTTTGTTTGCACACCAGCTCTAGGGGCTTTACCATCGCTGAGTACTTTTTTGAAATATGGAATTTTGTTATATAAGTTTACAAAATTTAATTGAGTGGTAACATTAATAACTCTACTGTTTTGTATTGTATTTCCATATTGTGTTTGTCCTAAAGGTCCTCTTTGCCAATTGTAAGTACCAGAATATTTAGTATTAGTAGTTACCCAATTTAACGCAGGAATTTTGTCTAATGGCAAGTTGTAATTTAAAGCATAATCGTGTGTGTAATCTGTTGTTTTACCAAAAGTGGACATCTGAGAACGAATAGAATCTTTAAAAACTCTATAATTTTCTGGATTTTGTTTTCTATCTATTTGTCCATTTGGTTCGTCAAAAAGAGCTCGATTATTTGCGTTAAAAGTGAACTTTAAATTTTTTGTCAAATCGTATCCAAAGCCATATTTTCTATTCCAATAAAAAGATTTTACATAAACAGGTGCAAATTCATAATCAGGAGCTAAATTGTTTCTAATTTTTCTTTCATTGTAATTTCTTGTAAGATCGTTAGTAAAAGAAATATTTTTTGGTGCTAAATAGAAATTCATGTCTTTTATTATTGCCCACCAATTGGATTTTTGCATGAATTTAACTTTCTTGAACGGTTCAACTGGTTTTGAAGTAAAAGTATAATTATAATTTAATCCACCTGTCCAAATTTTTGTTCTATCATAATCGGTATTAAAGTCTCTTTTAATTTGTTCGCTATAACCATAACTAAAAGCTAGATTAGAGATGTCATAAATATGTGGTTTAGCTCCGTCTTTCCTTTCCTTTCTAACATTTGTAAAATTATAAGAACGCCTTTCATTAAAATCTTGACCTAATTTTTTTCTTCTTTTCCTTTCACCAGCATCTTCATATTCTTTTAATTTAATATCTGGATTGAAAGGATCGTATTCAGGGTTAATAATTCCAACTGAATAGCCGTAGAAAAAGGGTAAAGATAATTTTAATTTAGAGCCAAAAAACTGACCTAACTGCATTGTGGTATTAAAATCAAAATTAATTTGTTCGTTTCTCTGTCTTTCTTGAACTCTACTTTCAATTGAACCCCAGTTTATTCCTTTATATGAAGTGGACATTCCGATATTTGCAAAATCAGCTGCTTGAACTTGTAATTGAGCTATAGCTGCAGAACCTCCTTTATTTTGGAAATCGGTGAGATGTAATTCATTTACCCAGACAATTGCACATTTGGATAAACCATCATCATTCCATGGTGTTTTAGTGTTTTTTCTTGGATTCCTAATACCAATCATTATTGAACGAATACCTTGTAAATTCGGGCTTCCTTTAATTTTAATTAAACGTTTGGAATTTTGTGGGTCTTGGGAGATGTATTCAACCATGTTTGATGGTGAGGGCTCAGTAGAGCCACCATTTCTCTTCTGTTTCAAAGCTGTAAGGTCGTCAAAGTTTATTTCAACCATGTTGCTTTCAGGCCATACATCAGTATCTAAATTATTACCCCAAGGGGTTAAATATAAAGGCAATTCATATTCGTAGTAATTTTCAGTAAAATCTGTTCCTAAACGGATAAATACAGTTAAATCTTCATTGTTTAATGGTTGAGATTTAGACACTTGTTCCGCATGAATAAACATTTTCATTTTTTTATATGTTCTAACGTCAAATTGAACATTTTTTATTGCTGCACGTGCTCCTCCATCTTTTAAATCACATACTTCCAAACTCATAGATTGTTCGTTCATTTGTCTTTGTTGAACTTGTGATGGATCCACTTCTCTTTGAATTCCTGGTGGAATAACATACTTAATTGGTTGACGTTCAGAGTTTTCTTCAACATTTACAGCGCCAATATTAAATAAAGTTGAATTGGGGTCACTCTGAATAGATTCTCCAGGTGCTGTTAAATCTTCTTTAAATCTTCGCCATTCACCTCTAATAAATTCCAAACGTGCAAATCTTAAAACGACTTCTTCATTAAAATTATGCATAAAAATTCTCATGAAACGTATAGAACGAAAATCTGAAATGCCATTTACAACTTTTTGAGGTTCAGCTAATGGAACTTTAAATTGTAGCCATCTTTCAGTTTTAGTTCCATTTTGAAATGTTTGTACATTGGTGATATAGTTTTTTCCTACTTCTAAATCCCCTGGTTTAAGTCCTACTTTGTATTGAAAATAACTCTCCGATTCAGAAAGATTGTTGTCTTGATTGATGTCTTCATTGTCGGGCATATTTGTAGCTTGTGTTGGATATTTATCTGCATTGGCAGTATCAGACATTTCAGTTGTATAAGAGTTTCCTTGTGTTCCATTATATCTTTTATATCTTGTTAGGATATCTGCTTTTTGACCATCGTAATCATCGTCTCGATAAAAGGTGTAATCATCAGAGGAAGGATCGTTAGTTAATGTAGTTTTAGCCGACGAGTTTAAAATAGTACTATTTTGAACCCAAGTTACGTACTTACTAAATGCAATTCTTTCTTGCTCGTTATTCCAACCATCTAGACCTATATCTTGCAAAACTCTTGAAGATGCTTCGTTATCAAAAGCATTTACAACAACTTGTTGAGTTGAAATTCTAGCCCATGAAGTAGTATCTAAAAAACTTTGATCACTTGAACTAGCTAAAGGTAAGCCATTTTCAAAACTTTTTCTTGAATCTGCTAAGACGTCTTCACTAATGTTTCCTAGGTTAAAATACAAGTCTCCACCCGAATGTGTAGTATTTGGATTGACATTTTCTGCGTCTTCATTAAATGGGTCTAACATCCAAAATTGAATAAATTCAATATTACTTTGTTCAAAATCATTTGTTGACAAAGATCGAGTTATACCAGCCCATCTAGTTTCTGGATTTGTAAAAAATCCATTTTCATCGACATTTGTAGTGTCGAAATTATACATTCCCCTTTCTTTTGGGTAATAGGCTAATTCAAAAGTGTTGACATTAGTAAATTGACCAATTTGTTGTTGTAAATTAGGGAAAATTTCATTCATTTGCACCAATCTCATCCTTGAGTCAGATAAAATTGCAGGGTCTTCTTTAATATGTTGAGGTGTTAAGTTGTTGTTTTGATAAAATAATAAATCAATCAAATACCATGATATTTTTGATCTTCTGTACCCATTACTCAAAGTTTTGAAGTTCCCTTCAGGGAATAAATCAGGTTGACCTTGTGGAACTGATGCTAATTTCCATGATGTAGTTGTTTTAAGGTCGATACTGCTTTGACTACCTTCAAAATCATCAACATATGAAATTCCATCTTTAGAAATTGCTTTGGGAACTCCAGGAATTAAATGTGCTACCTCTCCCTTAAAGGAAATAGTTGATTTTGCTCTAGTGGAGATTAATGGGATATAATCAACCAATTTTGTTAAAAAGGGTACTTCTTTATTGATAGAAAAGTCTAAGCCCAAAACATTATTTTTAAATGGCTCGCTTCCAATATCAACTTTCTGTGTGATAGGCCTTTCCATCATTCTCATCCAGGTGGCACCTACATTAAAGTTTTCGGAAAATCTGTAATTTAAGTGGGTGCCCAACAAAGATTTAGCTTGAAAACCAAAAACAGAATTACTTTCAATTGAAATTTTAATTGGTGTATTGGATTCAAGTAAGGCAGAATTTAAAATTTTTACTCTACCTAAATTGTAATCGACAGTAAAATCTGTCCCTTCAGTTAAACGAATTCCTCCTGCTGTAACAACCACAGCTCCTTGTGGTACATTTAGTGCATTTAAAGGTATATCTGAACTCACAGACGATTGATATTGTCCGCGGAATAAAAATCGATTTTTAGAGGGAATCTGTTGTGCAGCCGTTTTAGTGGAATCATAAAGTTCTGTAAAAGCAATTTTTTTAATCAAAGCTTCGGGTGTTCCTATTGCCTGTAATTTATTTGCTAATGTTTGACCAAATGGTTCAGCTGTGGTAAAATATATTCGTCCATTTTTAGGATTAATAGTTCCTCCATTATCGGCTTTATTTCCAGCAAAATTCATTGGAGCAAAATCAAATAAACCATCAGAAAAGGGTTGGTTGTTCATATTGATTTTATCCATCTCAAGTAAGGTCACTATTTGTTGGTCATCAAGTCCTTCATAAGGTAAAAAATTTATAGGTAAACTTGTTTCTGGGTTATTATACAATAAATCCATTCGAAAACCTTGTTTATCCAACTGATAGGCACCAATTGAATAGACGTTTTTCATCATTAATGACCACAATTTTAATTTTGGGTTAGTTATTGTTGGTTTTAATAATTTCAACATTAATGCTTCTTGATTGGCTACACCATCGGTGGAGAATTCACCAATCTGATAGGTTTTACCTCTGTAGGTATATTGAAAAGCAACAGCAAGCACCTCATCGTTATTAAGGGATTGATTTAATGAGATAAAGCCCAATAAACTGTTGTAAGAAAATTCTTGTTCGGTCAATCTTCTAGCATTTTCAACTTTTTCATAATGAATTGCTTGTTGAAATGGACCTGGAGTTTGTGTTTGTATCGAAAGAGTTGGTACTGAGGTGGCAAAATTTCTAATCGCTGGTTGATTGATTAAATAAGAATATAAATTATTGTGACTATTATCTGGTAATAATAAAGAAGTATTTGAAAAAACACCTCCTTGAATTTTATCTTGTTTCGATTCACCTAAATCAGTAAATGCCAAAATGTTTCTTGTATTATCAGTTGCACTGGCTCTATTTGTAACCCATACTTCTATTTTTGTAATATTAACTTCAGAATTGACAATGGGTAATTCTGACATTGCTTTGTCATACTGTTCCTCAAAATAGTGACTTAAATAATAATGCCTATTGGCTTCATAGTTGTCGGCTGTTATTTCAAAGTTTTGCACTTGTGCTTTTCCAGAAATATTAATTTCCTGTTTTTTTCCTTTGTTTGAAGCAGCAATAGCATCAACGGTTAAACGACCAAAACGCATCTGAGTTTTCACCCCAAACAATGTTTGTGAACCTTCTATTAATGAGGTGTTTAAAGGCATAGATACGTTTCCTAATTCTAATTTTTGTAAAATTTGATCTTCGTCGCCTGAATAGGCCAAATTCACTACATTTTCAAAATCAAATCCAGCTTGTGTACTATAAGTAGCGGTTGTTTTAATTCTTGTACCTATTTGTCCAGTTAAACTTAATTGCATTTGAGGCTGAAAATCCAATCTTGTAATTCTTCGTTGTTTAACGGGTAACATTGGATTGTCATAACGAGACGAATTTACACCTAAAGAAATTTCAACAGATCCTTGTGGTTTAATAGAAATTTCATCTGAACCAAAAATATTTCTAAATGCTTTACCAGGAATTTTTAAAGGAGGAACAATTGCTTGATTTTCTTTAGTTTGTTCATCAATTTTCTCTTTCCAATTGTTTTGTAATGACTTTTTCCTTTCATAATCTAAATACTCTTCGAAAGTCATCATTGAAGGATTTCTATAATTTAAATCATTGTTTTTACCATAAGTCTCCTTAAAAATATATTTCCCACTTATTGGGTCATAAACAATGCTTTGTTTAACAGAAGTGGGATCTCCCAAATCAAATCTTTGCTTTTTTGTACCTGTTGGGTCGTAATTATTCTGAATAGAAAAAGGAAGGTCTTCAGTGTTTTCGACTTGAGAAATTACTTTTTTTGGTAAAATAAAAAGAATGCTAAGCAGTAAACTTAACTTCAATAAATAAATATATGTAAGCGATTTTTTAATCACTATAGTACTTTCAATGCTTTTTTAATTAATTCTTCAACACTTTCTTTTCCAGTATCAATTTTGTCAAATGCTCTTTCAATTGCTTTTTTATCAAAACCAAGCGAAGACAATGCATTTAACGCATCAAATCGGTTTGTATTGTGTTTGTTTAAAATATTTTCTGTTTGCATGTCAACTTTAACTATTTTATCTTTCAAATCGACAATTACTCGTTGGGCTGTTTTTAATCCAATACCTTTGACACTTTGTATCGTTCGTAAGTCTTCTGTCGAAATAGCTTTCACTACTTCTGAAGGTGACAAAGAGGACAACATAATCATTGCAGTGTTAGGACCAATTCCGGATACAGAGATTAATTGATTAAAAATTTCTCTTTCTTCTTTTTTGGCAAAACCATATAATAAATGTGCATCTTCACGAACTATCATTTGTATATAAATCACTTCACTTTCATTTTCTTTGATTTGAGAATAAGTATTCAATGAAATTTTAACGTCATAACCAACGCCATTGCAGTCAATGACTAAGTTAGTTGCATTTTTCTCTATTATTTGACCTCTTAATTGTGCTATCATTTTTTATTTTTTTTGAGCGTCAACTACGGCTACTTTAACCATATTTAATATTTCACGAACACTTGCACCAAGTTGAATGATATGAATAGATTTTTTTAAACCAACTAAAATAGGACCAACAGAATCTACTTCAGTCATTGATTGTAGTAATTTGTAAGCGATATTTCCTGAAGATAAGTTGGGAAAAATAAGCGTATTTACTTCGTGATCAGCTAAAGTAGAAAAAGAAAATTTTTCATTCATTAAATCATTGCTTAATGCAAAATTGGCTTGCACTTCACCATCGACTATTAGTGAAGGGTGTTTTTCGTGTAAAATAGATACGGCTTTTGACATTTTAGTTGCATCTTCACCAATTGAGGATCCAAAATTTGAATAGCTTAACAATGCAATCTTAGGTTGAACATTAAATTTTCTAACTGTTTTTGCAACGTTAAATGTAATTTCAGCGATTTGTTCAGCTGTAGGATTGATATTTACTGTGGTGTCAGCCATAAAAACAGGACCTCTTTTAGTCAATAATATATACAAACCAGCAACAGTACTTACTTCAGCTTCAGTACCAATAGTTTGAAGAACAGGTTTTAATACAGCACTATAATTTCTTGTTAAACCAGAAATCATTGCATCTGCATCTCCTAATTCAACCATCATAGCACCGAAATGATTTCGTTCTCTCATTATTTGAATAGACTCGAATTCAGTAAATCCTTTTCTTTTTCTTTTTTCAAAAAATGCTTTTCCGTATCTAACTCTTCTGTTGAATTCTTCTTCCTCCTTAGGATCAATAATTTCGATATTACCTAATTCGACATTATGTTCTTTAATTAAATCATTTATTTTTTTCTTTTTACCTAAAAGAATTGGAATTGCCACCCCTTCTTCCAATGCAAACTGAGCAGCTTTAAGTATTTTATAATTGTCTCCCTCAGCAAATATTACTCTTTTTGGATAGGTCTTAGCTTTTTCGGAAATAATTCTTAATAATTTATTACCAAGTCCCAAACGATTTTTAAGTTCATTTTCATATGCTTTCCAATCTAAAATTGGTTTTTTTGCAACTCCGGATTCCATAGCTGCCTTTGCTACTGCGGGAGCAACATAATAAATCAATCTATTGTCTAATGGTTTTGGAATAATTTGTTCTTTTCCAAAAGTAATATTTTTCCCACCGTATGCTTCAATTACTTCTTCGGGGATAGATTCTTTTGCTAAAGAGGCGATGGCATGTACCGCAGCTAGTTTCATTTCTTCATTAATTGTCGTAGCTCTTACATCTAAAGCACCTCTGAAGATAAAGGGAAAACCTAATACATTATTCACTTGATTTGGATGGTCAGACCTGCCAGTTGCCATAATAATATCTTTTCTTACAGACATGGCATCTTCGTAAGATATTTCCGGCTCAGGATTAGCTAATGCAAAAACAATTGGATTTTTCGCCATTGAAGCAATCATTTCTTTTGAGACTACATTTCCTTTTGATAAACCTAAAAAAACGTCTGCTTTTCTAAATGCTTCAACAAGGGATAAATTTGTTTTATGAACTGCGAAAAATTGTTTGCTTTTATCCAATCCTGTTCTCCCTTGATAGATCAACCCTTTACTATCAAACATAAAGATGTTTTCTAATTTTGCACCGAGAGTATAATACATTTTTGTACAAGAAAGAGCAGAAGCACCAGCACCACTTACAACGATTTTAACTTTGTCAATTTTTTTTCTTGATAATTCTAATGCGTTGAGAAGAGCAGCTGAAGAAATGATGGCTGTTCCATGCTGATCATCATGCATGATAGGAATATCCAGTTCTTCTTTTAACCTTCTTTCTATTTCAAAGGCCTCGGGAGCTTTGATGTCTTCCAAATTAATACCTCCAAAAGTGGGTGAAATAGCTTTAACTGTTTCAATGAATTTAGTCGGGTCTTCAGCATTGATTTCAATATCAAAGACATCAATATCAGCAAAAATTTTAAATAAAACCCCTTTCCCTTCCATTACTGGTTTTGATGCTTCAGGACCAATATTACCTAGACCTAAAACTGCTGTACCGTTTGTAATTACAGCAACTAAATTGCTTTTTGCAGTGTATTTATATACGTCGTCTTTATTTTCGGCAATTCTTAAACAAGGTTCAGCAACACCAGGTGAATAGGCAAGAGACAAATCTTTAGGACTTGAATAAGGTTTAGTAGGAATTACTTCAATTTTACCGGGACGGCCAGATGCATGGTATTCTAAAGCGTCTTGTTGTTTTATTTTAGCCATCTTTATATGAATCAATTATTATTTTTATTTCTATTTAAAAATACAAAAAAGTTTTTTTTAATAGTTTTAAAATTAAGAGGGCAAAAATAATAATTTTATCCAACATAATTGCATAAAAAAAGCCACCTATTTAGGTGGCTTAAAAAGTTGTGAATTAATATTATTTATTCACTTGAATTTTATGAATGTATTTTCCAGAATTTCCTTTGAAAACCAAATGATAAGTTCCATTTGCAATTTCTTTTAAGGTAATATTCATGTTTTCATTTTTAACTTCCCAAGTAGAAAGAGTTTTACCAATTTGGTCAACTAATTCAATTGTGTTAAATTGTTTTAATTCATTTGAATATATAGTTAAATCACCTGTTGTAGGATTTGGATAAACACTCAAACTATTCATAATAACTGTTTCTAATCCAGCTCCAGATGTTGAACCTGACTTGAAAGGTTTTGATTCAGAACTAGCAAATGCTCCACCAGATGCTAAAATATTATTGCTTCCATCTTTTACAGTATATGTGCCAGCCCCATAACCAGAATCTATCCCATCACCATAAGCATCGTTTATTGTAAAAGTATAACAAGAAGTTGGAGTTAATTTTGCTGACTGTATTGCCTGTGCAGCAGTTCCAGACGCACCTAAATCTGTGTATGGACCACCTGATAAAACAGTTGCACCTGAAGCATCTTTTAATGTCCATGTAGTTTCACTTCCATATTGATCAGTTACAATTTCAACATAAACTGAATCGTCAGCTGCTTGAGTAGCACCAGCAACATTTATTGTTGTAGAACCATTATTGGCATTTGCGTCGCCTGTTGTTGTAACAATAGCTGTTAAAATTCCACCAGAAAAATCAGCAATAGGACTACAAACAACTTCTGCTACATCATAAGTTGTTAAATTTCCAGTAAATGCACCAGTTGATACAACATTTCCATTATAAGTTACTTGAACACTTGCAGTTGTTAAATTTGATGTCCCATAATTTTGAACAACTACTTTAGGAGTGTAGTTCGCAGGTCCACATATACTAGTTTCACCATTTGAGTTTAACATTTTAACATCACTTGTAGCTGACGCAGGTGGGGGACATGCAGATACAGATGAATATAAAACAGTAGCGGTTGCTTGTCCAACTTCTTCTAATATTCTGTCTTGACAAATTTTATAAATGGTAGGAAAATATCCAATTGCGTAATCATCATTGATTTGATTAGCAGCAGCAGACGCAGGATTTGCCATAGGAAATTCTATCTCATGATTTCCTGTAGGATTAATCCAATTTCCAATAGTACCAGCACCATCTAACATGGTTGCATCAGCAGTAGTTCCATCTCCTTCAATCCAAATAACCATTACATCATTTGTGGTATTTGAAGAAACACCAGGGTGTCCTGCAGGGCCATGAGCTGCGTACAAATCGTCTAATGCATTGCTAGTGTGATAATTCCAACATGGTCCACACCAAGTAGCAGAAACATCAAGAAATACTGTGTATCCTGCATTTAAATAGTCATATAAGTTATATGTACCATTGTTATTAAATCCAGCTGTCGCTAATCCAGGTTGATAAGCTGTAACGGTAAAATCTGGAGCAAAACTCCCTGCAGGTAGCTGTGCACTTGCTTGAGTAAGTCCTCCAATTAAAGCTAAAGAGAATAAAATTTTTTTCATTTTGATTTATAATTTTTACATTTGTGTTACAATATTACAATTATTAGTTATTATAAATAAAACTAAATCAAATATATTCTTGGAAAGCTAAATTAATTTATTATGAAAAAACTAGTCGTTTTAACAGGAGCTGGTATAAGTGCTGAAAGTGGTCTTAAAACATTTAGAGATTCTGATGGTTTGTGGGAAAACTATAGAATTGAAGAAGTTGCTACTCCACAAGCTTGGAAGAAAGACCCTAGTTTTGTTCAAGAGTTTTATAATTTAAGGAGAAAACAGATTCTTGAAGCTTTACCTAACAAAGCACATTTTTTTCTTCATGAATTAGAAAAACTTTATCAAACACACATTATAACTCAAAATATTGATGATTTACATGAAAGGGCTGGTAGTACGAATACTCTTCATCTACATGGTTTGATTACTTTGGCTAAAAGTTCTGGCCCAAATCAAGAAAAAAAATATTATCCTATAAATGGTTGGGAACTTAAAATGACTGATTTGTGTGATGATGGGTTTGAATTACGACCTCATGTAGTTTGGTTTGGTGAAGAAGTACCCAATTTATCCCCTGCAGCAAATTTAGTTTCACAAGCTGATTTTGTTTTAATAATCGGAACTTCTTTACAAGTTTATCCTGCCGCCGGATTAATTCATCATTGTCCTCATTTTTGTAAAATTATTTTAGTCGATCCAAATGCAAACAGAATAAGTAATTTAGATAAAAAAATCCACATTATAAACAAAACAGCCGTAAAAGCGATTCCTGACATTAAAAAAGAACTAAATTTATGAGTTGAGTTCTTTATTATTTTTTGGGATATTGTGTAAGATCGATAAATATTCTTGTTCATTTTGACCTTTACTTGGAAATAAAATACTTTTTTTCTTTAATATTTTTAAATCCATAAGAGTAGAATAACCGTATCTGCTAATAATTACTGAACTTTTATAGAAATATTCATCAATATCTACTATTTTTGATGTGATAAGAATTTTCGTATTATCTGGCTTGAATAACGAAGTGTCGATTTTATAAGGACTTATTATCACAGTTTTTTTTGAACTGGTATTAAATTGACGAAAAATTGAGTAAAAATCATTCACGTATTTTTCGGGACCACTAATCACAAACAAATAATAGATTTCGTCTGAAAGAGCTTTTTCTTCAAATCGAGAATACCAACCAATTGAATAGGTGTTTATCCAATTTTTTGTTGAACTTAATTTCCCTGCTAATGAAGAATTATCGTCGTCTAAAACCCAAACGAAATTAAATTTTTTGATTGAATGTTTATGCCACCACTGAGCTGGTTTATAATACCATGGTAAAGGTAATTGTAATTGATGTGTAATAAAAATAGAAAAAATTTCTTTTGAAAACAATCCGTAGCGATGATCTGAAAGTATTAAATCAATAGAATTTTCTTTAACAATATTTTCAACTTTTTTTTTCTCACTTTTGATGTGTTTAATTAACTTTACAATACTTAAAATTATATCAAGACCCCAATTGTTTTTTCCTCTAAAGTTAAATGGATAACCAGGAAATTCTATGATTGATACCGATGGAAAATAGGATTTAAAAATTTCTTCTTGATGTTTATCACAAATGATAATAATTTCGTTTTCTTGATTTACTAATTGTCTAATAATACCAATAGAACGAGTAACATGCCCTAAACCCCAATTTAAAGCAGCATAGAGTATTTTTTTATTTTTAACAGAGTTTATGTGCATTTTAAGAAATAAATTCTATAAAAAAAAATTTGATAGTTAGTTAACTGTAATGATTTTTTTTCTAACTTTGATAATAATATTTATGAAATTAAAATTAGTATTTCTTTTTGTATTAATTGTTTTTTTTATTCGAGCTCAAGTTGAATGGGTTTATCCATTAGATCCTAATATAACCTATGAAAACTCATTTAAAACTGACAATGAGGACAATGTAGTTCAAATTGGATATTCTTATGAGACTATTGATGTTGATTTTCAGCAAAGTAATTATTACATTGAAAATGAAGATAAAAAAACATATATAGTAAAATATTCTCCTTCAGGTAAATTGAATTGGGTAAAACAATTTTCTAAAAACATACATTTTAGTACTTTTAATTTAGGTAGAAATGATGATATTTACATCACTGGCTCTTTTTATGGAACAGAGGATTTTGATCCAAATGAGGGTGTTTATGAGTTAAAAAATGAATCTGGTAGTTTCTATTATGAGTTTTTTATTCTAAAATTGGATAAAAATGGAAATTTTATTTGGGCAAAAAACTTAGAAGGTAGTACATTAATTTTATTTTCTAATGCTTTTTTAAATTCAATCATAGATGAAGAGGACAATATATATGTGACAGCAAGTTTTATGGGAGATTTTGATGCCGATCCTGGAGAAGGAGAACATATAATACCATACGTTAACACTCTTGATCCTCAAGGAGATATTTATGTTGGAAAATATACAAAAGACGGAGAATTTGTTTGGGGTCATGCATTTGGAACAATTTATGATGATTGTTTAAGTGCAATGAACTTTGATAAAAAAGGTAATTTTTACTTTTTTTTGTGTACAGATTATAATAAGCGTTTTGTAAAAATAAATCTTAATGGTACTATTGAATTGAACAGTGAACCAGTTGATTTAGGTATAGAATATGAAGGTAAAATTATGTTTAATTCGAATAATCAATTATTGATATTGTCGAATAGATACTTAACAAAATATTCCATAGATAGTTTTCAAAAATTAGAGGAATATTATATAGAGGGTAATAGTATTAACAATTTATTTATATTGATTGACAAAACTGATAATATTTGGATTTTAGGTAATTATAGAGATTCAATTGATTTTGACAATTCTGAAAACACTTTTTATATGAAAGCAAATGGTGAATATGAGGATATTTTTCTTATCAAATTATCTTCCAATTTTAAATTTATTAATGGAATTTCCTTTGGTGGTGTAGATAAAGATGATGCTGTTTCAGTTAAAAATTTCAATTTAAGTAAAAAAGATGAAAAGACTATGGTTTTGAAGGGAAGTTTTAATTCAAATTTAACTTTTTCACCAAATTTATATCCTCTATCTTTTCATTCTAAAATTGATTTATGTTATGTATTAAAACTAAATTTAGAGCTTAAAAATATAAGAATTGAAGAATGTGATGAATTTCTAATATTTCCCAATCCAATAAATGATATTTTAAATATTTATTCACCTTTTAATAATAAAATGGAAATTTCCCTTTATAATAATTTCGGAGATTTGATTTATTTTAATGACAAAGAAAATAATTTTGTAAAAATGAACTTGGAAAATTTTAATAATGGTTATTATCATATCAAAGTTGAAAGTGAATTTTGTACAGTAAACAAACTAATATTAAAACACTAAATTGTTGTAAATTTGCAACATGATTCACATTCAAAAATTCACTTTTAATTCCATTCAAGAAAATACTTATATTGTCTATTCAAATGAATTAGACGCTATTATTGTTGACCCAGGATGTTATTTTAAACAAGAAGAAAATCAATTAGAGGAGTTTGTTTTACAAAATAAATTAAAGATCCATGCTATTATCAATACCCATGCACATATCGATCACGTACTGGGAAACCAGTTTTGTTGTTCTTGTTTTAATGTGCCTTTGTATCTTCATTCATACGATTTAGAGTTACTAAAAGCTGTGGACTCTTATGCCCATTTGTATGGTATGGAAATGTATAAAACTTCTCCTTTGCCAGATTATGATTTAAATGGTGTAAAAGATTTAAATTTTGGTACTCTTTATATAAAAGTAATTTTTGGACCAGGTCATTCGCCAGGTCATGTTGCTCTTTATTTTTCAAATGAAAATATAGTTATAAGCGGAGATATTTTATTTAAAGGAAGTTTTGGTAGAGTTGATTTACCAGGAGGTGATTTAGACACGTTAAAAAATACCATTTATACACATTTTTTTAGTTTGCCTGATCAAACCAAAATTTATTCAGGACATGGAGAGGAAACAACGATTGAAGTTGAGAAAAAAAACAATTACATCCTTCAATTTTAGTGCAGGGCAACAAAAATATACTTATGCTTAATTGTCAAACACCTTAAATAACTATATTATTTCTAAATAGTTATTAAACTTAAGCTAGATTCAAAATAATCTTTAACAAGGACATTCACACCCTTTCCGTTGATAATAATTCCAATTTATTACCGTTGCGATTAAAACAAAAATTATTAATCCCCAAAAAAAGGCATTTGCGTTTCCTGTAGCCCCAATAACTATTCCAATTAACATATTAAATATAAATGGTCCATAAGCTGCCACAGCCGCTGTCCAACCTAATACGCCAGAAGCGTGTATAGGATTGGATTGAAAAATAATTGGGAATTGTCTAAATGTTGAAGCGTTTCCTATCCCTGCAAAGAAAAACATCATTAACATTATCCATACAAATAATGGGAATGAATCTAAAGATGTTGGAGTAAGTAAATTTAATTGAATCATCAATACTCCACCAATTATTAATCCAATTCCTGTAATTGTAGATAAAATGGCTCCACCAGTTTTATCAGAAACAAAACCAAATAAAACTCTTGCTGCAGATCCTATTAAAGGTCCATAAAAAGCATAAGCAAGTGGGTCTGGAGCATTTTCAAATTTACCATAAATTGCTTTAATCATCATTGGAAAAGCGGCTGATAATCCAGCAAAAGTACCGAATGTCATGAAATAAATAATTGTACTATACCAAGTATGCTTCTTTTTGAAAATTTCTAATTATTGTTTAAAACTTGCTTTTATTGGTATTGAACGAAGCATAAACCAACAGAAAATGGTTAAAAGTATCACTAAAGGAACATACCACAAAGAGGCATTTTGTAAATAGATTTCAGACTTTACAATAACTTCTTTAGTTATAGGGTCTTTTTTGGTAAATGTTTGAGATCCCCCCACAAATGCTAAACCTAAAAGAGCAGGTGTCATGAATTGTGCTAAGCTTACTCCAAAATTTCCAATTCCAGCTTGAATTCCAAGAGCAGTACCTTTAAGTTTTTTTGGAAAAAATAGATTTGTGCTTGGCATAAAAGAAGAAAAATCTCCCCCTCCAAATCCTGCAGTAAAGGCAAGAACCATAAACACCCAAAAAGGTGTTGTTGGATTCATTACAGCAAATGCAATCCCTATACAAGGAATTAATTTAATTAATGTTGAAAAAGTTATTACATGTCGAGTGCCATAAATGGGCAATAAAAATGTATGGACAATTCTCAATGTGCCAGCTGCTAAACCTGGCATGGCAGCTAACCAAAACAATTGATCTTGGTCAAAAGAAAAACCAATATCAGGCAATTTAACAACAATAGCACTAATCATAAACCATGTGGCAAAAGAAATTGTCAAGGAAATGGTGGTTATCCACAAAGTTTTCCAAGCAATTTTTTTACCTTCATTTTCCCAGAAAACACTATCTTCTGGTTCCCATTTTGATAGATAAGTTGACATATATTTATTTGATTTTAAGTTTTATTTTTTAACATATTCAATATCGTCAGCAATATTCGGAGCATGTTTTCTAACTAAGTTCCTTACTACTCTTTTCATCCAAATATAACATAAAATTGAAACAAATAACATGAGCATCCATGAACTTGTCCACACACCTGTCCATTCTAATAGGTATCCAAACACAATTGGACAAACAAAGCCACCTAATCCACCTATCACTCCTACCATTCCTCCTACAACACCAACTTCGTCTGGGAAATAATCAGGAATAAATTTATATACCCCAGCTTTTCCTATACCCCATACTATTCCAATCAAAGTAACTAATATAGTAAATATCCAAACATTAGCTTGAAAATGTATTTTTGTTGTTCCTTTTGCAATTAATTCTTTCTTTTTCACTTCTTGTCCTTCCTTAACAACTGCTGTTTGCCAATTGTCTTTTTTTGGAAGAATAAGTGTTTTTTCATCAAAGTTTGAGTTGGTATATTTGGCTTTTTTTAAAAAATATGTTGATGTATCAATTATAATCTTATCTTCTGAAACAAACGTAACTTTACCATTGTTTTTCGATTGAATACCATTTCCTGGAGAAAAAATATCCATTTTTGGTATGATTAACAAAAAACTTATAGCTATTGACCATAAAAACACATTAAATATCAATTGTCTAGCTCCCCATTTATCACTAATCCAACCTCCTAAAATTCTAATAATTCCTGAAGGCATACTAAATAATGATGCTAATAGTCCTGCAGCTACTAAACTTAAGCCGTAAACATTTACAAAATAAGGCACCAACCATTGTGAAAAAGCCACAAAACAACCAAAAACTAAAAAGTAATACAATCCAAATCGCCAAACCCTTAGGCTACCTAAAGGTTTCAGCAACTGATTTAATTTTTTAGGAGGATTTTCCGCTTTTTTGTTTTCTGTAAAAAAAATAAAAATAAGGGCAACAAAAACTAATGTGAATGCGTAATACATAGGTAATACTCTCCAACCGTCTAAATATTCACCACCTTTAGTGAGTTTATTTAGCATAGTTGGTGCTAAAATTGTTGTTAAAGCTGCTCCAGCATTTCCCGCTCCAAAAATTCCCAATGCTCTACCTTGCCAATGTTTAGGATACCAAACTGATGTATATGCAACGCCTACTGCAAATCCTGAACCAGCAATTCCAACTCCAAAACTGAGTAAAAGAAACATAGTAAAACTATCAGCAAATGATAAAAGAAATACGGGAATCGAGCATGCTAATAATAAAAGTACAAACACCCACTTTCCTCCGTATTTATCAGTTAAAATACCCATTGGAAGTCTTAATACCGCTCCCGTTAAAACAGGAACCCCCATTAACCAACCAACTTGAATAGGACTCCAATCATATATCCCTTTTTCGACTAAAAATGTAACTAAAACGCCATTTAACATCCAAACAGCAAAACAAATGGAGAAAGTTATAGTGTTGATTGCTAGTATTACGTGAGATTTACGCTTTATTTCTACTTCCATTTTTTGATTTTAAGCAGAGCAAAGGTATAATTGGTTTTTACTTAATTAAATGATTTAAATCATAAATCTAAACAATCATATAATTTGATTAATAATGGTTGTTTTATAAGATTAAGAAAGTGAAGAAAAATTTACTTGTTGAATTTGTTTAGTAGGATTTAGTCAAATTTTACATTAATTTTAAAAAAAAAGCTATCTAAAATTTAGACAGCTTTTTTAGTAGCGGGGACACGACTCGAACGTGCGACCTTCGGGTTATGAGCCCGACGAGCTACCAACTGCTCCACCCCGCAATATATAATTAAATTTTGGTTTAAATTTAAATTTCAGGATGCAAAGTTAAACAATTTTTTATAAA
>JACPDW010000023.1 GCA_016183815.1 Flavobacteriia bacterium
AAAATTTGATTTTTTCAAATTGGACTATATTATTTGTATAATCGGTGTAAGACCCAAACAGTAATGCAAGAAAAAAGCGATAAAGAATCATCAACTTCATCGCTTTTTTTTAAAGCTTTTGTCGACTACTCGGATAAATGTAAAGGCTGCCTTTCTTGTCGTTCGCATTAGTTGTTCAATTTTAATTTCATCATAATGTCGGTCTGCTCGTCGTTGCCTAACTTGAAAACGTGTTTGTCAAATTCTACGAACCCATTTTTTTTATAAAAGTTTATTGCTCTCGGATTTTCTTCCCAAACACCTAACCAAACATAGTCAGCGTTTTTCTGTCTTGCGATATGTATTGCTTTGTCGTAAAGGATTTGCCCAACGCTTTTTCCGTGAAAGTCCTTTAATACATAAATACGTTCAATTTCAAGTACTTTGTCGTCTTTTAGTTCTGTTTGAGATTGTCCAAAGTTTAGTTTTAAATAACCAATTACATTGTTGTCAAGTGTTGCAAAATAAAATTCAGCGTTATTGTCGCTAAGTTCAGTCGTTAGTTTTTCAAGGGAAAATCCTTCGTCTAAATATTTTGTCATATTCTCTTCGGAATTTCCTGCTGAAAATGTTTCATAAAAAGTCTGTCTGCCAATTTTTTGCAATTGGTCAATGTCATTAAGCGTTACTTTTTGTATTTCTATGTCAGTCATTTTCTCTGTACTGTGTCGTTGTTTAAGGTTGCCACTAACGTCAGTTCGTCTAAAAACCTCTTTTTTTATTTAAATTCAACTCAAAAATAAGCAAATATTTACATTTTAAGCAACATTCATGATTATTTTTTTACTTTTTATAAAAATATCAAATACAAAAAAAGTTGCTTTTATTTGTGAATATTAACAACAAAATCATTTTGTTAGCTTTAGAGTAAATTTTGGTCAATAATGTTGAAAATCAAGATAATAAACAAATATTTAACTCAAGTTATTCACAG
This sequence comes from Flavobacteriia bacterium, assembly GCA_016183815.1. Classification (GTDB taxonomy): domain Bacteria; phylum Bacteroidota; class Bacteroidia; order Flavobacteriales_D; family Crocinitomicaceae; genus M2408. The sequence continues at coordinate 974 of JACPDW010000023.1, forward strand.
TAAAATAGTTAATAAGTTGAAGGAGGTTTTTAGATAGTTTGACGGACGACATCTTGTGAAGAAGACATGTTTTTGGTTTTTATTAATAAGTTTTTTCTATGCAAAACTTTTTTATCTCATTTTTATAGAAAATTATAATTTTTAAAAATCTTACTTTCTACTCATTTTTAAAAAATGATTAATTTTGTAAAAAAAACAAAATGGAAAAACTTATTGAAGCATTCACTGAAAACTTAAAAACTTCTTTAGAAATATCAAATAAAAACAACTTGAGCAACTCAAAAACACCTATTTCCAATGTGTTAATCTGTGGAATGGGCGGCTCAGGAATTGGCGGGAAATTAATCAATGATTTTATTAAAAATGAAATTGTTGTGCCCATCGTATTGTGTTCAGATTATACAATTCCAAATTTTGTTGATAAAACTACTTTAGTAGTTGCTTCTTCCTATTCAGGTAATACTGAAGAAACGTTAAACGCTGTTCATCTTGCGCACAACAAAGGTGCTAACATCGTTGCAATATGCTCTGGTGGCGAATTAGAATCTTTTTGTAAAAAAAATTCTTACCCCTTCATTCTAGTTCCTGGTGGAAATCAACCAAGAGCGGCTATAGCTTACTCTTTAGTTCAATTACTTCATGTTTTTTCTTCTTATCAATTGATTAGTAAAAGCTGGATAAGTGAAATTGAGCAATCAATACTGTTACTCGATAGCCATTTATTAGAAAACAAACAATTAGGAAAAGATATTGCTCATTTCTTATATCAAAAAGTACCTGTTTTATACACAGAATCGTCTTATGAAGGTATAGGAATAAGAGCTCGTCAACAATTAAATGAAAACAGTAAATCACTTGGTTGGAGCCATTTTATCCCTGAAATGAACCACAATGAATTAGTGGGATGGGGAACAGGTGATGATCGTTTTGCGGTACTTTTCATTTATACTGAAGACATGAATCCAAGAAATAGAAAAAGAATGGATTTAACTAAACAAATTGTTCAAAATAAAACCCAATTTACTTTTACCCTTAACGCAAAAGGTTCAAGTTTAATTCAACGTTCACTCTATTTGATTAATGTTTTAGATTGGGCTTCTTTTTATCTTCATCAACTAAATGAAGTTGACGTATTTGATATTAAAGTGATCAATCATTTAAAAGCTGAACTTTCTAAAGTAGATTAAATTTAATTTTTAAAATCCTTACTTTTTAAGAGAGATTTTCAAAATATTTTCAGAATTTTTGTCTGCAAGTGCCTCTTTACCAACGGCTAACCCAACACATAAATGGATATTGCTGTCATCGTGGACAACGATAATTTGATTTTTCAAATATGATGCAACTAGATTGTCCTTTATAATATCTGAAACTAATTTTTTCCCATTAGTTCCAAGAATACTTATTTTATCGCCTTCATTCCAAATACGATGGTGTAATTTTCCAATGATTTTTGTCGGATCTAAAAAAATCTCCTCTTTGTTGAAAGTTGTAGGTAATTCATAAACTTTATCGATAATTAAACGTGGTAAAGGCGTTTTTTTCTTTAAATTGACAAATGAAAATCCATTTTTTTCCCTATAAACTATAAATTTTTTAGAAGAAATTTTTTTCCCTTTTTGACAATTTAATAGTTTTTCCCATTCTCCCAATTGTGAAGCTAAAAAATTAAAATGTTCAATAAATTTGACTTTCTGATCGTCATTTAACTCATTCCATTCCTCACTTGTTAAAAGTTCATCAATTTTTACTTTATAAACAAGTTTATTGATGATTTTTGTATTTTCAGCGTCTGTATTTTGACAAACTGAAATAAATTCAAGAATGGATTTTTTTAAAGTAGAATTGTTTTTAAATAAATTAGGAAGAATTTCATTTCTCAGTTTGTTTCTATTGTATTTTAAGGTGGAATTAGAGGAATCTTCTCTCCATTCTAAGTTGCAGGCATTAGCATATTTTAAAATACTATTTTTTGAGCAATGTAACAATGGCCGAAACACTTTTTTTGATTTAAATTTCATGCAAGACAATCCTTTAACACCAGATTTTCGAGCTAAATTCATATAAAATGTTTCAATTTGATCGTCTAAATGATGGGCCAACAAAAGCAAACTATTTCTGTCTTTTAAAAAGGTATTAAACCAATTGTATCTAATTTTTCTAGCTTTTTCTTGTAAGTTACTTTTTAACAAGTCGTTTTTTTGTTCGTTTGTTATTTTTAAAACATTAACGGGAATATTTTTATTTTTACAATAATCAACAACAAATTTTTCATCCAATTCAGATTCAATTGCTCTTAATTGATAATTTACATGTAAAACGGTACAATTTAATCCACTTTTCAATAGTAAATCTAACAAAACCATTGAATCTACTCCCCCACTACAAGCAAGATAAATCGTTTTATTTAATAATGATTTTTTTTTAAGAATTTGTAGTGCTTTATTCATTAAAGAGGGAGAGTAATTTTGCTATTTTAACTAAACATTCTTCATATTCCATATCGGGTATCGAAGCCGAAGTGATTGCTCCTCCAACAGGACAAAAAATTGTATTGGTTTTTTTATCACGAAACAACGAACGAATAACAACATTAAAGTCCATGTCTCCATTAGGTTTAATAAATCCAACTGAACCAGAATACAATCCTCTTTTAAACCCTTCATGTTCCTCAATAATTTTCATAGTACTCAATTTTGGTGCTCCTGTCATTGAACCCATTGGAAAAAGTGCTTTTAAAATAGTTGAAAAATCAATGTTTTTATCAAATAAACAAGAAATAGTAGAAATCATTTGATGAACATTTGTAAAGGAATATACAGCACACAATTCTTCCACTTTAACACTATTTTTTAAAGCAAATTTAGACAAATCGTTTCTCACTAAATCAGTGATCATTCTGTTTTCAGACAATTCTTTTTCATTGGTTTTCAATTTTTGATAAAGCATTTCGTCTTCAATCTGATTTTTTCCTCTAGGACTTGTTCCTTTCATCGGTTGAGAAATAATTTTGTTTCCTTCTGTTTTAAAAAATCTTTCAGGTGAAGCACAAAATAACTCAAAATTATCCCAATTTAAATAACAAGAAAATGGAGCTTTAAGTTCTTTACTAATTTTTCCATAAAAAGCCAGAGAATCACTAATATTGGTGTTTTTATCACTTCTGAACAATTGGCAAAAATTTACTTCATAAGTATTACCTAACTGAATTTCATTTTGAATATTTTTTACTTTTTCAATATATTCTTTTTTTGAAATTTGTGGAAAAAAATTTCCTTTGTTAGTGCTTTTTAGTTCTGTAAAGAACTTTTTTATACAATTGTTTATGTTTTTGTTGAATTGAATTTTATCCCCTTCTAAGAATTTTTTTGATTTTTCATCGAATAGAACCACAGATTTGGCCGTCCAAAAACACAAAAGAGGTAAATCAAACATTTGAGGATTTAAGCTGTTTAACACTTCTATTTGATTTTTAAAATCATAGGTTATAAAAGAAAAAATATGTTTTCCTTTATTAGATTGTATAAAAAAATCAAGTGAAGAAAAAGTACTTTTCGAATCCCAAATAAAGACATTTTCTATTGAATAAGCAAGAAGAAATTTATTTTTTTCATACCAATTACAAATCAAAAACGAACTATTCATTATTCTTTTAAATGGTCAATATTTGAAAATTATTCCATTCAAAATTAAAGAAAAAAGCGTAATTGAGTTTATTGAAGTATCTTTTCAGAATTAGAAGGACTATTTTTAGAAGCCATGATTTTACAAGCATGAATAAAAGCAACAAATAGTGGATGTGGATTATCCACAGTACTTTTATATTCAGGGTGAAATTGAACTCCAACAAACCACGGGTGGTTTTCAAGCTCAACAACTTCAACCAAATTGGTTTCAGGATTAAACCCTGTTGCTATCATACCATTTTTTTCAAATTCTTCAAGGTAATCAGAATTGTACTCGTAACGGTGACGATGTCTTTCAGAAATCACTTCTGAATGATAGGCCTTAGCTATTTTAGATTTGGGTTTTAATTTACATTGATAAGCTCCTAAACGCATAGTGCCCCCTTTTCCACTCACTACTTTTTGATTTTCCATTAAAGAAATGACTGGGTGTTTTGTTTTAGCATCTATTTCATGAGAATTTGCTTCTGCATAATGCAATACATTTCTAGCATATTCAATTACAGCACATTGCATACCCAAACAAATTCCTAAAAAAGGAATGTTATTTTCTCTGACAAAACGAATGGCTTCAATTTTTCCTGATATTCCTCTTGAACCAAAACCTGGTGCAACAATAACTCCGTCCATTTGAAGTAAAAGTTTTTCAACATTTTCATTGTAAATTTTCTCAGAATGTATCCAATGAACTTGAACTTTACATTCATTTTCTACACCAGCATGAATCAAAGATTCTGCAATAGATTTATACGAATCCTTTAATTCGACGTATTTTCCAACAATAGCAACATTTACTTCACTTTTAGGATTTTTCAACATTTCTAAAAAATGTGTCCACTTATCAAGATTGGGTAAAGAACGAGTAAGTAAATTCAATTTTTCTAATACTACTTTATCCAATTCCTCTTTTTGCATTAATAAAGGAACGTCATAAATTGATTCAGCATCTCTTGATTCAATAACAGCATTTATATTTACATTACAAAATTTAGCAATCTTTTTTCTTAAATTAATATCGAGGGCGTGTTCTGTTCTACAACATAAAATATCAGGTTGAACTCCAAGCTCAAGCAATTGTTTGACTGAATGTTGAGTAGGTTTTGTTTTTAATTCGCCCGCAGCGGATAAATATGGTATTAAGGTAAGATGGATAACAATACAATCGTCTTCAAATTCCCACATCATTTGACGAACCGCTTCAATATAAGGTAAAGATTCAATATCACCAACCGTTCCGCCAATTTCAGTTATAATAATTTCAAAATCCCCATTTTTAGCTAAAATCTGGATACGATTTTTTATTTCATCTGTGATATGAGGGATTACTTGTACTGTTTTACCTAAATAATCACCTCTTCTTTCCTTTTCAATGACAGATTGATAAATTCGTCCTGTAGTCACATTATTCGCTTGTGATGTAGGAACATTTAGAAAACGCTCATAATGACCTAAGTCTAAGTCCGTTTCAGCTCCATCATCTGTTACAAAACACTCTCCGTGCTCATAAGGGTTTAAAGTTCCCGGATCTATATTAATATATGGGTCTAGTTTTTGAATGGTAACTGAATAACCTCTTGCTTGAAGCAACTTGGCTAAAGAAGCAGAAATAATTCCTTTACCTAACGAAGAGGTTACCCCGCCGGTTACAAAAATAAACTTAGTTGAATTGGACATAAAATTGAGATGTAACTACGGGATACAAAGTTATACTATTTTTTTGATATATTTAAAACTTTATTTAAACGGTTTAGTTTGGGTTTAAATTTGTAGTATTACTAATTTTAAAAATCTGCCTCAACGAATAAATGTAAAAGATGCTTTTCCATTTAAATATAAAAAAGTACTTTTGCAGATTATTCTTATAAATAAAAAATGCCAAAAGAGCAAATCATTGCTGAAATAAAAAAATTAAAGAAAGAAAAAAATGTCTTGATTTTAGCACACTATTATCAAGACAAAGACATTCAAGACTTAGCTGATTTTGTTGGAGACAGTTACAATCTTTCTGTAAAAGCTGCTGAAACCAGTCAGGATATTATCCTTTTTTGTGGTGTACATTTTATGGCTGAAACAGCTAAAATTTTAAATCCAAATAAAAAAGTCATTCTTCCTGATACAAACGCAGGTTGTTCTTTAGCGTCTTCTTGCACTTATGAGGAGTTTAACGCTTTTAAAGCCTTACATCCAAATGCAGTTGTAGTAACGTATATCAATTGTACTGCGGATATTAAAACATTAAGCGATTATATTTGCACTTCTTCCAATGCAGTTAAAATAGTAAATAGCATTCCATTAGACAAAGACATAATATTTGCTCCTGATAAAAACTTAGGTGCTTATGTTCAAAAAGAATGTAATCGTCCACTTATTCTTTGGAATGGTACTTGTATTGTTCATGAAGCTTTTTCATTTCAAAAAGTCTTAAATTTATATCTAGAAAATCCAAATTCAAAAATAATTGCTCATCCAGAATCTGAAGCACATATACTAGAAATGGCTCATTTTATCGGCTCAACCTCCGCCATGATACAATTTATGAAAACCGATAATACTAAAACATATATAATTGCTACTGAAGCTGGAATTTTACATCAACTTGAAAAAGAAATCCCTCATAAAAAATTAATACCAGCCCCAATTCATGAAGAAAACACGTGTGCTTGCAGCGAATGTGCATTTATGAAAGTAAATACACTAGAAAAAGTGTTGAATTGCCTTAAAAATGAAGTACCAGAAATTATTCTAGACAAGGAAACAATGGATAAAGCCAGACTACCCCTTCAACGAATGATTGAACTTTGCAAAAGCTAACAAAATGTATTCATTTGATGTTTGTATAATTGGGACAGGTATTGCTGGTTTAACTACTGCGATTAAACTCTCTGAACAAAATCCCTCTCTACAAATAGCTTGTTTTTCTAAAGAAAGAAAAAAAGAGACAAATACGCGTTTGGCCCAAGGTGGAATTGCTTGTGTGATTGATAAAGAGGATGATTTCGAACTACATATACAAGATACACTTAAAGCGGGCAAATACAAAAACAATACCGAAGTAGTACAATTAGTTGTTCAAAACTCTCCTAACTGTATAAATACTTTAATAGAATGGGGTGTTCCTTTCAATAGAAATAAAAGTGGACAATTAGCTTTGGGCTTAGAAGGTGGACATAGCAAAAACAGAATTGTTCATGTGAACGATTATACTGGTAAAGCAATTCAAGATGTATTGATAAAAAAATCTCAACTTTATCCAAACATTCATTTTTTTACTAATCAAATTGTGTTTGAAATCATTTCAATAAATCAACAAGTTGTTGGGTTTTATTCTTTCGACAATCAAAAACAGGAAATATCAACATTTAAATCCTCATTTGTCGTGCTAGCAACTGGTGGAATGGGACATTTTTTCAACAAAAGCACCAATTCAGTTTATGCAACAGGAGATGGGATAATTTTAGCACATCAAGTAGGTGCTGATATAAAAAATTTAAATTCTATACAATTTCATCCCACTGCTTTATATGAAAAAAGGAAAAAAAAATTATTTCTAATTTCTGAAGCTGTAAGAGGTTATGGTGCACATATTGTAAACAAAAAAGGGGAAAGATTTTTATTTCAATACGATGAAAGGGGAGAATTGGCTACCAGAGATATTATTTCTAAGGCAATTTATCAAGAAATGAAAAAAAACAATGAGAAATGTGTGTACATGGATTTAAAACATTTACAACATTTTTCTGAGGAATTCCCAATGATTGCTCAAGAATTAATTGATAAAGGATTTTCTATAAAAGAAGACTTAATTCCTATTGTTCCTGCTGCTCATTATCAATGTGGTGGTATAAATGTCAACACAAATGCTCAAACAAATATAAAAAACTTATACGCCGTCGGTGAATGTTCAGAAACAGGTTTACATGGATTAAATCGTTTGGCTTCCAATTCGTTGTTAGAGGCCTTTGTATATGCAGGTCAATGTTCAAAACATATATTGTCAGAAATAAATGACAATAATCACAAACCATTGGAGTTTTCCTTTAAAAAATATACGATTGAAAATAAAATAAGTAAAATACATCAAAAAATTTTACTATTACATAAAGAATACCTCAAAAGTTTTGGATTAAATGAAATTCCAGATGATTTGAAAAATAAAATAATTAATCTTATTCAAGAAATTAATAAGACTTTTAAAAAAAATAAATTTTCACTTTCTTTCCATAACGATAAAAACATTTTAGAATTGATTCTATTACTTGAAAATCAAACTTATCGATTTTAATAATCGAACTCAGGTTTTTAATAAATAGAAAATTCAAAGTCATCATAATACAAATCTGAATTTCCTGTATTCCATAAAAAAAAAGAAAACTCATAATTTTCACTATTAATTTGTGGCAAATGATATAAAAGTGAAACTTTTTCCCATTTCCCCTCTTCTTTTATTAAATTTTCAAGATTATTTGCTTTGTAACAAACATTTTTTCCATCAATATATACTGAAACAACCAAGTCAATCTTTAATGCTGCTTTTTTTAATAAATAAGAAGAAATTAATAAAGTGTGTTCCTTTTTTTTCAAATTTTTAATCTTTTTTGTTTGGTAAGTTAATCCATAGACAACATTTGATTTATGATGTCCAGAAAATTTTCCATTAAAAGAATACTCGTCCGTAATAGTATAGTTTTTCCAAGATGTATCAGATAGAGAATTTTCAAAGTTTAATGATTTACTAAGAATTGGTTTTTTCTTTTTTAAATCTAAAAAGTCTATCAAATCTTGTTTCTTATAATTAGTATAAGTACAAATTGATATTTTACCATTATCCGCAATTTTATTCAGTTTTGAAAGTATTTCAGGATGTTTTGAATAAATTTCAGAAAGAAAAAATTCGTTTTGCAAAACAATATAATCGTATTTCCATTTTAGTGCATTCTCAATTTGTTCTTTTTCATTAACATACATCAAAGCAAATCCTTTTCTTTTCATTAAAATAAAAGGCATATTGGGTGCAACTGCATCAATTACTAAAAATTTTGAAGATTTTGGAATACCTAAAGATTCAATAAATTTATCAGAGTTTGAATAATTATTTATAATTGCCTTTGTTCTGTCCCAACTTCCTGTTTCTCTTCTTTTTTCCTGATTTTTAGGTACTTGTAGAATTAAACCAAAAGAAACAATACACAAAATCAAAAATGCAATTAATTTATAAGTAAGCTTTTTTGATACTGGTATCAATGAAAGAAAAAATATTAAAAACAGTACAATAGGTAGGTAAAAAGTGTCCAAAAAATAATAATCGTGGGCAGAAAACTGTTTTAACATTGCAATGGTAAAAATCAAACATGTAATAAAATAAGTTAGTGCTAAAAATCCAAAATAGTTTGTTGTTTTTTGAACTTTTATTTTTCGAATTAAAACAAAATAAATGAAACTAAAAATTAGAGTTATTAAGATAAAATAATGAAAAACAGTGAAATAGTCAAAAAACCAATTATTATATACTTTTAAAAATATTTCTTTAGCTTCTTTAAGGTTTTCTGCTGGCATTAAATGATTTAAAAATATTGAACCATATTTTTCTCTCAAATAAGCGTTATATAAATAGTATGAAAAAATTAAAATTATTGATAATCCAACTGGAATCCATTTCGAGATTATTTTTATTTCTTTTTTTAAAATTCTTATAAATTCAATAAATAAAACTGCTACTAAAACAATTGCAAAAGTAGTTCTAGCAAGTGTTGCTAAAGTAATTAATAGCAAACTAAGGTGAAAATATTTATTCTTATTTTCCTTTAAATATTTATTATAAAAATAAATCCCAATTATGGCATTGGATAATGAAGGAATGGTAGGAAGAAAGCCACTTTGATAATATACAAAAACGGGTGAAGTCGATGCAAAAACAACTACAAAAAGAGATTTAAAATAATCATTTGTGATGTTGTGTGCTAATTTAAATAAAAAAAATAGCCCTAAAAAACTGTAAATTAAAATATACGAACGAAAAACCCAAGGTGATGTATTTCCATAAATTTTCATTAAAATAGAACAAATAAAATCATGAATTGGAAAATCCACTGCTGTTACCGTTTTTTCTTCAGGCACACTCCAATTGTTTGGAAATTGATGATTATAAACGAATGTTTGTGGTGTAAAAAAATTAAAATCATTGTCTAAAAATCCTAAAGACAAAGCATACCTATCTGATTGAGCCCAAGCATGAATGTGTGAGGGAAATTCATTGATGTATTTGTGTTGAAATAAAATCCCAAGAAAAATGATTACAAGTAAAACAAGATATTTTTTCAAATTATTTCTCATGTATTCATTTAAATGAATTTAAAAAAAGTGATATTTATATTTTTATAAACTTGAAATAATTTTTCAAAATATTTTCATTCTCTTTGTTTTTTGTGTCGATTTCTAAAACACAAATTTTTGAATTTTGAGACGAATAAAAACCATTCCAAACATTTTCTAATTCATTGAAATCAGAAGCATAAAAATAGTTTAAGTCATATAAAACACATAATTTTTCAATAGAAAAGGAATGTTCAAAAACAAAAGACTTTTCGAAATTTTCAACTTCTGATGGACCATCAATTATTTTAAAAATACTTCCACCTCCATTATTTATAACAATTATTTTTAAGTTGGGAACTTCCAGTTGATTCCAAAAAGCATTACTGTCATAAAAAAAAGATAAATCTCCCGTAATAAAAACATGCTTTTCATTAGCACTCGCATAAGCCGAACCAATGGCAGTACTACTTGAACCATCAATCCCACTCGTACCTCTGTTGCTCCAAATGGATAAAAACTGCTTATGCTCAAACAATTGTGCATACCTAATTACAGAACTATTGGATAAATGTAAATGAACATTTCTAGACAAATTTTGAAATATCCAATTATAAACAGTAATATCTGAAAATTCTTTTTCCTTAACAAAAAAAGCACTTTGTTTCTCTTTAATTTTCTCAAATAAAGAGTGAAAATTAGAAGAAAAGGTTCTCTTATTATTTAAATTAATCGGTAAAAAAGACAAAAAAGTACTTGGTTCACAATTAAAGATATGAGTCAATTTTTGGTAAGTGTCCATAAATGGAAACAACTGATTAATTCTCCACAACAATTGAGGTGGATATTTTCTAAAATATGATTTTATTTTTTTTGAGACTACAGCTCCACCTAAAGTCAGCAAAATATCAGGACATAATTCCTTGTCATTTAAAGAATTAAGCAAACAATCAATGTTTGAAATTGAAAAATTTCCATAAATATTTGAACTACATTCAGATAAAATCAATACACTTTTATCTTTTGAAATTTCTTTTAACAATTCATTAACCTCATTTGAGAAACTCATTTGTCCAATTAAGATTATTTTTTTTTCAGCTTGATTCCACATTTTTGAAATGGTCTCTTTTTGCATTTCATTTAAAGTGTTCGCTTGTTCTATATAATTAAATGAAGTTATCTTAGGTAAATTATTAATATTATTTATTTCGTATAAAGGTTCATTTAATCCTAAATTGATATGTACTGGTCCTTTTTTAGTTATGCAATAATGAAAAGCGATAGACAACTCTCTATTCATTTCCCAAATTTTTTCTTCATTTAGCGGTTGATCATCTAATTGAACAAAGTAATGGCAATGATTTTTAAACACATTTTCTTGAACTATCGTTTGTCCATCTCCTTGATTTACCCAAGCTTTAGGTCTATCGGCACTTAAAACAAGTAAAGGGATTTCACGATAAAAACTTTCAGCAATTGCAGGATAATAGTTTAATAAAGCAGAGCCAGAGGTACAAACTAATGCTACTGGTTTTTGGGTTTGTTGTGCTATTCCTAATGCAATAAAAGCCGCCGATCTCTCATCAGGTATGGTTTCGCAAATAAAATTTGAATTTTGCGAAAATGTAATGATAAGCGGTGCGTTTCTTGATCCTGGTGAAAGGATTACATGTTTTATCTGATTTATCAAACAAAAATGGACTAAGTATTGAACGTTTAATTTATCGCTTATCGTAATCATTTCTTATACAATGTATAATTGTTTTGCTTTTATTTTCAGTTTCTATCCACTCCAATTCGGGAATAGACTCCAAAGTATATCCTCCTCCAATATAAAGGTATAATGAATTTTCAAAAGACTGTGCACAACGTATATTTACATACAATTTGCTATAATTATTTTCTACCCAACCTAAATATCCTGTATAAAATCTTCGTCTTTGTTGCTCAACAGTCTGAATTAATTGTAATGCTTGCACGTATGGGTATCCACAAACAGCTGGTGTTGGATGAAGAAAATTTGCTATTTCAAGGGCTGAAAGACCTTTTGGAATAGTAGCTGCAATGTCTGTTCTTAAATGTTTCACTGGTCCTGCTAAAAAATCATAAGTTTCAGAACATTCCACTTCATTCAATTTTAATTCTTTAAAACATTGGACAATATCCTCTTTTACAATTTCTTGTTCTGTCTTTTCTTTATTTGTCCATTGTCTGTTTTCATCACTTTTTTGTGTACCAGCCATTGCACAAGTAAAAAGGTTTTGTCTATGTGATTCAATTAAAATTTCAGGAGTTGCTCCAATCCAAGTGCCTAATTTTTTTCCACTAAAAAGATATACTAACGATTGAGGATACTTTTGACATAAATCCTCATATAAATAAAACAAATTTTTTGCTGAAAACTCAACTTTTTTTACTCTTGAAAAAACAGCTTTTTCCATTTGCATAAAATTGAGCCCGTTTAATAATTCATGCGCTTGCATATAATATTCACGAGCGTTTACACAATAAGGAATCTCCTCTGAAAAGCTAAATTCTAAACTTGATTCTTTTTGTTCATTAAATCCAAATATTTCGTCGTCAGCAAAAGAACTTATTATAAACCCTTTATACTCTTTGATGCTTTTTAAAGGGTAAAATTCTCCACATAAAGTTTCTTTTTCTTTTCCTGGAAAACGATATTTAATAAAATCACTCAAAATCTTTTTTTACAATCATTGTAGTGATTCTACCTGTACAAATAAGTTTGTTAGAGTCTTCATTAAAAACATCAACGTTCCAAATATGAGTTTGACGACCAAGATGGATGGGTTTAGCAACAGCAGTTACGAAACCACTTTTTACAGTTCGAATATGATTCGCATTAATTTCTAAACCAATAGGAAAAAAACCCTCTTTACACAATAAATCTGACCCAATAGATGCAAGAGATTCAATAAGGACGACACTTGCTCCACCATGTAACCAACCCAAAGGTTGATGAGTTCTAAAATCAACGGGCATCTTGGCTTCTATACTATTGTTGTTTAGCTGAGTAACTTCAATGCCAATGTGTTCCATCATGGTATTTTTACATAATGCATTAATTTGAGAAATATCTGTTGTTTTCCAATTTAAATCTTCCTTGTATTTGATGAACTTTTTTATTTCCACTCTTTTAAAAAATTATAATTCTCCCAAATTCATTCCAATCGTAAAGTTTAATTTCCCAAAATATCCTTTATTAAAAATAGATTGATCACTTTCGCCTTTATAGCCATCTGAATGTGCATCCAAATAATCGAAACCAAATCCATAATCCAAACCAAGCATACCAAACATTGGCAAAAACACCCTTATACCAATTCCAGCAGCTCTTTTAACATGAAAAGGATTGAAAGATTTAATGGTAGGATAGGTATTCCCAGCTTCTCCAAAAGCCAAGAGATAAAAAGTTGCCTGAGGATTTAAAGAAATAGGATATCTTAATTCAAGAGTGTATTTGGTAATGATTGGGTCTCCACCTGAAGAATTCAAGGAATTGTCGTCATATCCTCTTAAAGCGATAATTTCACGACCTCCAAACTGCTGCATTCCACTCAATCCATTTCCACCTAGATAAAATCTTTCAAAAGGTGTTAAACCTTTTTTAGCATTATAAAATCCCATAAATCCAAAGCCAATTCTCGGCATCAAAACTAATTTTTTATCATTTGTAAGCGGCAAAAACCATTCACCAGTAAATTTAATTTTATAGTACTCTAAATATTGGAATTTATCTTTATTTGTCAATTCTGTTTTTGATTGAAAAGACTTGTCCATATAAGAATAAGGAAGAGTACCTTTAGCATTAAAGGCAATTTTAGACCCTTCTTTAGGATAAATTGGATTATCGATTGAATTTCTAGCTAAAATATATTTAAAACTAATGTCGTTGGCAAACCCTTTTTCTTTTCGAAATAAGTCGAAATAATCAACATAACGAACATCATAATACTGATAAGACAATTCATAATTGACATTAAAATAATCATCTGGTATTTTTTTTCTTCTACCATAACCAATTCCTATTCCTGTAATTGATAATCCTTGATAATCAGGATTCTTTTTACTCAAAGAGTTAACACTTTGATTAAGTTGAGTGTGATTTAACCAAATTGTAAATGAGTTTGGTTTTTTACCACCCATCCATGGCTCAGTAAATGAAAAAGTGTAACCTTGATAATATCTACCTGTTGATTGAGCTCTTAAAGACAAACGCTGACCATCACCTGTAGGCAAAGGCGACCATGCTGATTTATTGAAAAAATTTTGTATCGAAAAGTTATTAAAAGTTAGTCCCAACGTTCCAATTAGACCAGCACCTCCACTTGTTCTTTGACCACCATAACCACCAGACAGTTCAATTTGATCAGAGGATTTTTCTTCGACAACATATTCAATATCCACCGTTCCATCTTGTGGGTTAGGCATTGGATTTACTTGAAAAGCTTGTTCATTAAAATATCCAAGTTGAGCTAATTCCCTTTGCGTTCTAATAATGTCGTTTCTATTAAACAAATCACCAGGTTTTGTACGTATCTCACGACGAATTACGTTTTCATTTGTTTTGTCATTTCCTTTGATAATAATTCTTTTTACTCTTGCTTCTTTCCCTTCAATTATTCTCATCTGATAAGATATGTAATTGTCTTTCACGCCAGCTTCAATAGCATTAATTTGGAAAAACAAATACCCTCTGTCCATATATAGTGAAGAAATGTCTCGACCGTCTTGACTCATGTTTAATCGTTGGTCAAGCAAAGGTTTGTTATAGGTATCACCATTTTTTATTCCTAAAACAGTATCAAGGTATGAGCTTCTATATAAAGTATTTCCTATCCAATCAATTTTGCCAAAAAAGTACTTATTTCCTTCTTCAATTTTTATTCTTACAATCAGATTTTTTTTGTCTTTGCTGAAAACAGTATCGTTTACAATAGAGGCATCTCTTAAGCCGATGGCATAAAACTTATTTAACAAGGCCTCTTTATCTCTATCATATGCCACTTGTGTAAACTTAGACCTTTTAAATACTCTCCAAAGAGCTTTTTGTTTGGTGTCTTTCATTGCTAATCTCAGTTTCCAAGTTGGTACAAAATGATTTCCTTCAATTTCAATTTTTTTAATTCCAACTTTTTTTCCCTTTACAACTGTAATATCAAAAATTTCAGATTCATTGACAAGTGTGTCATTAATTCTATTGATATTTACTTGTACATTATAAAATCCTTTTTCTCTAAAAAACCCTTTGATTTTATTACCGGTAGTAAAAACTAAATTTTCAGTAATTGTTTTCCCTGAAAAAAGGTCGATTTCTTCGCGGATTTTATCAACTTCTCTTTTTTTAACCCCTTTAAATTTAAATCGTGAAAGTTTTGGTCTTGCTTGTAAAGTGATTGTTAAATACACCACTCCGTTAATTTCTTTTTCAACAGCAAACTCTACATTTGAAAACACCTCTTCTTCCCACAATTTTTTAATGGCATTAGTGATTTTATCACCAGGAATCATAATTTTTTGACCTTGACGAAGTCCTGTAATCAATAAAATGGCATTATGATCAAAATGGTCAACCCCTTTAATTTTTATTGGACCTAATTCATACTCTTTTGGTGTTTTATAAGAAAAATCTGAATTTTCTCCTATGCTTGTTGGCGTTTGTCCAAAAATAAAAATTGGGGAAATTATTAAAAAAAGTAAAATTCGAATGTTCATGTTATAGTTGTTCAGTAATTTTTCCAAAACGTCTTTCTCTGTTTTGATAATCTAAAATGGCTTTATATAGGTCTTCATTTGTGAATTCAGGCCAAAGCACGTCTGTAAAATGTAATTCAGTATAAGCAATTTGCCAAAGTAAAAAATTGCTGATTCTATATTCACCACTTGTTCTGATTAACAATTCAGGGTCGGGAAAATGTTTAGTACATAAATAATTAGAAATCAATTCATCATCTATTTTATCTATGGAAATTTTATTGTTTTTTACGTCTTTTGATATCTCTTTAATTGCATTTGTAATTTCCCATCTTGAACTATAATTTAAAGCAAAAATCAAATGAATATTGTTATTATTTTTGGTTTTGTCCATTGCAAAATTCATCTCATCTTGTAATTCTTTAGATAGTTGTGATTGATTGCCTATAAACCACATTCTAACTTTTTTTGCGTGCAAGTCTTCTAATTCATTAGAAATTGATTGAACTAATAATTCCATTATTCCATCAACTTCATCTTTTGGTCTATTCCAATTTTCAATTGAAAAGGTATATAATGTCAAATATTTAACACCAATTTCTTCAGCTGCTTTTAAAGTTTCACGTATAGTTTCTACACCAGCATTATGTCCAAACAATCTAAATTCTCCTTGTTTTTTTGCCCAACGACCATTTCCATCCATTATGATGGCAATATGCTTTGGCACATTATTAAGATTAATTTGATCAAATAAACTCATAAAAAGTGCAAGATTACGTTTTTATTTCTACTAAATATGTTAACAAAATTAAATATTCTTTTGGATTAACAATGCTTAACAAAAAAGAGGGAATGGTTTCCCGATTCCCTCTCGACTTGATTTCGTTTATTATTACTCTGCAAGAACAATGATTTTATTTTGTTGCATTTCAACTACTCCTCCTGTTATTGGAATATAAATGATTTTTGAGTCATTGGTGAATTCAACGCCAACCCATTTTTTATTCTCTTTTTCAATTGCGTTGGTAGTATTGACTTTTAACTTTCCATTTGTTAGAGCTGAAATTATTGCAGCATGATTGTTCAATATTTGAAAAGAACCATCAATGCCAGGAAGTTGAACGGCTTCAATTTCGCCTGCAAAAATTTTATTGTCTGGTGTGATAACTTCTAAATACATAAATATTATTTGTTTTCAGCCAACATTTTTTCACCTGCTTCTATCACGTCTTCTATACTGCCTTTTAAATTAAAAGCCGCTTCTGGATATTTGTCCATTTCACCATCTAAAATCATGTTAAATCCTTTTATAGTATCTTTAATATCTACTAAAACACCTGGAATTCCAGTAAATTGTTCTGCCACATGGAAAGGTTGTGATAAAAATCTTTGAACTCTTCTCGCTCTATGCACAATTAATTTATCTTCTTCAGATAATTCGTCCATTCCCAAAATAGCAATGATATCTTGAAGCTCTTTGTATCGTTGTAAAGTCAATTTAACTCTCATCGCACAATCATAATGTTTGTCACCTAAGATTGTAGGAGTTAAAATTCTTGATGTTGAATCCAATGGGTCAACAGCAGGATAAATTCCTAACTCAGCAATTTTTCTTGACAATACCGTTGTTGCATCTAAGTGGGCAAAGGTATTAGCTGGAGCTGGGTCAGTTAAGTCATCAGCTGGCACATAAACCGCTTGAACAGAAGTGATTGATCCACTTTTTGTAGAAGTAATTCTTTCTTGCATAGCACCCATTTCTGTTGCTAAAGTCGGTTGATAACCTACCGCTGATGGCATACGACCTAATAAAGCAGAAACTTCAGATCCAGCTTGTGTAAAACGGAAAATATTGTCCACAAAAAATAAAATGTCTTTTCCTTGTCCATCTCCTTCTCCATCTCTAAAATACTCTGCAACAGTCAAACCAGATAATGCAACCCTTGCTCTCGCTCCAGGAGGTTCATTCATTTGACCAAATACAAAAGTAGCTTTAGATTCTTTCATTTCTTCTAAATCAATTTTTGATAAATCCCAACCACCTTCTTCCATTGAGTGCATAAACTCTTTACCGTATTTAATGATTCCAGATTCCAACATCTCTCTTAGTAAATCGTTTCCTTCTCGAGTTCTTTCTCCTACACCAGCGAACACAGATAAACCACCATGACCTTTCGCAATATTGTTTATCAATTCTTGAATTAATACTGTTTTTCCAACACCTGCACCACCAAATAAACCAATTTTACCTCCTTTTGCGTATGGTTCAATCAAGTCAATCACTTTTATACCAGTAAATAATACCTCAGTAGAAGTAGATAACTGATCAAATTTTGGTGCTTCACGATGGATTGGTAATCCATTAGAATTATCCACTGCATTAATACCGTCAATAGCTTCTCCTACAACATTAAAAAGGCGACCTCTTATTTTCTCACCGATAGGCATTTTAATTGCAGTACCAGTTGACAATACATCCATGCCTCTTCTAAATCCATCTGTTGAATCCATTGAAATGGCACGAATTGAACTCTCTCCAACATGTGATTGTACTTCTAATACAACTTTTGTACCATCGGGTCTTCTTACCTCTAAAGCGTCATAAATATTTGGTAATACTGAATCTTTATCGTAGATTACATCCACAACTGGTCCGATTACTTGAGAAATTTTTCCTTGAACTATTGACATTTTTGATTATATTTTTTTGTTTTTAAATCGGGTGCAAAATTAGTGAATTTATTTTATTAAATTAGTGTTTTTTTGAAAAAATATTGGAGTTTTTTTTGAAAAATAATCTCTAAATCTCAGTTCGAAAATAAAGAATTTTTAAAATTTACTGTTTGAACTGGCAAAATTAAAGTCTTCTAAATGCTCGTTTACAATAATTTTAAACCAATGGGTATAATCCCTCGGGCGTGATGCCATCTCTTTTCTTAGTAGCTCTAAACCTATCCATTTAAAATCAGACACTTCTAATGGATTTGCTTTTATCTCACCTTCATATTCACCAATATACACTTTATCTAACTCGTTTTCAATTAATCCGTTATCTAATTCAATTTTATATATAAAATGATAGGCGAATTGAACTTCAGTAACAATACCCATTTCTTGTTTTAATTTTTTATTTATTGTATTTTGTTCATTTTCTCCTTCAATAGGGTGCGAACAACAGGTGTTTGACCACAATCCTTTGGAATGATACTTTTCTACAGCTCTTTTTTGTATTAATAGTTCGCCTTTTGTATTAAAAATTAAAATTGAAAAAGCTCGATGTAAAAGTCCTTTTTGATGTACTTCCAACTTGTTAGATGTTCCTATTACATTGTCGTTCTCATCGACTAATATTAACTTTTCTTCCATTATTTATTTAGTTCAAACTTATTTTTCAATGCCTGAAATCCAATAGCTTGGTTTGTAAAATTAAAAATTATTTACAATTTTTGTATTCTATATCTTTTTTTTTTTTAATTTTCAAGTAGTTTTATAAATTGAAAACACTTTTTTACATTTTTATTTTTTTTAATTGTGCAATATTATTTGCCCAAGATGTTCATTGGTCACAATTTTACGACAATCCACTTTTTATTAGTCCTTCAAATACTGGAAATCACGATGGAGAACATCGAATCATCACTTCATATAAAGATCAATGGAGATCAGTTACCAAAGCTTTTCAAACATTTTCTTTGTCTTACGATAAAAAACTTAAAAATGAAGATCTTAGATTAGGTGCCGTTTTTCTGAGTGATCAAGTAGGCGATGGAAAATTTAAAACTATGGAATTGTTACTCAGCTCCTCTTATTTTATTCCTCTCAACCAAAAAAAAACACATAATTTTTTAACAGGCATTCAATTAGGTTGGAATCATCGCTCATTCGATTTTAATCAATTTTATTTTGATGAACAATACAATGGAGTTACCTACGACCCATCTATTCAAAACACTGAAGATTTGGCTCAAGATAAAAAAAACAACTTTACACTTTCTGCTGGTGTCAAATATCAAGCAGTTTTGAAAAATAAATCATTATTTGAATTCTCCTATTCTACTTTTAATTTAAATCAAGCTAATAATAGTTTTTATCAAAGTAAGGTGAAAAGAGACTTAAGACACACACTTTTTGTTCAATATTTTTGGAATTATGATAAAAAATTCAAAATACTTCCTTCCATCATTTTTCAAAAACAAGGGGAGTTTAATGAATTTCTATTTGGAAGTAATTTTCAAACTCATTTTATAAAAAAAAGATCGACTCAAGTTGTTCATTTTGGAGTTTTTATGCGTCTTAAAGACGCTTTTATTGTCAAAACTGGACTTCAATACAATTCATGGTATTTGGGCTTAAGTTATGACGTAAATATTTCTTCTTTACAAACTGCTAGCAATAAAAGAGGTGGATTTGAGATAAATTTAAGATATATTCTTTACAAATTACGAACAGAAAATAAAATTTACCAACAATGTCCA
Source organism: Flavobacteriia bacterium (assembly GCA_016183815.1). Taxonomy (GTDB): domain Bacteria; phylum Bacteroidota; class Bacteroidia; order Flavobacteriales_D; family Crocinitomicaceae; genus M2408. The sequence continues at coordinate 21,159 of JACPDW010000023.1, forward strand.
GATTTCTTATAATTATTGTTTTGTTTATTTTCTCCTTTCAGTATTATTCACAAGATTTTACTCAAGATTATTTTCTTCATGCTCAAAATGAAAAAGAAAAAGGTGATTTTAAAGAAGGCATTGAATATATGAAAAAATTGTTTGAAATAGACTCAAATAAAGTGGACTATTTATGGTTATATGCTGAACTTTTAAGATTGGAAAAAAATTACTCATTGGCAGAATATTATTATAAAAAAGTTTATGACAAAGAGGAGTCAAGAATTTATTTGAGGTCTCTTTTTTACCTCGCTGAAATGAAAAAAATGAACGGCAAATACGACGAAGCGTTAGAATTATACAAAAAATGTAAAAAAAAATACGCTTATGACAAAAAGGAATATTTGTATTTAAAATCTACACAAGAAATGGAATCCTGTTTATGGTTAAAAAAAGCAAAGATGGACAGTGCTTCTGTTTCATTTAATAAAACACTTCCATTTAATTCTTCAGAAAGTGAGTTTGCACCAATGATCAATGACAATAAATTTTATTTTTCATCTCTTAGAGCAGATTCCATTTCTAAAAGCGGAGAAATCATTTCCAAAAATTATAAAAGTAACATCTATTTTTTAGAAGGGAAAGACAGTTCGACTTTAACTTTACTTTTTGAAACCAACTCTTTAAAAGAGCATCATGCAAACATTACTTTTTCTCTCGATGGTAAAAGAATTTATTTTTCTTCCTGTAAGGAAAACTTAAACGAACCTTCTTGTAAAATACTAATGGCTTATCTTGTGAAAGACAAAGTTTTAGAAATTGACACATTAGACGAAATAGTAAACGAAGCCGATGCCAATACGAGCATGCCTTACATTGCACATTTTGACGACAAGGAAGTTCTTTTTTTCTCATCAAATAGAGCTGGCGGAAAAGGAGGGATGGATTTATATTATTCCTATATTGAAGACGAAGGTAAGAAATACTCCATGCCTTTTCCTGTGGACAAAGTAAATTCTCCAGGAAACGAAGTAACTCCTTTTTATGATAGTATTGACAAAAAATTGTATTTTTCCTCCGATTGGCACTTTGGCTTTGGTGGTTACGATTTGTTTTGTTCACCATTTTTGAATTATTCGTTTCAAAAACCTGAAAACTTAATGCTGCCTGTTAACAGCACAAACAATGATTTATATCTAGTACGTTATAATAAACAATACTATTTTTCAAGTAATCGTTCTGAAAACAACAATTCAACTTGTTGCAGTAATATTTACACTTTTAAATACAAAGAAAAAGAAATAGAACATCAAGTGCTCGCTACTAATGAACTACGTACTTTTAAAAGTTTAGAAGATTTAAATAAAAAACTTCCCGTTACTTTATTTTTTCATAACGACATGCCAAATCCTAAATCGTTAGATACAATTTCTAATGTGAGTTATATGACATCATATAATGACTATGTCCAATTGATTCCAAAATATAAAAAAGAATATTCAAGCGGACTTGCAAAAGAAAAAATATCTGATGCTGAAGAAGATATTGAAAGTTTTTTTATTGAATATGTAAATCAAGGTGTTGAAGATTTAGAAGTGTTCTGCAAACTTCTATTAAAAGAATTAGAAAACAAATCCTCTGTTATTTTAACAGTTAAAGGATTTGCAAGCCCTCTTGCCAAAAGTGATTATAATGTCAATTTAACAAAAAGACGGATTTCCTCTTTAGTAAATTATTTAAAAGTTTATGAAAACGGAATTTTTCAAAAATATTTATTTCCTGTTCATGTAGATAGTACAAAATTATTGATACAAGAGGTTCCTTTTGGAGAATATGTAGCTGAGAAATGGGTAAGTGACAACCCTAACGATTCAAAAAATTCGATTTATTCGCGAGCAGCTGCTTTAGAACGAAAAATTGAAATTCAAAGTGTTAATTATCTCACTCAAGACACCAGTTTATTGTTAAGTGCCAAAAAACAATTACTTAATTTAGGTTCCATTTCAAAAAATAATAAATTAAAAATAGCTTTTGAAGTAAAAAACATCGGACACCTTCCTGTTGAAATAGATTCAATTGGTGTTCCTTGCAAATGCAACAGTGCAGAATCCACATTTTCAATACTTAAACCAAATGAAACTGGAATCATTTATTTATATTTTGACCCAATAGATTATATTGGTAAAACAGTAAAATCAATTTATGTTTATACAAAAAACAGCAAAACACCTTTACGTTTGGTAATTACTGCAGAAACAAATTAGAAATTAACCATTAGATTAGTTATTGCGAATTATGTTGGTAACTCAATTTTTAAAATCCATAATGTACATAATTTTATTATGTAAATTTTTTTATTTTTACCCATTATTCTGACAATTGATATTTTTAATTTTTTAAATGGAACGCCCTAAAAGAATTTTATTTTTAGATTTAATGAGAGTCTTGGCCTTGTTCATGATGATTCAAGGGCATACAACCTATGATTTTTTAGATTTAAGTGTAAGAGATGGTCAAAGTATTGGAATTTTTATTTGGACTAGTTTAAGGGGATATACTGCACCATTCTTTATGATGGTATCGGGTACTGTTTTTACATTTTTAATGTTGTCTCAAGAAAAACCTGATGGAACAAATCCGAGAATAAAAGCTGGAAGTAAACGTATTATTACTTTACTATTTTGGGGTTATTTTCTTAATTTTCCTATTTATATTATATGGAAAATTTTTACAACTGAAGGTCTAAATCAAATTATGGAAATTGGTTTGTTAGAAACACTTTTAACAATTGGATGGATTGCTCTTTCTTTATTTGTGTATATCACTTTACAAGACGACAATGACCTTAAAAGAAAAAAATTGATAAAAAAAGTATTTCGTGAAGGTGCTTTAAAAAACTCACGTTATCGTGGTGCAATTTTTAATACTAAAAATTTAAAAAGAGAAGAGTTGAAAAACAGACTTTTTAAATCAGTATTTTATTCTGTATTGATCAGTATTCCTTATTTAATTATATCAAACCTTCTTACTCTCGAAGAAAAACAACGTGCTTTAAGGGTGGATGTTTTACATATTATAGCATTAGGTTTATTAAGTATAATGTTGTTTTATTTTATTTCAAGACATATTCGTTGGATTTTAAGTATTTTAGTTTTTTTGATGTTATTATTTATCATTTCTCTTTATCCATTATTAAACAAAGTTGATTTTATTGATTTACCGGTTTTTTTAGCTCCATATTTAAATAGTTTTGAAACAAAATCAATGTTTCCATTAACTCCCTGGCTTGCATATGTATTTGCAGGATCAATTATGGGTATATGGTTAAGTCTTGAAATTAAAAAAGATAATTTTGAAAAAATTATTGGTTTTAAATTAGCAGCTTTAGGTTTGGGTTTTATTCTCTTATCCATTATTGGTGATTTTTTAGAAATCGCATATTATGGGAAAAGTTATTATTGGTTAGATAGTCCAAATTTATTGTATCATAGAATTGGAATAGTTTTATCCGTCGGTTCAATAATGGCGTTTTTAAGTCTGTATATTAAAGATTTACCTGTATTTATTAAGCAAATGAGTAGAAACACGCTTTGGTTATACGTAGGTCATTTAATTATTATTTATCAAATTGTTAAACCAATAATTGGTTATCAAACAAGATTTTCAATAGGAATTACTATTTGTTGTGTTGTTACAATGTTTGTTTTAATGTATTTCCAATCTCAAATAATTGTATTTATTCAGAAAAAAGGGGGATATTTTTCTTTTTTTAAAGGTCTTTTAAGAAAGAAATAATTTAATTCTTCTACAATATTAAAAGTTTAACTGTCGATATAAATCTTAATTTTTTACCCATTTACAATCTTCTCAGCTATTTCTTCTAATTCTTGTTTAGTTAAATTTAGCTTTGGGTTTGAAAAACTCATGTCATTAATAGTGGAAATTGGAATTAAATGAATATGTGCATGGGGCACTTCTAAGCCAACTATTGTCATTCCTACCCTTTTACAATCAAATGCTTTTTCTATTTTTTTCACTATTTTTTTTGAAAACAAAATTAACTCACTTAGCAAATCATCGTTTAAATCATAAAACTTATCCACTTCCACTTTAGGTATGACAAGTACATGACCTTTTTTTAATGGGTTGATGTCTAAAAAAGCCAAACAATGTTCATTTTCAGCAATTTTATAACAAGGAATTTCTCCATTTACTATTTTACTAAAAATGCTACTCATTATCTAGAGATGTCCATGATTTCAAATTTTACAATTCCATTGGGTGTTTGAATTTCAGCAACTTCACTAACTTTTTTACCTAACAATCCTTTACCGATAGGAGAATCGACAGAAATTTTCTTTAATTTCAAATCTGCTTCATTTTCTGCTACTAATGTGTATTCAAGCATCATGTTGTTGAGTAAATTTTTAATTTTTACTTTTGACAAAATAAGCACTTTGGAATTATCAATGTGGCTATCGTCAATAACTCTAGCATTTGCAACAATTGCTTCCAATTTAGCTATTTTCATTTCTAAAATTCCTTGAGCTTCTTTAGCAGCATCATATTCAGCATTTTCAGACAAATCTCCTTTATCACGAGCTTCAGCGATTTGATTAGAAATAGAAGGCCTTTGCACTGTTTTCATTTCATGCAATTCATCTTTTAATTTTTTTAAACCTTCTTTTGTATAATATGTAATTTGTGACATAGTTTCTTATTATAATAACGAAAACAAGAGAGCCGTTTGACCCTCTTGTTTTACAAAATTAATAAAAAAATTTTATTTTAATCCAACTGCAACACCAAAGGTATGAACAAACCCAAAAGGACCAGCCATACGCATGCCGTATTCAATACCAAGAGGATTTTTATTTTTACCAGTTAAAAAATCTAAAGAAAACCCTGCTGTCGGGCCAATTAATGCATTGGTTCTGTTTTCTGTACTAAATATATTTTTCTCATATACGTAACCCAAACGAATGTTTAAAGCGATTTTTTCTTTTACTAAAGCATAATCAAATGCTAAACGATACTGATCGCTAAAAAATGAATTTGCTGTGAAACCAAAAATAGCAGTTAATTTACTCATCTCATTTAAAATAAAGTCATACGAAGCACCAATATTTAATAATGAAGGCATTTCAAAACTTTGAGAACGTTGTTCTAGTGAAGCAATACTACCTGTTTCTACATAAGTAGCTTGATAAGCCAAACCATCACCTTTATATTTCATTGTAGGACCAACATTTTTTAAAGAAATTCCTAATTTAAACTGTTCTTTATCTCCAGTTACATATTTAATCCCTGCATCAACAGCCATTCCAGTAGCTTTTAAATCTGCTATGGCTTCAGAAATCACTTTAAAATTGATACCACCAGAAATTGAATTTGAAAACTTTTTGGCATACCCCACATTAAAAACATTTAAACGAGGCGAAAAAAATCCGATACCTCCTTCTGGATTTTCAACTGTTGTTCTCTGAATATCACCAAAATTCATGGATTGAATACTTACAGCTATAACACTTGATTCAGATAATCTTTGAGCTAAACCTGCAGCAAAAAATTTAATTTCAGCATTGCCTAACCAATTGGTCATATTAAATTTAATCTGAGTTTTATCACAAGTTGTTAATCCACCCATGTTTAAATAACTTGCTTCTAAGCCAGTTGCATTAGCAAAACCAGCACTTGCAGTACCTGTTGTTCTTGCCCATGGATTTATTAACAATTGTTGAGCCCCTGCTGAACCAACACGGTCTTCATTTCCAGCAAAACCTATTGTTCCAATTAAAATCGAACCAACAAGAGAAAAATTAATTAATATTTTATTCATATCTTTTAATTTACTTTATTTTAAATGTTTTCTAAGTCAATTGCACGTACTCCACCAAAAAACTTAATTACTCTTTCACCAGCATCTGGTACTTCTACATGAATTAGATATACACCACTTGCAATTGGAATTCCTTTAGAATTTTTCATGTCCCAATCTACTGAAGTAACAGGACTATCTTTTTTGAATGTACGTATTAATTTTCCAGAAATGTTATAAATTTTTACTGTACATTTATCAGGTAAGTTGGTAATTTTAACTCTTGTATCTAAACGATTTCTTTCATACTCTGAAAATGCATAATATGGGTTTGGCACAACATTAATCATATCTAAAGCCGATTTTAGTTGGTCTAAACTTCCTACTTCCGTCATGTATTGATCCATATTCCAAGAATACATTGGTCGTCCATCGTTTTCACCAGTCGCAACATAATCATTGTATTCTTTATTTACTCGTAATCTGATCTTTACATCTGTTTCTAATAATGTACGACCTTCGGAAAGAATAGGATTAAATACCCAACTTAAATTAGAAAATAAGTCTAAATAATCTGAATTAGCTGCAGCAACATATTTGTCATAAACCCAATTTGTTGTAGAATTTGGATCGTAATGAGGACAATTTTTAGCACTACTTGCATCTCCAGAAATATTGTTTCCAAACACATAGAAAGCATGTTGTCCACCTAATAATGGGGCTTGAGCAGGATTTCCAAAATTTGAACTTGGATTCCAAATCATATCAGCTCCATTTTCCTTTCCTAAGAATGAATTTTCACCAAACGCCATATATAATCTTACACCCGTTTCTACATCAATTGCATATCCAGGAAACCAACCCATGCCAGTTCCAGTGCCATCTGGTTTTCCATCTTTGTCAACACTTTGACTTCTTCTAAGCGTTCCAGCTGGAGCATCTCCGATGTTTAAGGTTGCGTCTCTACCAAGTTCTAATACAGGACATCTAGTCCATTTACTTTTGTCAGAAGTAATATATACATCAACACTAGGTAGTTTCATTAAAGTATTTTTTTGTCTAGCTTGAGTCAAGGTTCCTGATGTTGATGGATTAGCAAATGGCATAAAAGGCCCTTGATAACCTACCAATCTAAAAGGAGCTACACCTCCACTTAACAATTTACTAAACTGATCTTTATAATCAATAGATTTATCAGAAAATACTTCATCAGGATAATCACATGGATTTGTATATTTATCTTCTGTACAATCATCAGTTGTAGGAGCATAAGTACCACTTCTTATCCAGTTTGTTGGGTCAAATGAATTTTGATCTGATATTGGTAATATCCACATTTTAGATGAATCTTTAAACTCAATTGTTGCTTCTAAAGGAGAGGTAATTCTTCTTTCCCCATCTGTTGAAGTTTCTGCATTTCTCAAATACATCTCTTGAGTAATTTGAATAGAAACACCCCATTCTGGTACTAATTGCTCATTAAGAGAAGATGTCTGAGGATTGTCCACTGTAAATAAATTAGGACTTTGTATTCTTAAAGAGTCAGCTAAATTACCAATTGTTACATCTGAAGTAATTGAATCTAAAATTGTACCACCCATTTGGTCGTATCTATATACAACCCAACTTGCAGTATCTATTCCTTTTCCATTTTTAGCTTCATTAGTTTCTTCATTGATATAATTATTGAATTTTAATTCAAAGTAACCAGGAGCAACATTTAAAGGATCCACCACTTTTACTTTAATTGGCCCTTTTGATTGTGCATAAGTAATTTTACTTACTTTACCAGAATTACATATTTCATCAATTGATGCTTGAGTTAAATCTACTGCAAGACCACCATTGCCTCGTCCGTCCAATCTTGTAATCTCAGGGCCTTCACCGTAATTTAATTTTGAAATAGTACCCATTAGTTCAGGTGCAGGGTGGTGAGGGATTGCAGGAATTGTTTTTACTGCTCCTAAATCATATCCATTTCTTGAAGAAACATATCTTCTTTTTTGACCATCTAACTGATTCGGGTCGTTTGGATCGTAATTTTTAAAATTATTGTGTGCATAAGCGATGGCAAAATAATAATAAGTTTTGTGGTTTACTAAAGTTCTAACTCCAGAAGCAAATACATCTTCAGTGATTCTAAAACTATGTTGTATCCCTTTGTTTGCACCATTTACACGTTCAACCGCTAAATCATAACCAATTTCATCGTCGAATTCAAAATTAACTATTCGGTCAATGTCATTTTTTATATCACATTGAGCAACTAATCTCACTTTAGATAAATCTCCAATATCAGCTGGAGTAACGTTTTCATCAGTAGTTTGATAAATTTGATACCCTTCAAAATTGTAATAACGGTCATAATTAAATCCAAATGGAATATTTATCTCATCTTCCACATTATATTCTTCATCAACATTATTCCCACTTGGATTGTCTATCATTAATATCAATTCATTTTCTAATTCTTGAATTGTTAATCTAGGAGCTGTTGGTGGGTCAAATATTTTAAAACAATTGTCAAATAAAGCTTGGGCCTTTGTATCCCCAGTTTTTAATCCACGAACAGAAGCCAATAAATCTCCTTTTGAGCTAGCAAATACAATTCCAACAGTAATGTTATTAATAGCACCAGGTTTTAAGGTAAAAGGACCAGCGGATTGAACGAAACGACGGTCACCTGATTGATTACCAGCCTGTACTTCATCCCACGAGAAACCAGGGTCTGTACCCCCAGTTGCCCAAAATAATGTATCTGAATCAGCAGGTAACATATAAGAAGATGGGATTGAAGTTCCAGAACCTGGATAACCAGTACCACCATAAACAGGCTGTGCACCGTCTCTCCATAAACCTTGCATATAATTGTAATGATGTGAAGCTGATTGAGGATCTGATTGTGCTGTAGGTGCTGTAGAGGTATAATAAGCAAAATTTCGCATTCCAAAACGCTCATTGTCAATTACTCCATCACCATAACCTATACCTAAACCAAAATATACAATACCTTTTAAAGCAATAGCTTCAGCTACTGTAGGTAATTCCAATACTAATGTTCCATTTTGATCTACATATCTTGGACCAGGATTATCAACTCCATCTGCATCTTGGTAAGGTCCCTCAAAAAAGTCAACACCAATCGCTGGAGGGTCTTCACCATATCCCAAACTGTTTGCGTTTGGTTCATCTACTTCATCACCATTGTAACAATAACCTAAACCTCTAGTTACATCACAACCTACATAATCGTCAGAATAATTACCTAAATCGGTATCAACATACTGTGAAAAGTATGTATTTGTCAATGTTTGTGTTCCTCTATTAATTAACTCATAATTATAAAAAGTCATTCTATTTACTTCATCACTGGTATTAAAAGTAAAGGCTTGAGCTCTAATTTCCATACCAATTGGGTCACCTCCAGTTTCACCATGTATATTTCCTTTGTCATTGAATACCCACCAAATGGTATTGTCACCAAAAAGTGTAATACGTCTGTCCACTCCACATTCTACGTCGTCTCTTCCCATAATATCATCGTACCAAGGAGAATCTCCATCATCTGAATTATACGCTCCATCGTTATTTCTATCGTAAAAAGGTGCTAAATAATAATCTTGTCCCATAGAAGTATTTCCATGTGCTGGCCAATTTGCAATTCTATTGATGGATTCATTACTAGGTACCAAAACATCGTCACAATTATCAGGAGCTGGAGTAATATTGCCATCACATTCCCACCACATTGTATATTGTATAGCTTCTGCTTTTGACATAGGAAAAAAGCGATCATATTCCAAACAAGTTTCTGGAGTAATTGTTGCTTCTCCAAAATCTCTTCTAGCTAAATCTCCTACTGGGTATCTTGGATCGTAATCACCGCTACCAGCAGTAACAGTTAAAGGACCAGTCCAAAAGTCAACTCCTGAATCTCTAAATCTCTGAGCTGCTAATTTAAGCTGACCATTGACATCTGTTCCTCCCATCCACAAACTTCCTGCATATATTGCAGAAACCTTTCCACCTTTAGGCACTTCGTAAGAAGCTCTACCTGCAGCTCTGTCTAAAAACATCAAACCAGCTGGTTCTAATAATGCACTTACATCATTATAATCCATTTTAATTTGAGCACGAGCAGGAGCACAATTGGCTTTATTATAAACTCCATCTCCTCCTTTTCCACCAGTTTTTGGTTTTCCATCATAATAAGCATACGAACTGATGCTTATACAAAGAAGAGAAATAACTAAACTACTTTTCATCGTTTTCATTTTTCAAATTTTTTTGTGTTAGAAATCAAATTTCAACCCTAGTCTTATAGTTCTTGGAATACTTATGTTGTATGGATTTTGAATCTTCATTTGATAATAATCTCTGAAAGATTGCTCATCCAACTGATTTTGAATTGCATTTTGATACTGAGCAGCAGCTAAGTATCCATCGTCATCCCAGTTACCTGTTGCACGATATACATCTATAATATTTAATTGATTAAATAAGTTTGTGACTCTTATATAAACATTCAAAAAGGTTTCTTTCTTTTTATTTTCATCTTTACCCATTTTTAAAGTAAAAGAACGATCCACCTGAAGGTCTAAACGGTATTGCCAAGGCAGTCTTGAACCATTTCTAGTACCTGTCAAACCAAAACTTAAAGGGCTAAAAACTCCTTCATTCGAGATTTCTGTTTGATTTGAGTAAGGCGAACCAGAATATATATTTGTAATAAGGTTAATACCCGTATTTTCAAATAATTTTACACCGGCTATTGATGGACCATTATACTCTTCACCTTCTCCATAACGATAATCAGCAGAAATATTAATGGCGTGTCTTTGGTCATAATCATAAGGGAAAATACTTCTAAAATTAGGTAATCCTGCATTAATTATCCCTTGTTGAGAGGTTGCATCTGAACCAGTACCTTCAGCAAATTGAAGTGTATAATTCGCTGTCATTCTAAAGTTACCTGTTTGTCTCAAATCATAAGAAATTGTTAATCCTTTAACTGTTCCAAAGTCTCTATTTCCATAAGTTTTGTATGTAACAGGATAGGCTTGAAATACATTGATTAATTGCACTTGATTTCTTTGTTCTCTATAAAAAGCCGATATTTTAATAGCAGACGTTTTACCTAAAACTTGTTGGAAACCTAATTCATAATCAATAGTTGTTTCAGGTTTTAGATTTGGGTTACTAAATATTGAAGAAGAACGTTCTCTAATAAATTGGTATTCAAAAGGATCAAATCTAAATCCAGAAGTAGGTCTTTTGGTTAAGATATCATAATGAGCAAAGAAAGACGCTTCATCAGATATCGGGAAAGAGAAAGCAACCCTTGGCATCACATTTATTTGAGTTTTATAATCTTCAAAAGCTTTTTCAGATATTTTACCTGTAGCAGCTAAATCAGGATCTAACAACCAAGGTGCTATTCCATTTGAACCAGCTATTGTTTGTGCATTTTCAATTTCAATACCATTTTTGTCATACCAAATATCTTCTTTTCTAAATCCATTAATTTGAGTTGGATTTTCAACATTATCCACATATACCACATAATCATCTTCCATACTTGTTGGAATGTTTACCCAAGAATACGAATTTGGGTTTTTAGAAACAAGATCTTTTGCCTCTTTAACAGTGTTTGCTTCGTACAACAAATACTTATCTTTCAATACAGGTTGATTAGCGTTAAACGCATCTACACGAACCCCAACGTTAAAAACTATATCTTTGAAAGCAAATTTATCCATAATGTAACCAGACACATAAACTGGCTGAAATGCTCCAATTTTACGAACATAGTTGCCGTTTTCATCTAACTCATTAAAATATTTGTTAATATCGGTATTTCCTTTAACTTTTTTCCCTGTATGGTCATATCCCCAATAAGAAACATAAGAATTACCGCTGTTAAATAACTCATCGGGAGTAAACATATCTAAAGAAAACATATTGGGATCTAAAGCATCGATATTTACAAAATCATTACCTGCTACATTATATCCTAATTTTTCTCTCAAATTATAATCAAAAAAGGATTGGTCGTCATTATATCCACCATAATTACCAGTTCCACTTTGATAAGCATATCCTGAATTTAATCTTTCATATCTGATATGTGGAATAGTACCCCTATAAAAAACATAAGGTTTAGAAGTATCTAACTCAGCTATATGTTTATTTGCTAACTGACGAGCCGTTGTCCAAAGACCAGTAGGACCATTATCATTCCCGTTAGTATTTGTACCATTTTCAAATCCTCTGTCTGTTCTTTTTTCGTATTCAAATCCAAGAGAGATGGAATGGTCACCAATGTTTACTGATCCAGAACCAGTAATACGGAATTGTGAATTATCTCTTTTCAAAAAACCATTGTATGGAGCTCCAATATTTGACCATATTGAATACACACTGCTTGGTAAATCTCCATTTCTTAGAGCATTTCCTTGTTGAATTTGGAATAAATTTTCATAAACTCCAGCGGGTTCTCTATCTGAAAAGATATTAAAATATTGAGTTGTAATTGCAGCTAACTCTGGATTAATATCAGAAGGAGTATAAGTTACACTAACATCTGTTGGTATTGCTTCTTGAAATTTAAATTCTGTAAACTGAAAACTTGCATTTCTCGGGTCTGTATAAAACCCTGTTGTGTACATTGTTTCTTGTTGAATATCAAAATAACCAACATGACCATAATTAAACAAATTATATTTGTGGTCTTTGTCGTATTGTTTAATGTTTTGTTTTGAGAAGTCAACATTTAAGGTATAAAAAGCGGATTTAATTTTAGAACTACTACCTTCTTTGTCATTTGTAAATCGCTGAGTTAAACGACCATACACCCTCCAGTCAATTCTTTCATCAAAACCAAAGTTTGTAAAATTAAGCAATGAATTAGATCTATTATAAATAGTGCCATTGTCATAATTTAATGAACCACCAAACGACAAGTTTACAGATGGCCCAGTATTAACATCAATTTTTCCTGAAGCTGAAATTGTTTTTTGGCGGGCATTCATTCTCCATTTAACCAGTTCAAAATCATCTTTTCTTAAATAATTTGCTGAGCTTAGAGGAACATCAGCAACTCTAACTAAAGGATTATTTATTAATTCTTCTCTTACTTCTTTTTTTACACGATAAGAACCACCAGAAAGTGGACGGTCATCTAACTGATCAGTAAAGTTTAACGAAACTAAAAATCCCAATCTTGGTTTTGTTTTTCTTCCTGTAGAATCTTTCTGCATCCAAAGTGGACCAGACAACATACCTTCAACGAGATTGTAACCGTATTTATCTAAACCATAAACTTTTCCATCATAGCCCAATTCGTCTTTACCTTTAAAATAAAAACCTGAAGAAACGGCTTCAACACTTCCGAAAAATTTAGAAGATGGTCCCCTTGTAGTTACGGAAATAATTCCACCCGTTGCATCTCCATAATTTGCAGGCAAACCACCTGTAATTACAGAAACCTCTTCAATGGCTGATTTTGGTAAATTGGAAGATCCTCTAACCTTGATACCATCAATATAAAAATAGGTGTCGTCAGAACGAGAACCTCTGATACTAATATCACCTGACCCCTCTTGGACATTTACACCACCAACAGTACTTGCCACTCCAGTAGCACTACGAGCAGGCAAACGAGCTATATCTTCACGAGTGATGGTAGAGCCTGAAGCACCACCATCTTTATTAATTAAAGGCACTTTATAGGCAACCACAACAACCTCCTCAATTTCTTTCACACTTGAAGCTTTTGCTAAAGTTAGATCGTCTAGGAAAGTAATTTTATCACCATTTACAACCACTCCTGTAGTCAAAGCAGCTTGATAACCTTCCCCTTCGTTTCTAACTTCTACATCATACTCACCTGCAGCAATGGAGTTGATTTGAAATTTACCATCAAAATCAGTATTGGCACCACCTTTTATTGTGTTATTTTGCTTCAATAAAACTTTACAACCAAAGATGGGTTGCTTGGTTTTTTCGTCTTTAATAACACCTTTTATGGTTCCCAAACCTGTTTGAGAATATGCGTAAGTCATTGTCAACAATACACTTACTAATCCAAATTTTAATTTTCTTAACATAAGTACACCTTATTTTTTATACTATATTAGCGATTTAAAGGTCGTAAATATAGTTATTTCTTATTTATTAATATCAAATTGTTAATTTTTTTTAAAAATTTTTTCTTTTTATATTTTTAACAAATTTACATGATTCGTTTTAAATCTTAACTAAGATAAATGTTTTAATTTTTTTATTTTTATACCCATCTAAAAAAAAAGACCATCAATAATTTGACAGTCTTTCATTTATAAAATTAATTTTTATTTATCTAAGTGAAAAACGATAAAATTGTTCTACTGTTAAACCTTTTTCTGTATTTTGCAAAAATTGTTCCACAGTAATTTTATTATCTCTAATAAAAGCTTGGCTTAACAATGTATTTTCTTGAAAAAATTTATTTAATCTACCGATAGATATTTTTTCAGCCATATCAGCAGGTTTACCTTCTTGTATAGCCAATTCTTTACCTATTTCGATTTCTCTATCAATGGTATGTTGATCTACGCCCTCTTTATTCAATGCCAAAGGATTCATAGCTGCAACTTGCATTGCCACTTGACGACCAGCTTCTTCTGCGTCTTTACTATCAGAATTGACAGATACCAAAGTAGCCAATTGATTACCTGGATGGTTATAAGAAACCACTTTTTTGCCTGTTAATAAGGCGTACTTTGACAAATCTAATTTTTCTCCAATAACACCAATTTGTTCTGTAATTTTTTCTTCAACAGACAATTTATTATCAAATGGTAAAGCTTTTAATTCATCTATAGTTGTAGGTAAATTTTGGATTGCAACATCCATAATATTTTGAACAAAAGAACGGAAATTGTCGTTTTTAGCAACGAAATCTGTTTCACAATTTAAAGCTAGAATTACTCCTTCTTTACCTGAATCACTAGACTGAGCAAAAATCACTCCTTCTCTAGCTTCATTTTCACCTCTTTTAGCAGCAATTTTTTGACCTTTTTTTCTAAGGATATCGATTGCTGTTTCAAAATCACCATTAGATTCAACTAATGCATTTTTACAATCCATCATACCTGCACCAGTTTGTTGGCGCAATTTATTCACATCTGCAGCTGTAATTGCCATAAAATAAAATTTATTCGTTTGTATCTTGTTCTGTTGAAACACTCACTTCTTTAGTTTCAAGCACTTCTTCTTTTTCTTTATCTACTTTTTCTTTGCTATTTTTTCTATCTTCTAAACCATTTTTAATGGAATCACATACTTGATCTAAAAGAATAGAGATAGATTTTGTAGCATCATCATTAGCTGGGATTGGGAAATCTACCGGTTTTGGATTAGTATTGGTATCGACAATTGCAAATACAGGAATATTTAATCTTTTGGCTTCTTGAAGAGCAATGTGTTCTTTCAAAATATCTACAATAAAAATTGCAGCAGGAAGTCTAGTCATATCGACAATTGAACCAAAGTTTTTTTCCAATTTTTCTCTTTGACGAGTTTTAAATAATTTTTCACGTTTATTTAAAGTTTCCCAAGTTCCATCAGTTTTCATTTTGTCTATTGAGGCCATTTTACGAATAGACTTTCTAGTAGTTTGAAAGTTTGTCAACATTCCACCAGTCCATCTTTCAGTAATATACGGCATATTTATGGGTTTGATTCTTTCCGCAACTATTTCTTTTGCTTGTTTTTTGGTTGCAACAAATAAAACTTTTTTACCTGATTTAGCAATTTGAGTCATTGCTGCACAAACTTGTTCTAAATGAGCTAAGGTTTTATTTAAATCGATGATATGAATTCCTTTTTTTTCTCCAAAAATATAAGGAGCCATAGCAGGATTCCACTTTCTTTTTTGATGACCGAAATGTACTCCGGCATCTAACAAATCTTGAAAATTTAATTTTGACATATATTTATTTTGTTTACTTTCCTATAATTAATCAGCAAAAAGAGGGTCTTTAAAAGAATTTGCTCTAGTGCTTGGATTCTAAACTGTAATCTTTTAAAAAGATTAACGTTTGGAGAATTGGAATCTTTTACGTGCTTTAGGGCGTCCTGGTTTTTTACGTTCAACCATTCTCGGGTCTCTTGTCATTAAACCATCTGCTTTTAACACAATTTTAAATTCTTCAGATGCTTTTACTAAAGCTCTTGAAATACCTAAACGAATTGCTTCCGCTTGTCCATTATAACCACCACCCATCACATTAACAGTAACATCGTATTGATTAGTTGTTTCTGTTAAACTAAATGGTTGTAATACTTTGCTTTGTAGCATTGGCACAGGAAAAAATTCTTTAAAATCTTTACTGTTTACAGTAATTTTACCTGTTCCTTTTGATAGATATACTCTTGCTATTGAGGTTTTTCTTCTTCCTAATGAGTTAATTCTTTCCATATTTAATTAAAAGTATCTAAATTGATTATTTCTGGTTTTTGAGCTTCATGTTTATGAGCACTTCCAACAACAACTTTTAGGTTTGAATGTAAAGCTCTACCTAATTTATTTTTAGGTAACATCCCTTTAATTGCTTTTTCAATAACTCTTTGTGGACTCTTTTTCAACAACTCTTGAGCTGTCAAACTACGTTGACCACCAGGGTAACCTGTGTATCTAACATAATTTTTGTCTTCCAACTTAGTGCCAGAAAACGCGATTTTTTCAGCATTTATTACTATGACATTGTCGCCACAGTCCGCATGAGGCGTAAAGTTTGTTTTATGTTTTCCTCTGATAATTTTAGCAACTTTACTTGCTAATCTTCCAACATTTTGACCTTCAGCATCTACTAAAATCCATTTTTTTGCAGCGGTTTGTTTATTGGCTGAAACGGTCTTATAACTTAATGTATTCACAATTACAAATATTTGATTAAACAAATTAACCCTAAATTGGGGGTGCAAAGGTAATAATCTTTTTTTTATTAACAAAGATTTTTTAAAAAGTTTTTAATAAATAATTTATAAATTGTAAAATAAATTAGTTTTTTTAATTAATCGCTGATAAATATTCACTTAAAACAACTGTAGAATTTAAATTTAACTTTCTTTTTAATCTATTTTTAAAAATTTTAACACTGTCATCAGTAATATTTCTGTATTCTGCAATTTCTTTGTTAGATAAATTGAGTTTTATTAAAGAACAAAGTTCAATTTCTGTTTTAGTTAGTGTAGGGTGCAGTTGGATTAATTTATTTTTAAAATTTATTAATATGAGTTCTGAATTTTGGTTTAAATCTTCGACTCTTTTATCTAAACTTTGTTTAATTTTCAGTTCGGAAAGTAGTTTTTTAATTTCTTGTTTTATTTCTGATTCTTTAATAGAAGAGAGGTAAATAAGCTGTGAAACGATTTCCAAATCCATTTCTTTTTTCTTGGAAAAATCAATCGCAAATTCGGTTAAGTTTTTTTCTTGTTGTCCTATTTTTAACTTCAATTTTTCTTCTTCAAGAAGTAGAAATTCCTTTTCTAAAATGGCTTTCTTTTGTTTATTTTTAAGGTATTGATATAGGACGTATAAAACAATAATAAATAAAATCAAAAAAGTTATAAAAGCAATTTTAATAAAATAGTTTTCTTTTTTTTCAAGATCCAATTTTTTCAAGGAATTTTCTTTTTCTTTTTGTTCAATCGTCAAACGAATTTTTGCTTCTGAAACAAGGAATTTTGCCACAATAACATTTGAACTATTCAAAGCGATTTTTTTGTCTATTTCAATTTTATTTTGAATTTCCTTGATTTTTTCAAAAACATACTTGGCTTTTTCGAATTTATTTTCGTATAAAGCTATTTCATGTTGCAGTGATAAAAAATAATATTTTGAACTATTGTTCATGAGTTTAAAACTTTTTTCGATAGATTTTTCAATCTCTTTGGCTTTTTTTATTTCATTAATTCTGAGATATATCGAAACTATTAAATTTTGATAAAAAGCTTTTGTTAAATATTTTTTTGTTTTTAGGTCGTTTTCATGAACCAATTTTAAACTCAAAATAGCTTTTTTAAATTGTTTAAGTTCAAATAAACATCGACCTATGTTTTCTTCTAAACTAAAGTAGAAATCGAGATCTTTTATGTTATTATTCATGATTTTTTTTGCTTCATAAAAATTATTTAATGCTTTTTCAAACATTTTTTTTTGAAAATAAGCCAAACCAATATTATTTATTGATGAGGCGTAATAAAGTTTATTTTTGATTTTTGAACTGGATTTTGATTGTAAAGTAAAATAAAACAACGCACTATCTAATTGATTGATTTGGTAAAACATTGAACCAACACTATTGGCCGCTAGAAATTTCGTAAACTCGTCTTTGGTTTGATTAAATACTTTTTTTTTATATTCAATTGCTGTTGAATATGCTCCAATACTTTGAAATAATTCTCCAAAAGCAGAATTGTAAATTTGTTGGTATTTAATTGAATCATTAACGTTTAACTCTTTGGCCGTTATTAATTTATCAAGTGCATCTGAATATTTTTTATTTTCAATTAAAATTTTAGCATAATTGACATAATAAAAAGTCTTTTCATATTTATTAAACATTGAGATTGATTTATCTCCAATCATTTGCATTGTTTTTTCAGCTTGTTCATGATTACCTTTTTCAAAATATGACCATGCTTTATTAACTTCAGAGAATTGTGCTTCTACTAAAATAAAAAAGAAAGTATAAAAAGACAGCAAAAAGAATTTCATGATTTAAAAGTAATACAAACTTTAATTAATACAATAGAATATCTATGGTTTGTTTTTTTTAAATCAAAATACACCTTCAATATTTAAAAATTTGATGTGATTTTTTAGTTTTCAATAATAAGTTTTAAAACTTTATTGAAATTCTTTTTGGACAAGAAGACATAATAAATCCCTGATGACAATTCTTTTGTATCGACTTCTGCATTTATTTTGCTTTTATTATTAATATTCACAAGTACTTTTTCACCTAGATTATTGTACAAAGATATTTCCATTTCATTGATGTCGTCTCCATATACTAAAACAGCTTTATTCGCAGGATTAGGACTTAAAAAATATAGGTCTTTCGCTAACAACTCTACAGTTTTAATCCCACCTAAAGTAACTAAACCATTGAAATCAGTTTGTTTTAGTTTATAATAATTTGTACCATAATAAGGGGTTTTGTCTTCTAAATAATATTTTTGTGGCGTTGATGTAGTTCCCGCCCCATCAACATTTTCGAAAAATTCCCAATTTACACCATCATTTGATTTTTCTATTGTAAAATAATCGTTGTCTCTTTCAGAATTTGTTTCCCAAGTCAAATCCACCATTTCCAAAATGTTTAAATTCGCTTCAAAAGTTAATAATTCTATAGGAAGAGGAGTTGCAATATCAATTGAAGCAATAGTTACAAATCTAGTAACGTTGTTTGCAATATGCGTATTTGAGATGTTTGAAACTGTAATCACTGGATTTGAATAGGAGATAACGATTCCAGATCCATCACCATTATAAAAACAAGTTGTTCCACCATTTGCAAAATTTCCATCATCATCTACCAAAAAGCGTAAATGAGCTGTAGTTACAGAAGCAGGAGCTGCACTATTACTTAATTTAAAGTCCATATTAAAATTTTCACCAAAATTGGTTTTTTTAATTCTCCATTCTCTTTCTAAACGCGAGGTTAATACACAACTTGCTAATGCAGGGGAAGGCACTTCAGCGTTAGAAGATGCAGTTGCACACATTTTACCTGTATTAGCTCCAACAACAACAAAGGATTTATCAACAGAAAAAGTAGCTGCATTTCCAACATTTGTTGATGATAGAGTTCCTTTATAAATTCGAACTGTATCGTCATAATTATGTGATTGTTTTTGTAGTAAAACAGAAGCGTCATCTCTTCCAATTCCAATTATATTATTTTGATAATTAGCATTTCCAGTCCAAATTTGAGTTCCATCTGAGGACAAATAATCTGTTAAATTAGCAGAGGTTCCTAAGGTAATACCATACTTAATAGCTAAATATGATTCGACTTGTAAATTTTGTGTTGCTGTTAAAACACTCGGAAAAACAATAAATTCTCCAACTCCTCCAGCCAAATATTCACTACCTTCGTTATTTCGGAAAATACTAATCTGTTCAGCAGCAGTATTTGGTTGGTTGTTTGATGAGTTCACTTTAAGAACCCCATTATATTTACCTGCAGTTAATCCAGAAACATGTCCTCTTATGCTTGCCAAGTGAGCCTGAAAAGAAGGGGAAGCTTGTGTGAACTGATTGTTAGTGCCCATTCCTCCAAATTGATTGTTAATCGTGTAAATGCCGTCCCCTTTTAATTTTGCCATTCCATTTGGACCTTTCCATTCTATAGAAACAATCCCAGAATTAAATCCTACAATTTGGAACATTGAAAAACCATTTCCAGCATTTCCATTTCCTATATTAAAACTTCCAATAGCTTGTAAATAATCATTCACTCCATCTGAAAAAATAAATGGATTGTAATTAAATCGATTGTCTGTTGTATTTCCCGAACCATCTTTATATAAAGGTTGATTAGCCGCTGTTCCTTGTGTTACCGTAATTGAAGGTAATACTTGAGACGCCCATGAAGAAACTAAAGTATTATTTGTAGTAGTATTTGTTGAGGCGTTGCTTTTTAACCATAATGTCGAATTAGCAACACCACCTGGGGCTGTACAGATTATTATTGTTCTAGTACCAGCAGGATTAGTAACTGTTGGAATTCTATTAACGGCTGATAAAGTAAACTGAGGAATTATAGCATCAACTGTAGTTCCGACAGTTCCTGTATTATTTAAATCATAAACCAACCAAAAATAATTTGTTCCACTTTGTAAATTTTGTGAACCGTTGATATTGTATATAGCCACAGTTGGTACAGCTGATCCAAACAAAGTTGAAGTTGAAAAAGTTGTTGATGTACCAGTATAATAAACTTTTGAAAGACTTACATTTGCAGGTAAAGCTGTTCCAGAAAAGTTGGATTGAATTTGAGTTAATGTGAGTGGGCTACTTAATCCTGCGGTAGTTATTTCTAATCGTATAATTAATTCATTACTAGAACAGTTGGATATGTTAGTGACAGATGACTGTGTAACGGTTGAACTTGTAAAAGTCATTGGTGGTGGGCAATTTCCATTTCCAGTTGAACCCCCAGAATTCACAGTACCAGCAACAGGTTCATGAGAAGCAATAATTGAAGTTAATCCACCATCTAAGATTTGTGTTCTCATTTCAGTTGGAAATGTTCCACCAGCTGTTTCATAAACACGAATTAAATCTCCAGTAGCAGCATTAAAAGTAAGGTCTGAAGGGCCAAATCCAGCAGCAAGTGTTACATTTGTTAACACATTTACTCCATTTACTGAAACACTCACTGTTCCACCATTCCACCCATCTCCAAAAGTATCTGTCAATCTTAAAGTATGTGTACAACCACAACTCACTGCTGAAACAAAATTAGCCACAACTGTTCCATTAGCAAAACCAACAATTGTTTCTGTACTTGCTGTTTTAGTGGCACTTTGAGTTGCCGCTCCTGTAATTGCTCTAACTTGTACTCCACTTATAGTTATGACATCATCACCATTCGTTCTGTTTGCTTGATTACTTCTATAAGTAACCGTAATGGTTGTAGCAGTTACTACTACTGAAATTGTTGTAATATCAGCACCGTTTGAAGCAACAGCACCCACACCAGCATTAAATTGAAAATTAGCAGGTGCAGTTAGGGCGAACGTATAATCCGTGTTTGACGCCGTTATTGGAAAATCATTAAGAGCTCCTTCATCAACTACTATATTTCCTAAATTTGAATAAGCACTTGGAAAAGCACAGGTATTTATGTTCAAATTAGGAACCGTTATACCAACAGCTGAATAATTATAAAAGTAAATAAACGAGAAAATAAAAAGTAAAACATTTTTCATAGTGACATAAATTTGAATAAAATCGTTTTAGCAAAGATATGACAGTAATAAATTTATTTCCAAACAATAGAGGTTAACAATTGGTAAACACATTTGATTATTAATTAGTTATAGGGTTGTAATTGCTTAGTAGATATAAAAAAGCAACTATTTATTAAGGGAAAATTAAATTAATTGATACTAATATTTAAACTAATTTAACAATGTAATTTTAGTTTTAAAGAAGAAATGATAATAAATTTTATTGATTAACATCACTTTTACCAATAAATCAATTAAATTTTTTTGAGAATTAAAAAATGAGTTTAGTTTCTTATTTACTTTTAAACTTGTTTATGGCGTTTTTAGAAAATTCAGACAACACCAATTCTCCACTCATTTGGGCTCGTTCAAGTAAAAGAGTATCCCAATTTTCCGTTCCTTTCCAAAAAATGCTTTTCATCATTTTCATAGCCATTGGATTAGAATTAGACAATTGAAGAGCTAAACGATAAATTTCATCGTCCATTTCTGAAATTTCTTCAAAAACATCAGCGTATAGACCTTTAGATTTTGCCCAATCAGCTGATCTCCACTCTGTAGCATTAATTGCTAATTGACTAAAGGCAGATGTTCCAATTTTATGCTCAATTACAGGGCCTACAACAAAAGGACCAATACCGACAGCCAACTCTGAAAGTTTCACATCGGCATACTTTGTTGCAAAAGAATAATCACATGCTGCTGCCATGCCTACTCCACCGCCAACGGCTTTTCCGTGAACACGACCTAAAATAAATTTAGGACATTTTCTACACGCATTTATCACTTTTGCAAATCCTGAAAAAAATGCAGTTCCTTCTTCTGTGTTTTGAATAGAAATTAATTCATCAAAACTTGCTCCTGCACAAAATGCTTTTTCACCACCTGAAGATAAAATGATAACAGAGCACTTTTGATTGTTTCCTAAGTTTTCAATTGTTTCAGCTAATAATGAAAGCACTTTTCCAGGCAAAGAATTACTTAATGGGTGTCCAAATTCAATTGTAGCAATTCCATTGTCATCAATTGAAAAGGTGACATAACCTTGATTTATTGCTTCATTTGACATCTTGAAAGAAATTTAATTTTATCGACGATAATTTTTAAAATTTGTGTTTTTTGGGGAGGAATCTACCATTTTATTTGGTCTGTTTTCTTTTGGAGAAGCAATTTTTATATCTAATTTTCTACCATTAACTTCAAGTCCAGAAAGAGCTTGAATGGCACTTATTGCCTCATCAGTATTTTCCATTTCTATATATCCAAATCCTTTAGATTTTTTGGTTATTTTATCGTAAACTACATGTGCATAAGTTACCTTTCCAAAAGTTGAAAATGTAGCTTTTAAATCATCTGATGTGATTTCCCAATCTAAATTAGCAATAAAAATGTTCGTCATTTTGTTTTAATTCAAGCACAAAGGTAAATATTTTTATAATATTAACTCGCATTCGATTATTCTCATTAAAATTTTAAAATTAACTTTGTCAAAAAAAAGAAATAAACAACAATGAAACTTTCTCTTTTATTTTTTTTAATTATGTTGAATTCTACACTTTTTTCTCAAAAAGAAACCAGTATTTTATTTATTGGAAACAGTTTTACTTTTATGAACGATATGCCCTTTATTTTTAGAGATATGGCTCTAAGCAAAGGAAAAAAAGTTATAGTTGACACGGTTGTGGAGGGAGGAAAAAGTTTTAAATTTCATTCCGAACAAAAAGAGACCTACGAAAAAATAAAAGAAAGAAATTGGGATTATGTCTTTATTCAAGGTCATAGTAATGAATTGGCTCAACCAGAAGTTAAAGTTGATATTGAAACTTTTCCATACGCAAAAAAAATTACTGATAGTATTAGATTAAACAGTGCTTGTACACAAATTGTTCTATATATGACCTGGGGTTATAAAAACGGAAATCCAAAATGGAGCGTAATAGCCAACTATGATTCAATGCAATATAGAATAAAAAATCAATATTTTCGTTTTGCCGATTTATTAGATGCTAGAATTTCACCTGTCGGAGAGGTGTGGAAATCTATTAGAAACGCCCACTCAGGTATAAATCTTTACGATGCTGATTTGCAACACCCAAGTTTAGCTGGTTCCTATTTAGCCGCTTGTACACATTTTGCCAGTATCTTTGGAGAAAGTCCAATTGGAAATAAAGTTAATGTTGACTTAAATCCGAATGTTCGTTCCATAATAGAATTTAATGCGTCACAAATCGTGTTAAACAACTTAAATCAATGGCGATTTGTTAATAAAGAATATGATCTGCAAGCAAATTTTGATGTGATAATAAAAGGAAATGAAGTAAATTTTATCAATAGAAGTGTTGGTTTTCTTAAATGTAAATGGGATTTTGGCAACGATTCAACAAGCACAGAAGATAATCCCAAGCATGTTTTTTTAGAAAAAGGACGCTATTTAATTCAGCTTCAGATTGAAAATTTTTGTAAAAGTCTTGAAATAAGTAGAGAGATTTTGATTGAGTGAACAAAAGTAAAAAGTAAAAAGTTAAAAGTTAAAAGTAAAAAGTTAAAAGTTAAAAGGAAGAAGATAGAAAAGTTAAAAGGAAAAAAAATGAAAAAAACAGCGTTATACGATACACACGTTAAATTAGGGGCAAAGATGGTTCCATTTGCAGGATTTGAAATGCCTGTACAATATGAAGGAATAAATATTGAACATGAAACAGTAAGGAATCATCTTGGAATATTTGATGTTTCTCACATGGGTGAATTTCTGATTAGTGGTAAAGAAGCGATTACTTTAATTCAAAGAATTAGTACAAACGATGCTGCCACACTAACTGTTGGTAAAGCACAATATTCTTGTATGCCCAATGGCAGAGGAGGGATTGTAGATGATTTAATAATTTACAAGATAAAAGAAGAACAATATTTACTCGTAGTCAATGCTTCAAACATTGAAAAAGACCTTAAATGGATACAATCAAAAAATGATTTTGGAGCTGAAATTAGAGACCTTTCCGACGATTACTCATTGCTTGCAATTCAAGGACCAAAAGCAGTTGAATCGATGCAAAGTCTTACTTCAGTAAATTTATCTGCCATTCAATATTATCATTTTGAAGTGGGTGATTTTGCTGGAATTCCCCATGTAATCATCTCTGCAACAGGTTATACTGGATCTGGAGGATTTGAAATTTATTGTAAAAATACTGAAGTTCAACAAGTTTGGGACAAAGTTATGGAAGCTGGTTCTTCTTACGGAATTAAACCAATAGGACTTGCTGCAAGAGACACATTAAGACTTGAAATGGGTTACTGTTTGTACGGAAACGATATTGACGATACTACTTCACCAATTGAAGCAGGTCTGTCATGGATTTGTAAATTGAATAAAGATTTTATTGATGCCGATTCAATAAGAAGACATAAAGAACAAGGTACAAGCAGAAAATTAATCGCTTTTGAGATGATTGATAGAGGAATTCCTCGACACGATTACGCTGTGATGGACACCGATGGAAATATTATTGGGAAAGTAACTTCTGGAACAATGTCTCCTAGCAACAAAATCGGAATAGGTTTAGCTTATGTAAATACTCCTTTTAGCCAAATAGATACAGAAATATTAATTGAAATAAGAGAAAAAGGAGTTAAAGCCAAAGTAGTTAAGTTACCTTTTTATAAAAAATCATAGTTTTGGAAAGATATATCAATATTTTATTGATAGACAATGAGAAAAATCGCATTTCTGGTTTAAGGGAGATATTACATGGAGGTGGAAATAACTTACTTTTTAGTGAAGATATTAGTCATGCACTACATCTAATATCAAGCAGAGAAGTTGGCATTGTAATCCTCAATATTAATGTTTTTTCTAAAGAGTCAATACCATTTTTTGAAGAATTAAATAAAATAGATCATCAGAAAAATTTAAGAACTATTATTTTATGTGAACAAAACACCAATTCTAATTTAATTATCAAATACTTGAATTTAGGTGCAATCGATTTTATACATTTTCCATTTACACCAAATTTAATTAAAGCTAAAATAGAGATTTATAAGTCTTTATATTTTAAAGATTTAAGAATTAGACAGTTGTTGGCAAATATTTTTCCTGAAAACGTCATAGAATTATTGAACAATAACAGTAAATTTTCACCGAGAAGAATCAATAATGGTGTGGTTTTATTTACTGATTTTGTTAATTTTTCTCTGAAAGCAAAAAAAATAGACCCTTTAAAATTGCTAAAAAAATTAGAAGGATATTTCAACAAATTTGATGAAATCACAGACCGTTATCATTTAGAGAAAATCAAAACTATTGGAGATTCATACATGGCTATTTCTGGGGTTACAGAAACACATGCTCATCCTGAGTTAAGAGCTTGCTTGGCTGCTTTAGAAATTAGAAATTTTATGCTAAATGAACAAGCCATCGCACTCACTTTAGGAAATGAATATTGGGAAATAAGAATTGGCATTCATTCTGGACCTCTTGTAGCAGGTGTGATAGGAAATAAAAAATTTAGTTTTGATGTTTGGGGTGACACTGTGAACATCAGTTCAAGAACAGAACAAGCAGCTCCAACTAATCAAATAATGGTTACAAAATCCATTCAAAAAAAAGTACACGATTATTTTGAAATGACTTTTATTTCAAATATGGATATAAAAAAAAGAGGGGGTACAATAGAAATGTATCAAATTAATAGATTAAAACTCGAATGTTGTGTTTATGGTGAAGGAAAAGTTCCTAAAAAAGAAATATTAAAAAAATGTGACTTATCTGGAATCGATTTTGATCACATGAAAAAAGACATTTTAAACCGTTTAAGAAACAGATTGCAAGAAGAACTTGTTTACCATGATATACATCATACTCTTTCTGTTGATAAATCCGCCATTCGATTAGCACATTTAGAAGGCATAAAAGGTGTTGAATTAATTTTATTAAGAACAGCTGTGTTTTTTCATGACGCTGGATTTTTATACAATTATGAAGACAATGAAAAAGATGCCATTCGTTTGGTTGAAAGCATTCTTCCTTTTTATGGTTATGAAGAAACAGAAATTGACATTATTTCTAAGCTTATTCTCTCCACTTCATTAAATGTTAAACCAAAAACTTTACTTGAAGAAATCATCATTGATGCAGATTTAGATTATTTAGGGAGAAGTGATTATTTTGACTTATCTAATAAATTGCGACAAGAATTGGAATTCCAAAACAAAAGCTATACAGACATAGAATGGATCGATTGTCAAATTGATTTTCTGACCAAACATCAATATCATACAGAAACAGCTAGAAATATAAGACAAAAAGGAAAAGAAAATAAAATCTACGAACTTCAATTAATGAAAAATAATCTTTGTGGAAATTAGACAGAAAAATAAAAAAACTTCTGAAATCTTATGAATAATAATAACGACATTCATTGGAAATTAATCAAAGAACAATTAAATCCTCATTTTTTATTTAATTCATTGAATGTATTGAAATCACTTATTTCTATCGATAAAGAAAAAGCCATACAATATACCATAGATTTAGCTGAATTACTTCGTTTAAGTATAGATTATCAAGAATCTAATCAAAAAATTGTAGAAGAAATCAAATTAGTTCAGTTATATCTTTCTTTACAAAATCAACGATTTAATAGCAATATTTTGGTAAATATACATGTTCAATCAATGTATAATGAGTATCAAATTCCTTTTCTCAGTTTAATTATTCTCGTCGAAAATACTATTAAACACAATGTTATTTCGAACAATAAAAAGCTTTTTATTCATATTTATATTGAAGGAGATTATTTATGTGTGAAAAATAACTTAAACAAAAAACATCATTCCAATAACAGGAAGGGCATTGGTTTATCAACAATTCAAGAAAGGGTAAAAAATATCTGTTCTAAAGAAATGTTGATTGATGAAACTTCTGAATATTTTTGTGTGAAAATACCTTATTATGCTTAAAGTACTTGTTGTTGAAGACGAATTATTATCTGCTTTAGAGTTAAAAAAAATGCTCAAAGCCATTCGTCCATCTTACATAGTAACAAAACACCTTTCTTCAATTGAGGAATTAAAATTATATTTCAAAACAAATCCCTCACTTGATTTAATGTTTCTTGATATTGAATTACAAGATGGAAATTCATTAGAAAAAATTAAAAAATTACATATTCAAACTCCAATCATTTATTGCACTGCTTATTCTCAATATGCAATAGAAGCATTTGATACTAATGCTATTGGTTATTTATTAAAACCTTTTTCACAATTAAAATTATTAGAAGTAATCGAAAAATTTGAAGAAACTCGGTCGTATATTAAGGAAAAAGCAGAATCAGACAATACTATTTTTATTCAGTCAGAATATAAAAGAGTGCAAATATCTATCGACGACATTCTATATTTAGAGTCATTAAATGATTATATTCATATACATTTAAAAGGAAATAAATCCTATTCCACTCTTTTAAGCATGAAAAAAATAATGGAAAAACTTCCCGCTAACAAATTTGTTAGAATTCATCGTTCTTATATTGTTCCATTGTTTAGAATTCAATTTGTGAAAGGAAAAATTGTATCTTTAGGTTATAAAGAATTGCCTTTAGGTATCACTTACGAAAATGAATTTTATAAACAATATTTAAAAGAAAATTATTAACTTTAACTAAAAAACACTATTATGCTAGCAAATATTCCCTTAAAAAATGTTTTATTTCTTGACATTGAAACTGTGCCTCAAGTCTATCGTTTTTCTGAACTATCCGACAAAGCAAAAAGTTTGTTTCAATTAAAAAATCGAAATAAGTTTTCAGATTTATATAAAGAAAACAAAGCCAATGAACTCGATTTAAGTGATGAAGATCTTTGGGATAAGGTCTATCAAAACGTATCTGGAATTCAAGCTGAATTTGGTAAAATAATCTGTATTTCTGTTGGATTTGTAAAAGAAAACCATACTTTCTCAGAAATTAGACTAAAATCTTTTTTTCACGATGATGAAGAAACTTTACTGAAACTTTTTATTCGTTTGCTCAATGACAATCCTAATTTTTCTATTTTATGTGGTCATAATGCCAAAGAATTTGATTTCCCATATATTTGTAGAAGATTGTTAATCAACGGTTTAAATTTGCCTCCACAATTAGACATTTCAGGTAAAAAACCATGGGAAATTGCCCACATCGACACCATGGATTTATGGAAATTTGGTGATTTTAAAGCTTATACTTCTTTGTCTCTTTTGTGTCACGTATTTGACATTCCAACTCCAAAAGACGATATTTCTGGTCAAGATGTAGCCAGGGTTTATTACGAAGAAAACAATCTTTTAAGAATCAAACAATATTGTGAAAAAGATGTATTGGCATTAGCTCAATTGTTATTAAGAATGAAAAGTTTGCCTTTAATTTCAGATGAAAACATACATTTTTCACAAAATACCTAAAAAATGAATTCTAAATTACCTGATGTAGGCACGAGTATTTTTACAATTATGTCTAAACTTGCTTTAGAACATAATGCTATAAACTTAGCACAAGGATTCCCTAATTTTCCGGTCGATGAACGCTTAATTGAAATAGTAAAAGAAGTTAGTAGTGAAAATTTTCATCAATACGCAGCAATGGGTGGAAACTTAACTCTTTTAGAACAAATTCAAGAACTAACTTTAAATTCTTATCAAAGAAAAATTACTAATGAAGAAATTTTAATTACTGCTGGAGCTACTCAGGGCATTTTTACTACTATTCAAGCTTTAATTCATACTGAAGATAAAGTAATTATAATCGACCCAGCTTATGATTGTTATGCTCCCGCTGTCCGACTAGCTGGAGGAATACCTGTTCACGTTTCGATGCAAGAAGATTTTACTGTAGATTGGAACAAAGTGAACGATTCTATTGACGAAAAGTGTAAAATGTTAATCATCAACAATCCACACAATCCATCAGGGAAAATATTGAACGAAAATGATTTAAATTCGATTTTTCAAATCGTTCAAAAAAATCCTCAATTGTATCTTTTAGCAGACGAAGTGTATGAGTACATTGTTTTTGGAGAAAAACATCTTTCGATAAATTTATACAAAAAATTACATGATAAAAGTATCATCGTTTCATCATTTGGAAAAACATTTCATGTAACTGGTTGGAAAATAGCTTATCTGATTGCTCCAAAAAATATTATGGAGGAAATAAAAAAAGTACACCAATATTTGGTTTTTTCTGTAAATAGTATTGCACAAGAAAGTATTCACAGATATTTAAAAATTGTGAATGTCAAAAATTTATCAAAAGAATATTTGATAAAAAGAGATTTTTTTAGTTCTTCTTTAAAACAGTCGCTTTTTACTCTACTTCCATGTGAAGGAACATATTTTCAATGTGTTAGCTATGAAAAAATAAGTACTCAAACTGATGTTCAGTTCAGTAGAGAATTGGTTCAAAAACATAGAGTGGCGGTGATTCCTCTAAGTGTTTTTTATAAAACTCCACCAAAAAATCAAATTTTACGATTATGCTTTGCTAAAGATCAGAACACTTTAACAAAAGTGGCGGAAATATTAAGCTCAATTTGATTGGAAAGTTTATTCATCTTTTCTTATTTTAGATTTTTAAGTTAAGATTCTAAAAATAAATACTGTTAAAATTCCTAAAATATTTTGATTTCTAAATTTTTTTGTATATTTTTATATCGGAAATGTAAGCCTTTTTAATAAAAGTTACCATTTAAAATAAGAAACATGAATTTACAAAAAAATATAGAAGCTTTAAACATCGAATTAGATCATTTTATTTCTTTATTGAATAAAACATTACCAAGATATTCAATGTTGGTTAAAAAAAATGATTTAAACGAAATGGAATTGCAAGAATTAGGTGAGATGGAATATCATTTAATAGAAATTAACGCAAAAATAAATGATTTAAAGCACAAACTTCAACACGATTTATTTGGTTTGAGTATTGATACTTACTATAAACTTAAACAAAAAGCACAAAAAGGTGACACCTCAGCACAAGAGAAAATGGACAAAATGAAAGAAGCATATTTAAAATCTTTTAAGGACAATTCCATTTTTAATTGGAATTAAAAAGTTCTCATCAAACAATAATATTTATATTAATCCCGATTCAATTTTCATAGGAGACCAATTAAAAATTTTCTTCGATGTTGTCTTTTTTCATATTGTATAGGCTTTTTATATTCCAGTTTTATTTCGAGGATACCGATTATTTTGGAATATTAAATAAATGTATGTGGAATAAAACAAAATCGTTACTACTATAATTGAATAATATAAATTATTTTAAACATCTAATACTTCGGCATTACAAATATAAAATGTCAATTAGAAAAAATTTTGGATTTTCTTTATTTCAACTTTTTATATACTTGCGATGTATTAACCTGAGTTCGATAGTAAAATTGAAATTCAGATTAATATAAAGAACTGTTAGACAAGGATTTTGATCGAAAATTTAGCGGGCTAAATCGAGAGAAAACAACGAAGTATAACAGTTTTTTTTATAAAGTGAAAAAATATTCAGCTGATAAACAACGATTTACTTCACAACCCTTTATCGATTTATCTCGATAAATTTTCAAAAGTGTCATTCGTAACTCATTGTTTTTTAGCGGTCTGAATCTTATTTTAATAATCGAACTCAGGTTATAACCATGAAATTTTAAAATAATTTGATTTCGATTTAATTCAAGTTTATGATAAAAACGGAAAACTTGTTTTAGAAACAATAAACACTAATGAAATCGATCTAAAACACTTCTCTTATGGAAATTATCAATTGGTAATCAAAGGAAAATCATTTGAAACAACACAACAAATTCAAATTACGAAGTAAAATTGATTTTGATTAGCACTAAGTTTAAAAGCCTCACTTTGTGGGGCTTTTTAAAATAAAGCAATTACATGAGTATCTGGATCTGCATAATAAGCCACTTCAACACCCCATGATCTCATTTGAGTTGGACTTACTAAAGTTGCTCCTAAACGATCTAATGTGGAACAAGTTTTACTTAAATTTTCAACTTTAAGATACAACTCGCAACGAGGCGTGCCATTTGATTGTTTAGGATGATTCAAAATGGGAGTAATAATTTTTGCAATACCTTCTTCAGGCATAAGACCCAAACGAGTACTTTCATTGATTTGAAAGCTTGTCATTCCTGGCACATCTAAAATGGGAGATTGCTCTAACAATTGTTCATAAAATTCTTTACTAATCTTTTGGTCTTTTACATATAAAATAAATTCTATCTCCATTATTTCCAAAACTAATTAACACAATTTATCTGACAAAATTCTCATTTCTATTACAGGAGAAATTTTTTCATATAAAATATTATACACAGCTTCTACTATTGGCATTTCAACTTGAAATTTTTTGTTTATTTCATATACTGATTTGGTGGCATAATATCCTTCTGCAATCATATCCATTTCTAATTGAGCTGATTTAACAGAGTAACCTTTTCCAATCATAAACCCAAAAGTTCTATTTCTAGAGAATTTCGAATAAGCTGTAACTAATAAATCACCTAAATAAGCACTAGATTTTACGTCACGATGTATTGGACTGACTTCATCAATAAAATTTTCAATTTCTTGTATTGCATTTGCGATTAATACTGACTGAAAATTATCACCATAGCCTAGTCCAGCACAAATTCCTGACGCTAAAGCATATACATTTTTTAATACTGCAGACAATTCTGTTCCAAATAAATCATCAGAAACGCTTGTTTTGATGTATCTACAAGCTAACATATCTGCCATTTGATTTGAAATTCTTTCATCTTGACAAGCTATAGTAAGATACGAAAGGCGCTCTAAAGCAACTTCTTCTGCATGACAAGGACCACAAATAATACCAATTTTACTGTAAGGAGTTCCAAATGACTTATGGATAAATCTTGCTGGAATAGCATTGTATTGTGGAATAATTCCTTTGACAGCTGAAAAAACAACTTTTCCTTCAAATATTTTTTTATTCATTGAATCAAAAAGATCGAATAAAAAAGCTGAAGGTGTAGCAATAATTATTACATCAGAAGGTTCAATTATTTCAATTAAATCAGTAGAAACATTAATTTTATCTAAATTAAACTCAACAGACTGTAAATATTTTGGATTATGTCGATATTTTAAGATGTGTGCAACAGACTCATTACTTCTCATCCACCAATTTATAACAGTAAGGTTGTTAGAAAGAATTTTAACTAAAGCGGTTGCCCAGCTTCCACCACCAATAACAGCAATTTTTTTTATTTTGGTCATAATTAACAGGACAAACTTAATTATTTTTTTTTGAATGATTCCACCAAAAGATATTTCACAAAGTCAAAATTTAGTAAATTTGAACAATTATTTAAAACAAAACAAATGAAAAAAAACATGGGCAAAATAGATCGATTGATAAGAGTAATCATTGCTTTAATTATTTCAACATTAATTGTTACAAATTTGATTAAAGGAATATTAGCCACTGTTTTATTAATATTGGCAGCAGTTTTTTTGTTTACAAGTTTTATACAATTTTGTCCTTTGTACACCTTATTTGGGATTAATACTTGCGAAAAAAAACAAAATTAATTACAAAGTGTGAAAGTACTTTTTGTAGATGTTGTTCAAGACGTATTAAAAAAGGAATTAAAGTCTAAAGGTTTTGAATGTATTGATGGTGAAAATTTTACTATTAAAGAAATCGAAAATATTATTCCAAAAGTTGAAGGTATAGTAATAAGAGCAAAGATTATATTAGATCAAAAAATTCTTAAAAAGGCTTTAAAACTTCGTTTCATTGCTCGTTCAGGTGCAGGATTAGAAAATATAGACGTTGATTATTGTAATAATAACGGAATTCTTGTTTTTAATTCTCCTGAAGGAAATCGAAATGCTGTTGCAGAACATGCTTTAGGAATGTTACTTTGTCTTTTTAATCATTTACACACTTCACATAGGGAAATTTTAGACGGAAAGTGGGAAAGAGAGCAAAATAGAGGTGTTGAACTAGATGGTAAAACGGTCGGAATAATTGGCTACGGAAATAATGGAAGTGCGTTTGCGAAAAAATTGAAAGGATTTGATGTAGAAGTTTTAGTTTACGATAAATATAAAATAATTGAACAAGATTTTCAGATAAAATGTGCAAGTTTAAATGACATTTTTAATAAAGCTGATGTTGTTAGTTTTCATATTCCTCAAAATGAGGAAACTCTTTTTTTTGCAAATGATGATTTCTTTAACTCTTTTAAAAAACCTATTTATTTAATCAACTGTTCACGTGGTAAAATTGTTGATAGTAAATCCCTTTTATCGGCTATTAAAAGCAAAATAGTATTAGGAGCTTGTCTAGATGTTTTGGAATATGAACATACTTCTTTTGAGCAAATTGATTTTTCCAAAAGCCCTAAACCTTTTATAGAATTAATAAATAGAAAAGAGGTCTTACTTAGTCCACATGTAGCTGGATGGACGGTGGAAAGTTATTATAAACTTAGTAAAATTTTGGCTGAAAAAATAAAAGAAACGTTTAAAAAATAAGGTTAATTACTTTTTAAAGCTAAGTTGAGTTAAAGACAAACACAAAGAAAAAAAGAAAAAAAACTTGCAGTATTTCAAAGAATGATTACTTTTGCAACGGAGAGTTGGCAGAGTGGTCGATTGCGGCGGTCTTGAAAACCGTTGAACTGTGAGGTTCCGGGGGTTCGAATCCCTCACTCTCCGCAAAATTTCAAATTTCTTTATACAATATTGTAAATCCCTTTGAATTAATCTATAAAGGGGTTTTTTATTTTTATTATTTAGAGCTTATTATACTCTATTAAACTGCTCCGATGGATTTGCAAATGTGTTGTTTGTATTGTTAATAAGTTTTTATACCGAATACATATTCAAGATAGACCAATTAAAATTTGTCTATTTTTATATTGTATCGGCATAATACAAATTATATTTGGAATATTTAATAAATGTATTTGGTGTTACATTTCTATTAAACCACATGATAATCCCGAAGTTTAGGGAGTGCAGGAGCTGGGGGTTTTATCTTTATAAACATATAATATTCAATAATTATAATATTATTTTCAAAAAGTATGATTACCTCCCTGGGGCCGGTGAGAACGCTAAAGCTAAGTTATTTTTTCGTTTTAAATCCTATAGATTCTCTTTCGGGATTTGGTGAATTTAAAAGCTGTTTCAAGTATTTAAAAATCACTGTAATATCTTCATCATGTTGATTTACTTTTTCTTGATTTTTTAATAGTTTATTTTCCATTTGTTCTAACTTCAATAAAATATCGCTATTGCTTGAAACAATTTCTCTTATTTTACTAAAAATTCTAATAATTTGGATATTCACATCAATTGCAGTTTCACTATTCAAAACACTCGAAAGCATAGCAACACCTTGTTCAGTGAATACATTAGGAAGTTTTCTAAGTCCCATTTTCTCTTTTGATGAAAGTGTGTTTTGTGATTTCCAATTTTCAAGTTCTTTCTGTGTCATTTGAAACATAAAATCATTTGGAAAACGTTTTTCATTTCTTTTTATAGCTTGATTTAAAACTCGTGTTTCAACTCCATAAAGTTCAGCTAAATCTCTATCTAACATCACTTTAAAACCTCTAATTAAATAGATTTTACTTGTTATTTTGTCATCTGTTACTTTAATTGAATTACTCATTTTCTGATGTTTAAGTTTGTAAAATTACAAATTGGAAGTCACAAATTGTGATATCCAATTTTATTTCATCGGTTGATATATTTTTATTGCTTTTTTAAGTGATTCTAAATCTGCTTGTTTATACTTTTCTTTTGTTGATGGAGTTTTGTGATCTGTAAATACTTGAACTAAGAGTAAATCGTTATTTTGCTTTCAATGAAAGTGCTCTGCTACTGGTTTTTGGTCTTGAAAAATTAAATCTAATAAACCATTATTCGAAGACGATAAATAAACCGGAAGAATATCCTGAGGAACTTGAGGGTTCGAATCCCTCACTCTCCGCAAAATTTCAAATTTCTTTATACAGTATTGTAAATCCCTTTGAATTAATCTTTAAAGGGATTTTTTATTTCTTTTTTTTAGCTTTTAGTAATTTAATGTGTCCCGATATTAGACCATTTGCTAGACTAAAATTTTTTATCCTTAAACGCAATTGAACTGATACGCTTGCTTACAACTGTGTCGATTTTTTCTTCTTTTATTAAAGATTGAATAGCTTTATCATTAAGCACTTCATCTATTTCTTTAATTATTCCAAAAGGTACGTGAAATTCGTTAGCCCAACTTGAAATACTAGTAGATTCTAATTTGATAATTTCATTTTGTAGTATTTCAAATAAAATTGTTCTGTTTAATACTCTGTTTTGATTGGTATTAAAACTCTCTTCATCAGGTAAATATTCAAGTCCTAAAAAATGACATAAACGAACAAAATGCATGTCGCTTCCAATAGCAAAAGTCACCTTCTTATGGTCGGAAGTTATGAAAATTTCTCCATAAGGTGCGATATTTGGATGCAAACTTCCAATGGGTTTTGCTACCTTTTTCTCCATTAAATAATTTGAGGCTTGGTTCACTAAGCTACACACTGCAGCATCATATAAAGAAACGGAGATGATTTTTCCTAAATTACTTTTTTCCCTTTCAATTAATGCCAATAATATTCCTTCTTTGAGGTGATGAGCAGCTAAAACATCAATTAAAGCAACAGGCATTTTTATCGGACCACTGTCTTCTGTCCCATTCATTGACATAAATCCAGACTCTGCTTGTAAAATTAAATCATACGCTACTCTATCGGAATCTTCTCCAAAACCATTAATTTTTCCATGAATTAGTCGTGGATTAATTTGTTGAAGAATTGAATCCGATAATGAAAACTTTTCTGCATCACCTTTTTTAAAATTTGTAATCAGAATGTCGGTCGTTTTAAGTTCTTCAAATAGGATTTTTTTTTCTATTTCATTATTAAGATTTAACTTAAGATAGGTTTTTCCAAAATTTACACTAGAAAAATATGCTGATATGCTAGAATTAGCGTCTTCAGTTGGCAATTTCCATGTTCGAGTAACATCAGCAATGGTTGGATTTTCATATTTAATAACTGTAGCACCTAACTCAGCAAAAAATGTAGCTACTGAAGGCCCTGCTAAAACAGTTGAGAGGTCTATTACTTTTAAATTTGAAAAAATTTTATTGAAGGCTGTCATTTGATTGTATTTCTAAACTCACTTTTGTTTTTCCCGATTTTATGAAATTCAATTTTTTTGCTGCAATCAATGATAAATCAATAAGATGTGGTGATGATTTTCCTAAACGGTCGTTAATTTTAACTACAACCGTTGAGTCGTTTTTAAGGTTTACCACTTTAACGAAAGTTCCAAAAGGTAATTTTTTATGTGCAGCTGTAAACAAAGAAGATCGATAAATTTCTCCTGAAGCAGTTCTTCGACCTTCAAATTTATTTGCATAATAACTTGCATATCCTTCTTTTTGATACTCAAGAGGTACCTTTTGTAAGGAAACTATGAAAAAAGAAAAAAGAAGTAATCTCA
This sequence comes from Flavobacteriia bacterium, assembly GCA_016183815.1. Classification (GTDB taxonomy): domain Bacteria; phylum Bacteroidota; class Bacteroidia; order Flavobacteriales_D; family Crocinitomicaceae; genus M2408. The sequence continues at coordinate 58,544 of JACPDW010000023.1, forward strand.
AATGATGTTTTTAAAGTAAAATTAATAAAAAAATGAAAAAGAATTCCAATTATTATTCATTAATCCAAACTTGTTTGTCGGGAAGTATAGGAAATTTTTGGTCAAAATATTGATTTAAAACAAGTCTAAACAAGTTGACGTTTGATTGAATTTTTTTTAGGTTATAATAATTTTGATCTGGAAAATAAACTGACATAAAATTATCACACTTCAACGCATTTGTTTGTTTTTCACCAAGATTTCGGTACCCATGATCACTCATTAATATTATTATAGCATTTGGTTCCATTTTTCTGAGATGAGACACAATTTTTTTCATAATTCTATTGGTATTTTTTAAATATTCAATAAAAAATGATGGGTTATAACTCTCTAAAGCATTAATTGGATTTATCAATTTTCCATTTTTATCTGTATAATAGGGTTCGTGAGGCATCATAATGTGAGAATAAGTAAAATGTTTTTTTTGAAATTTTTTGTTTAAAAGATAACTTATGGCCGTTTGATTTGCATAATGTTGATTCATTATTATAGTTTGATAAAAATAATTTATTTTATATTTACCAATTCCAAAATTCCAACCAATATCGGCAATCACTTTTCTATGTAAAACCCCTCTAAAATGAAAATAGTTTGTAGATTGAGCACTAAGAATTTCTCCTTTTCTTTTTTGATTGTCTATATCAAATATTGAATTATTATTAAAAGTATAAGAATTTTGTTTAAAAAAAGTTACCAACTTAGATTTTTTTATCTGTTCAGCTACATAAAATCTTTTGTTAAATAATGATGTATTGTAATTTTCTAAATAAGGTAAATATTGCAAATTTAAAATTGAATTAATTGAATGTTGTGTTTGGTAATAATTGCTTTGAAAAGTGTCGAATACATGAAAATTATTTTGTAATAAAAACTCTTTTATCTCAACGTTTGAGTAAGAAAAATGTTTATTTAAACTATGAAAGCCAGGATAAGCATCGAAAACAATAAGATGAATCGATGGTTTTTTATCTGAAATTTTAGTCGTATTAAATTGAATTTTCTCTAGTTTAAATTGATCGTGATTAGGGAATGAAAAAAAAACTAAAACAGATTGGTGAAAACACAATATAAACATTGTAAAATTAATGTATCTAAAAAATTCTTGTTTGAATAACCTTCTTTTTTTAATAAAAAAATAAAAAACAAAAGGAAATAGAATCAACAAAGGAATAAATACTGGATAACTTCCTAGTTTCGGCAATAACATAAAGGTTTCTTTCAATTGCCCAAATAATAAATAAACACCTAAAATGTAAAATCCGATTAAATAATAAAATTTTTTTCGAGATACGAAATAAAAAATCGATAAATGAAAAAGTGCTATTAAAGAAAAAATGAACAAATAATCATTAAATAGACTGAAATATTCTAAATAAAAACCATGTTCCGAAAAACCCTTTAGAAATAACAATATTGGAAGCAAATAAAGAAAAAAAGGGACAAAATATAATTTTTTCATTAATCAAAAAAGTATAAATAAAAATCCTCACAAATGTATTATTTATAATTCATTAGTTAGGAAAAACAAATCTTAAAATTATTTAATCATGATTTTATTTTAATTTTGGTTTTTTTTTAACGTATTGGATAATCTGTCTATTGTCATATTAAATTGGAATGGAAAACATTTTTTAAAAGAATATCTTCCGAAGTTAATTCAATACAGTTCTGGTGTACCAATTTATGTAGCAGATAATGCTTCAAATGATGGATCTGTTGAGTTTATTAAAGAGTATTTTACAGACGTTAAATGTATTTTATTGGATAAAAATTATGGATTTGCCCAAGGTTATAATGAAGCATTAAAAGAAATTAATTCAAGGTATTATTTATTGATTAACAGTGATATTGAGGTGAGTCCCTCTTGGATTGACCCCTTGTTAAAAATAATGGAAAACAATGAAATTGCATGCTGTCAACCAAAAATTTTGTCAATTTCAAATAAAAAACGATTTGAACATGCTGGTGCTTCAGGAGGATTTTTAGATCGAAATTTTTTCCCATTTTGTAGGGGTAGAATTTTGCATATTACTGAAGAAGATAATGGACAATACGACTCAAAAAAAGAAATATTTTGGGCGAGTGGAGCTTGTTTAATGATACAGTCAGAATTGTTTCATAAAGTGGGAGGGTTTGACGCTCATTTTTTTGCTCACATGGAAGAGATTGACCTTTGTTGGAGATTAAAATTACTTGGCTATAAAATTTATGTCGAACCGACTTCTGTTGTTTATCATGTTGGAGGAGGCACTTTAAAATATATGTCACCATTCAAAACGTATTTAAATTTTAGAAACAGTTTGTTCATGATTACTAAGAATTATTCAGGTAATTTATTTTTAAAAATTTTCTATCGAATGATTTTAGATGGAATGGCTTCTATGCTTTTTTTATTTCAAGGAAATTTTAGTCATTTTAATTCTGTATTAAAAGCACATTTTTCTTTTTATAAACACCTTCCGTATTTATTAAATCAAAGAAAAGAAATTCAAAAAAATATTCAACAATTTAATCCAACAGGTTTATATAAATCCAGTATTTTATGGGCTTTTTATTTTAGAAAAATTAATTCTTACATGAAATTAAATAAAAAATATTTTCAATAATCTTATTTTTTATCCAAAAGAAGATAGCGTATCGCTTCCGCAGCACCAAATAAACCAAAAAGTGCGGGCATATAACTGTTTGTGCCGTAATATGATTTTTTAAAATTCAAACCATTTGTCAACTTTAAAGCATTTTTATTTTGAAGTTCTTCTGAAAAAACAGCCCTTACTTTTTTGCAAGAAACACCTTTGGATTTAAGTCTTTTTTTTAAATAATGACCTAATTTACAGTTATGTGTAACATCAAGTGAAGACACTTTAACCTTGCTCGGGTCCATTTTTCCACCTGCACCTAAGTGAGTTATTACTTTAATTTTTTTTCTTAAACAAGCAATAATCCATTCCGTTTTAGGGCTTAAAGAGTCGATACATTCTAATACGATATCTGGTTTGTATTGTTCTAATATCTCCCAAACTCTTTCTGGAACAACAAATTCCTGAAGTACATTGATTTTTATGTCCGAAGAAATATCTTTTATTCTATCCGCCAAAACGCTAGCTTTATTTTTTCCAATAGTCGAATTTAAAGCAGTTAATTGCCTATTTTTATTTGTTACATCAAAAACGTCACCATCTATAAGAGTTATTTGATTGATTCCACTTCTTGCAATAAATTCTGCCGCAAAAGAACCAATCCCTCCTAAGCCAATAATTAAAACATGTTTGTTTCTTAATTTTTCTAAATTACTTTTTTTTATAAGTAATTCTGTTCTTTCAAGCCAAAAATCTTCCATAAAAACAAATAAAAATTTGGAAATTCTAATAATAAATTTCTTTTATTTTTAATAACGGTATTACTAAAAATAAATACAAAATTATAATTGAAATTCTTAAGTATTTAACAAAATTAACTCAAAGAGATTCAATAATCATATTATCAAATGGTTATATATAATTTAATGTTAAATACTTTTTTTTAAGGTTACAGATTAACTCAATAGAATCATCATCGTTAACATACAAAGACCACATAAAAAACTAACAGCAATAACCCAAAACAGAGTTTTACTTACATTCTGATGGTTTAATTTTTTTCCAATATAAAACATTCCTAATGCAAAGGAAACACAAAATAAAAAGGATAAAATAATTAATAAATATAAATTCATTGTACAAATTTAGGTCTTTTTGAATTATTTCAAACTTTTTAGATTACAAAAAAGCCCAAAATTAGTTTGAGCTTAATTTAAAAGGTTTTTAATAATTATTTAAGCTACTTCGAGAATGAAGTGAGCATCAATGTTTAACTTTGAATGAAGCTTTTTAGCAAGTTCAATATTTATTTTTCTTTTTCCAGTTAGAAGTTCTGAAATTCTAGCTTCACTTATTTCAAGTATTTTTGCCAATTGTTTTTGCTTTAAATTCATCTCAAACATTTTGTAGCGAATCATTTCAGTTAGAGTTGAAGGAGTTTTGATTGGCATCAACGGAATACTGTCTTCATATTGTTCCGCAAGCAATGATAAGCTTTCCAAAGTATCTGCATCCTCTTTTGGTAATTTATCAAAACCACCTATTTGAGTAGATTTTTGAAGTAATGCTTCGATTTGTTTCATTACTACTTCATAATCTTTTCTTGTTTTTAATTGATCAGAACCCATGATTTTTATTTTAAAGATTTTTAATTTTAAATCCAACTAAATAAGTTTACAATCTATTTTGTCATATTCTTTATGTGTACAACAAACCTTATAAATATCGTTCGAATATCAAGAAATATCATTGCTCCAATCCTATATTTATTTCCTTTTATATCAAACACATATCTGTCATTCCCAACATAATCAACTGTATTAAATGTTTTTTTTATTTCAACAAAATTCTTCCAATTTGCCTTTTTACATTCATCATACCATTTATTTAAAGCATCAATTGATTCAGAATGAATTAAACCGAATTTGTGTAAAATTGCTTTAGAAATTACTACCATATTCTCATAATATGATTTCAAATATACAAATTAAATTACATATTTTGGAATTTAATTACATTTTTTAACAATTTATCCAAATATCGTAGGATGAATCTTTTTGTTGGTATTGCTAAATATATATTAAATTTATTACAAAGAAAAATTAAAATTCTTATGTGGTTTGTCATAGAAGTCGTACTGATGGTAAAATTGTCCTTTTCATTAGATTAAATTTAATATTAAGCACTTTTATTACTTAGAGACAAATAATCAGCATTTGATTAAATATCTGAACAGATTTAATGGTTTTATTCTGCTGAAAAACAAATCAAGCGGAGCGGGTTTTTATAGTGGAGCTTTTGAAAAGTTGAAGCTGAATTTGAGTCGCAGGATTAAAAATTAATGGAGAGTAAGTCTAGAGGATTTAGGGCTATTTTTAACTTTATTTCCTTTTACTTTTTCAAAAAATAAGTAACACTAAGTTTAGTTTTTTTTCAATAGTATTAAAATACCATAAAAAAGGTATAATCGATGTTGATTAATAATATTAATTTTGCACTGTTTTAATTTAGTCTAAATAAAATATGAAAAAAATACTGTTTATCACTTTAATGACTTTTTTACATTTTATTAGTGCTGGAGCTGAAATTTTTGGTGAAGTGAAAAATAAAAATAAAGGTATTGAATTCGCAAAAATAGTTTTAAAGAAAAATAATAAAATAATAACTGGAGCTTGGTCAAACATAAATGGTAAATATTTCTTAACGAAAGTAGAACCTGGAAAATACCAAGTGTTTGTAACAGCAGAAAATTATTTTCCAGACTCTATTCAAATAAATATTCTTTCGGATGAAAAAAAAGAAATCAATTTTTCATTAATCGAAAAATCTCAAAACCTTGATGAAGTTGTAGTTTCAGGCACATTAAAAGAAACATTTATCTCAGAAAGTACAGTAACTATTGATGTAATTACTCCTAAACTATTTCAAAAAAACCCAACTTCTAATATCTTCGATGCTCTTTCTATGGTAAATGGTGTTCGACCACAGATGCAATGTAATGTTTGTAGTACAGGGGATATACATATAAACGGAATGGAAGGTCCTTATACGATGGTAATGATTGATGGAATGCCAATAGTTTCAGCACTTGGTAGTGTTTACGGATTAATGGGAATCCCTAACTCCATTATTCAACGTGTGGAAATTCAAAAAGGTCCTGCCTCCACTTTATATGGATCTGAAGCTGTTGGTGGTTTGATTAATGTGATAACAAAATCTCCCATCAATGCTCCTATTTTTTCTATAGATTTTTTTGGAACTGCTTATCAAGAATACAACACAGATGTGAGTGTCAAATACAAAATTAGTAAAAAACTTTCAGGACTTTTTAGTTCAAACGTTTATTGGTTTGATAAAAAATGGGACACTAACAACGACAATTTTACAGATATTACCATTCAAAAAAGGGTGGCAGGTTTTAATAAATTCACTTTTACCCACAATAATGGAAAATCCTCACATTTAGCACTTAGATACTATTATGAAGACAGATGGGGTGGTGAAATGAATTGGACTGAAAAATTCCGTGGAAGTGATAGTATCTATGGAGAAAGTATTTATACTAATCGATTAGAAGTGATTGGAAAAAGTCCATTTAAAATTTTAAAATCTCCTTTTGAATTTCAATATTCTTATAATCACCATAAACAAAATTCCGCCTATGGAACAACCCCCTTTCATGCTGACCAAAAAATCGCTTTTGGACAAATAATTAAAAACATCACATTAAACAGACATGATATTTTATTTGGTATAGCTAATCGTTATGTCTATTACGATGACAACACTGTAATTACAGCAGTTTCGATTGACAGTGTTTTTCACAATAAACCTACTATTACAGTTTTACCAGGTATATTTATTCAAGACGAATGGAATTTTTCTGAAAGACAGACTTTATTAGTTGGTATTCGTTGCGATGAGCATAAAAACCATGGATGTATTTTATCTCCACGACTCAATTATAAATTTAAAATAAATGAAAAACACACAATTCGCCTTGGTGTAGGAAATGGTTATAGGGTCGTAAATTTGTTTAGTGAAGACCACGCTGCATTTAATGGGGCGAGGGAAGTGGTGATTACAGAGGAATTAAAACCAGAACAATCGTGGAATGTCAATTTAAATTATTCTTTATTTGGTACACATAAAAAAGGTTTTTTTTCTTTAGAAAGTAATATTTTTTACACCTATTTTTCAAATAAGATAGTTGCCGATTACTTTACAGATCATAATAAAGTGATATTTAGTAATTTAAATGGTTATGGTATAAACAGAGGATTTGGAGTTCAAAGTCATTTTTCTTTTGATTTTCCCTTAAAAATCGCTGTTGGTTTTACTTACGTCGATTTATTTATCAAAGACGAAGATACTTTGGGAAATCTTTATTTGAGAAGACAAGTTCAAACCCCACCTTTTAGTGGAAATTTTGTATTTAGTTATAAAATAAATAAATGGCAATTAAGCTTTGATTTGAGTGGTAATGTGTATTCACCTATGTTATTACCTGTATTACCAAACGACTACAGACCGGACCACTCACCTTGGTTTTCGTTAATTAATTTACAAATAAATAAAGAGTGGAAAGACCATTATCAATGTTTTATTGGAATTAAAAACATATTAAATTTTATCCCTAAAAATCCTATAATGCGACCATTCGACCCTTTTGACAAAAATGTAAATGACCCCGTATCAAACCCATATAATTATACTTTTGATCCAGGTTATAATTACGCACCAATACAAGGTATTCGATTTTTTGCGGGCTTTAGAATAAAGTTTTAATTTTAATTCAAAAGTTCGTTTATTTTGCTATTTTTTCTTAATTTTACGCTGTTATGTCTTTGAAACAGCATTTAACACAAAAATTAGAACAACGTTTGTCCCCTCAACAAATTCAATTGATGAAATTGTTGCAAGTTCCTACTATGGAGTTAGAACAACGAATCAAACAAGAAATTGAAGAAAATCCAGCTTTAGAAGAGGGCAATGACCTTGAAGAATCGGAGTATAATCAAGAAGATGATTATTCTGATAATGATGAAAATAATGAAAATTTTGATTTTTCAGAGTATTTTGATGACGATTCTCCAGATTATAAAACACAAGTCAATAATAGAGCAAAAGACGACGAAGAGAGAGTAATGCCATTAAGTGGAGAAAAAAGTTTTCACGAAAAATTACTGGAACAATTACAACTGTTAAATTTAAGTGAAAACGAAAAAATTATAGCTGAAGTAATAATTGGGAACATTGATGATTCGGGATATTTAAACAGATCTTTAGATGCTATTGTTGATGACTTAGCTTTTTCTTACAATTTACAAGTTAATGAGCATGAGATTGAAAAAGTATTAACTCAAATTCAAGAATGTGAGCCTGCTGGAGTTGGTGCAAGAAGTTTAAAAGAGTGTTTATTGCTCCAAATAAATAGAAAAATAGACGGAAACATTACACTTTTCACAGCAAAAAAAATCCTCGAGAATCATTTTGAAGAATTCACAAAAAAACATTACGATAAAATTCAGAAAAGATTAGACATTGAAGACGAAGATTTAAAACAAGCCATTCATGAAATCATTCGATTAAATCCTAAACCGGGTGGTTCTTCAAAAGACAATACCAAATCAAGCATACAAATTATTCCAGATTTTCAAATAATTGAAAACGAAGGAAAATTGGAATTAAGTATTCACGGAAAAAACGCACCTGATTTGAAAGTAAGTAAAGATTACGAGCAAATGCTTAGAGCATATTCGGAAGGGGCTAAATCCTCAAAAACGGACAAAGACGCTCTTTCGTTTGTAAAACAAAAATTGGAAAATGCCAAATGGTTCATAGACGCCATTAAACAAAGACAAAACACACTTTTGCTTACAATGCACTCCATCATGGAATATCAAAATAATTTTTTTATAACAGGCGATGAAACCTCTTTAAAACCAATGATATTAAAAGATATTTCAGATAAAATTGGCCTAGACATTTCCACCGTATCTAGGGTTGCTAATAGTAAATACGTACAATGTAATTATGGGATTTTCCCATTAAAATACTTTTTTTCTGAATCTATGTCAACTGACCAAGGAGAAGAAGTTTCAACACGAGAAGTGAAAAAAATTCTTTCAGAAGCCATAGAAAATGAGAAAAAAAACAAACCATTAACTGATGACGCTCTTGCCGTTTTGTTAAATCAAAAAGGATATAATATAGCACGTAGAACAGTGGCGAAATACAGAGAACAATTACAATTACCAGTAGCACGTTTAAGAAAAGAACTTTAATGAAAATCTTTTTTCAACTAATATCATGGGTTTTTCTACCACTTTTAATGCCGATTTATGCCTTATCGATTGCAATGTTTTTACCTTCTGTTGAAATCAGTTTTTTTCAAGAAAACACTTTGTTTTTTTTAGACGATAAAAATAAATACGCCATTCATTTTCTTTTTTTAATTTTCTCATTCGTTGCCCCTGCTTTATCCATTTTACTATTAATGAAATCCAAAACCATTCAAACAATTGAAATGGACGATAAAAAAGAAAGAGAGATTCCAATTTTTTTAACAGCAATTTACGCTTTAGCCCTTGCTTTATTTTTATTGATTAAAGCCCCTAACTCCATGTTGCCTAAAGTAATTTACAGCTTACCTTGGGGTGGGTTTTTTGCTATCATAATCTCTGGATTTATCAGCCGTTATGATAAAATCAGTTTGCATGCCATGGGTGTTGGAATGTTTTTGGCTTTTCAGTTTTTCTATTATCATTATCAAGTTGAATATTATTTTGAAATAATTGTAATCTCAACTCTTATTTGTGGTCTCGTTTTAAGTGCCCGTTTATACCTATTAAAACATAATCCCAAACAAATATATCAAGGATTTTTCCTAGGTTTTAGTATCATGCTCATTACTTTATTTTTATTCCCACATTAAATTATGTTAGTCGAAAATTTTAAAAACACTGCAACTCTTTATCATCAATTTGAAATATGGCAAATAGCTGACTTAAAAGAATTTTTTCAAGGAAACGGTATTCTTCAAATCATTTTTGAGAAAGAGTATAAAATGAAAATTACAGAATTAGATTCTAAAAGAAATGACATTCCCGAAACTGATTTAGGTCTTATGGCCAGTGTTTTAGATATGGTTTCAGATAAATATTTTTATCCCTTTTCATTTGGTGATCCCGCTCATCTTGAGTTAGTTGAAATGCAAACTTTAGGCATTATGAATTTTGGAACAGACATTTCTAAAATCGACCCAAATAAATATTTTGTTGTCATAATGGACAAAATTGATTAATTTATGACAAAAAAAAACAACTCTTTAGTTGATTTTATTGAATCCTCTCCCTTATTATCCGTATGTGATAAAAAATGGATAGACTTTATTTTAGAAAGAAAAACAATATTTCATATTAAGAAAAAACAATTTGTTTTTTCCGAAAAAGAAAAGGTTTTGGGAGTTTATTTTGTTTGCAAAGGGCTAGTAAAAGTTTTTAAAAATGGTATTGGGGATAAATGTCAGATTATACGTTTTTCAAAAAAAGGAAATATCATCGGACACAGAGGTTGGAATAAAGAATTTATGCCTATTTCAGCTGTAGCAGTTGAAGACTCTGATATTTTAATGATTAGTACTGAAGACTTTACAACGCTTTTAGAGAACAATCCCAAATTAACTTACACTTTTTTAGAGTTTTTTTCAGAAGAGTTATATCAATCTGAAAATAAGATGAAAAATCTCTCTTTAATGAATATTCATGAAAAATTAGCAGATTCATTATTGTACTTAGAAAACAAATTTGGTGTAAATAAAAAAAATCAAATTGATATTGTTTTAAGTAGAAAAGATTTGGCTGATTTTGCTGGCATTAGCGAAAAACAAGTTTCTAAAATTCTCTCTGAATGGGCTTTTGAAAAAATTTTAATTTTAGAAAAAAAGAATATTTCCATCCTTCAAAAAAAATATTTACAGGAATTATTAAAGGGAAAAATCATCGCTCATTAAATAATTAAATTAATTATTTCAACTTGATTTACAGATTGTTAAAATTATCACTTGAATAAAAAGGTATTCAAAAATACTTTTTTTACTGACTAATATCATTCTACACTTTTCATTTTACCCTGAACTTTGTACTGTAATTTTAAACAATATAAAGTCATGAAAAAACAAATTGAGAAGTTGATTTTTTTATCTTTTGTAGGTCTTTTAATTCTTGGTATAAGCTCTTGTAATTCAGGGAATAAAGCCGAAGAGCAAAATACAGAAAATCAAGAAGAACCCCAAACGGAAGAAGTGGAAAGTGATCCAATGAAAAACAAGGGCATTGGTCCTGTGAGTTCAATCACTTTAGAAGCTTTAAATGCAGATTTAGCAAAAAAAGGTGGAGAATTATTCACCAATAAGTGTTCTGCCTGTCATGCTTTAGACAAAAGGGTTGTCGGTCCTCCATTAGATAGATTAACAGAAAGACGTACACCAGAATGGATTATGAATATGATTTTAAATCCTGAGCAAATGGTAAAAGAAGATCCTATTGCAAAAGAATTGCTCGGTGAATATTTAGCACCAATGGCAAACCAAAGTTTAACTCAAGACGAGTCAAGAGCAATTTTAGAATACTTTAGAGAAAATGATAGTAAATAATCTTAAAATTTAGTATTATGAAAACAAAAAAAATAATTTTATCGGGAATAGGGCTGATTGGTCTTTCCTTGTTGTTTTCTTGTGGAAACAACGAAATTTCATCTGACTCAATGAGTAAAGATGCAGCTAGTAAAGTGTACGTTGAACCAGGTAAGTATGATGAATTTTACATGTTTACTTCAGGTGGTTTCAGCGGACAAGTTGGAGTTTATGGATTACCATCCGGAAGGTTGTTTAAAACCATCCCTGTATTTTCAGTTGATGCTGAAAAGGGTTATGGATTTAGCGAAGAAACCAAACCGCTACTCAATACTTCTCATGGCTTCATTCCTTGGGGAGACTCTCATCATCCTGCTTTATCCAAAACGGATGGTAACGCTGACGGGAGATGGTTGTTTATTAATGAAAACAACACCCCAAGGATTGCTAGAATTGATTTAAAAACTTTTAAAACAGTTGAAGTAATTGAGATTCCTAATAGTTCTGGTAATCACCCTTCTCCCTATCCAACTGAAAATACCGAATATTTAGTTGCAGGTACTCGTTTTAGTAGTCCATTATTTGGAGAAACCGATGTTCCTATTTCTTCTTATAAAGAGAAATTTCAAGGCACAATCTCTTTAATAAGTGTGGATAAAAAAAGTGGACGTCTTGATGTTGCCTCACAAATCTTAGTTCCTCCTTTTGATTTTGACAAAAATAGAGCGGGTAAAGGTGCTTCAAGAGATTGGTCCTTTTTTACTTGTTATAACACTGAGAAATCTAATACAATGAAAGAAGCTAATGCTAGTCAAAATGACAAAGATTTCATTTTAGCAGTAAACTGGAAAAAAGCGGAAGAGTACGTAAAAAGTGGAAAAGGCAAAAAAGTGGCTTCAAAATATTGTCATAATGTTTACGATGAAAAAACGCACACAGCGACCTCAACTGTTAAAAATTCTACAGTATTATTAGATCCTAAAGATTGTCCTGGATTAGTTTACTTTATGCCTTGTCCTAAATCACCTCACGGTGTTGATGTTAGTCCTGACGGTAAATACATTGTTGCCAGTGGGAAATTAGCCGCCTTAATTCCAGTTTTTTCTTACGACAAAATGATGAGTGCCATTCAAAATAAAAAATTCGATGGAAACATTGATGGTATTCCTGTATTACAATACAATGAAGTTATTGCTGGAGAAGTTGAAAAACCAGGGCTAGGTCCATTGCATACTGAGTTTGACGATAAAGGATATGCTTATACTTCAATGTTCTTATCTTCTGAAATTGTAAAATGGAAATTAGGTTCTTGGAAAGTAGTGGATAGAATACCAGTTCATTACTCAATTGGACATTTACTTGTTCCTGGTGGTGATAGCAAAAATCCATACGGAAAATATGTTATCGCTTTAAACAAAATAACAAAAGACAGATATCTACCAACAGGTCCGGAATTAACACAATCAGCACAATTGATTGATATCTCTGGTGAAAAAATGAAAATGTTATTGGATTTTCCAACAATTGGAGAGCCTCATTATGCACAAGCAATCAAAGCTGATGTTTTAATGAACAATAGCACTAAAATTTTCAAACTAGAAGACAACAAACATCCGTATGCTGTTAAATCTGAGAAGGAAACAAAAGTAGTACGAAATGGAAATATTGTACATGTTTATATTTCTACAATACGTTCACATTTTGCCCCTGATAATATAGAAGGAATTAAAGTCGGTGATGTAGTATATTGGCACGTAACCAACTTAGAACAAGATTGGGATGTCCCTCACGGATTTGCTGTAAAAGGAGCATTGAATTCAGAATTATTGGTAATGCCGGGTGAAACTTCAACATTAAAGTGGGAACCTAAAGAACCAGGTGTTTATCCAATGTATTGTACAGACTTTTGTTCAGCATTACATCAAGAAATGCAGGGTTATGTTAGGGTTTCTCCAGCAAATGCAAATGTTCCTCTTACATGGAGCTTAAATAATGTAAGTAATAAAAAATAAATAATAATTCATGTAGGCAAGTTGATTTGCTTGCCTACTTTTTAAAACACAGAAATCATGAAAACAAATATCAAAATTTTAGTCATCGTAAGCAGTTTACTTTTATTTATGACGCTCTTTTTTCCAATTTGGCAAATACGTTTAGAAGCTCCTCAATATCCAACACCTTTAGGTTTAAATATTTCTGTTGACAAGATAGAAGGAATGGAAGATAATGATTTGGAAAACATCAATCTTCTTAATCATTATATTGGAATGAAAGAAATTGTAGCAGATAGTATACCTGAATTAAAATTCTTGAAATATGTCTTTTACTTTTTTATTCTTTTTGGAATTGTTGTTCTTTTTAGCAAACATAAAGCATTTCTTTTTGGATGGGTTGTAGCGATGACTATTGCAGGTACTTTATTATTGTGGGATTTTAACAAATGGGAAAAAGATTATGGAACTAATTTAGACCCAACAGCTGCAATTAAAGTAGAAGGAATGACATACAAACCACCACTTATTGGCAAAAAAGAACTTTTAAATATTACAGCATATTCTTATCCGTATTCAGGAGGAATAGCATTCTTTACTTCAATTTTAGTAGCTTGGGGCGCCTTCTTTATTGCAATGAATCAATCTCCTGTGGAAGAGAGTAAAAAAATTTCCCTTCCCAAATTAACTGCTAAAAGAAAAACTTTTGGTGTAGGTTAGCCATTTGAAGTTCGATTAAATCAATCGAACTTCTTTTTTTTATTTTAAATCATGAAAAAATCTCTTTTATTCCTATTGATAATTTTAAATCTTATTTCTTGTGAAGTAAGCACAAAACCCATTGATTATGGGAATGATAGCTGTGAATTGTGCAAAATGATTGTTTCAGACAAAAGATATGGTACTGAGATTGTTACAAAAAAAGGAAAGGTTTTTACATTTGATTCAGTAGAATGTTTACTTCATTTTTTAAATCAAAAAAAAATAAAAAATTCGGATATTTTCGGTATTTATATTACTGATTTCTCAAAACCGGATTTTCTTCATGATGCAACTTCAAGTTTTTATTTACTTAGTGAAAAACTTCCCAGTCCAATGGGTGAAAATATAACCGCATTTCAAAATAAACAAATTGCATTAAAACAACAAGTAAAGTATACTGGTTATGTATTAAACTGGAAAGAACTCCAAAAAATTGTTAAACGATAATAATCTCGTTTGAAGTCTAGAATAAATGATTTAATATCAAATACAATTTAATTTTTGCCAATTCTATTTTTTAACAGAAAAATTAGTTAAAAAAAGTCGTTGGATTAAGTTATAAGACCGTTGCAAAAGTCAATAATCGAGGCTTTTCAAAAATTTGAATCCGCAGTTAACCATTGTTAATGAGGAATTTAAATTTTTGGATTAACGATGAGAATTGGGTTTTGCAACGGTCTTGTTATACCAATTGTAATTATAAAACAACCCAAAGTTATTTTTAATTTTACAATGGTTAATGCCGATATAACATATAAAAAGGTAAATGAGATTATATCGATATTGGACTAAATTATATGTATAATCGGTATTAAACAATATTATTATCTTTGCAAAGACTAGGGGATGTAGCTCAGTTGGCTAGAGTGCTTGACTGGCAGTCAAGAGGTCGTCGGTTCGAGCCCGATCTTCTCCACAATAAATCCAAAACACTTCAAAACGGTTTTGGATTTTTTTTTGAATCTCAAATTAATATTGTTGACAAAATGTCATAATTAATTTTTAGGTAGGTTTTTTGTTCGTAGGTGTTCAATGAAAATAATTAAAATCCATAGCAAGTCTAATTATATTTTTGGAAATCACGCTGAATCTATCCTTTTAAGCTTGAGTTTTATTGTTGTACTTTGGCTGGTTTATGTTTTGGTACTTTTGTTTCCAGAACAAAGTGTTCAATTAGGAATTCAAAGTCAACATTTTAAAGGATTGATTGGAATTCTTTTTTCACCATTAATTCATAGTCCAACTGATGTTTACCATATTATTAACAATTCGGTACCTGCCTTCGTTTTGCTTTACGCATTATTTTATTTTTATAGGAAAATAGCGTTCAAAATATTTCTTTTTTCATGGCTGTTTACTGGATTATTGGTTTGGATAATAGCTAAAAATGACAACGCTTATCACATCGGGCTTAGCGGAGTAATCTATGCTTTGTTTTCCTTTTTATTATTTAGTGGTACAATAAGTAAGTTCAAACCTCTTCAAGCTCTTTCTTTATTTGTTGTGTTTTTATATGGAAGTATGGTTTGGGGAATTTTCCCTCAAGAAGAAAAAATTTCATGGGAAGGTCATCTTTCTGGATTCGTCGTAGGAATTTTTTTAACTATTTTCTTTAGAAAACAGTTTCCTGTAAATCCAAAATATCAATATGAAATTGAAAAAGAATTGGGTATTGAACCTCCAGATTTAGAAGAGGAATGGAAAAAAA
Organism: Flavobacteriia bacterium; assembly: GCA_016183815.1. Classification (GTDB taxonomy): domain Bacteria; phylum Bacteroidota; class Bacteroidia; order Flavobacteriales_D; family Crocinitomicaceae; genus M2408. The sequence continues at coordinate 74,261 of JACPDW010000023.1, forward strand.
TTCAAGAAGAAATGGAGTATTATAAGCGAAATGATTTGATGGAGAAGGATTAATTTTTTTTATACCCCAGGAAACTTCCCTTTCATGCCTTTAAACTGATTCATTAAACCCATCATATTCTTTGGATTACTCATCATTTTCATGACTTTTCTCATATCGTCAAACTGTTTTAGAAGTTTATTCACTTCCTGAATATTAGTTCCACTTCCGATTGCTATTCTATTTTTTCTTGAACCATTAAGTATAGAGGGATTTGCTCTTTCATTAGGTGTCATTGATTGGATAATCGCTTCAATGTATTTAAAGGCATCGTCTTGAACATCAACATCTTTCATGGCTTTTCCAACACCTGGAATCATGCCCATCAAATCCTTCATGTTACCCATTTTTTTGATTTGTTGGAGTTGGGCTAAAAAATCATTGAAATCAAATTGATCTTTTATAATTTTTTTCTGAAGTTTTCTTGCTTCTTCCTCATTAAAATGTTCCTGTGCTTTTTCAACTAAAGTAACCACATCACCCATTCCAAGGATACGATCGGCCATTCTGCTCGGATAAAAAACATCAATCGCATCCATTTTTTCCCCTGTTCCAACAAATTTGATTGGCTTTTCTACAACAGCTTTAATTGATAATGCTGCTCCTCCTCTAGTATCTCCATCTAATTTTGTTAAAACAACGCCATCAAATTGAATTTTTTCATGAAATGCTTTTGCCGTATTTACTGCATCTTGACCTGTCATTGAATCAACAACAAATAAAGTCTCTGTTGGTTGAACAGCTTTTTTTATCGCTTCAATCTCATCCATCATCTGCACATCGATTGCTAAACGACCAGCTGTATCAATAATTACTACATTGTTTGAATTACTTTTTGCATGTCGTATTCCTTCAAGAGCAATCTTAACAGGATTTTTTTCTTCTAAATCAGAAAAAACTTCAATTCCTAATTGCTCTCCTAAAACATGTAATTGATTGATCGCCGCAGGTCTGTAAACATCACAAGCAACTAATAATGGTTTTTTGCCTTTTTTGTTTTTAAGGTAATTTGCAAGTTTTCCTGAAAATGTAGTTTTACCTGAACCTTGTAAACCAGACATTAATATTATCCCAGGGTTTCCTTGAAAGTTAATTTCTTTTTCATTTCCACCCATCAAGTCAATAAGCTCTTCATGACAAATTTTCACCATTAATTGACCAGGCGAAATGGTTGTTAACACATTCCTGCCTATGGCTTTGTCCTTTACTCTTTGAGTGAATTCTTTTGCAGTTTTGAAATTCACATCGGCATCTAAAAGGGCTTTTCTAACTTCTTTTAATGTTTCAGCAACATTAATTTCAGAGATTTGACCTTGTCCCTTTAAAATTTTAAACGCTCTTTCAAATTTTTCCGTAAGATTTTCAAACATGATTGATGTACTTTTAATAAAAAAACACAAAGTTATTAAAAATAGATGATTTTTCTACCTACAATGAATACAATATTGTTTATTTGGAAAACTAAAAAGTGAATAAAGAAAAATAATAAAATCGTTACCTTTATGGACAGTGTTAATAACTTAGTTGAAAAACAAAAAGGTCAGTTAAAAGTTGGCAATTAGAGTTTAGTAATTTTGTAAAATACGTAATTGGATTATGATTAGTACATTACTTAAAAGAAAAGTCACAGAAAAGCAAATGGCAAATTTGTTTGTAAATGGCTTATTTAAAATTGTTGTTGAAGGCTTTCCTGAAGTAGCAGCATTTATTAATGAAGAAAATAGTTTTGAAAACTCACCTAATATTTCTTCTGAAAATCTAGACCATTTTGCTATGATAGTTTTTGCTGGCAACTTAAATTATCTGGAAAACATCTTTGAAATAAAAGAAGTCAATTTAATAGAAAAAAATATTTTTAATAATTTAGCTTCTATATACAATACCGAATCCGACATCATTAAAAATCTTGTTAGAGAATATCAAGGATTTATGGCTCAAAAAAATATTCCTTCAAAAAATACTTTATACGCAATGTCTAAAGCAGTTTTTTATAAATACAAATTAAACGACTATCAAAACTCCTATTTCTCTGATATGCAAGTGCCAAATCCTATTTTCTTAAAACGTTTAGATGATATAATGAGGAATTTTTTATGGGATTGGGATGCTTTTTTTAAAAAATATAAAATTGTTGTAGAGGAAGATTAATTTTTACAATTACTGACTATTTATAACATTTTTATTGAACAATTCTTTTTTTAATACTATCAGTAAAAATAAAAGTTAATTTTACTCGTTTAAAATTCTATGCGTTTATTTTGGTTAGTATTTTTTCTTTATTTATCCTCATTTATTTTTAGTCAAAGTGGTGGAGAATCGAGTTATCAAGTGCTTAATGTTCCTTTCTCAGCACGTACAGCTTCATTAGGTACTGATTTTATTTCTGTATTGGATAAAGATGTTCAACTAAGTATTTCAAATCCATGTCTTTTAAATTCTAGTATGCATAAAAAACTAGCTTTTAGTCAGGGAGTGTACGGAGCTACTCAATTGGGTTCATTAGTTTATGCTAAATCGATCGACTCATCTCGAACTTTTTCACTTAACTTAAGAAACATTAATTACGGTAATTTGAGAAGATTTGACACAAAAGGAAATGAAATAGGGACTTTTTATTCAGGTGATTTTGTTTTAGGAAGTGGCTTTGCAAAAAAAATCAATCCCGTAATGGGTATAGGAGTTCAAGCAAACCTAATATATTCTCAATTAGAAAGTTATGCTTCATTTGCTGGAGGTATTGACTTTTCCTCTTATTACCAGTTTTTAAAACACAAAACATTTATTACAATCATTGCTAAAAATATTGGAGGAGTTATTAAACCATATATTAAAAATCAAAAATTACATTTTCCACTTGAGGTTCAAATGGCTATTTCACACCAACTAAAACATGCACCATTCAGAATTAGCATTTTAGCTCACAACCTAAATCGTTGGGATTTAACCTATTTCGACCCAAATAAAAGTAGAGAGATTGACCCTCTAACAGGTGACACATTAAATGTTCCAAAAGCAAAATTCTCTGAAAAGCTATTTAGACATTTTACTTACCAAGCTGAATTATTGTTATCTAAAAACATTCATTTTAGATTGGCCTTTGATTATCACCGTAGAAAAGAATTAAAAGTTAATGAAAAACCAGGAATAGCAGGATTTTCATTTGGTGTAGGATTGATGTTTAAACGTATTCAGCTGGATTATGGCTTTGTCTGTTATTCTGCCTCTGGATATGGGAACTTCTTAACATTAAGCACTAATCTAAATCACTGGAAAAGAAATGAATAAACTATGTTGAAAGTAAACAATATTCACAAATCTTACTATCAAAAAAAAGTAATAAATGATCTTTCATTTTCAGTTCAAGAAGGGGAGATTTATGGTCTATTGGGTCCAAACGGTGCTGGTAAAACAAGCGTTTTAAGAATCCTCAATAAAATTATAGAACCTGAAAAAGGCGATTTGTATTACAATAAAGAAATTCTACAATTTCAGCATTTAAAAAAATTTGGATATTTACCAGAAGAAAGAGGTCTTTATAAATCTATGACGGTGTGGAAACATCTATTGCTATTTGCTCATTTAAAGGAATTAAATTATAAAGAAGCAAAAAAACGAGTTTCTTTTTGGTTAGAAAAATTAAATATTTTATCGTGGAAAGATAAAAAAATTGAACAACTTTCCAAAGGAATGGCTCAAAAAATTCAATTTATTGCTTGTTTAATCCATCAACCTCAATTGATTATTTTAGATGAACCTTTTAGTGGATTTGACCCATTAAACATCGATCTTTTTGAACAAATTTTAATAGAATTAAAAAAGGAAGGAAAAAGTATTATTATTTCCTCTCACAACATGAAAAGTGTTGAAACTATGTGTGATAGAGCATTATTGATTCAAAATGGACAAAAAATTATCGAAGGTTCTGTCTCAAGTTGGAAAAAAGACTATAAAAAAAACATTTATTCAATTAAATTTAAAGGAAACATGTTGGCCTTTGCAAATGCTTTGTGGAGCAATTTTGAATTGCTTGATAAAAAAGAAATTGAAGAAGGAGTTTTTGAAGCTATTGTAAAAATGCGACATGAAAATAATTTCCAAGATTTAATAAGAAGTTTGCTCACCAATGTAGAAATAATCAAAGCGGAAGAGGTTTTCCCTGATTTACAACAAATTTTTGTCGATTTAGTTACTCCTCTTCAAACTGAAACTACTCCACAATAAAAGGGACTGCTATTGCAACCCCTTTATTACCAAAAACAATAAAACTATGATGACTTTATACAAAGTTATAACAAAATTTAATTTTTTATTTAGGTTTCTTTTGTATTGATAATTTTATTGATTAAAAGGTATAAATTTGAATCTTATCTGAAAAAACACATAAAAATTTTAGATAGGGACTGCTGAAAAAGTCATAAATAATCCTCTCACCAGCTACCGCACGAATCCATTCGTGTGGTATAATTCTACTATTATTTACAAACAACAACTCCATTTAATCTTCCATTTTCTCCTGCATAATCAATTGCACTACTGTAAACATAATCTTCTGGTCTAAATACCAAACCTGCTTCAACCGGGTTTCTATGAAT
>JACPDW010000022.1 GCA_016183815.1 Flavobacteriia bacterium
TCAATAATAATTTTCACCAATCGGGATCTATTCCGTCATGTATTCTAGTTCGTCCTAAACGCGGACTCCTATAACACAGACGTCATCGACCTGTTCTAAATCTCCTTTCCAATCTTCAAATGATTTTTCAATGATTATTTTCTGTTCCTCCATAGTTTTTTCACAAATTGAAAGAAACAATTCTCTCATTTTAGAAGGTCGATATTTTTTACCTCCTCTATAACTTTCTGGACCACCAAATTGGTCTTGAAAACCGTCAGTAAATATATAGATGATGTCGTTTTTTTCTAAATGTATTTCTTTTAATGAAAATGGTTTAGAGTGAGAAAACTTTCCAATAGGCTGTTTATCAGCTTTTGTTTCAATAATTTCTTTGTTTCTCAATAACCAAAGCGGATTATGAGCTCCAGACCATCTTAAAATGTTTTTTTTAGTGTCAATTGCACACAAAGATATGTCCATTCCATCTTTTACGTTTTCGTCGGATTTTTCAAATTCTTCTAAAACAATTTCTCTAGTTTTCTCTAAAATTTCATTAGGATAAGATAAATCAAACTCACGAACGGAACGATTTAAAGCGTTGTTACACACAACCGAGACCATAGCACCAGGTACTCCATGACCAGTACAATCGGCGGCAGCAAATAAAACAGTATCGCCTACTACTTCCAACCAATAAAAATCTCCAGCTACAATGTCTTTAGGTTTGTAAAATATAAAAGAATCAACTAGAAATTGTTTTACAATTTTTGGTTGAGGTAAAATGGCAGATTGTATTCGTTTAGCATAAATAATAGAATCAAGAATTTCACGGTTTTTTTCTTCTACTAGATGTTTTTGATTTTCAATAATTTCATTTTGAATTCTAATTTTTCGATATCTATTAATAATAAAGCCAATAAAACCAAATAACAAAAATATACCTCCAAATAATGCATATTGTTGATTTTTAGTGGCACGAATCTCTGCTTTTTGTTTTGCTATTTCAACATCTCTAATTTCTTTTTCTTTCGCATTACTAATACTGTCTGTGGCAAGCTTTTTATCAAAATTATATTGTAATTCTTTTTGCATTAATTCTTTTTCATTTTCTTCTTTTTCAATACTATCTCTCATAAAAATTTCTAATTCATACATCTCATAAGCAAGTTTATAATTACCTAATTTTTTATAAATTTTCTTTTGAATATTAGCAGCGTTTTTAATTTTTTGAGGAAAACCAATAAAGTTTGCCAACTTCATGCTTTTAATAGAATATTTAAGAGCTTCTAAATATTTTTCTTGGAAATATAATATTTCAGCAATATAATTCATTGAGATTGCAAGACCCATTAAATCATTTACTTCTTTTTTAATAATCAAACTTTTTTTATAGTACTCATAAGCTTTTTGATATTCTCCTAAATTCCTATAAATAAATCCTATATTACTTAAATTATTTCCAATGCCCGATTTATTATTTTTTTCTTGATTTATCTTTAAGCTCTTCATGAAATATTCTAAAGCTTTTATATTGTTTCCTTTACTATTATACAAAGTGCCAATGTTATTATAAGAATTTGCAATAGCCAATTGATCGTTTAATTCTTGTCTAATTTTTAAACTTTTTTTGAAATAAAATAAGGCCTTTTCAAAATTACCATTTGTTTTATAAATGACACCAATATTGTTCAATGAATAAGCAACACCTATTTTATTGTCAATTTCTTCTTCAATTTTTAAACTTTTTAAATAAAAATCAATTGCTAAAGCATCGTTACCATTTAAATTATGTAAATATCCAATATTATTAAGTGCAGCTGCTAAATATTTAAGATAAATTTTATAAACAGGGGATTTTTTTGATACTGTGGCAAGACCCTTTTTTGAAATTTTTAAAAGTTCGTCATTGTAAATTGTCCATACATTATCATCGTTCTCAGCATCTATTAATTCATTTAAAATATAACATTTTAATGTATCATTAGTAGTTTTTTTTAGTTCATTTTTTAAAGAATCAATATTTTGACAAAAAGAAATATTTGCTAAAATAAAAAAAATTATTAATAAAATAAATTTCAATCTGTTAGTTTTTTAGTTTGATAGATACTGTTCTGATTCAATTCAATAATCTCTATAAAAACATATTATCTTTCAAAATTAATTAAAATAATGAGATATTTTTAAACATAAATAATTATGCTTAATTTATTGTATTTAAACAAATAATTAGTGCTTTTATATAAAATTTAGTCTTTTATTTTTATATAGCTTTCTAAAGTCATAAAAAACAATACACATAATAATAAATAAATAAGTAAACCTTGAGATTCTAAATGATAAATCAATTCAATTCCGAATAAAATGGCAATTCCAAAAACTGTAAAAACGGATTTTTTTATAATAAAATCTTGATTATACAATTTTCCTGAATTTTCATCTTGAATTATCTTCATCTTATTTTTTTTCTCTTCAGTAATAAACATTAAAAAAATCAAAGGAAGTAAAAGATAAACTTGAGGCAGACCAACATCTTTTAAAAATAAAAAATGACCAACACTTTGAACTAAGTTAAAATTTTCATCATTTGTTTTAAAAAATGCATAAGAAAGTGTAAAAATTGAAAGATGTAATAGTAAAATCAAAACTATTTTTCTGAAATTCTTGAAATTAAAAATTTGCCTATACTTTAAATTAAGGTATATAAAAACAAATAAAGTAACCATTAAATCTAAAACATAAAATAGACTTATGTCATAAATGTTCCATGACCAAAAAACATAACCTAAAATTGGAAAAAGTAATTCGCTTACTATTAATACAATTTTTTGTATTCTCAACATTTTTAAATTTTACCTTAATTTATTGGCTTCGATTCTTGATATTTCAAACTGAGGATTATATTTTAACGCTTTTGAAAAACAACGTAATGCACTCTGTTTATCTTTTTTAGTGATATAACATAAACCTAAATTGTGCCAAGCATTTTCGTATTCAGGATTAACTTTAAGCGTTGATTCATAAAAATACATCGCACTATCTAATTGATTCTGATGAAATTGTTTAATATATCCTTGGTTAAATAAAGCATGATACACACTTGTATCTTTGTCTAATATTAAACGATAGGTATTCAAAGCTTCATCAAATTGTTCTAATTGTTGTTTACAATAAGCCATCCCATACCATGCATCAATAGAAGTGTTTTGAAGTTCAGATGCTGTTTTATATTTTTCATAAGCAATAGCATATTTTTTATCCTCGGTGTACATCCATCCTAACTTTAAATACGCTTCAAAAAAGTTTGGATCTTGTTGAATAGCCGTTTCATAAGAAGATAAAGCCAAATCTCTTTTTCCTAAAGTCAAATAATTTGTTCCTTTTAAAACATAAGCATCTCGATATTTTGGATCTTTTCTTAAAACTTCATTAATATATAAAAATGATTTATCAAACTCCCCTAATTGAGTATAAGTTGAGGCAAGGGCAATAAATGCCTTTTTATTATTACTTTGTTTTGAAATAATTTTTAAAAAATGTCTTTGTGCTTGAGCTATATCTTCAATTTTTCTACCTGATATATTATTCAAAGCATTTGCATAAAGAAATCGTGCTTCTAAATTATTGCTGTCTAAACGAAAAGATTTAGCTCCATAAATTAATGCTGAACTATATTCATATTTGTTTAAATATTCATTACCTAATCGAACCAGTAAAGGAACACTATCAGGATAGATTTTTACCAAGCTATCTAAATTAACTTGTACACTTTTAAGTATTTTATTTGATTGTTGATTACAAGAAAAAAATAAAAAGGTCAATACATATAAATAATAACTCATCTTCATTCGACAAAGTTACAAAATCATCTACGGAATAGAAAATTAGATTTTGAATATTTTATACCTATTTAAAATGCTTTACCAACAATTTCTGTTACAACAGCTGGATCTAACAATGTTGAAGTATCACCTAAATTTGCAATATCTCCTTCAGCAATTTTTCTTAAAATTCGACGCATGATTTTCCCTGATCTCGTTTTTGGTAATGCCGAAACAAAAAGAATTTTTTCTGGAAGAGCAATTTTTCCAATTTCCTTAGTAACCGTTTCTAAAATACTTTTTGAAGCGATAAATTCGTCCAATACATCGTGTTCACATACTACAAAAGCATAGATTGATTGACCTTTAATTGGGTGAGGATACCCAACCACCGCTGATTCAATCACTAATTCATTTTCATTGATGGCATTTTCAATTTCAGCTGTTCCAAAACGATGCCCCGACACATTAATCACATCATCAATTCGACCAATTATTCTATACATACCATTTTCATCGCGTTTGGCTCCATCACCTGTGAAATAGTAACCATTATAATGAGAAAAATAGGTTAATCTGCATCGCTCATGATCTCCATAAGTACTTCTTAAAATAGCAGGCCATGGAGATTTTATACACAAATAACCCTCTACATCGTGTTCTTGAATTTCCTTCACTTCTGGAGTTAGTAATACTGGCTCAATACCTGGTAAAGGGTAACCAGCAAAAGTAGGTTTTAATGGTGAAAATGATCCGATTCCTGTAATCATTATTCCACCTGTCTCCGTTTGCCACCAATTATCAACTATCGGACATTTGCCTTTCCCGATTACATCATGGTACCAATGCCAAGCTTCAGCATTAATGGGTTCTCCTACTGTTCCTAATATTTTCAAACTAGACAAATCTTGTTTTTTTACATAATCTTCACCATAAGCCATTAATGAACGTAAAGCTGTTGGAGCAGTAAGAAATTGATTGACTTTGTATTTATCAACAATTTGCCAAAAACGACTTGCATCTGGAAAAGTAGGGACTCCTTCGAACATTACACTTGTCGCTGCGTTTAAAAGAGGTCCATATATAATATAAGAATGTCCTGTAATCCAACCAATATCCGCTGTACACCAATAAATGTCGTCTTTTTCATACTGATAGACATTTAAAAAAGTATAAGCAGTATAAACCATATATCCTCCGCAGGTATGGACAACACCCTTGGGTTTACCTGTTGACCCAGAGGTATATAATATAAATAGGATGTCTTCTGAATCCATCTCTTCAGCAGGACAATAATTATTTTGATTTTTTATTACATCATTCCACCACAAATCATGATTTTCTTTAAAATTTACTTCCCAAGCTAAACAGGGAAATATTATGGTATATTTAACACTTGGACAAATCTTTAGAGCTTCATCAACAATTGTTTTTAATGAAACTTCTTTCGCCCCTCTATTTAAGCCATCAGCTGTTATAACCAATTTAGCTTCAGCATCTTGTATCCTATCAGACAATGAATTAGCTGAAAATCCAGCAAATACAACTGAATGAATTGCACCAATTCTTGCACAGGCCAATACTGCAATAGCTAACTCAGGAATCATAGGTAAATAAATACAAACCCTATCTCCTTTTTTTATTCCTATAGATTTTAATCCATTAGCAAATTGACATACTTTTTCAAATAATTCTTTATAAGTTAAAGTGATGTTTTTTTGTTTTGGATCATTGGGTTCCCAAATAATAGCATTTTTATTCTCATATTGAGGAAGGTTTTTCTCAAAAATATTTTCAGTAATATTAACCGTAGCACCTTTAAACCATTCAATTTTTGGTTCGTCAAAATTCCATTCTAAAACTTTATCCCATTTCTTTTTCCATATAAAGTGAGATGCGATATCTGACCAAAAATTTTCTGGATTAGCTATACTTTCTTGATAGACTTCTTTATATTGCTCAAAACTTGTGATTCTCATTTTTTAAGAGTTTATAAGCAAAGTTAAAAAAAACTTTCATATAAAAAACTTATTACTAAATGATAGGAGATAATTTTGTTTTATTTTGAAAAGTAAATATAATCCAATACTAACCTATTGAAATGTAATTGTTCTCCTTTGAATTGAACTAAAAGTAAATTTATATTGAACATATTAAAAAAAAGCTGCCTATTTAAGACAGCTTTTTTAAAATAAAAACTAATGTTTAATTTCAATTCGGTGAACACTAACTTTGCTTTCTCCATTTACTTTTATTAAATAAATTCCTGAAGAAATGTGTTGAACATCAATTAAGTGTGCATTATTTTTTTCGTTGTTATTATAGATCTCTTTCCCATAAGAATCAAACATCTGTATTGTTATAACTTGATTACTTTTGATATTAATCCAATCTTTAGTAGGATTTGGGAAAATGAATAGATTTTCAGAATTCACTTCAATTAAAGAGGAACAATCATCTACCACAACCGTCTCACTTGAAGAATTAGAACACAGATTATTATCTATATAAGTATAGGTAATGGTATTATTTCCAATATTTGCCATTGACGGATCAAACTGATTTGTATTAATTACACCTGGACCAGAATAAACACCTCCAGTTGGAGATCCTTCTGTTAAAGTATAAATTTCATCATTGTCACACATATCTTGCAATGAACTAAAACTAACAGTAGGTAAAGGATTTACAACAACCGAAACATCTGATGAAACACCACTACATCCATTTTCTGTGACAGTTACATTAAATGTTCCTGCTGAAGACACATTAATACTTTGTGAAGTTTCACCATTTGACCATAAATAAGCATCAGCACTAGAAGAAATTAATTGAACCGATTCTCCCTGACAAATTATAGTTGAACCACCAGTTGTTATTGAAGGCGTAGGAGATGCAGGGTCAACTAAAGTAGCATTTAAACTATTTGAAGGACAAGAAAAACTACTATTAAAGATTATTGTATAGTTTCCTTCAATTAAATTAGAAATGGTTTGTGGTAATGACACGCTGTTCATACTACCACTTGATGAACCAGACCAGCTTAAAGTTCCAATTTCACTTGTTCCATTTATTACTAATGAACCATTTGCTGAATTACATGATGTTGGATTATTTGTTGTTTCAAGAACAATACTTGGATTAGAATGAACATTAACTGTAACTGATGATGATGTTGCAGAACAATCATTAACAGTATTAATTACAAAATAAACTCCACTACTTGTAACAGTGATACTTTGAGACGTTTCACTTGTTGACCAAACATTTCCAGAACTAGCTGAGGATGTTAATACAACACTACCACCGGAACAGAAATCCAATGAACCACTAGCGGATATTGTTGGTGTTGTTGGAGCTCCTGGATCACTTAAACTTGCTGAAACTACATTTGAGTTACAAGAATTAGAGTTTGTAAAGGTAATGGAATATGAACCTGACATTAAATTACTGATAGTTTGTGGTAAAGTAACATTATTCATACTTCCACTGGATGTTCCAGTCCAGCTTAAATCACCAGTTTGAGAACCATTTACACCTATATTTCCCGTTGCAGTATTACAAACAGTAGGGTTTGAAACAGTTCCTAGTGAAATTGTTGGATTTGCATTTACTGTTACCACAGTATTTGAAGAAGTAGAGGTACAACCGTTTTGAGTATGACTCACATTAAAAGTACCTGAACTATTTACAGTAATACTTTGGTTTGTTGAACCATTACTCCATAAAATACCTGATGAAACAGAAGAAGTTAATGTTACACTACCACCTGAACAGAAAGTTGTAGGTCCATTAGCTGATACTATTGGTGTTTCAGGCATTGTAGGATCATTTAATGTAGCATTTACACTATTTGATGAACATAAATTAGAATTAATGAAACTAAAGCTGTAAGAACCAGCAGTTAAATTATTAATCGTTTGAGGTAATGTTACATTGGTCAAACTTCCACTTGATGTACCTGTCCAACTTAAAGTGCCTGTTCCACTACCTGAAATTGTTACCGAACCTGTTGCTGTACCACATGAAGTTGGGTTAGCAGTAGTTCCTAAAGTAATACTTGGATTTGTATTTACTGTTACCACAGTATTTGAAGATATAGTAGAACATCCGTTTTCAGACACAGTAACATTAAAAGTCCCAGAAGAAGTAACGGTAATACTTTGCGAAGTTAAACCATTGGACCATAAATTTCCTGAAACAGCAGATGAAGTAAGGACAACACTACCTCCATCACAAAAAGTTAAAGATCCACTTGCTGAAATAGTTGGAGTACTCACTCCATTTACCGTGATGAATCCATTTAATGTCTCTGAATCAGAACCATCTCCATTTGTAACGGTTAAACTTACATTATAAACTCCTGGAGTACTGTATTGAACTAAAGGATTTTCAGAAGTACTGGTTGTTGGTGTTCCTCCTTGAAAAGCCCAAGAATAAGAGCTTGGATTTCCAGTAGAAGTATTAGTAAATTGTACACTTTCACCAGAACAAATTGATGTTTGATCAGCTGTAAAAGAAGCTGTAGGAGGACTTGCCATTCCAGAAATATTGATATTATCTACATAAAGTAAATTCCCATATCCTGCTATATTTCTAAATACAACTATTACACTGTTATTACCAACAAATGATGTCAAATCAACGCTTTCGTTTCTCCATTGACCAGAAGTTGGAACAAAAGCAACTGTTGTAGCAGATGCAGTAGCTAAAGTAGTCCCAGATTTAAGATAAACAGAAGTAAAGTTCACTCCACAATCCGTTGAAACTAGAACTTCTAAACCATCAAAATAAGTTCCATCATAAGGAGCATAAGCTACATCAAAAGTTAAAGTAGGATTTGCAACTGTTGAAAGATTTACTTTAGGTAACCAAACTTCATCATCGTTTCCTGTTTCATTTGTATTCAAATTATCATAATACATTGAATTCCCAGCAGTAGGACTTACACCAACCGAGGAGTTTCTCTCCCAAAAAGTAGCAGCACCATTATTAACCCCAGACCATTCTGTTGAAGGGAAAAAATCTGTCCCTGTAAATCCTTCTGTAAAAGGCAAAGTTTGAGATGAGTTTGATAATACATTTATATACGAAGTTGCACTAAATTGGTCTGTACCACCAGCATTTGTAACAGTTAGAGTTACATCATAAATACCAGCTGTATTATACACAACTGTAGGGTTTTCTGCCGTACTTGTAGCAGGAGTACCACCCTGAAATTCCCAAAAATAGGAACTTGGATTATTTTGCGACATGTCTGTAAAAGTAATCGAAGCACCTTGACAAATTGTTGTAGTTGTTGAGGTAAAATCAGCAATTGGAGCTGGCACTGCAGTTCCCTCTACATTGATATTATCAACATAAATAAAATTACCGTACGCCGGTAAATTTTTAAATGAAATGATTAGTCCTGTTGAAGAAGAATATGCACTTAAATCTACTGTTTCATTTCTCCATTCACTAATGGTAGGATAAAAAGGATTAGTAGTAGCAGCAGCAGTACCTAAAGTTGTGCCAGATTTTGAATATACTGAGGTGAAGTTATTTCCGCAATCAGTAGAAACTAACACTTCCAAACCATCATTATGCGTTGCATCATAAGGAGCATAAGCCACATCAAAAGTTAATATTGGATTTGACATTGAGGTTAAATCTAAAGAAGGAATTCGTACTTCATCACTGAAACCAGTTTCATCTGTAGAATAATTATTGAAAAACATTGAATTTCCTTCGGTAGGTGCAACGCCATAAGAAGGACTATGAGCCCAAATTGCACTACCCCCTGCATCAATTATAGTATAAGTAGTTAAAAAATCTGCAGTAGTAAATCCTTGTGAAAATGGAAGAGCTAAACCACTACCCTGATTTACATTGATATAATCCACTTTTGTTTCAATATCTGAACCATTTGCGTTGGTTGCTGTTAAAACAACATTATATGTACCATTTGTATTATAAGTAACTGTTGGATTTGTAGAAGTACTTGTTGAAGGAGTCCCTCCAGGGAAAGACCAAGAATAACTTGTTGGTGTTCCAGTTGAAAGATTGGTAAAGGTTACCGTTTGACCAGGACAAAGAGATGTACTACTTGCAGAAAAATCTGCATTTGGAGCACTTGCTGCACTAACTATGATGTATCCTGTTTTAGTTTCTGTATCTGACCCTTCTGCGTTCCCCACAGTTAAAGAAACTGTATATGTTCCTGCTGTACTATAAGTTATAGTAGGATTTGAAGAAGTACTTGTAGATGGTGTTCCTCCTGTAAAAGTCCAAGAATAACTTGTTGGACTACCAGTAGATAAATCAGTAAAAGTTGTTGATTGACCTGCTGTTAAGTTGGTTTGCGAAGCAGAAAAATCAGCAACAGGTGGAGTACTTGCAGAGTACAAATCACTTTCCCAAAGCCCTCTTCCATAAGTTCCAGCACGTAATATTCCAGTTGCATAATATATTTCTAAATCTCTTATTCTTACTCTAGGCAAACCATTTGAATACATTGACCATGAAGTTAAATTATTATCTCTATAATATACCCCTACATCAGTTCCAACATAAACACTTTGATCCGCTGAACCATTAAAATAAACAACAGTATTAGCAGGAACATTTGGAAGTCCTGTAGAATAATTTGTCCAACTTGTACCACCATTAGTAGATTTAAAAACTTTATTTGCTGAGGAATACCCTGAAAAAGTAACAAAGACAACATTTTCATCTGTATTTGAAACTGTTACATTAGAAATAGCTGCACTTGTAGTTGGTAATGTACCTGTTACATTAGTAAAACTTGTTCCTCCATTTGTTGATTTAGATATGGCATCTTCTTTAATAGCATAAATGACTTGATTATTACTAGGAGCTATAACGAATTCCATTACGTTTCCTGTACCAGAAGGTGTACCCATTTGAGTCCAACTACTTCCTGAATTAGTACTTTTATATAAAGAATTACGACCTCCTGCATAATATGTACTTGCTGTTGTTGGGTCTTGATGAATTGCTGATAACCATTCTGCATTACCATCACCAACCGGTAAACCACTTGTAATAACGGAGAAATTATTTCCTCCATCTGTAGATTTTTTATGCTCACCATAAACATAAGAAGCAATTATAGTATTGTTATTTGTTCTATCAATAAAACAATCCATCCCATCACCACCGTAAATATTTGACCAACTTGAGCCATTGTATTTGTTTGTACCATTATCTTGATGTCCGGTAACTACTAAACTTGGATTGCTTGTTGACAAAGAAATTCTATATTGTTGAGCAATAGCCAATTGAGAGCTCAAATCACTCCAAGAAGTCCCACTATTGGTTGTTTTAAAAATTCCACCATCATTAGCTGAAAAATAAGTACTAGATCCAGGTAAATAAACAATATCATGATGGTCGGCATGTACATAAGGAGCAACATCTCCCCACCAATGTCCGTTAATTGTAAAGCTAGTTCCACCATTGGTAGAACGCCATAAATTAACTCCTCCTACCATCACATGATCTGCATTTAATGGGGAAGCAGCAATAGTTAAATCATAAAATGCTTGTCCACCTTGGTCACTTCCATCAGATTCCCATCCTAATAAGTTTGGTGAGCTTGAATGACGTTCAGTAAAGGAAGTTCCACTATTTGTTGAACGATACACTCCGTATAATCCGTTATCAGAATAATTACCTACTAGTATATAAACATAAGCTGAATTTGCTTCAGTTACAGCAATTGAAATCCTAGCTGTAACATTATAATCAGGTACACCACTGGTTATTTTTGTCCAAGATGCACCATTATCTGTTGATTTAAAAAACTCTTCTCCAGCAGCATAAACGGTATTTGGGTCACTAGGTTTAAATTCCATGTCTTTAAATGAACCAACTTGTTCTTGTGTCCATGTTGAACCTGCATTGGTAGAACGATATACGCCATTGCTTGTGGCTACTAAAAGCACCGAAGTATTTGTTGGGTCAATTAAAATTTTTGAAATAGTACGAACTTGATCGACAGTCCAATTTAAACCAGTTGTGTTCCATGTTGTTCCTCCATCAGTAGATTTTAAAACACCAACGCTGTAAGAATCACTTCCATCTCCATCGCCAGTAGCTAAATACATAATTTGAGTATTATTTGGATCAATAGCAAGATCTGTGCAACCAATCACACTTAATTGATCTGTATTGGTTGACCAGGTAACACCTGCATCAGTAGATTTCCACAATCCTCCTACGGGTGCACCTACAAAAATCGTACTTGTATTTCCTGGCATGAAACGAATAAAATTCAAACGACCTGCACCGCTATTAGTTGGGGCTCCTGTTGGACCAACAAGCGACCAATCACCATTGGTAGATTTATTTGTAGCTTGAGGGTGTTCAGCTTCCCAAGCAAGATAATTTGGCCATGTTTGAGAAACTAAATTGACATTTCCTGATGGATACACCCTAGGTTTCATTTCATTTTCCCATCTTTTGAAAACTTTATAACCCTTTCCTCTTT
Organism: Flavobacteriia bacterium; assembly: GCA_016183815.1. Classification (GTDB taxonomy): domain Bacteria; phylum Bacteroidota; class Bacteroidia; order Flavobacteriales_D; family Crocinitomicaceae; genus M2408. The sequence continues at coordinate 12,295 of JACPDW010000022.1, forward strand.
CGATTGTTCGACCTTCCCAATAAGAATTAAATGCAGCTTGAATATCATAAAAATTTGCATTAGGGTCCTGCATCATTTTAACCCAAGATGCTTGATTTGAATTATTAGGGTTTGTATTTTGTCCAAATAAAACACTACCAATAATAAAAAAAGATAATGAAAAGAATAGATTTTTAAACATAATAATAAAGGTATTAAATAATTTTTTTGATAAAATTAATATTTTTTGAATAAATAATAAAAGAAAACCTATTAAATTAAATTTAAATTTTTCAACAATAGTCAAATCTTAATGTACTAAATCGTTTATAATTGTTTTGATTTATTGATGATTTACTTCTCATAACGATTCCAATTGTAAAATTTGGGTTTAAGTTTGTGGTTTTTTTATTTTGAAATTATATCTTTGTGGAAATATTTAAATGTTAAAATTTGATTGAATTAATTTTAAAAGCAATAATAACTGGGTTTATTTTAAGTATAATGATAGGTCCAGCATTTTTTATGCTTTTAGATACTAGTATAAGAAAAGGAATAAGAGCCGCACTTGCATTTGATTTAGGTGTAATTTGTTCTGATATTATTTATATTACTATTGCTTTTATTTTTTATTCAGAAGTCGCTTCTTTAGTAGAAGGCGAAAATGAAATTTATTTGAAATTGTTTGGTGGTTTAATGCTAAGCATTTTTGGAGTATTTATTTTTTTAAGCAAACCTAAAGAGCAAAAAATGAATGATTTAGGTCAAAATAATACATTTAAAGACTATCTAATGCTTTTTGTTAAAGGACTGATTTTGAATTTTGCAAATCCTATGGTTATTTTTTATTGGTTCAGTATCATGGCCATAGGAGCGAAACAAAATACAAACATGAATTTAAGTAATCAATTGATTTTATTTATTATTGTACTAATCTCTGTGTTTTTTTTCATAGATGTTTTAAAAATAATAGGTGCTAAAAAATTAAGACCCTTCATAACCGATAAATTGTTAAAATTATTAAATCATATAATCGGATTAATTTTAATTTTATTTGGATTGTCTCTTATATTTCAGGTTCTAATTATTAAATAAATGAAATACTATTTATTCAATTTTATTCTTTCTTTTACTAGTATAATTGCAAATTCTCAAAAAATTTTAAAAGAAAATTTAACTAAAAAAGAAACTTTTTACTTTGATTATTTAAAGACAAAACCACAATCAACTGGTGCATATTATAAAGATGGCTTAGGTGAAACGAAATACAAACATGGTCTTTGGAATTATTATAATGAAGAAGAAAAATTAATAGAAACAAGAGAATATTACAAAGATAAACTTCATGGAAAAGTTGTTTTTTATTATCCTAACGGCAAATTAAGACAAGAAGGTTATTTTAAATTAGGGGTTCAAGACAGTATCAATAAAGAGTGGTTTGAAAATGGAAATATTGCTACAGAATGTTTTTATAAAAAAGGGGAATTAAATGGTTTTAAAAAAACATATTATTTTGATGGACATCTCGAAAAAGTTGAAGAACATATTGACAGTACAAAATATGTTTGGGAATTTTATTTAGCCGATTCCATTCATTCCCAAAGTATTGAAAAAGGAAACGGAGAATTAATTATCTATCATAATACTGGAACAATAAAAGAGTTTTGTGCTTATGAAAATGGAATCCCACATGGAGAATATCTAGAAAGAAGTATATATGGTTATGATTTAATGAGTGGAAATTACAATAATGGGAAAAGAGAAGGGGAATGGAAAACTTATTATTATACAGGTAAAATTGAAAAAATTTCTCTTTATAAAAATGATATTCTAGAGGGTACTTATCAATATTTTTATGATAATGGTCAGCTTAATGTTCAAGGTTATTATAAAAATGGTTTAAAAGCAGACGAATGGACTTGGTACACTAAACAAGGAAATCGTGATATGCAAGGGAATTTTGAACAAGGACTTCAAGAAGGAAAATGGACATATTGGTATCCAAGTGGAGAATTATCCTATATAGCTTATTACAAAAAGGACTTGAAAGAAGGTACTTGGACATATTATTATAAAAATGGTGCTAAATTTAAAATTGGGAACTATAAAAACGACCTTAAACATGGGAAGTGGGAAACTTTTTATGAAAATGGTACTTTATTAATGACAGGAGAATATCTATTTGGAAAAGAAGAAGGTGAATGGTACAACTTTTGGGAAAACAGTCAGTTAAAAAACAAAACGACCTTTAAAAAAGGGATTATGAATGGAGAATGGTTTTCTCATTTTCCAAACGGTGATTTAAAATTAATGGGTAAATATAAAAATGGATATAAGACTGGTACTTGGCAGGAATTTTATAAAGGCAACAAAATCAAAGAAATAATTACTTATAAAGTAGTGAAAAAAAAATCCAAAATTAAATATGGTCCGTTAAAAGATTTGACTACCTATGAAAGTATGAAAAATGGAAAATACGTCTTATATTCAGAAATTGATTCAAAATTAGTAGAAGAAGGTTCCTATTTAAAAGACGAAAAAAATGGAGAATGGAAAGCGTATTTTCCCGGTTCAAAATTTCCTGCAAATAGTATAAATTATAAAAATGGAAAATTGAACGGTACAATGAAAGAATTTGACAAAAGAGGTCAAGTAATTAGTGAAATCGAATATAAAGACGGATTAAAACACGGCAAATTCCGTATTTATGACAAAAAAGGTAAAATCATTACTGAAAAAAAATATTCAAATGGAATTCAAGTTACCCAAGGAAATGGTACTTTTACTCCATAATTTGAATATTGGAACAATATTTGTACATAATATATTAAAAATAAAACCATGAAAAAATCATTTTTATTATTTGTCTCTTTATTATTTGTTGGAATTTTATTTTCTCAAGAAATAAAACCACCAAAAGTTGAAGCAAGTTATACTGGAGGATCAGAGGCAATGACTGCATATTTAGTTAAAAACGTAAAATACCCTAAGGGAAAAACTTTGGAAGGTATTGTTTATGTTGAATTTTTAATTGATACTGATGGGAAAATATCTCACGCAAAAGTAATGAAAGGAATTGATCCTGAATTAGATAAAATAGCATTAGACGCTATATCAAAGATGCCTAATTGGGTTCCAGCTAAAGATGATAAAAATCAAGCGGTTAAATCGAAAATGGTTTTACCAATAAAATTTAAAAAATAAAAAACTCAATTGGAGAGATTTTTATTAAAAAAATTATATTACTTTACCTTGTAAAAACCCAAGTAAATTTATCCGACAAATTCGCATCATAAGAATAGGAAAGTGCATTAAAAAGCTTTAATTCCTCCACACTTTGAAGTTTATTTTTGCAAATAAATTTCACCATTTCACCTCTTGCTTGTTTTGAAAAAATACTAACAATAGAATATTTTTGATTTTTATATTCCTTAAAAACAGGTTGAATAACTTCACATGAAAGTCTTTTATAGTCAATTACTTTAAAGTACTCTTCAGAAGCTAGATTAATTATTGTTTTGAGATTTAAAGAGTTCATATAATCGGTGATCTTTTTTGACCAGAATCCGTATAAATTTTTTGTTGGAAAAGTGATAGGAAGTTTAGATTGCATTTCTAAACGATATGCTTGAATTAAATCTAATGGTTTTAAAACACCATACAATCCAGATAAAATAAAAAGATGTTTTTGTAAATATTCTAATTCTACTTGTTTGAAAGATTGAACATCTAAAAACTTAAACGCTTCTCCTTTATACAAATAACAGGAAGGGTATTTTTGTGGTTCTTTACTCCAATTTTTATACCTTTTGCTATTTTCTTCAGTTATTGAAAAAGAAGCGTTAAAAATTCTCTTAAAATCGTCTTCATTACAATTTTGAAGTAATTCAACAAGATAATTAGATTCTTTTAAAAAGACTGGTTCTGTGCTAGAAATATTGAATTTTGGTAGATGAAAGGATACATTTTTAGTTGGTGAAAGCAGTATTTTTACTTTTTCCATTGAAAAGAATTAATCATTTGAAATAAGTCTGTTTTTAAGTACTGTAAAGTAGGGATTAGAGAATCGTAGTTTGGTCTTGAATTAAAATAAACAACAGCACTAATAAATCTATCAGTTGAATCGGTTAAATAAAATTGGAAGGGAGAAGCAACGTCCCCTTGAATTTCAAAAAAAGTACCAAAAACTCTCTTATTAGGGAAAATAAAACTGGTGTCTTCTATTGCATTAGCTTTAATTTTGTGTTCATCTACTTTATTTATTGCATAATTAACGTATTCCGACAAAGGTTTTTCCATTTCAATATAGGAAAAGTGCATAATGCCATTTAATTTATCAAGGTGTATGTCTTTATGACATGTTTTATTTTTTTCTTGATACACATCTTTGATTTTAAAAATTGTAGGGGCATCAAAAGAATATTTACAGTTTGATTCGATAAATTTATGGTATTGATGTTCAGGCAAGTTTAATCTTAAATAAGTTGGTGGTTTAGGAATGTTAATTTCCTCTGAACAAGAAATAAATAAAAGTAAAAACCCTAACAAATAATATTTTGACATTATAGATTTATTTGCAGTAAAATTAAGAAAAAGAATCGAACTTAAGAATTTAAAGATTGAGCACTTTTATCCCATTCGAAATTCAAATCAATAAAATTGTAACTTTTAAAAATTATGTCGTTGTTATTATTAAAGAAAAGTTATGAAAACGAGCATCAAATTAATTCTAATTATTTTATTGTGTAGTTCGCAAAATAATTCAAATAAGATAGACATTCCAGTTCAAACTGCAATGAAAAATAAATCGATAAATTGTACTTTCAAATCAACAGGAAAATATAAAGGAAAAAGTATTCTATGTACAGTTGTTAATTTAAAAAACACAACACAAGAAATTTTAATACCAAATGGGACTTATTTTATTGCTGAAAATAATGAGGAACAAAATTTGATAACTATTGAGGATAAAATAGTTTGTTTAAAAGCAAATGAAAAGAAAATTATTCCAATTGACGCTTATTGTACAGAAATAAATAATAAGTGCCCTACACTTAACAGTTCGTTTACTCTTTCAAAAAATCCATTACGAAAATGGAAAGAATTTATTGAATTAAAAAACAAATATTCTTTACCTGAAGCCAATTTTCAAGAAGTTATTTGGTGTATTAGTGACCAAGCAGCGATTTCAAATATTGTCTGTCAAAACAATAAAAATCTCACTTTATTTAGAGAAAAATTTGCAGAACTATATGATTTTAAAAATGTTTGGTACGACACACCACAGCAATACACTGTAAATTCTGAACGTCAAATTAATTTTGAAACGGTAAAAGTTGAGGGTGATATTAAATTTAAAAACACTGAAACTGGAGCTGTTTTTCAAACGATTGAAGATAAAAACGGAAAAGTTTTATTTAAAAATGAATCTAACATTAAAATGAATATTGGAAATATAACTTATCAATTTAGCATTTCTGTATCTTCTTGGGAAAAAGGTGATTATTTTGTTAAATTATATAGAAATAACAAAAACATACATTCACAAGAATTCCATGTTTAATTTTCAATAATGATTTTTTTGAGCAATTTATCTCACTATTATGGTTTAGATATTTTTTTTATTATCTAGTACCAAAGTCAAAATTTTTTAGATATGAGAAAAATAATTATTTATAGAAAATTTTAAATATTTTAGAATCAGTCAATTTAAATGTTTAATTTTGGTTGATTTACAAAATTTTGAAAACTACTTTTAATTTAATTGTTTTTGTCTGTTTAATCAAACTATTTTGCAATGGTCAAAACAATGTTCATAATTCAAGCAATTTTTATTTAATAAATACAATTGATGTAGCTTCAGTAAATAAAGAGTATAAATCTTTATTAGACAGTTGCTTGAATGAATTTCATCACACAAAAAGTGATACTTCAAAAATAAATTTAATTTTATATTTAGTTGAACAATCTTCCGATATAAAATTTTGGAGTCAATATAACCAGTGGGTTATTGATTTTATTCAAATTAGATTACAAAAAAAGAATGAGAAAATTTTAAACGAATTTTACAATATTGCATTAAGCGATGCATACAACAATGTTGGTTTTATGTATGAAAATTACGGAGATATACCAAAAGCAATTGAATATTATCACAAAAGTTTAAAAATACGTGAAAAATTAAAAGATTTGATTGGTATGGGTGTTTCATATAACAATTTAGGGGTTACTCATCTAAATCTTGGTGACACTCTAAATGCTATTAAATACTATAAAAAAAGTATTAAGATATTTGAAAAAAATCATGACAAAAGAAGCCTTTCAACAGCATATAATAATTTAGGTATCATATATAAACATCAAGGTAAATTGAATCTTGCTTTACATTATTATAATAAAAGTTACTCTTTAAGATTAACAAATAACCAAGCTGATCAAATAGGTTTAGCTAATTCATTAAATAATATTGGTCATGTTTATCTGAAAAAAAATGACATCTCAAAAGCTTTGTATTGCTTTAAAGAAAGTTTAAAATATGGTGAAAAAAGCTTTAATAAACGTTCCATTTCTATCTCTTTGGCTAGTATAGGATCTTTGTATTTTGACAATTATAAGCAATTAGGGCTATCAAAAAAAGAAGGGGAAAATAAGGCAATTAATTACAGTTTAAAAGGATTAAAAATTGCTAAAGAAATAGGGTACCCGGATCAAATTGTACGACATGCAAACTTGTTGTATAGAATATATAATGAAACAGGTAGTTATAAAAAAGCTTTGGAAATGAAAATCTTAGAAGTTCAAATGAATGACAGTTTGGCTTCAGAAAAGGCCTTTGAAACTTCCATCAAACAACAAGTAAATTATGAATATGAGAAAAAAACAATTGCTGATAGTTTGACCAATAAGAAAAAAATAGAAATAAAAAACCTAGAAATAAAAAAGAAAAAATCGGAAATACAAATAAAACAGAAACAACAATATTTACTTTATTTTGGATTATTTTGTGTGATTATTTTCACCATTATATTTTTTAATAGATACAAGATCTCTCAAAAACAAAAAAAGATTATTGAAGATCAAAAAGACATAGTAGAAAAATCTCATCATTTATTGCAAGAGAAAAACAGAGAAATTCTTGATTCAATCACTTATGCAAAAAGAATCCAATCAGCTATTTTACCACAAGAAAAAAATATTAAATCATTCCTACCAGAATCTTTTATACTGTACAAACCTAAAGATATTGTGGCAGGTGATTTTTATTGGTTTGAAGTCGTTGATGATACGATTATTTTCGCTGCAGCCGATTGTACAGGTCATGGTGTGCCGGGTGCTATGGTATCTGTGGTTTGTAACAATGGTTTAAATCGAGCAGTACGTGAGTTTGGATTAACTTTTCCAAATATGATATTAGACAAAACACGAGAGATAGTCATTGAAGAATTTGAAAAGTCTGACGAAGACGTTAAAGATGGAATGGATATTTCATTATTTGCTTTAGACTTAAAGAACAATATATTAAATTGGTCGGGGGCAAACAATCCACTTTGGATTATACGTAAAAATATTCAAGGGATGGTTGAGGTTGTCGAAACCAAGCCCGATAAACAACCCATTGGTAAACATTTTGATTCAAAACCCTTTACACTTTTTGAAACAAAGCTACAAAAAAACGATATTATTTATATATTTACTGATGGATTTCAAGACCAATTTGGTGGACCAAAAGAGAAAAAATATAGAGCATCTCAAATGAGAGAACTTTTTATTTCTTTATTTGATAAACCAATGGCGGAACAAAAAATAATCATTGAAAAATCATTTGAAGATTGGAAAGGAGATTTAGAACAGGTCGATGACGTCTGTGTTATAGGAGTCCGCGTTTAGGACGAACTAGAATACATGACGGAATAGATCCCGATTGGTGAAAATTATTATTGA
>JACPDW010000002.1 GCA_016183815.1 Flavobacteriia bacterium
AATTTACCAAATTCCTGGAGTTGTTCTAACCGAGGAACAAGAATATTATATAGGATGCAAAATACAAGGTGATTACAGTCATACTGCTGTCAAAGTAGGCACAGATGGTTCTGTGTATTTAGTGAATGATAGCCGAGATGTGGAGTTACTAATATCTCAAATCCCAGCTATAAGATTACAGTAAAAAATTGTACAATTTGTTTTTAACAAGATGTACAATTTGTTTTTGCGAATATACACCCGCAAAAAAATATTGCAATTCAAAAAATTGCTGAAATTGAGATTAATAAAAAAAATTGGACAGAAGAAGTAACAAGAAACATTAAACGGCTTGAGCAAATTAAAGAAGATAGTTTAGCAAAAATTAAAAATGATAGTATTTCAACAATTTTAAAATTAAAGCAAGAAGAAAACGACAAGAACCAAAGCAAATATAAAGCAAATAATAGTGGAGTAAATGACCCAATGATAATAGCAACAAAATATATTGAAGCATATATTAAAGGAGACATGGAAACTTTAATTAAATTGGGCTATAAAGATTCAATTACTGGTAAAACTGGTATTCTAAAAGAAAAAGGGATTCTTGCGTACAAGAAAGATAAAACCAAATTTACATATGAAACTTGGAAAATAGAAGTATTGAAATTTAAAATAAATCCTCGTCTCTCAAAAGATTTTAGAATTTCTGATTACAAAAAGGGAAGAATTTGTAGCGCATATGATGAATCATTTGATGATTTCAGTAAACCAATAATAAATGTCATTTACTCAAATGAAAATGAAGTTACAATTAGAAATATTTTAACATTTGATTACATAAATGAGAAATGTAAATATCTGGGTGATGGAAAATATGAAGCAGGAACAGAAATTAGACATGATGACATTGAGCTTGTGAAATATAAAGGGAAATGGCTTGTAAAAGATCTTAGATAATAATAAATAGAAAATTTAACCAAAATAAATTAAATGAAAAAAGCAACATTAATTTTAGCAATTTTATTCCCAATATTATTTTCATGTAAAGAAAATAATATCGAAGAATCGAGCAATTCTGAACAGTCAACAACAAAAACTGATGATGAAATTGTTGTGAATGTAAAAAGTGAATCTGATTGTATTTCATTTTTGAAGGGTAAAACTTTTAAAGCAAATGAAGTAAGCTTAGTCTTTTTGAATGATGGATATGCCGAGGTGCGAAATAATAACACTAATTCTATTTTGCTGAACGGAACTTTTAAAATCGGTTCACTCTATGGTGAGGCTAGTCGAAAGTTGGAAATTATTGACATTGCTGGGTCAGGAACAGTAAAATTAGTTCTTGGAACTGATGGAAAACTGATGGACGAATCAGATTTCACCATTTATAAACTTTAGAATAAGAAAAAACAAATAATAATTATAAATTTTAAAAAAATAACAACATGACTGAAAACAACACAAATGAAGAATTAGACGCTGTATTCCTTGATTCAGATAATGATGGAGACAGTGATGCTATTTATTTAGACGCAGATAATGATGGTTTAGTTGACACAATCGGCTATGATTCAGACAATGATGGAGCAATTGATACTGTTGTTTATGACTCAGATGGAGATGGCGTTTCTGATACTGTAGCTTATGATACTGATGGAGACGGGGATGCTGATTCTTACGCATTTGACTCCGATAACGATGGGGATTTTGATGATGACGATACTTATATTTAATTTAAATAAAAATGATAAAAACAATAGTTTGTTCAAAGTGTACAAAAAGCATTAAAGTTGATTTTGATAAAGCTCCTAGGGATAAATTTACAATTGCTTGTCCAGAATGTCAGCAAAAATACATTTTAGAAAAGCCAAAAAAAAATGAAGATTCAGTAAAATTAGACTCAACAGATAGGCCAATTATACCTCAAAAAATCAAAAATATTCCTTGCCCTAAATGCAAGTCACAATTGAAAATAGATTTCAATAGAATTGTTAGATTTCCAGCAATTATTTCATGTCGTTCATGTGAAACAAAAATTAAATTAAATGACCCTTCCTTACCAAAGAAAATAGAGACAGGCTAGCTAGATGATTTAAACAAAAGCAAAGGAAGTTTACAAATTGACAAATCCAAAATTGACCCAAAAAATAATTGGGCCTATAAACTTTATTTTTACACGAGAAAAATAAAATACCTAAATAAAGCAACACTTATTATGTATTTAGGATATTTAGTTCGTTCAATATCTAAATCTTTAACGAGTCTTAAAATAGAATCAATAACACCAGAAACATTTTTAAAATTACGAGCAGAAGCGAATGCAGTATCAATCAATACTTTTAATACAATTGTTAATCCAATTTTAAAAGAAAATGGTATAAGTCCACATCTCACATCATGGGCTAGTAATTGGTTTGTAAAAAAAATATCTCTACGAATTGTTATATTACTGTTGCAGAAAAACAATATTGATTTGAATCTTCCTTTTATAAAGAAATATATAGGAAACACCGTTGGTGCATCAAACAAGAACATTGATGGTAATATTAGTGATTCAAATTCAGTAGAAAATTTAGGCTTTTTCAAGACATTTAAACTAGAACTTCTATTGTTTTTAGCTTGTATTTTTATTTATATCCCAGTTCTAACAGGTTTTGCTATCCATTTTAAGTTTAGTCATTTTGTTATTGATCTATTATTTTTTGGAGCACTTCCTTTGTTTATTTTAAAATATATGAAAATGGAAAAGAGCTACAAATCTTTTTATATAGTTCCAATATTTATAACTCTAAATTTTATTTTCTTTCTTTTAACAAAAATTTCTGATGATTTTCGTTATGCTACTTTTGGGATAAATTATTTTGAATCATTACAGAATGCAAATTCGGTGTTTGGAGTGTTATTTTACTTGATTTTCACTTTCATATTAATTGTGGATTATTGTTTAATGAAAGGAATTAAGGTTTCTGATAAACTTATACCAAAATACAATTGGTTAATGAAACCTGTTTTATCTTATTCAATTTTAATTCTACCATTTATCCTTAGTTTGATTTATTTTAGTTTTACAAGGCATAAGGTAACTGCAAGTGATATCGAAAATTTTAACACCAATAATTCTGCATTTGTAGGAGAATGGTATTTTACCAATAGTGATACGTCAAAAATTTATATGTTAAGAATATCTCCATTACGAACAGAGGAAGTTACTTTTCAATATGAAGGTCTTGTAACAACTACAATTGACTACTATATATCTGAAATTGATGGACAATCAGTTGGTTCTGGCAGTTTAGACACAAGTCTAGCATATAATGCTAAATTAAATTTACCTCTAATAGTTAGCAGAAATTTAATTCTCAAAGAAATAAAAGGAGATAAATTAGAAATCTCTACCTTGACAAGTAATGGTAAAAATGAAAAATTTATTTGTCAAAAAGATGTTGCTCCCTTTCGTAATCATCTAGAAAAAGAAAATCAGGAACTTTCCAATCAAGAAAAACAAGATATTATTGAAGTATTAACCTTAATTGAAGGGAATTCCCATGAAGATGGTGCAACTATAACTTTCACCAATTCGTATGGGGAAAATATTTCTACTTCAAGCGTTCCCGATTTTATAAAATGGATAGAAGATGAATTCGGTGGTGCCCATATTGCTCCTGAATTTTGCAACAAAAAATATTTAATTAAATATAAAATGGAAAGTATTTATCATGAGCCAAGCAATACAGATGCTATTGAAATGGTAATTAAAGAAATGAGTTTGGTTAAATAAACATGAGCCAAGGATGTTCTATACATTTCAAGTTTGGAACCTTATAAATGATTAGTAAAAATAATTTATCTCCCTCTTTTCTTGATTGCTAAAGAGGGAGTTCTAGTTTTTTAACCTAATTCACCTTGTTTTTTTGAGCTTTCTCGAAATAGAAAAATTGCTTTCAAAACCAAATAAATCATCAAAACTTGTAAATTTTGCAAGTTTTGATGATTTATTAGTATATTTACTTCATGAATGCATTTATTAACCGTAAAACATATATAGATAAATTAGAATCCTACAAAGACAAAGACTTCATAAAAGTTGTTACAGGATTAAGAAGGTCGGGTAAATCTACACTTTTAGAATTATTTCGAGGAAATTTAATAAAATCAGGTGTTCCAAAACAACAAATTCAATTCTATAATTTTGAATTACCAGAAAATTACATAAATAAAACTTGGAGTGATATTTACTTTGAAATCAAACAAAAGATACAAAAAGAGAAAAAAAATTATGTATTTTTAGATGAGGTTCAAAATATTCACTTGTTTGAAAAATTAGTGGACGGCTTGTTTGCATCAGAAAATATTGATGTTTACATTACAGGCTCCAATGCTTTTATTTTGTCAAGTGAATTGGCAACCCTTTTGAGTGGACGTTATATCGAGATTTCCATTTTACCTTTTTCATTTAAAGAATACCTTGAAGCAAGGGCAATTGATTTGTCAAATCAGTATCTAATCTATGAAGCATTATTTTTTGATTATGTAAATGAAACTTCCTTACCCAAAGGAATTGAATTACGTTCTGAGGGTTTTGACAAAATTTATGAGTATTTAGAAGCGATTCATCATTCCGTTATTGAAAAAGACATTACGCAACGTCATCAAATAAATGATAAAAGAGCATTCAGTAATATCACAAAATTTGTTTCATCAAATATTGGAAATTCACTATCACCAAGTAGTATTTCAAAAGCTTTAAAACAAGACCAACAGAGTGTGCATCATACTACAGTTGAAAAATACCTTGAATATTTGGTTTCGAGCTTTATCTTTTACAAGGTAAATCGCTTTGATTTAAAAGGGAAAAAGCAACTTGCTACACAAGAAAAATATTACTTAGTTGATTTAGGTTTTCTGAATGTTTTGTTAGGAAGAGAAAGAAATACCGACCGTGGTCACATTCTGGAAAACATAGTGTATTTGGAATTACGCAGAAGAGGATTTAAAGTTTGGGTAGGAACAGCAAGAAACTCGGAAGTGGATTTTGTTTGCAAAAATCAGCTGGGTGAAATAGAATATTATCAAGTTTCTTGGGAAATTACAAATGAAGAGTCCAAAGAAAGAGAATTTAAATCCTTAGAAAGTATAAAAGATAATTACCCTAAATTTTTACTTACAACAGAATCGTTTACACAAAATAGAGCTGGAATTATTCACTTAAATGTTTTTAAATGGTTGCTTGAATTTGAATAAACATAAAAACAAATCATCAAAACTTGCAAAATTTACAAGTTTTGATGATAATTAGACATTCTTTTATCTCCCTTCTTCTTTGAATATAGGTAGGCCATAATAAAGATTAAAACAGTTGCACTTCCAAATAAAATTAAATATAAAACAAAGCCTTGCGTACTATAATTAAAGTTAATTTCCTCACCAACTACCCTCGGTGCACCCCAATAATATGGGGATGCACTTTTTGAATTTATAGCTTTTTCAATAGCTGTACGTTTAGCACTGTTTAAAGCCATAACCGTACTTTTCCCCTCATCTAGAAACTTGTAAAAAGAATAAAATAGTTCATTCGATTTTTTATCGTCAACCGCCCATAGGTTAGTCATAACTGTTGGGTTTCCTTTATAGATAAAACTTTTCAAAAAGCCTTCTGATCCATCACCAGCACGAATAACTCCATTCCCTGAACTACAGGTATTTAAAACAATTAATTTCGCTCTATTAGGTTTTACTTCAGAAACGTTCAAACGTTTATTTTTAAATAGAATAAAACTATTTTCAGCATTTTGGTTGTCAATTATGCTGTGGGAGTTTAGATGCAAAATTGTAGATGAATTATGGTGAAAATTTACTAAATCTGCCTTCTTTCCATCAAATATTTTACCCTTCATTTCTTTATTTACTTTTTTAGCAAACAGTTTAGAAAAAGGCAAAGAAGAGAACGTTTTTGGAAAATTTGGTGTAAAAACAGAAATTTCAAAATCATACGATTTGGGTTTAGAATTTCTAAAAAAAAGAGGACTTAAACAATATTCAATTTCGTGCGTTTTTACCAAATAATCTAATTTTCGATAGTCATTTTGTTCACAGTTTTTTTTACTTTTTAATAAACATTCAAAGGGCAAAACCTCTAAAAAATATTGGGGAGAAACAATTATTCTTTTATATTTATTAAGTTTTATTTTAGAGAATAAAATCTGAAAAAGTGCGTCTCCAGACTCTACAAAACTTAGATAATCAAATGATAGGATGGACTTGTCTATTTTCTCGGTTTCATCTCGAATTTTGTCATCTAGTCTAAAAAACTTAGTATCACTATTCGTAATTATCAAACAATGAGAAAACCCAGAATTAAAATAGTCAATAAAAATTTCATCATCTTTTAATTTTTTTTGAAATGATTTTAACGGAATTGTTTTGAAGATTTTGTTTTCATTTTTATTATGTTTAAAATAATCATAATAACGCATGTATTGGTTTGCCTCAAATAATTTTTCATGGGATTAATGCAACTCATTTGTAAGTTTTAATTTTTCAATTTCAATCTCAATTTGCAATTTGTGAGGATTTAACTCATAGATTGCCAAGTTTTGATTGATTTTTTTTGAGTTCGTTTTTAGAATGAAATTCTTCCAAACAACGATTGCTTTTCGATTTGTTTTTTCAGCTTGAATTAAATCTCTTTTATTTTTAAAAGTAGTAAAATGCCGAAGTTGGAACTCAGTGTAATAACGTAACATCATCAGTAAATCTTGATTGTTTGGTATCTTTCCCACCTCTTTATTTTTATTTATCCCAAATGCATTAAGTGAATTTTTGTAATTCAAAATAGTTTGCTTGTATAACTTAACTTCATTTGTGTTTTCGAAAGTTTGACATAAAAATGCTTTCAAAAAATATGTTTTAGCAAGTTCAAAATGTTGGTCTCCAAATTCTTTTTTCCATATAATAATTGCTTGATCGTAATAATAGTTTGCCTTATCAAAATTTCTTTTTCTTTCAACTTGCGTTTGATATGTATTGTAATAAACAATATCTGTAAATGAATTTCCAAGTAAATGATATGTTTTTGCCAAATAATATGGTACTGTTTTATGTTTTAATTGAAAATCAATTGATTTCTTGTAATCTCGCTCAATCTCTTTTTGACATAACCATCTTTGCTTATCATTAATCTGTTGTTTTTTTACTTGTGTGCAAATGTTCCAAATGAGGTGAATTTTTATTTCCTTTTGTTCTTTCAACGTCAAATTATTAGTAAATTTTACACAAGAATCAGCATATATTTTCGCTTTCTTAGGCTGAATTATTTCATAATAATAGGTTGCCAAATTGGCAAAATTCCAAACCCTACGATAATCATTTTTGGCGTACACTTTATTTCGAAGCAAATTAGCTTTTTCCCAATAAAACAAAGCCGTTTCAATATCCCCTTCCAATTTAATGATATCCCCTTTTTTTTGATACAAAAAGATTTTATTTTCGATGTCAATATTTACTTTCTTAAGTTGACTATCTATCAATTTATCAGCTAGATTGAATTCCCCTAAAAAAATATGATTTTCAATTTTTGTATGTAAATCATTGGCATACAATTTCACCCACGAAAATATAACTATTAATAATAATATGCTTTTCCGATTGTATTTCATCTTTCAAAAATAGCAATATTTCAAGCAAAAAAAAATAAAAAAGGTTTGTTTGAAGTGCTGCGAAAATTCTAAAATGTTAGAGTTTTGAAGAATAAATTTACTACAAAAAGTTTTAAACAATAAAATGGTGCATGAATGAGTACATAAAAAACATATATATTTATTGATAGTTGTGCTTTTGAAACATTTAAAAGCCATCAAAAACCTCAACAAATAAAGGCTTTAAAACAAAAAAAGAGAACCCAAAAGTCCTCTTTTTATTGTTGATCCACTAGGGCTTACCGAAAAATTGATAAATCAATCTTCGGCATAAACTTTCTCGCCAAGTGTCTCTAAACAAAAAAAGAGTACCTAAAGTACTCTTTTATTGTTGATCCACTAGGGCTCGAACCTAGACTCTTCTGGACCAAAACCAGACGTGTTGCCAGTTACACCATGGATCAAAAACGAGTGCAAATTTAATAAAAATTTTAATTTGAAAATTAAAAGTTAAAAAAAAGTCATGATTAAGCATTGAAATGCTATTTTATTTGACTTTCGTTTTAAATAAAATAAGTTTTATTTATTGATTTGTAAAAAATAAAATAGTATAAATAATTTAATTGCAATGATTCGTATCATTTTTTTTCATGTTTATCGTCATTAATTTTGATAACAAATTTTAAATATTTAATTATGAAAAAAACTCTTAATCTATTTTGGTTTCTAGCAATACTATTGTTAAACCAAGCATTTTCTCAATCATTAATAGCCGTCGAGAGCAATGGTGCAACTTCTTACACTCAAAATTTTGAACAAGCTATTGGAATGGCATCGTCAGGTTCAATTATTTATTTACCAGGTGGGACATTTTCTCAAGGTTCAGCAATCATTGATAAAAAATTAACTATACTTGGAGTAGGTCATCACCCAGATTCAACTTTGGCAACCAATCAAACAATTATTGCAGGCGATATTGCTTTGCTTGAAGGAGCTAGTGAAACTCATTTGGAAGGTTTATATATTACAAACAACATTTCCGTTGCTTATCAAAACAAAGTGGATAATTTAGTTATCAGAAGATGTAGTGTAAATGATATTACTGCGAATGGTTCTCATTGGAGTCAGGCCGATCACGATTCTACTTACAGTTATAATTGGCAAATAATTCACAATGTTATTAGAAATAATGTAAACTTTGGTAATCTAACTGCATTTACTTTCAAAGGAAACATCATTAAAGGCAATATGGCTTACGCTTTTTTGGGTGGAACATTTGAAAACAATGTTTTTTTGTACAATTCTGCATCTAATCATTTAATTGATGAATTAAGATTTTGTACTTTTAAAAATAATATTTTTCTGCATACTTGGGAATTAAGTTACCCTGGCTATGCTTGTTCTGGCGGTGTACCATGTGGTAGTTATAATAACACTTTTTTAAACAATAGTTTTTGTATGGGTGGTCAAAACCTCTATCTTGAAAATGGTACGGCATCAGTAGCTTTAAACAATAAATACGATGCACTTATTACAGAAAGTTTAGTTAATGCAACTGAAAATGTATTTAATTATTCTGGTAATTATCATATTCATCCAAATTTAAATAGTTCTCTTGTTGGAACTGATGGCTTAGAATTGGGAATATATGGTGGAAATGATGTATATAAAGAAGGTGCTGTTCCGCACAATCCTCATATTTATTTCAAAAATATTGCCCCTTCAACAACTCCTGATGGAATGTTAAATGTCAATATAAAAGTAAATGCTCAAAACAATTAAAATTTAAAAATATGAAAACATCAATTAATTTATTAATGGTATTGTTAGTGATGATACCTTTAAACTCAATCTTTTCGCAAAAAATCATTGCTGTTCATAATACAGATGGAAGTTCTGCTATGTATCAGCATATAGATTCTGCAATTTATTATGCACAAGACAATGCACACGTTTATATTTCAGGTGGAAATTTTACAGTAAATGATTTAATTATTAACAAACCTTTGCATGTTATAGGTGTTGGTCATCATCCCGATTCTTCTTCTGCAACAGGTATTACTTTTCTAAATGGAAATGTTAAAGTGCTTAATACAGCTAGTGGGGGGAGTTTAAGTGGGATTTATTTAACTGGGAATTTTTATTATGGTAGTGATGGGCTTAACCAAGCCGTAAGTAATTACACTTTACAACGTTGTTCCATTAACAATATGTATTTATCTTATGATGGTTCTTCTTATAACTCGAGTTCGTTAAATTCTAATATTTCTCAAAATATCATTAGAGGTAGTGTTAATGGTGGTGATGCAAGAGGTGTAATCTTAAAAAACAACATTATTGTTGGTGGATACCATCATTTGTATTTTTTTACGTCTGCTGAAATTTCTAATAATATTTTCATTAATGGTAACTATAATGATTATATTACTGCTTGTACCATTTCAAATAATATTTTTTTAGGAGGAATGAACGGGAATGCAATTCCAAATTCAAGTAATAACAATATTTATCATAATAACATCTATATTGGTTCAGCTCTTTCAGAAGGAGGAAATGGTGGTTTGATTGTATCTAATAACTTACAAATGAATGCAGGTGAAATTTTTATTAATCAAAGTGGAATTACTTTTAATTACAATCATAATTATCATTTGTTATCAAATGTTTCTAGTCTAATTCTTGGTCTTGATGGTACTGAAGTTGGAATTTATGGTGGAACTTTTCCATATAAAGATGGAGCGGTGCCTGTAAACCCTCACATTCAATATAAACAAATAGGAAACAGCACTTTATCAAACGGATTGCTTCCTGTCAACATTAAAGTTAATGCTCAAGAAAACTAAAATTTAGAAATCATGAAAAAATTTATTTTACTTCTAATCCTTTTTAGTTTTCATATATTTTCTTTTGAGCAGACCACAATCGACTCATACGAATACTGGGTAGATCAATATCAAAATGTTCAACAAGTTAATGTTACTCCAAGTAATTCACTACATTTGAACACTCAAATTGATTTATCATCATTTGAAAAAGGATTTCATACTTTTTATCTACGATTTAAAGATAATCAAGATAAATACAGCTCTACTGTTAGTCATTTATATTATTCAAAATCTGGAAGCGCAAATATAATTGCTTTTGAATATTGGTTTGATATGGATTTTTCCAATAAAATTTTCACTTCGATTTCTCCTTCAACAGCTTTGAATTTAAATCAAAGTTTTGATTGTACTAATTTAAGTAATGGAATGCATATCGTACATGTAAGATTTTTAAATGAAGGAAACGAGTGGAGCAGTGTATCAAGCCAGTTTTTTAATAAAAAAAGTAATGGCAACACAGAATCTGTAAACCAAATCGTGAATTATGAATATTGGTTTGACGAAGATTATTCCAATAAAATAGTTGGAACAACTCCAACAGAATCAAATCTCAACTTTATTAGTAGTTTAGACTGTAGTTTTATTCCAAATGGTGTTCATCGTTTTCACATTCGATTTCAAGACAATGCAGGACAATGGAGTTCTGTATTAAGTCAGTTTATAAATAAAAACCATAACGGTAGCTCAATGATTAATCTAATTACGTCTTACAGATATTGGTTGGATAATAATTGGTCAGAGGCAATAACTGTTTCATTACCATCTCCTCAAAACCCATATGAATTAATCAATGATTTCGATTTAACTCAAGTATCTAAGGGTGAACATTTTATCAATATTCAATTTAGAGATACTTCAGGTTTGTGGAGTAGTGTTTTAACCGACACCATTATAAAAAACCCTTTACCAATTGCAGATTTCTCATTAACTACAACTGCATATTGTGACTCAACCGTGATCTCATTTTATAACAATTCTGTTGATGCAGATACTTATTTTTGGGATTTTGGCGATGGAACAAATAGTACTGATTCGATTCCTAATAAAACATATACTATTCCTGGGATTTATACTATTTCTTTATTTGTTACTGAATTATCGAGTGGTTTAGATAGCTTAATTACACAAACCATTGAAATTTATGGCTACACAACAAACTCAATTAGCGAGAGTGCTTGTGATATGTATGTTTCACCTAGTGGGAATTATGTATGGACTCAAAATGGAGTTTATGTTGACACTTTGGAAAGCCAAAATGGATGCGACAGTTTGTTAAGTATTAATCTTACTATTCATCAATCCACTTCATCAACTATTATTGAAACAGCTTGCGATAATTATACTGCTCCTGATGGTCAGGTATATACACAGAGTGGTATTTATTCTGCTATTATCCCAAATAGTAATCAATGCGATAGTGTTATAACTATTGATTTGACCATTAACCAATCAACAAATAGTTCAATTGTTGAAACATCCTGTGGAGATTATATTGCCCCAGACGGACAAGTATTTACACAAAGTGGTATTTATTCAATAAATATTCAAAATTCCAATGGATGTGATAGTTTAATTACTATTGATTTAACCGTTAAACAAAACAGCAGTTCTGAGATAACAGAAGAAAGTTGTGGAAGCTATATTGCTCCTGATGGTCAACTAATTGAAACCAGTGGTGATTATCTAATAACAATTCCAAATGAACAAGGTTGTGACAGCTTGATAACTGTTCATTTAACTGTTAATCAGGTAAATATTGGAGTGATACAAAATGGTGAAATATTTACTGCTTTAGCTGATGGAGCAAATTATCAATGGATTGATTGTGAAAACGGCATGACTGAAATATCTGGTGAAAATAGTCAATTTTTTACAGCTACTCAAAACGGTCAATATGCTGTAATTGTAACTGTTGATCAATGTTCTGACACTTCTATATGTTATGTTTTGGACAACATTGGTATCAATGAAAATTTAGACAAACAAATCACAGTTTTTCCAAATCCAACAGACGAATGGGTAACGATTCAAACCAATTTTGAAAATAATTATTCTTTGCAAATAATTGACTATCAAGGAAAAGTGGTTTTAAGTTTAGAGGATACACCAACAAATCATAAACTTAATGTTAGTGCTTTTTCATCTGGGATCTATATTATCAGAATGAAAACAAACAATCATTTGATATATAGGAAATTAAACAAATTGTAAACTTATAAAGCTGTCTGTAATAGGCAGCTTTTTTTTTGTATAGTTGTTTTTTTTTTGATTTCAATTCTATAGCGAAGTTATAATATTTCCCACAACAGGAAAATTTTATAATTTTATATCATGGAAAAAATCTATTTTATCTCCTCAAACAACAAAAAAATAGAAGAAATAAAAAAAATGTTTCCTTCAGACATCATATTGCTTTCACTTAAAGATTTGAATTGGCAAGATGAAATAGCTGAAGACCATGAAACATTTGTCGAAAACGCTACACAAAAAGTGGAAGTTGTTCTTTCAAAACATTCCAATAATGCTTTTGCTGACGACTCTGGTTTGGAAGTGGAAGCTTTGAATGGTGCACCTGGAGTTTATTCCGCTCGTTTTGCTCAAAAAAATGATTCTTTAATGGACAACGTAGATTTTCTTTTACAAAAATTAAGAAATAAGACTAATCGTAAAGCACAATTTGTTTGTTGTATAGTGTTGTTTTGGAAAGGAAAATATTATTCTTTTGAAGGAAAAATCAAAGGTCAAATTTCTCTTGAAAAAAAAGGTGATTTTGGTTTTGCTTACGATTGTGTTTTTGTTCCTGATGGTTATTCTCAGACATTTGCTGAAATGAATTCTACACAAAAAAACACAATCAGTCACCGTTTCATTGCTATAAACAAAATGCTCGATTTTTTAAATCAAAATCAGATTAATATAAAAAATGATGATAAGGATACCTAGTTTGAAAAATAATTTTGACTTTTTCGTAAATTACATTTTTTAATTCTTCAATATTTTCTTTGTTTTGTGCTGAAATAAACACACATTTCTGTTGATTAAGTTTCGCCATCCAAGTTTTTTTCAACTCATCCAAATCACTTGGATTTTCTTCATGTTTTTGAATATAAGCATCGATTTTATTAAAAATAATTATTGTCGGTTTGTCTTTCCCATCTAGTTCTGTAAGTGTTTGATTTACAATATTAAAATGTTCTTCAAAATTCGGATGAGAGATGTCTAAAACATGTAAAAGCAAATCCGCTTCCCTCACCTCATCTAAAGTGGATTTGAATGAATCTATCAATTGTTTTGGTAGTTTTCTGATAAATCCAACGGTATCAGTTAACAATAAAGGTAAATTTTCAATAACTACTTTTCTTACAGTGGTGTCTAGGGTAGCAAAGAGTTTGTTTTCAGCAAATACTTCTGATTTACTTAACAAATTCATAATTGTACTTTTTCCAACATTAGTATAACCAACTAAGGCCACTCTTACTATCTGTCCTCTATTTCCACGTTGTGTAGCCATTTGTTTGTCAATTTCTCTCAAACGTTCTTTCATTAAAGCAATTCGTTGTTGAATTATCCTTCTATCAGTTTCTATTTGTGATTCCCCCGGACCTCTTAAACCAATTCCTCCTTTTTGACGTTCAAGATGTGTCCACATTCTAGTAAGACGAGGCAACATATACTGCAATTGGGCTAATTCCACTTGTGTTTTAGAATGAAAAGTCTGTGCTCTACTTGCAAAAATATCTAAGATTAAAATATTCCTATCTAATATTTTTATATCGAGTGCACGTTCAATATTTCTGAGTTGAGATGGACTTAACTCGTCATCAAAAATAACAATATCCACCTCATTTTGAGTGATATAATCACTAATTTCATCTAGTTTTCCTGAACCGACATAAGTTTTTGGATTAGGATAAGGCAGTTTTTGAAGAAATTTTTTAATACACACAGCACCTGCTGTTTCTGCCAAAAACTCTAATTCATCAATATGTTCGTTTGCGATTTCCTCATTGATGTCTTGATGGATAACTCCAACTAAAATTGCATTTTCTTGTTTTTCAAGTAATTGTTTGATTTCTATCATTTACAAATAAGCTCTAATCGAATTTTACAAATTTTATGGTAAATCGACCATTTTTAAAAAAATATACCCCTGAATTAAGTTGTTCTATATCAATTTTATTTTCAAGATCAGAAAAATTTCCGCTTTTAATTAGTTTAAAATGTAAATCGTAAATTTTCCAATTTTTTACTTCAGGATTTTTTATAAAAATTTCATCTTTACTTGGATTAGGATATATCTGAGGAAAATTTGAATAATCTAAACTGTTCTCTTTTATAACTAAATGACTAACAGTATCTACAAAAAAATGATCTATTCCTGATTCTGTAATATTTCCATTTGGCTCAAAATCACTGATTTTAATAATCAAATTCATATTTTCTGTAGGGAAGATAAAATCTTTAACTTTAATCGCTTTATCAATCCATTTATAAAAAACGTTTTCGTCAGAAGTTTGATAGTCCACTAAAACAGTTTGAAAACCATTAGAAAGATAAATTTTTAATGTGTCGTCAACTTCTAAAGGTCCCCAAAGATTAAAATACCATCTACTATAATGTATAAAAGGGGTTTCAACTGTACTTAAATCAAAAGTTGGTGAAATGAGTATTACTTCTCCATTATCCACATCATCAAAATTTGAGTCCAAATTAGCGTTATTACCAGTGATAAATGCTTTTTCGCCACAATCTGTAGAAACATCATTTTCTGGAGCTGTAAAAATCGAAGTAGGATTTGGGTTTTCTCTCACCCATTGTCCAGAAGTTGCATTGTCGTTATAACTTGTCCAACCTAAATCAAGAGAAAAATCGTCCTCCAAACCTTTAGTTAAAAACACTTCAATTGTTCCACTATTTTCATTTATTAAAACTTCATTACAATAGGATAAATAACCCCATTTTCCAGCAATAAGTTGATAATTTTCTTGATAATACAAAGTGAAAATTATCTCCCCTAAACCGTTGCTTGTACCATAATCTTCTGTTAAAGAAGAGATTAATCCCACTTTTGCATCCAAAATTTCTATTTGAGTTTCACTGTCAAATACTTTAACTGTTTTAGTAAACGGAGGTATTGGAACGAGGTAAACATCTTGCACCCACGCTTCACCTTGTGTAAGATTGATTTCAAAAGTTTGAGGGTAAAACCCGACTTTCTGAAAAGTAACTTGTTGTAATCCACTATTAATAGTTCCTGATCCGTAATACCCGTCTGTTTTTGAAAAATCTATATGTGAAGAATTTGTAATTGTTATTTGTACATCAGATAATGCTTGATTTGTTTCTTGGTTATAGGTAAACCCTTCTATTCTAGCTGATTTTTGATAATTGACTTGAAAGACAAACATTCCTTGAGTAATATCAGCAGCAATTACTAATCCTGAAGGCAAAAAAGGATAACTCGACCAACAACCGTCATAATGTATGGAATTTCCTGGATAGGTATCGTAATTAGCAACTTGAATTAGATTTCTAGGGTTGGTAGCGTCAAAGACAACGACTCCGTCGGCATAATAACTGCAAACCAAAAAATCATTTAGAAACTGTACATTATGAGGAATTATTCCTAAACCAGGTGAACTTTGAATTTGATCTAATAATGTAATTTCTTGTGGATTAGAAATATCGTAAGAAGCTACATAAGCACCTGAGACCTCATCAGTTGTATAAGCAATTTGTGCTGAATAGTCTGTCCAAATATTATGAGAAAAATTATTTGGAGTATTTTTAGTACCGAGTAAAACAGGATTACTTCTATCACTGATATCAACAATACTTATAAAACCATCTGAAATGTGAGCCAAGTAAAGGGTGTCGCCACGCACATAACCATCGTGGGCATACCAATTATCAAAGATACCAATTTCGATTGGTTGCAAAGGATTGGTGTGAATATCTAAAATAATAACACCACCATTTCCACGATTAGCACCAAAAATATAAGCATATCCTAAAGAATCAACAAACAATGTATGGGCACTTTGCCATTGATTATTGCTTGGTCCAGTATAATAATGGGTTGTGATGCCGTTTGCATTTGGTAAGGAATTTAAATCCAATATTAATAAACCATCTTCAGCTTCAGTTGTAACATAAGCATATTGTTGATAAGTGTTCACATCTCTCCAAACAGATTCAGTTCCAGGTTCCCAAAACACTTCGATTGGTTGTTGAGGATTTATTAAACTAATAATTGATGTGCCTTTTCTACAGCCAACTAAAGCATATTCATTTCCTGCTACATCAACATGACCCCAAATGTCATTAAGGTAGGTATCATGAAGTGAAGTGAAATTAACATGAGAAACAGAATCTGTATTGATATTTTGAGCATAAATATTACCAAATACAAAGAAAAAAATTGATAATAATAAGGGTAAAGATGACTTGTACATAACGAAAGTAAAGTTAAAACAAAATAATGAAATAGATTGCTATAATATTACTTGAAAAGCAAAATTTAAGAAATAAAACCAAACATTTTTAAAGTAAGAAAATAAAAATCAATTCATTAACAAAAAAAGAAATTTTGTAAAGCGTGTTATTTGTCTGTATTTCATGTAGTTATAATTTTTCAAAAAAATTAATATACATTTGAAATAAAATTAATTTGCTCATGAAAAAAAAATATTGTAATATTGCTGAATGAATAAAGGTATAGTAAAATTCTTTAATGAGTCCAAAGGTTTCGGATTTATTAAAGATGAGGATTCGAACAAAGAATATTTTGTTCACATTTCCGGCTTGGTAAACAAGGTTAGAGAAAATGATCAGGTAACTTTCGATCTTCAGGAAGGAAAAAAAGGGTTAAATGCAGTAAACGTGAAATTGTCTTAATGAACGAATATTAGTTTTAATTTACTTTTGCAAGGGGATGTCTGTTTAGATGTCCCTTTTTTCGTTTAATATAGATCATTTTAATAGGGTCTGCTAAAATCACTAAGCAAATGTGTAAACAAAATTATAGTTTGTAGCTACAAGCAAGGTTTTTATATTGTGAAGACATTATACAGGAATATTACATTCAATTTCAGTTCCTTTTTCACTTGAATTAATTATGAATTTACCATTCATTTCTTCACATCTTCTTTTCATATTAAGTAGGCCATTACCAAAACGAATTTCTTTCAAATCAAACCCTCTTCCATTGTCTATAATGCTAATAACAAATCCATTAGAAGTTTTTAAAAACTCAATATGAATTAAATCAGCCATTGCATATTTTATAGTATTTTGTATAAATTCTTGAATAATTCTATAAATATTTAATAATTGAATTCCTTTTAACGGAAGTTCTTTATGAACGTTTGAATGGACTTGGATTTGTAAATGTGGTGGGAGAATACTTCTTAACTCCGCCAATCTGGTTAATAAAACTTCCATATTTCCATCTTCATGATTCATAGCCCAAATCGTATCTCTCAAATCTTTCATAGTTTGTCTGCCAAAAGATGTTAAATCGTTTAATTTTTTAGTTTTATTTTCTTCATTTTGAGTATAATTTAAATTGTCTAATGAGCTTATGATAAAAGTAAGATGAGAACCAATATTATCGTGTAATTCTCGTGCTATTCTCATTTTCTCATCCATAAAATGTTTTTCTTTTTTTGCATTTTCTAATTCTTGACTCCATAAAATTTCATTGATTTTTCTTTTTCTTTTTAATCTTTGAAATCGAATTGCAAAATAGGAAATGATAATTATTAAAATCAAAAGAGTAAGTGTCAGCACTAAATATTTTTGTTTTGTAGCCAATTTACTTTCTTGTTCAGCCAATTCTCTTTTGGTTTTTTCTGTGTCATAACGAATTTCTAAATGAGCCATCTCATTTTTAACATTACCATTTAACACACTGTCTTCCAAAGTTTTATTTATCTCAAAATAAAATAAAGCTTTTTCATAATTTTTTTTCTTTCTAAAAAGATTGGCTAAACGTTTAGAACAAAATCGCTCCAAAGCGTTGTATTTCCACCTTTTAGATAATTCATAAGAAAGCAAATAGTATTTTATTGCACTGTCTATTACTGGAATTTCATAAAATATATCTGCTCGATAAGCATAATTGTCAGCAATACCTGAAGAGTCGGCATTTTTAAAACGATATACATCAGATTTTTTTAAGTAGTTAAAAGCCGTTTCAAACATTCTTTTTTTAGCATAAGATTCAGCTAATTTATTCAAACTAAAGGGAATGCCTATGCTGTCACTTTCTTTTTGTGCTAGTTTTAATGCTGTTTCAAAATAATAAATAGCACTGTCTAACTTTTCTTCTTTGATGGTTTCGCCATAATTATTATAAATTGGTGCCATTTCAATTGAAGGTACTTTATATTTTTTTCCATGTTCAATAGCTTTATGAAAATAAAAACACCCTTGTTTATAATCTATATAACGAATTCTATAACCAATATCGGCATAAATTCTAGCAATTTTTTTATGATTTTTTAATTTTTCATAGAGTTTTAATGAAAGTAAATCAAATTGAATACTTGATTTATAATCTCCTAACAAAGCATCACATAGTGCTAAATTATAATAAGCATCAGCTTGACCTTTAAGATATTGTATTTTTTTTGACTTTTCTAATAAATCTACAAAAGTTTTTTTGCACTCAAGCAAATGATTAGAGATATAAATATAATCAATCTGATTAATTGAATCAATTTCTTTTTTACTTTGAGAAAAGAAGGAGCTGTTGAAAAAATTAAACAGTACTAAAAATACCGTTAAAACTCGTTTCAAAATTTTAATCTTTTTGGCTTAATTTGGTTTTTAATAAATCGATTTCCTTTAATAGTTTTCTGTGTTTTCGATAATCAAATAAAGTGGAAGAAAAATAACCAGCGATAAGACAAATCACTATAAGTAAAATAATAGGGATTTCGATTTTAAAAAAGACAAAATTAACAACCGTAATATCCCAATTGATTAGAGTAAAAATAATAATGTAAATTGCTACTATTATTGAGAAAATTAATTTAATTTTTTTCCATCTTGATAAACTCTGCCAATAATCATTCATATTTAAAAAAGTTAATAAACCAAAATTAGTGATAATTATTGTAAGATTGAATAGAATTTAAAATATTTTCTTTTAATGTCGAATTGATGATTTTCCAATCAAAATGATTTTTCACAAATGTATGAGAATTTTGTGAAAGTTTTAAATACAGTTCCTTATCGTTTAACAACAAAATGATAGCATTTAACATTTCGTTCTTATTATCAGCAATATAAATTTCATTTAAATGGGTTGCATTTATTGATTTGTTGGACATTGAAGTGCAAATACATGGAATTCCCATAGCCATTGCTTCAATGATTTTATTTTGCATACCACTTCCAGAAAACATTGGAGCAATAAACAATTTTGAATTGGCATAGTAAGTTTTGATTTCTTTTACCCAACCTGTAATAACAAATGAAGGATTGTTTAATTTTATAATTTGTGGACTTGGATTTGTACCACAAATCACTGTTTTTAATCCCATTTTTTTTAGTTCAGGAAAAAGTTCTTTATAGATGAAAAGTGTTGCTTCAATATTTGGAAAATAACCCATATTACCTGTAAACAACAAATCAAATTCCTTTTCTATTATCTCATTTCGTTTTGTTAAAAATTTTTCATTTACACCATTTGCTAAAACCATAATCTTTTGTTTTTCTGGATACAAAAGATGTGAACGGTCTTCTTCAGAGATGATAAATTTATTTTCAAAATAATCTAATACATATTTCTCGTATTCTAATAAACGTTTGTATTCAACTCGTATAATCCATTTTATAAAAAATGAGGATGAACTTAATCTCCTTTTCATACCAAGAGACAAAGCGTCCATAACATCTATACTTTTTGAACAATAATGATAATTTTTAACATATTCAGCACTTCTAATCAATTGACAAAAAATGTGATCAGGTTCGGTTTTTTTTAAAATTTCATCAATTCTTTTTTGTACGATAAATGAATAAAAATAGCTTACTTGAAACGGCAGAGATTTAAAAATATTAAAAAATAAACGGATAAAAATATTCGATTTTTTTAAATAAAAAACATGAATCTCTTTGCAAAATGTGTTTAACTCATTATACTCCTTTTCAGAAATTTTTACTTCACTAGTGCAGATTAAAATGAGATCAAAAAAAGCAGATAAATCTCTAATTTGAAAATATGCTCTTAATTTATCTCCTTTGTCTATGGGAAAAGGGAAACGTGATGAAATAAAAACGACTTTCGGTCTATAGTTTGGAGAGAAATTCACTTAGTTTAGAGGTAATTTTATTTCTTGAATAATGTTCTTCTATGAATAATTTAGCGTTTTCACCAAGTTTTAATTTAAAATCTTGATTGTTAATACAATTTTTCATCTGAAGTATGATTTCTTCTGACATATTACCGCCAAGATATTCCTTTTTAGAAGTAACTAAAATTCCTTCTTTTGCTTTATCGGTGGCAATGATTGGAATTCCAGCACTAAGTGCTTCCAAAATTTTAATGCGAACACCCGAACCTGTTTTTAAAGGAACAAGTAAAGTGCCATGTTTACTCATAAAATGATATACATCTTCAACTCTGCCATGAATTATTAAATTTTGGTTTCCCATTCTTTTCATACTTGAGGACATATTAGATCCAGCAATATGAATTTTTATATCAGGGTACATTTTTTTTATTTTAGGTAAAATCCCATAAGCAATCCAATTGACTGCTTCAATATTTGGTTTCCAGTTCATTGAGCCAATAAAACAAAAATCATTGGTAGAATAATCTACCTCGTATTGTTTTTTAACGTCCATAAAAACAGGAAAAGCAATCATTCGGGTTTTAATCCCCCTTCTTCTAAAAAAATCCCTGTCATTTTCCGTAATACAGAGAATCCCATCGACTTGATTTAAAACACTTAACTCAAATTTTTTTAATTGATTTGAAATTTTATTGAAGTAATATTTTTTAAAAAATGATTTTTCTTTTTTAGCAGATTGTTTCCACAAACGGTATTCGACATTGTGGGTTCGTACAATAATTTTTGCATCGGAATTTTTTCTGATAATTGGCAAATAAAGCAAAAGAAAAATACTCTCAACAATAATAAAATCAAAATAATTATCTTTCAATAAATCGATAAGTTTATTTTCAAGTTCAGTGCTTCTAAACCTTGTAAGGTTATATGCTTCACCTTTTATGAAAGATTTCAACCCGTCGAAGAAATTTATTTTAGTATCAATATGAACGGCTTCGGGTTCTATTAATTCTATTTTTTTCTCGGGGAAATGTTCTATTAAAAATGGATGTTTGTGTGTGCAAATTGTTAGGTTTTTAACTTCAGCTTCTAAATCCAATAAATTAAGGAGTAAGTGATGACTAGCTAATCTTCCTCCGTCTAAAATTGGGAAATAAGGTTTGTTAGTAAAATGAAGTACTTTCATTCTTTATTTTTTTTAAACTTATACGTAAAGTTAATTAATTTACGGTCAAGAGAAGCATTTCTCATCAACCAAAAAGCAATTGGAAGTAAAACCAAAGTAGCCAACCAAATACCAAAAAATGGAGTAAATACTTCAGCTTGTGCTAAATTTAAGCCAACTTCAGTGATTACATAATAAACCAAAAACAATAATGCTGCAATTACCACTGGAGCACCAAATCCTCCTTTTTTTACGATTGCTCCAAGTGGAGCACCGACAAAGAACAATACAAAAACAGCAAATGAAAGCGAAAACTTTTTGTTAATCTCAATATAAAATTTATTTAAACTGCCGTTTTTAATTTTTATAAATTCCTTATCAACGTCGATGTTTTGATTTTTCCTCCTTATTCTACTTATATTATGTTGGTAAGCTATGAGTTTGTCTTTTTCAGACATTTGATCTACAGTAATAACTTTTTTAGTTTTTTTTCGATTTGATGTATTTTTAAAATTGATACTTTTATTTAAGAAAAGAGCGTGTTCATTTTTTAACCTTTTAATATAAGTTTCTCTATATTTCAATGCTTGGTTTTTAATTGAATCAAGAGCATTTGTCAATTGTAAAATATTCCACATCTCAAATTCATTTTTAAACAAACTTTCGTCAGACCTAGACATTTTGAAACCACTGATGTCAATTTTATAACTCGCTTCTTGAAATGAGCTTTTTCTTCCAGAAAAATAACCTTTATTTACACTGTTTTGGTACAAATTATTAGCATTCATTTCTTCTAAAACAAAGCCGTTACTCAATTTAAAAAACAAACTAGCGTCGTCATTAGATTTATATACCTCACCTTTTTCTGCTTTGATTGTTTTGATTAATTCTGGATTTGAATGATCATGAATAACGATGTCTTTAAATTCTTTTTCATTCCCTTCTCTAATTTTAATTGCATAACCCTCTAAAGCAGTGCTATATGTACCAGGTTTTACAATTGAAGCAATTTTTGTTCCTTGAATGTCGTAAATCAAAGTTCGCCATTTCATTGTAGCAACAGGAATAACAAAATTGGCAAATAAAAAAGTGAAAATACTTATTACAATTACAACATAAGTTAGTGGCTTTAAAATTTTAAACAAAGACAAACCCGCTGATTTTAATGCGGTTAATTCGTTGTTTTCAGCCATATTCCCCATGGTCATAATTGAAGAAAGAAGCATGGCTAAAGGTAGAGCAAGAGGAATTAATGTTGCGGATGCGTAAAAAAACAATTCCAATATCACCCCAAAACCCAAACCTTTTCCTATCAAATCATCAATGTATTTCCATAGAAATTGCATAATAAGCATAAACATTGAAATGCAAAAGGTAATAAAAAAAGGTCCAATAAAGGATTTAATACTAAAGTAATAGAGCTTTTTCATTTTTACTCCTTCAATAGAATGTTTTGGTATATTGAGTTTATGTTCCCAATACTTTTTTTAAATCATTAACTGAAGCTTCCCAAAGCATTTCAACTTCTTCAAAATCTTCTTCATCAGCATAGTCCACAATTTTTAATATCACAGAATTGGTTAAATCATCAATAGTATAGGAAATTTCAAAAAAGGTATCTAAACCTTCTTCTTTATCTTTGAGCCATTGCCAACGTATATGAGAACCCAGTTTTTGTGAAAGTAAGACCGCTTCTTCATCACTGCCATCCCAATGAAAAATATAATTATCTTGCTTTACATCAACATTCTCTGCGAACCATTCAGATAATCCACTAGGGGTGAATATCATATTTTCAAACACTTTTAAAGATGTTTTTAATAAATATTCTTGTTCAATTCTCTTTTTATTACTCATATCTCTACACAATTTGTAACTTTGTCTCCAAAAAAAACGGAAATTTAATAATTCTTTTTGGAATGGCACTAATTCACTCTTTAGAAAAAAACGGAAATTTTTTATTTAAATATAGAGGTCAATTTCCAATTATACTATTTATACTATCTATACCTGTAATCTTATTTACTGATTATTCCTCTTTTTTAAAAATTTCAACTAACGAATTTACCCTCTTAATTATTTCTATTATTCTATCCACTTTTGGGCAAATCATTAGAAGTATTGCCATAGGAACAAGCAATAAATATACCTCAGGAAGGAATACTCAAAAACAAGAAGCAGCCGCACTTAATAAAAAAGGAATTTATTCTGTAGTCAGACATCCTTTGTATTTAGGAAATTTTTTTATGTGGTTAGGAATTGTTGTTTATACGTATAATATTTTTTTTATTCTAATTTTTTGTTTGCTTTTCTGGGTTTATTATGAAAGAATTATGTTTGCTGAAGAACGTTTTTTAGAAAATAAATTTGGAGATGAATATTTAACTTGGTCTTTAAAAGTACCTGCATTTTTACCTTCATTTAAAAATTATATACCCTCAGACATTCCTTTTTCTCTTAAAACAAATTTGAGAAGAGAATATTCAGGTGTTTCAGCAGTTGCACTTTCCTTTGTTTTTGTGGATTATTTTAGAATGTTGTTTCATGAAGACAGCTATATTCCAACAATTCAACAAGGAGTTAGCTTAATTATTGGAATACTTTTCTCTTTAATTTTAAGAAGTTTTAAGCATTATACTTCGTTATTAAATGAAGAAGATCGTTCTTGATTTTTTAACTCTCTAAGTAGAAAGTCTTCTTTATTTATAAGCTACTTTATTAAAAATTAACTATTTTTCAATAAATTACAAAGAATTAGTGTTTATTTGAAAAAAAGCACTATCTTTGCACCCTTAAATTTTTAAAATAATAATTATGAATTGTTACGAAACTGTTTTCATTTTAACTCCCGTTTTGTCTGATGACCAGGCAAAGGAAGCAGTGCACAAATTCGAGAGTGACATTCAGTCATTTGGTGGAAAAATACGGCACAGCGAACGATGGGGTCTTAAAAAACTCGCTTATCCTATTCAGAAAAAAACAACAGGTTTTTATTACCTGATTGAATTTGAAGGAGAAGGTACTATTATCAACGATTTAGAAATTTCATTTAAACGTGACGAACGTGTGATGAGATTTTTAACCATTAAAATGGATGAAGATCATCAAGCGTATGCTGAAAAACGCAGAGCTAAAATTGCTGAAGGTAAAGCCAACACTAAAGTAGAAATTAATTAATTATCTTTAAAAAAATAAAAATATGTCACAAAACGATATAAGATATCTTACACCTATTAACATTGATATCAAAAAAAGTAAATATTGCCGTTTCAAAAAAAGCGGAATTAAATTTATCGATTATAAAGATCCAGATTATTTATTGAAACTGATAAACGAACAAGGTAAAATTTTACCTAGACGAATCACTGGTACATCAGCTAAATATCAAAAAAGAGTTAACCAAGCTGTTAAAAGAGCAAGACACTTAGCTATATTACCGTTTGTTGGTGATATGTTGAAATAATTTAAACACAGTAGAAATGGAAGTAATTTTAGTAAAAAACGTTGATAAATTAGGATATAAAGACGAAACTGTAAAAGTTAAAAACGGTTATGGTAGAAATTTTTTAATCCCACAAGGTTATGCAGTATTAGCCACTCCCTCAGCCAAAAAGGCACATTCAGAGGTGATGAAACAAAAAGCACATAAAGAAAATAAATTAGTAGCCGAAGCACAAGAAATTGCTGCTAAATTACTTGAAACAGTAGTGAAAATCGCTACTAAAGTGGGTGAAAATGGAAAAATATTTGGTTCAGTAAACACTGTTCAATTGGCTGAAGCTTTAAGAAATTCAGGATTTGATATCGATAGAAAATCCTTAAAAATTAAAGACGAACCTATTAAAGAAATTGGTACTTACGACGCTGAAGCAAATTTATTCAAAGGTGTAAAACAAGTATTTAAATTTGAAGTGCTTGGAGAATAAATCACTGTTTTTAAACATTGAAAAGCTGTTAAATTAACAGCTTTTTTTATTTTCTTTTTTCTAAAATAAATAAAAATACTATATTTGCACCCTTAAAAATAACCATGGCGAGATAGCTCAGATGGTTAGAGCGCAGGATTCATAACCCTGAGGTCCCGGGTTCAACTCCCGGTCTCGCTACAACAAAGGAATGTGTTTAACATTCCTTTTTTTGTTTAGAATCAATAAAGGTTGATACAATAAATACCTTAGCAAAATACTTATAAATTAAAAGAAGAATTAAAGACCTTAGAATCGTTCTCGTTTTAATCAATTAAATCATTTTGCACTTCAAATAAATAGAGAATTAAATAAGTTTTCATAATCAGCTTTTATTATTAAGACATAAAAGTATACAAAAAAATTCATTTTAGGCAACTAATTATTTTTTGTAACGTTTAAGAAATATAATCTAAAATAAAATACTTATATGAAAACATTGGCATATGTATTTATTCTGTATTTCACTTGTTGGTTAAATATTGGAAATTCTCAAGTGACAGAAATCTATATATGTGATTCAACGTCTAGTCAATGCGTAATAAATAAAGTAGCCAGAATTTCTTTACATGTTGGAAATTTGGAGGAAGTTAATCCACTAATTCAAATAGATTGGGGAGATGGAACTACTTCAGAAATAAATAATTTGACATTACCTTCAAATTATGCCACATATTGTAATTTTATTCATAATTATGAATTTGAAGGAACATACAGTGTTATTGCAACAGTAGTGAGCAACGTGAATTCTCAAACGCTGAATTCGGATGCAGTTCCATTTATTAACTCAGACGGAAATTGTGGTCGACTGAATAGCTATGCTTATCAAGTATCAACATGTGATAATACATTCAATCCTTTTTATCATTTTAATGGAGTTTTTGATTTAACAGATATAAATGGTATAACGCAAACATATTTACAAAATCTTTCAGGTGTGAATATAAATAATTCACCATATACGTTAAGTCTAAATGAAAATTGGCTTCTGCAGAATAATTTAATACAAACCTCAGAGGATTTAATCATTTCTAATTTTGATCAAAATGGTTATTCTGAGCCAGAAAATACTGTTTTGACTGTAGCTACTCTTTCACTCAATACTGAACCAGATTTTTCAAATCATATGGCATTTGGTTATGCTTATGCTAATGAAGAATTTGCACAAATCTATTTTTCTTTTTTAAATCACTCTTGTAGTAATTATAATGATGTCAGAGTAAAATTAACTTTTGATTCTATTTTAACACCTAGTCTGTTTGGATTGTTGAATCCCATTTTAAATAATAATGAATTGAGTTTTGATGTTTTATCACTTACTAATGATTGGATTGGTGTAAATTTTTTCATGCCTGGTTCTACTGAGTTTGGAAGAATTTTATATTTTAATTGTACTTTGGAGGATATTAATGGGGTTGAAATTATTACAACAAATAACAGTGTGGACTTTCAAGTCATTGTTATTAATTCTTTTGACCCAAACAACAAATTAGTCAACAAAGCTGAAAACATCAACCCTACAGAACAAGAAGAGTTAATTTACACCATTAATTTCCAAAATGAAGGAAACGCAGATGCACTGAAAGTGGTGATAAAAGATACTTTATCAGATAATTTAGATTTATCCACTTTTGAAGTTATTCGCACGAAACATAATGTGGTAACGAGTGTGAATCCAATTACACGTGAAGTGAAATTTACCTTCAATGACATTTATTTAGCACCTAAAGACTTAAATGAAGAAGGAAGTAAAGGGTATGTTGTTTATAAAATTAAAGAGAAAGTGAATTTACCAATTAACTCCGAGATTAAAAATACGGCTTACATTTATTTTGATTTCAATCCAGTGATTGTAACTAATACAACTTTGAATCGAAACACCTTGTTAAGTGTAAATGAACTTAGTTCTAATGAAATGTTTAGCTTATATCCAAATCCTGTAAGCAACTTACTTCAAATCAATTCCAAGGAAAAAGTTAAAATGATGACTATTTATAGTGCAGATGGGGTAAAATTAGCAGAGTCTAATGCAAATCATGTTGATGTTTCTAAATTGGTGAACGGTGTTTATTTTGTTGAGGTTTTAAGTGAATCGAGCAACAAAAAAGAAAAAATAGTGATACAGCATTAATCACTAAATCTATTCCACAAAACCATTCAACTTCTTAAACGCTTCATTGATATTAAATATCGGTTGGATAATTAATCGTAGTTTGTCGTTTTTTTGAGATAATTTATATTCTTTTGATGTTTTTATTGTTTCTAAAATACGCGTAAAAATTTCTGAATCATAAAAACTAGACTGTGGATCTGAAATAAAGTAACAAATTAAAATATTTGATTTAAGAACAATTTTTTCCATACCTAAATTTTCCGCTAACCATCTTAATTCAAAGGATTTAAACAATTCTTTTACAACCTGTGGTAGTGGACCAAATCTATCCTGTATCTGTTGAGAATATTCAATAAGCTCTTCACTGTTTTTTAAATTATCTAATTGTTGGTACAAAAACAGTCTTTCTGCAACTTGATTAACGTAACTATCAGGAATTCTGATTTCTAAATCCGTTTCAATAATACAATCTTTTGAAAATTTGTCGTTAAATTGATCTGAATTTTGGTCTTTAAACAGTTCTTTAAACTCTTTGTCTTTTAACTCTTCAATGGCTTCATTCAAGATTTTTTGATACATGTCGAAGCCAATTTCAGAAATAAAACCACTCTGTTCTCCTCCTAATAAATTCCCTGAACCCCTTAAATCTAAATCTTTCATCGCGATATTAAATCCTGATCCTAAATCAGAAAAAAGAACGACGGCTTCTAGTCTTTTTCTCGCTTCCTTAGTGATTTCATGAAACTTAGGGGTGATTAAATAACAATATCCTTTTTTATTTGACCGTCCAACACGACCTCTTAATTGATGTAAGTCACTTAAACCAAAATTTTCTGCATGATGGATAAAAATAGTATTAGCATTAGGAATATCTATACCCGATTCTATAATTGTTGTAGCAACTAATATATCGTATTCACCTTTGATAAAATCCATCATGATTTTTTCTAAAGAGGCCCCATCAAGTTGACCATGACCAATTGCAATCCTAATTCCAGGACAAATGCGTGTTATCCATTGGGCAATTTCATTAATGTTTTGTAATCGATTGTGTATAAAATAAATCTGACCTCCCCTTGAAATTTCATAATTAATGGCGTCTTTAATTACTTCTTCCTCAAAATGAATAATCTCTGTATTTACCGCTTGCCGATTAGGTGGTGGTGTTTGAATGATACTTAAATCCCTTGCTCCCATTAAGGAAAATTGCAGTGTTCTTGGAATTGGAGTAGCGGTTAAAGTTAAAGTATCGACATTACTTTTAATTGTTTTAAGTTTGTCTTTTACACTCACTCCAAATTTTTGTTCCTCATCTATAATAAGTAAACCTAAATCCTTGAACTTTATTTTATCACTAACTATTTTATGAGTACCTACTAAAATATCTATTTCACCGCTTGTTGTTTTTTTAATCGTTTCAGTAATTTGTTTGCTTGATTTAAAACGGTTGATGTAATCAACATTTACAGGTAAATCTTTTAGACGTTCCGAAAAACTTCTAAAATGTTGATAACACAATATTGTAGTTGGTACAAGAATAGCGACTTGTTTACTGTCACAAACGGCTTTAAATGCTGCTCTAATAGCCAATTCTGTTTTCCCAAAACCTACATCTCCACAAATTAACCTGTCCATTGGATGAGGGGCTTCCATGTCTTTTTTAATGGCTTCTGTGGTTTTTATTTGGTCTGGTGTGTCTTCAAATATAAAAGACGCCTCCAATTCATTTTGCAAATAAGAATCAGGGGAAAAAGCAAATCCTGCTTGACTTTTTCTTTTTGCATACAATTGAATCAAATCAAAAGCAATTTCTTTAATTTTTGCCTTCGTTTTATTCTTCAATATATTCCAAGTTGGACTGCCTAATTTGTTCATTTTTGGTACAGCCCCATCTTTTCCAGTAAATTTTGCTATTCGATGTAGAGAATGAATACTCACATATAACACATCTCCATCTTTATAAATCAAACGAATGGCTTCTTGCTCTTTTCCATTTACATCAATCGTTTGTAAGCCAGAGAATTGTCCTATTCCGTGATCGATGTGTGTAACATAATCACCTTTCTGTAACTGATAAATTTCTTTAAGTGTTAAAGCTTGTTTTGATTGAGTTACATTGTCTTTTAACTGAAATCTGTGGTATCTTTCAAAAATTTGATGGTCGGTATAACAGATAATTTTTAATTCTGGAGATATAAATCCTTCATGTAATGCAATCGGAAATGAAACCCAATCAAATGAGAGATTCAAATCTGAAAAAATATCGTGTAAGCGTTCGATTTGAAGTCCTTGATTTGAAAAAAAATAAAATCGAAAATTTTCATTGATTTTACTTTTAATGTCCTCAATCAAAAAATCAAAGTTTTTTTTAAATGAGGGCTGTTCTTGAAATAAAAATTGAAACTCTTTGTCTTTTTTATAAAAATAGTCTGGTCCCCATTCCACTATACAGGTCTCATTACAAGAATTTAGCCATACATCGGGTTTTATAAAAAGCTGCTCGGGCTTCGATTGACCCTTTAAATCATTCAATTGAATATATTTCTGTTCTGCTTTTTCAAAATCTTTACTAATTTCTGCTAAAATAGTATGTTGAGAACCGAAATAGTAAACAACGTTTTCCCCTAAAAAATCCATGAAAGAGATGTAATCTTCTTGCAGAAATTCACTTTTAATATTTGGGATTAAAGTAATAAAATCATGGTTTTTAATAGACAATTGGTCTTTTGGGTCAAATGATCGAATTGATTCAATTTCATTTCCAAAAAATTCAAGTCGATAGGGAAAATCGTTTGAGAAGGAAAAGACATCTACAATCCCACCTCTGATGGCAAATTGACCTGGTTCATAAACAAAATCTACTCGTTCAAAGTGGAATTCAAATAAAAACTCATTCAGAAAATCTAAATTATATTCTTTGCCTTTTTCAATTTTTAAGCTGTTATTATTCCATTTTATTCTCTCTGGCACTTTTTCACTCAGTGCTTGAGGATAAGTAATGAGTAATAAATGTTGAGTTGTATTAATTTTTTCTAATACTTCAGTACGAATTAACAAATGATTATTTTCATCTGAATTAGTTTGATAAGGTATTTTATACGAAGCAGGGTAAAATAAAATATTTTTTTCAGCTGGAAAGAGTTGTTGTAAGTCATTAAAAAAATAAGCTGCACTTTCTTTGTCTTGTAAAACAAAAACATGATATTTTCTAACTTGTTGGGCAATTAGACCTGAAACAATACTTCTAGCTGAAAATGCTAATCCTTTTAGATGAATTTTATTATTCTTTTCTTTTAATAAATCAATTGTTTCTAAAACTGAGGGAAGTTTAGAAAAGGTGTTTAATAAAGAATGTACATCCATTTTAGTTCCTAATGAGAGTCAATTAATATTAATTGTCGTTTTTTGCAATTAACTCTAAAACTTGATTGACCATTTTTTTAGACCCGACAATATAAGGAACTCTTTGATGTAATTTATTTGGTTTTATATCTAAAATTCGTCTTTTTCCATCACTGGCAATTCCATTTGCTTGTTCAGCAATAAACGCCAAAGGATTACATTCGTACAACAAACGTAATTTTCCTGCAGCAGAAGAATTGGTTGCAGGATAAATATAGATTCCACCTTTGATTAAACTTCTATGAAAATCAGCTACTAAAGAGCCAATATACCTTCCAGAATAGGGTCTTCCAGTTGATTTGTCTTCTTCTTGACAATATTGAATATATTTTTGGATTCCAAGATGACATTGATCTATATTTCCTTCATTCATTGAATAAATTCGACTAGTTTCAGGCATAATCATGTTTGGATGTGAAAGACAAAACTCACCGATGGAAGGATCTAATGTAAAACCGTTTACTCCATGTCCAGTAGTATAGACTAACATTGTTGAAGAGCCATACAAAACATATCCTGCTGCAATTTGTTTAGTGCCTTCTTGTAACATATCTTCTAAAGTTGCACTTTCACCAACAGGACTGATTCTTTTATAAATTGAAAAGATTGTACCAATAGAAACATTCACATCAACATTTGAAGAACCATCTAAAGGATCAAATAAAACTACATATTTCCCTTTTTTTGAGGCCTTATTTTCAAAAGCGACGAAATCATCGTTTTCTTCTGATGCAATTCCACACACTTCTCCTCCATTTTCAAACATTTTGATAAACTGATTATCAGCCACAACATCTAATTTTTGTTGTTCTTCACCTTGAATATTTACTGCACCATGTGTTCCTAAAATATGATCTACCAAACCCGCTTTTCGAACATCTCTAGATACAATCTTAGAAGCAACAGAAATATCGTTTAAAAGACGTGACAATTCTCCACTAGCAAAAGGAAATTCATTTTGTCTGTCAATTATAAATTCTTGAAGTGTAACAATTTTGGACATATCAATTTTTGTACAAAGTTAATTTTTTAAAAATAAAAGAGAATAATTTTTGTTTTTAAGTCTCAAAAGTCAATTCAATATTTGGATTCCAGAAAAGATTATCAAAATCTACCACTTTATCGTTTTTCACGTCTATCCCTTCTTCTTTCAACTTAATTTCCATTTCATTGTTAGATGAAAAATGATTTTTACCTGAAAGTAGTCCAATTCTATTGACCACTCTATGAGCTGGAACATCAATCCGAATATGAGAAGCATTTAAAGCCCAACCAACCATTCGAGCACTTTTTTTAGTTCCAAGAAATTGAGCTATTGCACCATAAGTACTTACCCTACCCCATGGGATTTTAGAAACAACAAAATAAACTTTTTCAAAAAAATCTTTATTTTCCTTTGAAATTGGAGTAATTAAAGACACTTTTTCTTAATAAAGTGCTTCTTTTAATGAACTTCTATAATCCTTAATCTCTTCTCTATTTATTTTATGTTCTGCATTTTTAAGCAAATTTAATAAATAAAGTAAATTTTCTTTATCGTCAATTTCGATGGGATATTCATTTCCCTCTTCATCTTCTTCAAATTGTGCTTGAACATCAAAAGACTCATTTTCTGTTAGATATTCATAAGTCAAACGTAAAACTTTAACCACCAGTGGATCTTGCTCTTTCAAAGCATTTTCTCGTAATTCTTTCAAATCTTTGATTAAATCTTTCGCTTCTAAGCCTTTCTTTTCCACTTTTAAAATGATTTCATCTAGTTTTGAATTGGCGGCAATTGTCTTCA
Organism: Flavobacteriia bacterium; assembly: GCA_016183815.1. GTDB lineage: Bacteria > Bacteroidota > Bacteroidia > Flavobacteriales_D > Crocinitomicaceae > M2408. The sequence goes on from JACPDW010000002.1 coordinate 33,234, forward strand.
TTATCTTCTTTTATTACTTATTTAGGGTACAAAAGTATAATTTTTAGAATTATTAACGATTAAAAAGCTTAAAATTTATTAACTTTGTGGACATTTTCAAAGAATAAGCATGATACAAACAGAAAGCAAAGTTGAAATACAGACTATTTTGGATACTTTTGGTATTCAAGAAATAAATAGAGGAGCTTCTACAGGAAGTTATTGGTTACACACTAGAGGAGAAAAAGTGGATTCATATTCACCTGTTGATGGTAAGTTAATTGCTTCTGTATCCTCTGCATCTGAAAGTGATTACGAGGCCTTAGTTCTTAAAGCAAATGAAGCGTTTAAAGAATGGCGTTTAGTTCCTGCTCCAAAAAGAGGTGAAATTGTACGTCAATTAGGCGATAAAATAAGAAAGTATAAAACAGCCCTTGGCACACTTGTTTCTTATGAAATGGGTAAATCTCTTCAAGAAGGACTGGGTGAAGTACAAGAAATGATCGATATTTGTGATTTCGCTGTTGGTTTATCACGTCAATTATACGGTTTAACAATGCATTCTGAGAGACCATTTCACAGAATGTATGAACAATATCACCCACTAGGAATTGTTGGAATTATTTCAGCTTTCAATTTTCCTGTAGCTGTTTGGAATTGGAATACTGCATTAGCTTGGGTTTGTGGAGATGTATGTATTTGGAAACCTTCTGAAAAAACCCCACTGACAGCAATTGCTTGTCAAAAAATAGTGGATGAAGTATTTACTGAAAACAATGTACCCGAAGGCGTTTCATGTCTTATGATAGGTGATGCTGAATTAGGAAAAATATTAAGTAAAGACAATAGAATCCCGTTAATCTCTGCAACTGGATCTACAAGAATGGGTAAAGCCGTTGGACAAACAGTAGGAGAAAGATTGGGAAGATCTTTGTTAGAATTAGGTGGAAATAATGCCATTATTATTACTCCATCTGCCGATTTAAAAATGGTTGTTCCCGGTGCTGTTTTTGGTGCTGTGGGTACTGCTGGTCAAAGATGTACATCTACTCGCCGTTTAATTATTCATGACGAAGTATATGAAAAAGTGAAAGATGCGTTGGTGAAAGCGTATGGTCAACTAAAAATTGGAAATCCATTAAACGAAAACAATCACGTTGGTCCTTTAATCGATGTATTAGCAGTTGAAAATTATAAAAAAGCACTAAAAGAGGCAGAAAAAGAAGGAGGTAAACTCTTGTGTGGTGGAGAGGTGTTGACAGGTGAGGGTTATGAGTCGGGATGTTATGTACAACCAGCTATTGTTGAAGCTAAAAATCAGTTTTCAATTGTTCAACATGAAACTTTTGCACCTATATTATATCTTATAAAATATAGTGGTTCAGTAGAAAATGCTATCAAAATTCAAAATGATGTTCCGCAAGGTTTATCGTCGGCAATAATGACCAATAATTTAAAAGAAGCAGAACAATTTTTATCTTGTTCAGGATCTGACTGTGGAATAGCTAATGTTAATATTGGCACTTCAGGAGCAGAAATTGGAGGGGCTTTTGGTGGTGAAAAAGAAACAGGTGGTGGAAGAGAATCTGGATCTGATGCTTGGAAAGTATATATGAGAAGACAAACTAATACGATGAATTATTCTGACCATCTACCTTTAGCCCAAGGAATTAAATTTGAGTTGTAGTATTTCAAATTGACTCTGCGTTTTTAATAAGAACTCAATAACTGAATATAATTGAATTGTTAATGCAGTTTTATAGTTTTATAAAAAATGTACATCAAGCCCAATTAATCTAGTTTCTTTTTGTAACTTTGTCGTTCATTTTTCTTTTTTTTCATGTCTTTAGCAAATTTACATCCTATACAAGAAGGGCTCACTTTTGATGATGTTTTATTAGTTCCAGCTTATTCTGAAATTTTACCTCGTGAAGTGTCTATAAAAAGTCAGTTTACAACACAAATTACATTAAACACCCCCATTATTTCATCGGCTATGGATACAGTTACTGAATCTGGCTTAGCCATTGCAATAGCTCAACAAGGAGGTATTGGTGTAATACACAAAAATATGAGTATTGCTGAACAAGCCAAAGAAGTAAGAAAAGTAAAAAGATCTGAAAGTGGAATGATTTTAGACCCAATAATTCTACATGAAAATGCATTAGTATCCGATGCTTTAAGGTTAATGAAAGAAAATAGAATTGGTGGTATTCCAGTTGTGGACGAAAATCATCATTTAAAAGGAATTGTTACTAATAGAGATTTACGTTTTGAAAAAAACAATATGCGACCTGTCAACGAAATCATGACAAAAAATAATTTGATTACGACAAAAGATGGGACAAACCTAGCTCAAGCAGAAGATATTTTGCAAGAAAATAAAATTGAAAAATTACCAGTAATAGATTCTAATAATAAACTAATTGGTTTAATTACTTTCCGCGATATTATTAAAGTAAAAGAACATCCATTTTCTTGTAAAGATAGTTTTGGTCGATTAAGAGTTTCAGCTGCTGTGGGAGTTACAGACGATACATTAGAAAGAGTTAAAGCCCTTGTTGAAGCAGGTGTAGATGCTATTGTAATTGACACTGCTCATGGGCATACTAAAGGAGTTGTAGAAGTCTTGAAAAAGGTAAAAAACATCTTTCCTTCTCTTCCCTGCGTAGTTGGAAATATCGCTACTGGTGAAGCAGCTAAATTTTTAGCCGACGCTGGTGCTGATGCTATAAAAGTTGGGATTGGTCCTGGTTCAATCTGTACTACAAGAGTAATTGCTGGTGTTGGCGTGCCTCAGTTGTCTGCAATAAACGATGTCTATCAAGCGATTAAAGAATATAAAATTCCGATAATTGCAGACGGTGGCATAAGATATACAGGAGATATTGTCAAGGCAATTGCAGCTGGTGCGGATTCCGTGATGCTCGGTTCAATGTTTGCTGGAGTTGAAGAATCACCAGGGGAAACAATTATTTACGAAGGTAGAAAATTTAAGGCCTATCGTGGGATGGGTTCTTTGGAAGCGATGCATAAAGGTTCAAAAGACAGGTATTTTCAGTCGGATGAAGACGACATCAATAAATTAGTTCCTGAAGGTATTTCTGGTAGAGTACCATACAAAGGAACATTATCTGAGGTAATGTATCAATTGATTGGTGGTTTAAGAGCTGGGATGGGTTATTGTGGATCGGAAGATATTTCTCAGTTAAAACAAGCGAAATTTGTAAGGATTACTCAAGCTGGAGTTAAAGAATCTCATCCTCATGATGTGACTATTTCAAGAGAAGCACCAAATTATAGTATTAAATAACGATTTATGAAAAAATTAAAAGGAACAGGAACTGCTTTAGTTACTCCATTTGAAAACGATGGATCAATAGATTTTAAATCTTTAAGGTCTTTTGTTGATTTTAAAATAAATACCGGTGTAGATTTTTTAGTTGTTCAAGGCACTACTGGTGAATCACCAACCCTAACAGAAGATGAAAAACGTCAAGTTTTAGAGACAGTGCTTGAGGCCAATAAAGGTCGTCTTCCAATCGTTTATGGTGTTGGGGGAAATGACACTAAAAAAGTTTGTATGCAATTAAGCATGGTTCCTGATGGTGTCGATGCTATTTTATCAGTTTCACCTTATTACAACAAACCAATTCAAGAAGGAATTTATCAACATTTTAAAGCTCTTTCTGATAGTACTGATTTGCCAATTATTTTATATAATGTTCCTGGAAGAACAGGTGCCAATATGCAATCTGAAACTATATTAAGATTGTCAGAAATCAAAAATATTGTTGCTGTAAAAGAAGCATCGGGAAATATGGATCAAATCATGGAGATACTGCGCTGTAAAACAGAAAATTTTTCAGTGTTATCAGGAGACGATGCCCTCGCTGTTCCTTTAATATATTTAGGCGCCGATGGTGTAATATCAGTTGTTTCAAATGCGTTGCCTGAAAAATTTTGTAAAATGATTAAATCAGCATTAGACAATGACTTTTCAACAGCGAATCAATTACATTATGAATTATTGTTAATAACTCGTTACTTTTTCGAACAAGGCAATCCGGGAGGTGTAAAGCACGCATTATCAGTAAGAAACTTGATGAAAGAAAAAATGAGATTACCTCTATTTAAAATAAATAATTCATTAGCTGAAAAAATTGAACAAGAATTAAAAAAAATATTATAATAATCATTATTTTCGTGAAAAATTTTCGGAAATATATTTTTGCATTAAAAATGAAAAATTATCTTAAAGTCTTTTTGATGATGATGGTTGCAGGATTAATATCTTGTGGTGAAACCTCTAAAGAAAAAGACAAAAAAGAAACTAAATTAGAGGATGATAAAATTGAAAACACTGGAATTTCATTCAATATCCCTTCACCTTCAGAACAATTTGAAATCATTTCCTATTTAGATGGAATAAAAGATTTAAGTTTAATTAATGACCCAAAAAGAAGATATGAAGGTTCACTCAAACAATCTCTAAATTTCGGCGCTTACATTGCTGATGTGGCTTATTTAACCTGTTTTGATGAAACCTCAAAATACTTGCAATATTTTAATCAATTAGAAAAGGTAGGTAAAGATTTGGGTATTAGTGAAGTATTTACCTCTGAAATGACCAGTTTAATTAAAGATTATAGCAACAGTCCTGATTCATTATTTAAACTTTCCAACGACACTTATACAAAATCATTTCAAAAATTAATAGACATAGAAAAAGGTGCAGAATTATCTTTAATGTTGGCTGGTGGCTGGTTAGAAACCATGCATTTAATTATTGGCACTTCAAAAGGATTTGGTTTAAGTCCGAAAATTGATAAAATTTTAGTAGATCAGAAAATTGTGGCAGAGAATTTGATAGATTTTATGATAGATTATCAAGACGACAAAGATGTTTTGAATTATATGACAAAAATGGGCAAAATTTTAGACTTATATCAAGAATTGGATTGTGTGGTTGAAAATACAAATGTAAATGAAAAAGATGGAAAAATTATGATTTCAGGAGGTGAAACTTGCACTATGAACAAGAAAACTTATAATAAATTGAAAGAATTAATTAAAACATATAGAACCGAAGTAGTTGAATAAAAAACAAATGCTATGAAAGAAAAATTATTTTTATCCGTTAAAGTTTTTTTAGCTGTATTTAGCAGCTTTGGACTAGTTATCGCTCAATGTCCTATGCCCGACAAAATTGTAAGAGGTCATAGTAAAGACAAATATGTACCAAGTACTCAATCAAAATCTGGTGCTCTTAAAGCAGGAGAGTATTATGAGTTGTCTTTTATTGCTCAAGAAGGTTACGATTACAGAATACATTCTGCTTGTGAGACAAGAGATGGATCTGCTGCTTCTTATGAAATTTATGAAATGGTAACTCAAAAAGTGGGCGAAGCTGAGTTTAAAAAAGTAAAAAAAATAATCACTATGTCTGATGGCTCTGAACCTGTTGATTTTCAAACTGACAAAGCTAGAAAGTTGATTATTAGAGTCACTTTAAACTCAACTATAAATGTTAAACCCGAATGTGTTGCCATTTTAATTGAAGACAGAAAATCTACTAAACTTGGATTTTAATACACTTAAAAATCTTTCTTGAATACTATTTTTTATTTTCCCTAATCGTTTCAATATAAGTTGTTCAACTATTTTTTTTACTTCACCAAGTAAAAAATTAAAGCTATTTTCTGTATATCTATCTTTATTTTCATCGTTTGTTCTGTATTCTCAAAACAAAGAGATTAACGCTTTGAAAATTGAAAATAAACTTAAAATAGACGGAAATTTAAACGAAGAAGTATGGAAAAAAGCTCAAAAAGCAACTGATTTTTTAGAAATTAATCCAACCGAAGGAAAAAAAGCCCTTTTCCCAACAGAAGTATCAATTTTATACGATAATTACGCCATTTATGTTGGGGCTTTCTGTTTCGACTCAAACGTGGACAGTTTACAAAAACAAATGGGTGAACGAGATGAAGATTTGAATGTGGATTTGTTTACAGTTTCTTTTGATACTTATGATAAAAAATTAGACGCATTTGTATTTTCTGTATCAGCGTCAAACGTTCAAAGTGATTACAAATTATCTGATTATTCTTATAATGCAGTTTGGAAATCTCAAGTTAATATTTCAGAAAATGGGTGGTCTTTGGAAATGGAAATACCATTTTCTGCCTTACGTTTTTCAAATAGTGATTCAATCGTATGGAATGTACAATTTGAAAGAGAAATCAGAAGAATTAGAAGTCAGTTACAATGGAGTCTTGTTTCAAAAAGTTTTCAAAATCCAATTAATTATTGGGGGAAACTAAAAGGTCTAAAGAACTTACAAAATCCACTTCGTTTACAACTTTCACCCTATCTTTCAACTAATTACTCACATTTTGAGGGTGAAAATACATATGGGTACGGTGGTGGTACAGATTTAAAAGTTGGATTAAACGAGGCCTTTACTTTAGATTTAACTTTATTACCCGATTTTAGTCAGGTGCAATCTGATAATATTATCAAAAACTTGTCTGCTTTTGAAGTAGTTTTTCAAGAACAAAGACCCTTTTTTCAGGAAGGTGTTGAATTGTTCAATCTAGGAAATTTATTTTATAGCAGGCGTATAGGTGGTGTTCCTCTTAATTATTATAACGTCAATAGTGAATTGAAAGAAAATGAAATCATAAAAAAAAATCCAAATAATTCCAATTTAATCAACGTAACAAAAATTTCTGGAAGAACAAAAAATGGTTTAGGTATTGGTTTTTTAAATGCTTTATCAAATGAAACTTTTGCAGTAATTGAAGATACACTTACTTTTTCGACAAGAAAAGTGTTAACAAATCCACTTGTAAACTATCAAATTTTAGCCATCGACAAAAATCTTCCAAATAACAGCTCGGTTTACTTTATTAATTTAAACGCTTATAGGTCAAAAGGTTATGCTGACGCTAATGTGAGTGCTTTTGGATGGAATATTGTTACCCCTTCCAACTCCTATTCTTTCACTGGAAATCTTAAAATTACACAAGTTGAAGACACCTTAACTCTAAAAAAAGCTTTTGATAATAACCCTTTAAGTGATGGTAGTAGTTTTTTTCTTCAAGTAGCCAAAATAAAAGGAGCTTTTCGATATAGAATAAACTCTGAAAATAAAAGCCCTAGATACGATCCAAATGATTTAGGTGTAAATTTTCAAAATAACTATCGTTCTCATAATTTAGAATTTAAGTACAATAAATTTAATCCTTTTTGGAAATTAAACCATTGGTATAATACTTTAAATTTAAACGTGTCACAACCTTATGACGAAAATATTGTTCTTTTCAAATTACTTGAATACAATACATTTACTACTTTACAAAAATCATTTCATTCTTTTTATTTTAACATTGAGGCTCAATTAGGAGATGGTTTTGATCCGTTTGAAGCAAGAGTAATTAATCAGTATTTTGTGAAACAACCTTACGTTTGGTCTCAAGTTGGTGTTTCAAGTGATTATCGTAGAAAAATTGCATTAGATGCTAATTTTTCTTATGGGCAATCGAATAAATATTATGGACTAACTCAATACAAACAATTTCTTATAGCTCCAATTTTTAGAATGTCTGATAAACTAACGATAAAACCTTCTTTTGATTACTCAAATAAACGAGGTGATGTAGGTTTTGCAGGTTATAATGATCTGGGCGATCCTATTTACGGTCAAAGAGATGTTTTGACTATTACAAATGTTTTACAAATTAAATATCTATTTAAGAATAATTTATCTCTTACATTAAGATTACGACATTATTGGTCAAAAGGCACATTTAGACATCATGGTGTTTTAAATGAGTATGGATTGGTGGTTCAAGATGAAAGTATTAATATCAATACTGATTTTAATTTTAATGCATTTAATTCGGATTTGATTTTTATGTGGCAAGTAGCCCCAGGAAGTTTTTTAAATATTGTTTATAAAAATTCTTTACTAAACGATAAAACAACTAGCAATTTGACTTATTGGCAAAACATTGAAAGGGTTTTTGATGAATCTGCATTAAACAAAATAACCGTCAAATTTATTTATTTTGTTGATTGGGCTTCATTGAAAAGAAACAAAAAATCATCTAATAAATGATCCATCATTTAACATTGGGAAATCTGTAAAATCAGATTCATATTTTGTTAAATCAACACCAGAACACTCAATTTTTTGAGGTGAATAGGAAAAATACAATATTAAATTGCCATTATGTTGTGACCCTAAATTATCATTCTCAAAATGATCTAATAGATAATCTTGACGTATAACTATTGGTTTTGTCCATTGTTCTTTGTGTCTAACAACAAAAACATAATGAACAAGAATATTTGTCACAATTTTTAATTGATTAATTGGGATTTTAAACTGACCACTAAAATTATTTTTTCGAAAAGTAGAGGAAGATGATTTAACTTGAACTCGTCTTAAAGTACCATTTTCATCTTGAACAACAAAAATGTCATCACCAATATCAACTTCAGGAATAGCTACATTCCAACCTCGAATTAAAAATTCAGACATTACATTTAGATGTCCTGCTTTACCCAAATAAAGATGATAATTTTTTTTCAAAATACTAAACTTTGCGAGAGTGTAATATCTCACCTGTTTGATTGTCAATGAATTGTATTTCATCAACCTTTTTATTGAGCTCGTTTTGATTGTCAACCCCTAACAAAGCGGGATATATATAACTTTCTAGTTTACTATAATAAAGTTCAAAATCACTTTTTGTATCATAAGCAACAAAAATATTATTAGCAGGATAAGAATTTGGAAACCATTTTTTTAACATTTTTCTTATTGAAGGTGCAATGCTAAATGAATAACCATCCATTTGTTTGTTTACACTTATTTTAATTGCTTCCATCTTTAATTTATATATTATAACGCAAAGAAACAAAATAAAAATGAAATAAACAAGTGATAAAAATCATCTAATAATTGACCCTTCTTCCATTTCCTTTTCACTCGAGATAAAACTGAGAGTTCCATTTTTGTCTTCAGCCATTAATATCATTCCTTTTGAAACGATTCCTTTTATTTTTTTTGGTTCCAAATTTAAAAGCATTAGAACTTTTTTACCAATACACTCTTGAGGAGAGTAGTATTGAGCAATTCCAGAAACTACCGTCTTTTTCATTCCCGAAACAGTTAAAGTTAATTGTATTAATTTCTCAGCGTTTGGTACTTTTTCAGCTTCAATAATCGTCGCTAATCGAAGATCTAATTGAGAAAAGTCATCAAAAGTTATGTTCTTTTTCATCTCAATTTTAGTGTTTAGTGTTTCTTTTGTTCTTAAAAGTTTATCAACTTCAAGTTGTACCATTTCATCTTCAATTCTATTAAAAAGCAAAGGTAAATCTGCCAATTTATGTCCACTAATTGGCTTTGCATTTTCAATAATATCGTCCCAAGCAAATAAATCTTGCTTAAATAAATTTCTTAATTTTTGAGCAGTATTTGGTAAAAAAGGTTCTAAAAGTTGTCCTAATACAGCCGTTATTTGCAAAGAAACATATAAAATGCTTTCTACTTCTAAAGGTGAAGTCTTTGCTTTTTTCCATGGTTCAGTTTCAGCTAAAAATTTATTTCCTAAACGTGCCAAATTCATAACTTCCGCTTGAGCATCTCTAAATTTATATTGATACAACAATGTTTCTATTTGTAAAGGGAATTTATGTATTTCTTCAAATACCTTTTCAATTTCTGCTGAAGAAGAATGCAATAATGGGATTTTTCCACCTGTGTATTTCTGGCATAACACTGTAACTCGATTGACAAAATTACCTAAAATGGAAAGTAATTCATTATTTACTTTAGACTGATAGTCTTTCCATGTAAACTCACTGTCTTTTGTTTCTGGAGAGATTGAAGTTAATGTATATTTAAGTTCATCGGTTTTCTCAGGATATTTTTCAATATATTCATGGAGCCAAACAGCCCATGACCTTGAAGTGGAAAATTTATCACCTTCTAAATTCAAAAACTCAGAAGCAGGTACATTTTTTGGTAAAACAAAATCCCCATGAGCTTTTAAAATAATAGGAAAAATAATGGCATGAAACACAATATTGTCCTTACCTATGAAATGAATTAAATTGGGATTCTCCGAATTATTTTGTTTTATCCAATAGTCTTCCCAATTTTTATTGTTGTCTTTTGCCCATTGTTTTGTAGCGGAAATATAACCAATGGGAGCATCAAGCCATACATATAAAACTTTTCCTTCTGAATTTTCAAGTGGCACCCTTACCCCCCATTCCAAATCTCTAGTCATAGCTCTAGAATGTAAACCACCATCAATCCATGACATACATTGACCAATTACTTGATTCCTCCAAGATTTTGGATCATGAATTTTTACGCCATCTAATTCTCCATTTAAAATCCACTTTCTCAACCATTGTTCGTGTCTTTGCATTGGAAGATACCAGTGACTTGTTTCTTTTAAAACAGGTGTTTTTCCACTTAATGTAGAAAGTGGATGTATTAATTCGTCTGGACTTAAATCACTGCCACATTTTTCACATTGATCACCGTAAGCATTTGGATTTGAACACTTAGGACACTCACCCGTTACATACCTATCTGCTAAAAATTGCTTATAATCTTCATCATAAAATTGTTGACTTTTTTCAACAGTAAAATGATTATTTTCTAATAATTTTAAAAATATATTTTGAGCGGTATGATGATGTATTTCTGAAGAAGTTCTATGATAAATATCAAACTGAATACCAAAACGTTGAAAAGAATCAGAGATAATTTGATGGTATTTATCTACTATTTCTTTTGGAGTTATCCCTTCTTTTTTTGCTCTTAATGTAATTGCTGCACCGTGTTCATCGCTCCCACAAATAAAAACTACATCATGGCCTTTCATTTTTAAGAAGCGAACAAAAATATCGGCAGGTAAATAAACGCCTGCAATATGCCCTAAATGTAAAGGGCCATTGGCATAAGGTAAAGCGGCAGTTACTGTATATCGTTGTTTGTTCATTTCCACAAAAGTAATGAGAATTTGTTACTAAGGTGGGATCTAAAATTAAATCTTTTGTGGAAAAATTGGATATCGTGATTTGATAAAAGCTATTTTAAAAATATAATGAATTTAAAAATGCCTAATTATGTTAAAAATATGTTCTATTTTAAAAGTTATGATTAATTTCGTGAATACATTTCAAGAAACAATGCAAAAAATTTCCTATTCAAAAACTCATAATCCAGAGTTTTATAAGACATTACAACAGCGAGTACGTGCCTATTTCAGAGAAAATAACAAAACAAAATTTGCTAATACCAACATGAAGATAAAGACAGTATTTATGTTAGTATTGTACATATTTCCTTTTATTGCTATCACTACTATTGCCGATAATCGTTGGGTAATAATGGGATTATGGTTCTTAATGGGGATTGGTATGGCTGGAATTGGTCTGTCTATTATGCACGATGCTAACCATGGAGCATATTCAAAAAATGATCGTGTAAATAAATATTTAGGTCTATTACTTTATCTTTTAGGTGGATCCGACGTGAATTGGAGAATTCAACACAATATTTTACACCACACCTACACAAATGTAACAGGCATAGATGAAGACTTAAATCCAGGAAATATTTTGCGTTTTTCACCTCACACAAAATGGAGATCTTTTCATAAATTTCAGGTATATTATGCTTGGTTTTTTTATGGATTAATGACCTTTGCTTGGGCTTTAATAAAAGATTATAGACAAGCCTACCGTTACCATAGAATGGATTTAACTAAAACACAAGGCATTACTTACCAAAACTTGTTGTTTAAAATCATTTTATCTAAAATTTTATATTTTTCAATTATATTAGTTCTTCCTTTTCTCTTTTCACCAGTAGAATGGTGGTTTACGCTACTGTGTTTTTTTCTGATGCATTTTGTCTGCGGAATAATTTTATCTTTAATTTTTCAACCAGCACATGTTGTTCCTACATCCAATTATCCTGTACCTGAAAATAGCGGTCAGATTGATGCTGATTGGGCGGTAAGTCAATTGTACAACACCAGTAATTTTGCCCCAAAATCCCGTTTTTTCTCTTGGTATGTAGGTGGGTTGAATTTTCAAATTGAACACCATTTGTTTCCAAATATTTGTCATGTTCATTATCCTCAACTTTCAGAAATAGTTAAAAAAACTGCTCAAGAATTCCAATTGCCTTATTTCAGTGAAAAAACTTTTTTTCATGCTTTACGGTCTCATTTTCAAATGCTGAAACAATTGAGCTGCAAACCACAATAAAAAAAACAACTACTTTGAAAGCAAGGTTTTCAAATTCAAGTGATAGAGTTGTTGATTTTCATTTGACCCTATTTATATTCAACTAAAGAAAAATGAGGGGGTATCTCCATTTCTTTGTCTGAATTTTTATGTTCTTGACAAAGTGGAATAATATAATTTTTGTTTTCATTATGGCAATGCACAATTGTGCCTTCAATGTTTGAATTGGTACAAAATTTTTCACAACAAAGATTTGTTTTTTGACCTGTTTTTTGTTGCCAAAACCATAATAAATCTTCTGAACTTAGTTTCAAAGAATATACTTTAGTCATAAGTTTTTTAAAAATTAACATAATAAAAACAGGTTATTGTTTATTTTACCTATAGAAACATCACTCAAACTTAGTTGAAAGGCATAACTTAATTCGTAAAGTCCAGATTCAAAAAAGAACAAATTCAAATCACGTTCAACCCTAATCTTAGCACTCAATAAATCATTAGCAATAATTTCTGAAATCCAAACTTTATTTGAGTCATCAAGCTGTTTCCAATTATTCTGTGTTAATTTTTCAGTCGACTTGCTATATTTATAAACAGAATTCGATGGAGAATTTAGAGTGAGAAGGATTTTGTAAAGCATGAATAAATGTTTTTGGTGTAAAATTAGAGAGGAAAAAAAAAGTACACAATCCCCGAAAACGGGGTATTTTTAAAAAAGTTATTTTTTTAAAGGAATGGTAAGTTTTAATTTAAATCCTTGATTTGATGTGATATAGTCTATTTTTCCAGAAAAAGATTTTACTCGGGCTTCGATGCTGTTGAGTCCAACTCCTTTAGTAATGTTTGAAAAATCACAACCTATACCGTTGTCATAATAGGTGAAATTAAATTGATTTTCTATTTTTTCGATTTGAAGTGAAATTGAATTAGCGTTTGCGTATTTGATGGTATTAGTAAATAATTCTTGGGTGATACGAAAACAATTTAACTCTAATTTTTCTTCAAGTCTAAAATCGAGCATTTGGAAGTTTATTTCTAAATCTGGGTTAAGATACAATAAGTTATTAATATATTCCTCAACAGCTGATTTTAAACCAAATTGTTTGAGGGTTGGCGAAAAAAGTTCATGTGAAATTGCTCTTGAACGGGAATTGGCTTGCAATAATAAAGCATCAATTCTATTAAATAAATCCTTATGTTGGTCAGTAAAAACTTGTTTACTTTTTGTAAAAAGCATTCTACAAACTCCTAAAATCCCACCTAAATCGTCGTGTATTTCTTGAGAAATTTTAATCCGTTGATTTTCTTCTCCATGCATCGTGGCAGTTATTATCTCTATCTTTGCCTTATTTTTTTGTTGGATGGATTTCCAGCGAAGCCAAATTAAAATTATTCCAAAGATGAGTAAAGTAATTATTGAAATCAATATAAAACTGAAAATAAACTGTTTATGTTTAGCATCCTTTTTTTGAATTTCTAGTTTCATTTCTGCTAAATCTTTTTTGCGTTCAGCAGCTTGATATTTTTCTTGTGTTTCAACAATAAATTCATTTTTTTCCTCATTAAATAGTTGATCTTTTAATGCAATATATCTTTTGTAATAAACATAAGCAATGGGAACATTTCTTTTTTTCTCATAAATTTCAGATAAGTTGATTAAAATGGTTTTCTTTTCTTCTTTAGAACCTAAAGCGTCCACTATATCTAAAGCTTTTTTATAATAATACAAAGAGGAGTCTAACTGATTTAAATCGCGATAAATAGTAGCGAGGTTGTTGATGGCTACAGAAATTCCGAGAGAATCATTAAATTGGTTAGCCAACTTTTTTGCTTGAATTATGTAAGGTAATGCTAACGATGGTTTTTCAAGATGAATATAAGATGCACCAATGTTTGAAAGTACAATTTGATTATTATAGGTATTTGAATTTTCTAAAATAAATTGTGCTTTTTTAAAGTATGATATTGCATTTGTAAAATCATTTTGTTTAAAGTTTAATTCTCCTAAATTGTTATAACATTGACCTACTCCAATATTATCATTATTCTTTTCATAATAATAAATAGATTTTGATAAATTTTGTTTAGCTCTTTCAAAATCATCAATATTTGAGTAATTAGAAGCGATTAAAAAATAACTTTTTGCTAAAAGTTTATAATCCTTTTTATTACTTTCTAATAATTTATATAAAAAAAAGAGGGAACTATCACTTTTTTCAAGTGAATAATAATTATTAGCAATCTTATAATAAATTTCAGATTTTATAGGATTATCTATTTTAAAATTTAGAAGCTTTTTTAAAATAGAATTTGATTCATTGAAATTTCCATTTTTTCTAAAATCAAGAGCAGTACTATACAAATTGTTTAAATTACTACTCTTGAATTTTACTGTATTATTTTGACATAAAAAATTGAATATTATTAAAATATAGAATAAATTAATTATCCATCTCATTTGTCAAAAATAACAAAAACTATTCAACTATAATTTTCCTCACAATTGCCCCTCCTCTTTCTTTATACATTTGCATTGCATTATCCCAAGCTTTGTAAACTACTTCTACAAAAGGTTTGGATTCGCTTATTTCATAAGGAGTAGCAATAGGAATACTACCACTTAATGTGAGTGGATTTCCATTGCCACCATCTTCTAATTGGATTACAATTTTAACTCCAGGAATTTCTTTAGTAACTGAATCAAAAGTATTAATTTGAGTTTTTGTTACTGTACCTTCAGTATATTTTTTTCCAGGAGAAAAAATATTGTAATCTAGGTTGTAAGTCCCATTACCATTATCGATTAAATCGATTTCACTTTTAAATTTTGCCATAATTATTGATTTTAAAAATTAACATTGCAAATTAATATATAAAAATTCAAATAATATACTACCAAAATGGGTAGGATTTTAATGATTTAATTAAATAATATTATTCTTAACAGCAAAAATTGCTAATCCAACAGCTTTTTTGACTCCAATTTTTTTAAGCAAACTTTTTCTATAAGATTCGGCTGTTAAATGTGAAATATTCAATTTATCCCCTATTTGAGCATCTGTTTTTTCTTCACATATTGCTCTAAGCACTTCAATTTCACGGGTGGTTAGTTCAATATTATCTTCAAATTGATGTTTAATTTTTCCATTTTTAAGTAAGTTTTTTAAAAGGTCTATTGTCCAATATTCATTAAAATAGAAACCATTTTCAATGACTTCATTTATTGCTTCTATAATAGTTTCTATATCTGAATCTTTTGCTAAATAGCCATTTCCTCCAGACAATATCGCTGTTTCAATGAATTTTTTTGAAATATGATTAGTTAAAAAAAGAACATGTACTTCTGGAAATTGTTCATTAATCTCCTTACATGCTTCAAATCCATTTTTTATTGGCATATCAATATCCATAAAAACAACATCAGGAAGTGTTTTATTGCTTAATATCATATCAATTAACTCTTTACCATCTTTGGCAGAATGTAGTAATTGAAATTGAGGAATTGTTTCTAGTATCATTGAAAACCCATTTCTCATCAATTGATGATCGTCAGCTAGAGCCAAATAAATTTTTTCCATATTTATTTTTTAATTTTAATTAAGGTGAACAAAACCAAGCTCAATGGCTTTAACTGCTAATTCAACAGATTTATTGACTTTCAATTTTTGTCTTAAATTTCTTTTATGATATTCAACACCATCAGTCTCAATACATAATTTCTGTGCAATTTGTTTATTAGAAAAGCCAAATACAATTAATTCTAGAATTTCACGTTCTCGTTCAGTTAAATTAAAAGTGATTTTTGAGGAGTTATGATTTTTTACTACAATTGTTGCAATTTCTTGACTTAAAAAAGTTAAATTGTTTGATACCACCTCGATAGCTTTAATTAATTCTTCTCCACTGCAACTCTTCAATAGATAAGACATTACACCTTCTTGTAATCCTGCTAAAACAAAGTCTTTATTTTTATATTGTGACAATAAAATTACCTTTATTTCAGGGAATTTTTCGCGCATTATTTTTGCAACTTCTATGCCTGATAAATCGGGCAATTTGACATCTAAAATCAATATTTCAAAATATAAATTTCCAGCTTTTAATTCAATTAAAAATTCTTGTGCCAATGGAAATTTAGCAACAACTTGATGTTTCCCCTCATCTTCAATCAAATACTGAAGAGATTCCATTACAATTAGATGGTCATCTACTATTACAATTTTTGCCATTTTAACTTTTTCGCAATAAATGTAGTAAAAGTTCTTATTTTCTTTAATTAAATTTTTATTAATGAATTAAAAAAAAATGAAAATACCCCGATTTCGGGGATTGTACAGTTTAAAAAAACCATAGAACTTTACCACATGAAAAATATTGTAAATATGAAATATATTATTGCTCTTTATAACAACACAGACAATGGAAAAACTCAAACCTTATGGCATATTGCAAAATTGCTTATTTCTGATAATTCTAATACAATTAAATTTAGTACATTAAGTGAAAACCCTCAGCTTGATTTTAGTTTAGTCATTGAAGTTGACGGCGAAATTATTTTAATCGAATCAACAGTAGATTCAAGCAAAAATAATTACACAAAAATGAGAAAATTTAATTTAGAATACAATGTTAATTATGTTTTTTGTGCAACACACACTAGCGGTCAAACACTACTTGATGTCAATCGATTTGCAAATGAATATGGTTTCAAAACAATATGGACTTCCAATTATCAAATAGACGAAGACAATAATTACGACTTTTTTAATAAACTAAAAGCCAAACATTTATTGCAATCAATGATGAGATATAGATTGTCGAAGGCAAAATTGTGTTAACTTACTTGCCAATTTATAATTGAAAAAAAATAACATCAAAAAAAAAATAATTAATGTACTAACTTAAATTTAAAAAAAGCTTATTTATAAAATTATAATAATATAGATGACGAAAATCTTATTTCAAATCAATTTAAATCCTAACTTTTAAAGTTTCCTTAATAAACTTCACTTGATTTTTTAAAAGATTTAAATCCTCTCCACAAACTGTAATGTGTCCCATTTTTCTATAGGATTTTGTTTCTTCTTTCCCATACAGATGTAAGTGTACATTCTGCATTTCTACAATTTTTTCAATGTTTTCATAATGTGCTTTACCATTAAAACCATTTTCACCTAATACATTAATCATTATCCCTTTCTGAATGTTATCAGTTTTACCTAAGGGTAAATTGTTAATGGCTCTTAACATTTGTTCAAATTGTGAGGTCACAGAACATTCGATTGTATGATGCCCGCTATTGTGAGGACGTGGAGCCATTTCATTTACTAAAACATTATTATTTGTATCAATAAAAAATTCTACTGCCAATAGGCCAACCATATCAAGTTTTTGAATAATAAGTTTTGATAATTCTTGGGCTTCCTCTTCTAGTTTTTCATCAATTTCAGCTGGAGAAAATAAATAGTCAACTAAATTTGCTTCCTGATTAAAAGCACATTCAACTGCTGGATAACTAACACATTCACCTTTCTCATTTCTTGCGACAATCACTGAAATTTCTTTAATAATTTTCACCTTCTCTTCTATGATGCATGGTGCATCGAAAATGTCTTGTAATTTTTCATAATTATTGACTACACAAACCCCTTTTCCATCGTACCCCCCTTTTCTTAATTTCTGCACCACTTGTCTAAAATCATTCTTTTGAAAATATTGAATAATTTCTTGTCTATTATTAAAAACATTAAATGGAGAAGTAGGAATATTATGTTCTATATAGAACTTTTTTTGTAAAGCTTTATCCTGAATTAACTCAATTACTCTTGCTTGGGGAAAAACTTTTTTCCCTCTTTTTTCCAATTCATATAAGGCATCTACATTTACGTTTTCAATTTCAATACTGATAATATCTTTATCTTCAGCAAAATGTAATACTTCATCATACGATAATATATTTCCTTGAGTAAATCCCTTTGATGAGAAAGCACTCGGAGAATTTATATCACTGTCCATACAGTAAATATTCATATTAAAATCAGTTGCCGCTTGAATTAACATTCTTCCCAACTGACCACCTCCTAAAATTCCAATTTTAAAGGAATCTGAATACCATTTATTTTTCATTTTATAACGATTCCGGAGCTAATCTTAACACCATTCCATTTAATTCCTCTTTTACCCTAATTTGACAGGCCAATCTAGAATTTGTTTGAACAAAAAAAGCTTGATCTAACATGTCTAATTCTTGTTCAGATTGTTCGTCAAGTTGTGTATTGGATTCTAAATAACATTGACAAGTAGCACACAAAGCCATTCCACCACACTCTCCTTTAACAGGTAATTCATATAATTTACAAACTTCCATTACATTTAAGTTCATATCAACAGGTGCTTCGATAAGATTTTCTTTACCCTCTCTGTCAATTATTGTTATTTGAATTGCATTTTCCATTTTTATATCATTCTAATTGTACAAAAGATATCTTGCTCTAATTTTTCTAAAATCTCTGATTCCATTTTTCCATGAATGTTTAATCTCTTTTGCCGTCCAACCATCATTTAATTGCCTTCTTAATTCAGCCGTTCCTGCCAAACGATCAAAAAAATTAGGTTGATTAATAAACTCTATACTATCACCTAAATATTTTTTTGCATCAATTAAAAAATTCAAGTGAATTTCATAAATTCTTTTTTCTGCAAAATCGGAAAGATCCATTCCATTACATTCTATATACTCCCATAATGGATTTTTTGCACCTTGGTTTGATATTGGAATAAATTTATAACCTAATTCAGGGAATTTAGGATGTCCAAATATTTCAAAAGGACGATTTGTTCCCCTACCTACACTAACTGTTGTAGCTTCAAAAAAACACAAACTCGGATAAAGTGAAACAGCTATATCTGATCGTAAATTTGGACTTGGTGGAGTTTGAATCGAATAAGGCATCTTTCTTGAATAATTTTTGCAAGGAACTACCATTAATTCACAGTGGATACTGTCACTTAACCAACATTCACCATTTATCATTAAAGCATATTCTCCTATTGTCATTCCATACACTATCGGAACAGGATGCATTCCAATAAAAGATCGATACCTAAGCTCCCGAACGGGACCATCGACATAATGAGAATTTGGGTTAGGTCTATCTAACAAAATAAATTTTTTATTGTTTTCAGCACAAGCTTCCATTACGTAGTGTAAGGTCGATATATAGGTATAAAAACGAACACCAACATCTTGAACATCAAAAAGTACAATATCGACATCAGCTAATTGTGAGGGTTTGGGTTTTTTATTGTTTCCATAAAGTGAGATTAATGGTAAACCTGTTTTTTCATCAATGATACTATACACCTTTTCTCCTGCACCAGTTTCCCCTCTAAAACCATGCTCAGGACAAAAAACCTTTACAATCTGAACACCTAATGACAACAATGAATCTACTATGTGTTTGTCACCAATCATAGATGTTTGATTTCCAACTATAGCCACTCGTTTACCAATTAAACTATCTATGTACATAGATGTTCTTTCATTACCTATATACAAAGGGTGTTTTTTTGATAAATCATAAGTATCTTCTTCTTTTATTTCGATTACAGGTTCTTTAACAACATGTTCTTCAATTTCTTTGCTTTTGGTATTTTTATTTTTACTTAATTTTTTAGATGGTGAGCAAGATGATAAAAGAAAAAGAAAAAGAATGCTTTTAAAGCCCAAAAGCAATATGTATTTTTGTGTTTTTAAAAAATCCAATTTGAATACATCATTTTTTATAGCTAAAAAAATCTTCAACGACAATAAAAAAGGAAGAAATGAAACCTCCCCAATTATTAAGTTAGCTGTATTTAGTATCTCTTTAGCCCTTGCTGTAAATATCATTACTTTTGCAGTTGTTATCGGATTTAAAAACGAAGTAAGCAATAAAATTTTAGGTTTTGGCTCTCATGCTTTTGTTTCTTCAACTCAATCCACTTCCCTATTTGAAAATGAACCTATTTTAAAAAATCAAGCATTATTAGCTGATATTAAAAAAATGAGTTTTGTTAGAAACGTAAATGCTGTTGCTTTTAAACCTGCAATTTTACAATCCCACAAAATTAATAGTAAAAGTCAAGAAATACAAAGTGTTTTAATAAAAGGTGTAGAAGAAAATTTTGACTTCGATTTTTTCAAATCTTACCTGAAAGAAGGTACAATGCCTAACTATCAATCTTTTAACGCTTCAAATGAAGTCCTAATTTCAAAATGGATAGCCAATTCTTTATCTTTTAAAGTTGGAGATACAATAAATGTTTTTTTTGTTAAAAATGAAGCTGTTAAAAGAAAATTAATCTGTAAAGGTATCTATGATACTGGAATGGAAGAAATGGATAAAAAAATTTTAATCGCTGATATTAAATTAATTCAACAAATGAACGATTGGGGAATTTCATCAGAAATTGAAATTTTAGACACTACATATAACAAACAATTAATAATTAAAGGAAAAGTAAAAGGTGGCAATGGACATTATCGTTACAATTGGGGTAATGGATATACTTCGTATTCTGGCTTTACTTTTTTTCCAGTAAAAGATACTGTTTTTCGTTTGATAAGTTCTGATTATTTTACATTATTAAATGAATCAACCTCAAGAAATACTTTGCCTGACACCTCTTACTTAAAATTAAAAATCAAAGGTTATCCAATTGGATCATATAAAAAAAATGCTGATAATACATTAGATATTTACTATCATGATGACAAAGCATTAAAAGGGAAAATTTTTGATGAAGATGCTTTTATTAGTTTCGAAAAAACACCAGGAAAAGGAAGTTTTTCAAATTATATTGGAGCATATGAAATTCAATTTAATTCATGGAAAAATTTTGATGAAAATATCAATCAATTAAAAAAAATGATTCGATTTTCCTATTCAGATGAATTTCAAGATATTCATCTTACCTCTCTGAAAGAAAATGAAAGAGAAATTTTTGTTTGGTTGGATTTTTTAGACATCAATGTTTATGTCATTATCACTTTAATGCTAATAATTGGAATTATTAATATGGGCTCTGCTTTATTAGTTTTAATAATAAGTAACACTTCGTCTATTGGTTTATTTATGGCTCTTGGTATGAAAAATACTGCCATAAAAAAAATATTTATGTATAGAATTTTATTTTTATTGCTAAAAGGGTTATTTTATGGAAATCTTGTTGCAATCGTCTTTTATTTTTCACAAAAATGGTGGGGTATATTATCACTTAACCCAGAAGTATATTATTTAAACAAAGTACCTGTTGAATTGTCATTTTGGCTTTGGTTGATTATTAATATTTTAAGTATATTTGTATGCTGGCTTGCTCTTTGGATTCCCACTTTTGTAATCTCTAAAATTTCTCCTTCTAAAAATTTGCGATTCAGTTGATTGAACGGTAGCTTTTTTTGATTTAACGAAACAACTTTTCCGTTTTTTTATCGTTATATTGTATAAGTTTATGTATAGATTACTATTCATATTTTACATTTTTAATGTTTTCTTGATTAAATCTCAAGGACAACAAGTTTGGTTTACTCCAAATAAGGGACAATGGCATGAAAATGTTCAGTACCAAGTAAAAATAGTAAACGGTGAAATGTACATTGAAAAAAATGGATTTACTTTTTCATTTGACAACCGCAGTGAACTTTTCTCCCACCACTCAACTGACAAACATACAAAGCACGATCTTGCTTCTTCTGAATACAAAAGAGATGTAATAAAAATGAAATACATCAATTCCAACCTTAATTCCAATGCTTTAGAAAAAGATTCTTCCTCCTTTTATTACAATTATTTCATTGATAATGACCCAACAAAATGGAAAAACAGTGTTTATTCTTTTAAACAAATAGATTATCCTGAATTTTACAATGGTATAAATTATCAAATAAATGGCACTGAAAATTCGGTCAAATACCAGATGGAATTGACTGAGAAAAACAAAATAGAACTGATTCAAATCAATATTGAAGGTTGTAAAAAAGCATTCATTGATAAAGAAGGGAAATTACATATCCAACATCGTTTTGGTGAAATTTTAGACGAAAAACCGACTGCTTGGTATTATGATGAAAATAACATAAAAAAAGTCGTAAAAATCAAATATGTATTGAATAAAAAAAGAGATTCAAATTATAATTTAAGTTACCAGCTTGAAGAAACGATGCCTGAAAACACAAAATTAATTATTGACCCAAACATCACCTTTTCCTCTTATTCAGGATCTACTTCAGACAATTGGGGCAATACAGCAACTCCTGATAAACACGGAAATTTAGTTGCAGCAGGAATTGTTTTTGGAAATGGCTATCCTGTCACAGCTGGTGCTTATGATGTCTCTTTTAATCATTCAAGCTCCGATAATTATTCCTTTTTTGATGTGAGTATTAGTAAATTTAATTCGAGTGGATCTACTTTTTTATTTTCAACCTATTTAGGTGCTTCAAATGGAAATGAAGTTCCTTTAAGTTTAATTTGCGATGAAAACGACAACTTATATGTTTTAGGTACAACTTCTTCACCAGGTTTTCCAACCTCAGGATCTCCATATCAATCAACATTTGCAGGAGGATCTAATGTAACTTTAGATGACATTTTACCTTTTCAAGGGACAGATATTTTTATCTCTAAATTGAACTCATCTGGTTCTACTTTAATGTCTTCTACTTTTTTGGGTGGTAGTGGGAATGACGGTTACAATATGGGTTCTACTTTCCCAAATGATGGAAATTTAGCACAAAACTATGGTGATAATTTTAGAGGTGAAATTATCATTGACCAAGAAGGAAATGTACTTATTGCCAGTTCAAGCAATTCTACAAATTTTCCTATAAACAACGGCTTTCAGTCGAGTTTTGGTGGTTTACAAGATGCTGTTTTTGCAAAACTTTCTAATAATCTTTCCTCTCTATTATGGTCCACATATTTTGGTGGAAACAATATTGAAGCTGGATACTCCCTTCAAGTAAATTCAAATAATGAACTATATACAACGGGTGGAATAATGTCCTCTATAAATATAGCAGGAGGTAATGCACCAAGTACTCTTGGTAACATTGATGGTTATTTGTTAAAATTTGGTTCTAATTTGAATTATCAAAGTGGAACTTACGTTGGAACTTCTTCTTATGATCAATGTTATTTTGTCCAAATTGATGACGATGATTTTGTTTATGTTTATGGTCAAACCTCAGGTAATATGACTGTTTCCCCTGGTTTGTATGGCAATGATAATGCAGGTCAATTTATCCGTAAATATTCCTCCAATTTGGCTAATATCATCTGGACAACTAAAGTGGGCGGAAATAATAATGGAAATCACTCTTTATCTCCAACGGCATTCTTAGTTTCTGACTGTAAAGAGATTTACATAGCTGGTTGGGGTGGAGACATTTTGTCCTCTTCAATTTCAAATTTCCCTGTTTCAGCTGATGCTTTTATGAGTACTATTCCCAACGGAGATGGATTCTATATCGCTGTTCTCAAACCAGATGCCAGTGATTTAGAATATGCCACTTTTATTGGCGGACCATCAAGTGATCATGTTGATGGAGGAACATCACGTTTTGATAAAGCAGGTCGAGTTTATCATGCTGTCTGTTCTGCCTGTGGAGGAAATAACAGTGGTTTTGTAAGTACTCCTGGCGTAATTGGACCTTCAAACAACAGCGGCAACTGTAATATGGCTGCTTTTAAATTTGAGTTAAACGCCATTGATGCAGTTGTAACTGACCCAAATTATGTAATTTGTATTCCAAATCCTGTTCAATTTTTTAGTAATAGTATAAATGGGGAAGTTTTTGTTTGGGATTTTGGAGATGGTACAACTTCTTCTGTTGAAAATCCTAGCCATTCTTTTACCATAGAGGGAACATACACAATTAAATTGACAGTTTACGATTCTTTGTTTTGTAAAGTACCAGATTCTGTTCAATTCGAAGTAGAAGTAGGTAGTTATGAACCTGGTTATATTTCTCCCGTTCCAACTATATGTAAAAATACACCTTATCAATTGGAATCTGGTGGTGGTGCTTTTTACACTTGGTTTCCTAGTAATTATGTGAACGATCCAAACATCTCTAACCCATTGATTACAGTAGATCAAAACGTTGTAATGAATGTGATAATTGGTGATGTTTGTGGTCTAGACACTTTTCAAGTAAACATCAACGTCTTTCCTGATGCAATTCAAGTTTCAGAAGATGAGTCTATCTGCGTTGGAACTGGAGCAAATATAAGTGTTAGTGGCTCTGTATCACAAATATGGTCACCAAATGTGCAGATAAACAACCCTTTAAGCAGCAATCCTATTGTAACGCCTAGCGAAAGCATGTTCTATTTTGTTGAAGCAACAACTCAAAATAATTGTGTGTATAAAGACAGTGTATATATTACCGTTTTTTCAACTATTCCAATACCGGAATTACAAGATACAGCGAGAATGTGTAATGGTGAAGAAGTTGAATTGGAAGCCGAAGGTGGTGAAACGTATCTTTGGTATCCTAATATTTATCTTAATCAAAACAATACAAACGTTGTCTCCTCATATACTCCTGAAAGTATGACTTATTATTGTGATTTTACAAATGCTTGTGGAACAGTTACTGATAGTATTTTTGTTGTGGTTGTTATTCCTCAATTAAATGCATGGGGCGACACTACTATCTGTTATGGAGATTCTTGCGTATTGTATGCTCAAGGTCTAAATACCTATTACTGGTATCCAGCTAAATTTATATCTAATAACACAAATGACACAGTAATGGTTGTTCCTTCACAAACAACGATTTTTATTGTAAGTGGTTATGATATTTATTCTTGTTACGACAGAGATTCTGTATTTGTAAATTTATTCCCTAACCATCAGGTGGAATTGGGTCCTCATATTTTAGCTGATTTAGGTGATCAAATTCAATTATTTGCTGAAACAACTGGAATTGGTACTTTTAATTGGTCTCCAAATTCATATATTTCTTGTACAGACTGTCAAAACCCTTTTGTCTATCCAAATTTTAATTCTCAATATAAAGTTTATTTTATTGACACCAATGGATGTACCACAACTGACTTAATTGAGATCATTTATAATGGCATTTTATATATACCGAATACATTTACGCCAGATGACAATCGATTTAATCAATATTTCAAGGCGTACGGAGAAGGAATTGTTCTGTTTAACATGACAATTTACAATAGATGGGGGGAGATTGTTTCGGAAATTGATTCTATAGACGAATATTGGGACGGTACTTATAAAGGCAAGCTTTGTCAAGACGGAACCTACACTTGGAAAGTATATTATAGTGATTTGAAAGGAAACAAAAATCATTTAAATGGTCATGTGAATCTATTAAGATGACAAAATACTTTTATTTTGGATTTATTGTATTATTTTTCTCCTGTTCTTATGCTAAGAAAGAGAAAAAAGTCAAAAATCTAAACTATCTTAAACAATGGATTAACCCACTTTTTTTAAACGGAGATTTTGAAAAAGAAATCAATTTTCCTTATTGGTTTTGTGATTCAATCCTCAAAAAAAATAAAATTTTTCAAATAACAAGACGAATTTTTTCAGAAAATGAAAAAGACAGTAATGGACATTATGTATTGCCAAAAGAAAAATATATTTATACCTTTGATAAAAATGGGAGTATTAAAAAAATTGATTTTTATACATTTTATGATTCGAAAGAAATCACAGCTTTTACTTTTGTATATTCAAAAAAAATAAATAAAAATAAAATCTTTAGACCCGTTCAAGTCTTGCCTTTAAATGCAGAATACAATAAGTACAAAGATCTCTTTAAAATACAATTAAACACCGATGTAACACATCACTTCACTTTCTATAAAGCTAGTGAAAATAGAAAAAACTACAAATCATTCCAAGATGTTGAGCATAAAAATAAACTTTATATTATAAAAAAGAAAAAATATTTTGGTGCCCTTTCAATTGACTCTATTTTGCATCCTAAGCCAAATGATTGGATAATTTTAGGAAGTATTAAAAACCCTATAAAAAGGTTTCAAAGTCAAAATATTGTTAAAGAAGCTAATGTTTTTAGCTACAAATACAGTAAAAGTGGGATGTTGTTAAGAAGAGATTTAGAAAAATATCCTTTTGTTTCGAAAAAATATTTTGTATATAACAACTCTTCTCAATGGGTTATGACAATTGATTCTTTATTTTATGAAACTACATTTATCTCATCAGAGTTATCAAAAATTGAATACGATCAATATAAAAGACCCTACAAAATTTATCATAATAAGTTAAAAGAAGTAGAAATTCCAAAATTGTATGTCGAATCTTTTTCATATCGATTGCATAAATAAAAAAAATGCTTACCTTAGTAGTAGAATCTCCTTTTAAAAATGTCTGAAAACACTTCAAAATTTGTTAAACGATTTATTGAGCAGAGTAATCAATCAATCTTTTTAACTGGAAAAGCTGGAACAGGAAAAACTACTCTTCTCAACGAAATTATACAAAACACGACCAAAAACGCAATTGTTTTAGCCCCGACAGGGATTGCAGCTTTAAATGCTGGAGGAGTAACAATTCACTCCTTTTTTCAGCTGCCATTGGCCTCATTTATTCCGAGTTTTGAATATGTTGATCATTCCAATTCCTTTATCAAATTTGAAAATAAAAGCAGTTTAAATAAACATTTTAAAATGCATCAAAGAAAAAAAAAATTGATAAAATCTTTAGAGTTGATTATCATTGATGAAGTGAGTATGCTTCGAGCAGACATTTTAGATGAAATAGATTGGGTTTTAAGAAATATTAGAAAAAAAAATAGTCCCTACGGTGGTATTCAAATGTGTTTTATCGGAGATTTATTTCAACTTCCCCCTGTGGTGAAAAATGAAGAATGGCAAGTCTTAAAAAATTTTTACAAAGGGATTTTCTTTTTTGAAGCAATGGTCATCAAAGAAATTCCTCCACTATTTTTAGAATTAAATCAAATTTTTCGGCAAGAAGATCCAATTTTTATAGAACTACTCAATCGATTACGTTCTAATAATATGAAACAAAAGGACATTGATACACTCAATCAATATTATCATAAAAACAATAAAGAAAACACTCAACAGGGTTATATTACATTAACAACACATAATTATAAAGCACAACATTTAAACAATTTAGAGTTAAACCGTTTACAAGAAAAAGAACTCATTTATACAGCTAAAATAACAGGAGATTTTCCTGAATCTATTTATCCTTTAGAAATTGAATTAAGGTTAAAAAAAGGAGCTCAAGTAATGTTTGTCAAAAACGATATTTCTGGTCAAAAACTCTTTTACAATGGTAAAATTGGTCACATTTATTCCCTTTCTCAAGAAGAAATAATAGTTTATGTACCAGACGACAATCAATACATAGAATTAGAGCATTACGAGTGGGAAAACATTCGATATGATTTAAATGAAACCACAAAAGAAATTGAAGAAAAAACCATCGGAACATTTGTTCAATATCCTATCAAATTAGCATGGGCAATTACTATACATAAAAGTCAAGGTTTAACTTTTGAAAGAGCAATAATGGATTTAAAAGAAACATTTGCTTCAGGACAGGCCTATGTTGCTCTTTCCAGATTAAGAAATATCAATGGATTAAAATTACTTTCACCTGTAAATTTAAATGAGTTACAATTAGACTATGATATTCCAGATTTTTCTTCAAATAAGTTAAACGATGTAGAATTGGAAACCTTATTAGAAATTAAAAGCAAACAGTTTATTTTAAAAAAAATTAATGAAAATTATTCTTGGGAAAACTGTCAAAAACAAATTTTCTATCTTTTAAATAAAATTGAAGTAGAAACTAAACAAAGTGAAACTTCATTTTTTTTACAATTTAAGGAAAAATACTTGGAGTCATGGAAAAATTTAATCGAGCCATCTGAACGGTTTTTAAAACAAATCTCAAAAATTTTTAATCAAGAGAAATTAGACAAGACGTTTCTTTTACAAAGAATTTCTGCTGCTCACCAATACTATTTATCTTTAATAAAACCAAATTTATATATTTTTTTATTCCAATTTGAACTTATCAAAAACTTAAAAAGTTCTAAAAGTTTAAAAAATGAATATATTTTATTTGAGGAATACTTAGATGATTTATTTTACATGTTTTTTAAAAACAATCTTATAATTTCAAAATATTGCTTACAAGATGAAAAAAATGACAACCTTTCATTAGAAAACTCAGATTATGTTGATTATAAAAGTGATATAATCACTCAAATGAAAGAGGATTTTATTCAACAAAAAAATGAAATAAAAGGTTTAAAAATTGAAATATTAGAGAAAACAGAAGAAAAGAAAATTAAAAAACCAAACAGCTTAGAAAGAACATTAGAATTATACCTACAAAACAAAACTGTTGAACAAATCGCTGAAGAACGATTAATGGCTGTAAGCACGATTAATGATCATTTCAAAAGTCTTATTTTATCTGGAAAAGTGGACATAAAAGATTTAATCAATGAGGAAAAATTAAAGGGATTGAAAGAAATTTATCCCCTTATAAATGATTACAGTACATTAAGTGAGGTAAAAGAAAAGGTAGGAGATTCCTTTAGTTGGGACGAATTAAAATGGTATAGAGCTCATCTTATAAGAAGTTTAGATCTTATTGAAAAAAGCAATTCGGAAATAGTCTAACCAATTTTTTAATAACCAAACTTTTTTAATTTACTATCGCTATTTCTCCAGTCTTTATCCACTTTAATTAAAGTTTCTAAAAACACTTTTTTTTGTAAAAATTTTTCAATGTCTCTTCTCGCTTCAGTACCAATTTTTCTTAACATTTTACCTTCTTTTCCTATCAAAATTCCTTTCTGAGAATCTCTTTCGACAAATATCTGACTATAAATTTTTATCAAACGATCTTCTTCTTCAAAAGCAGTAACTTCAACATGAGAGGAATAAGGTATTTCTTGGTCGCAAAAAAGAAATATTTTTTCTCTAATCATTTCAGAAACAAAAAAACGTAATGGTCTGTCTGACAATTCTTCTTTATCGTAATAAGGAGGACTTTCGGGCAATAAAGTTATAATCTTTTCCCAAACATTTTCTTTATTAAACCCATGTAAAGCAGAAATAGGAAAAATCTCTGCGTTTGGCAATTTCTCTTTCCAATATTGTATTCTTTTTAAAACTTGTTCTTGATTTCCTAAGTCAATTTTATTGATTAAACATAAGACTGGGATTTTCAACTTTTTAATTTTTTCTAAAGTTTCAGGATGGTTTATCTCACTTTCATAAATATCTGTAATAAAAAGTAAAACATCTGCATCTTGAAAAGAAGTTTGTACATATTGCATCATGTTTTCATGCAATTTATAGGCAGCATTTACTACTCCTGGGGTGTCTGAAAAAACAATTTGATGTCCTTCGTCGTTGTAAATTCCTAAAATTCTATGGCGTGTTGTTTGAGCTTTTGAGGTTACAATCGAAAGTTTTTCACCCAATAATTGATTCATTAAGGTCGATTTACCAACATTTGGACTACCAACAATATTTACATATCCAGCTTTGTGTATCATTCAAACAAAAGTACTGATTAAAATGACAACTTGAGTTTTCAATTTAAGATTGATTGATTTTTTTAACCATTGTTAGAATAGTAGCGATCGCAACCGTTTCTCCAGTTTCATCATATACATCAACTAAAAATTTAACAATTCCTTTTGCAATATCTTCTTCCGTTCGTTTTTCTTGATCTATTTTTTCTTTTACCGTAAATCGTACTCCAATAGTGTTTCCTGGATAAACTGGCTTGGTAAAACGAGCTTCTTCAATTCCATAATTTAATAAAACAGGTCCTTTTTTAGGATCTACAAACAAACCTGCAGCTTTTGACAATACAAAGTAACCGTGAGCAACTCTTTTTTCAAAAATTGTCCCTTCTAAAGAGGTTTCATCCATATGAGCATAAAAATTATCTCCAGAAACATTTGCAAAATTAACGATATCGCTCTCTGTTACAGTATGTTTGTGAGTAAAAACGGTTTCACCTACAATTAACTCTTCAAAATGTTTACGAAATACGTGGGGTTGAGCTTCTGGAAGATCACTTCCAATTTGAAATTGTTCGGTGATTTTTGTAATTGTATTCGGATGACCTTGTATAGCTGTTCTTTGCAAATAGTGTAACACACCTCTTTTTCCTCCCATTTCTTCTCCCCCACCCGCTCTACCAGGTCCACCGTGTGTTAATAAAGGCATTGGAGAGCCATGACCAGTACTTTCTTTGGCACATGATTGATTTAGCACTAAAATTCTTCCATGCATACTCGCAGCTTCAATTACAAATTTTTTCGCTTCATTGTCGTCAGGAGTAACAATACTGCTTACTAAAGACCCTTTTCCCATTCTAGATAGAGTAATTGCATCATTTAAAGTAGAATAAGGCATTAGAGTTGAAACCGGTCCAAAAGCTTCTATTTCATGAACATCGATATTTTTAAATGGATTTTCATTCATAAATAGAAGAGGTGAAATAAAAGCACCTAAATTAAAATCCGCATCAATCAAATCCAAAGAATTCATATTTCCAAAGACTAAGGATTGTGATTTTTGAAGAATTTGGACACTCTCTTTCACTCTATTTACCTGATTTTTAGAAACCAAAGCTCCCATTCGAACCCCTTCTGCCATTGGATTACCAATTTTTATTTCACTTAGTTTTTTTATTAAAGAACTTTGAACCTCCTCTAAATATTTTTCTGGAACGATGATTCTTCTAACTGATGTACATTTTTGTCCTGTTTTGATAGTAATTTCTTTGACAACTTCTTTTATAAAAAGTGAAAACTCTTGAGTATCTGGAGTGGCTTTTTCACCCAATACAGAAGCATTTAAAGAATCCGCTTCAAGATTAAATTGCACACTTTTATCAACAATTTGTGGAAGGTTTTTTAGAATTTTCCCTGTTTTAGCACTACCTGTAAAAGTTACCACGTCTTCATTTTCAACATAATCTAATATTCCTCTTCCTAATCCACACACCAATTGAAGAGCTCCTTCTGGTAAAATTTTAGATTCAATGATGTCCTTAACTACGGCTTCGGTTAAAAAACAAGTAACTTCAGAAGGTTTCACAATACAAGGAACGCCTGCCATTAAATTTACTGCTATTTTCTCCAACATTCCCCAAACAGGAAAATTAAAAGCATTGATATGTATAGCCACCCCTCTTTTTGGCACCATAATGTGATGACCGATAAAACTTCCATTTTTTGATAAAGGAACAGCATGTCCATCAACGTAATAGGGTAAATCTGGAAATTGCCGTCTTAAACTTGCATTGGCAAAAAGATTTCCAATTCCACCCTCAATATCTATCCACGAGTCAATTTTTGTTGCTCCTGTGCAATAGCTAATCGTATAATAATTGTCTTTTCTTTCCAAAAGATACAATGCCAATTGTTTTAACATTCTACCCCTTTCTTGGAAAGTCATTTTTCTTAGTTTTTCTCCATTTTTTCGACCATAAGCTAAAATTTCGTCAAATGGTAGTTTTGCTGATGAAGCAAATCCAATGTTTTTTCCGTTTATTGCATGAACAAAAGTATATTCTTCTTCAGCCCCATTAATCCATTCACCTAATACATAATTTTTGCTAAAAAATTCCATGTTTCTCGATTTAGATTTTCAAAATTAATTGAAATTTTGTTGATTTTACTATTTTTTATTACTTTAGTAGTCGTTTTCTATTGAATAAAAAGAAATATAACAATAAAAAATATATGTACTATTAAATGTTTAGAATGCTGAAAATACTGATTTTTATTCTTTTACCTAGTATTTCTTTTCAGCAATTATCTGAATTAAAAGGCATTTGGATATCAAAAAATTTAGAATGTATAGCTATTAAAGACACCAATAATTTATATGACGATTCAAATGGCATTGGAAACGGTAAAAAAGAGGAAGGAGTTACCGTTAGTAGAAAAGGTCAAATACTGAGTTTTCAAAAAAGATACTACACAGAAGAATCAAATTTTGAAAAAATGATGGCCGATAGTATCAATTTAAAAATTATTAAATCCTCTTCATCTAAAATAATATTAAGTCCAGTCAACACCTTAGCAAAATCTTTCTTTTCCAACCAAAAAAAGATTGTTTTTACTAAACAAGAGCAAATAAAAAACCCAATAAATTTCGAAAAAATTATTTTTCACAGTGCTCCATGTTACGGAAGCTGTCCTGTAATTGATGTAGAAATTTTAAAAGATGGAAGTTTTTATATGGAAAGTAAATTGTTTAAAGACTTTTCGATGTTTGACATTGACACTTCTAAAACTGGAACTTTTTCAGGTAAAATCGATCCTTCTTTAATGGAAGAATTAATGAAAAAGGCACAAAGGTGTTTTTTAGAGAAAATGGAAAACAAAGTTGATAAAAACAGTGAAAATCAAGTTTACACCTACATTCTTTATTACGATGGCAAAAGGAAATCAGTTCAATTCAATCAAGCAAATTCTATTTTAGATGAAATTAATGATTTCTTTGTAAGCTTTCCATTACAGACAACAATGAAAAAATGTCTAAAACGAGAAATGGAAATAGAAAAATAATATCTCAGTATTATTGTAATTCATTTTCCCAAAAATCATTTAAAAAAGACTGAAATTTTCTTGAGAAAGTGTTAAAATATCTTTTGCTTCTGTACCCTCCTACCCATTGAATTCCACGTATAGCATTAGTTAAGAAGATTTCGTCTGCAGCAAGTAAGTTTTGAGGCAAAATTTTACACTCATATACTTTAATATTATTTTTCACCGCAATATTGATAATTTGCATTCTCATCGTTCCTGCCAAACAACCCTCTTCCAATCCTGGAGTATATAATACACCATTACTTACAATAAAAAAATTAGAATTAGAACTTTCAATTAAGCCCCCTTGATCATTGAAAATCAATAAATCGTCTAATTTTCTTTCTTTAGACGCAATGGCCGTCATTACATAGTGCAAACCATTTTTAGTTTTAAAATTGGATAAAAAATTTATCTGTTTCTTTAAATCAGAATACAAATCTATCTCTAAACCTCTAGAATTTAATTCAAATAAATTGGCTTCGTAAGGATATACTTCGATAAAGTAACTCACTTCGTTTGTTTCAGGAAAAAACGTTCCTCCATTAGCTCTATCTATGGAGATTTTACATTTTCCTCCTTTTTTAATCTCTGATTTATGAATTAATTCTTTTATTTTATAATCAAAAAAGTCAACAGTAAAATGTGCTGGAATTGACATTTTAAGTGCTTTTGCTCCTTTCATTAACCGTTGATAATGATTATTTAAATTAATGGCTTTTCCGTTAATAATTCGAATACTTTCAAACAAACCGTCTCCATAAAGGTAAGATCTATTACCTGTTTGAATAGTCGCTCCTTCGTTTGGAACAATAAATCCGTTGTTATTTACAAAATTAACTGCCATTTATTATATAAAAGAAAAGATAAACAATTTCCCCTTTTCAAAATTAATCAATAAAATGTAAATAATACCAAAAATTGAACCACCAATATGTGCATCATGTGCAATATTACTTTTACCTTTTCGAAAGGCGTACCATTCAAAAATTAAATAGAGTGGTGCAAAAATATAAGCGGGTATAGATATCCCTGGCAAAAAAATCAATCCCAATTCCATTTGAGGTTGCCACAACATTGTAGCAAAAACAATTGATGATACAGCTCCAGAAGCACCTAAGGAGAGGTAATTTGGGTTTGTATGATTTCTAATGAGCGGTAATAAAGTAGAAAAAAGTCCACCTAAAAAAAATAATACAAAAAAATGTAAATAAGCCAAACTACTTCCATAAGCAGCAGCTAATTCAATTTCTAAAAATTCACCAAACATATAAAAAGAAATCACATTAAATAATAAATGTGTCCAATCAGCATGCAAAAACATGTGACTAATCAGTTGATAATATTTTTTATTTTGTACTACATCGTATGGTGAAAGTGCATATTTATATTGAAAAGACTGATTGTTAAATCCTTGCAATGAGATAATAACTATAATAATTATGAGGACTAATGTAAAACTTAAGGACATTTCTTGTAATTTTAATGCAAAATTATTCTAATCCATTGATTCATGACTAAAAAAACTATTTTCTTTTTATCAGTAACACTTTTTATTTTTATTTCTTGTAAACAAAAAAAAGAAATTGATTCTATTTTGAATAAAGAAATTAGCAATAATGAGAAATTAAAACACTTATTAACTGAGGAAACAGACGAACTCAATTTTTTAACTAAAGAACTTAAAAAGAAACTCGAAGATTTTTACAGAAAAAGAAATTTTCAACCACTTTGGATAAAAAATGATTCATTAAATAGTAAATCTTTATTATTGATTGAAGAACTTAAAAAACCATTGGCTTTTGGATTACCTGAAAATAGACACCTAAAATTCAATAAAGATTTGCATCCTTTGATTAGTGAACTGAAAATTACCTTTACTCTAAAATGCTTTCAGAATGATTTACAAAACGGCTTTATGAATGACTCTCTTAAAGAAGTGAAACCAATTGATTTTTCAGATGATTTTTCAAAAATTGAACAATTATTAATTGCAAAAGACGCTTGTTTATCTGAAGAAATAATTAAATGGGGATTAAATGATACACTTTATCGTGCTTTATCGAATCATCTTTACCAATTTTATACTTTTTGTCCACACAAAGAAGATAAAGTAGAGTTACCAACTCAAAAAGAAGATTCAATTAAAAGTGTAAACATAATGCGAACATTGTTAAAAAATAAAAATTATATAGGAAATGAAAATGTGGACACGAGCATTTTGTTTGCCTCCTTAAAACGATTTCAATTGGAAAACGGCTTAAAACAAGACGGAAAAATAGGAAAATTAACCGCAAAATCTTTGATGGAATCTCAAATTGATAAATGTAAAAGACTTGCTTTAAACCTTGAAAAATTAAGACATAAAAAAATAAAAAAAGGTTATTATCTTGAAATTAATTTACCAGAATTTGTATTAAGGTTTTATCATGACGATACTTTAAAATCTTTTCATAGAGTTATTATTGGTACAGAAGAAAATCAAAGTCCTGAGTTGTCCTCAAATGTATTTAGAATTATAACCTATCCTTTATGGAGTGTTCCATTTTCAATTACAAGCAAAGAGTTTTTGCCTATACTTAAAAGAAATCCAAATTATTTATCACAAAACAATATGATTTTGTTGAAAAACAATGAAGAAATTAACCCAATTGATGTGAACTGGAAAAAAATCTCAAAAAATACTTTTCCGTATAAAGTTATTCAAAACTCTGGCAAAAGTAATTCATTAGGTATCATAAAATTAGACTTTCAAAACAAATATGGAGTGTATGTTCATGACACTCCAAACAAAGGTTTGTTTAATAACGTGTTTAGATCGTACTCTCATGGATGCATTCGTTGTGAACACCCCGTGGATTTAGCAAAACAGCTTCTATTATCACATGAAAAAAATATGATTTCTGATAGTTTAGATTCTTTGTTAAACCGAAAAGTACATCAATATATTCCTCTAAAATCAAAAATTCCAATTGAAATATATTATCTTACCATAAGTTTATCCAATAATGGAGAAGTCATTCTTTTAGCAGACTTATACAATAGAGATGAAACGTTGATACAAAAAATATTTGATTAAAAATTAATTAATTCTGATTAAACAACTTAAACATTAATTTTCTCAAAACAAAAATTCCTTTCTTTGAGTAAATAGATCAATTTAGGTAAAAGATTTTTCTGTTTTTCAGCAATTTTTTGATTGTCATGAAGAACTAATATATCTCCTGCTTGGATAAGTTTTGACTTAGATAAAATTTCCTCTATGGATACATCATTTCTGTAATCATAACTGAGCCAAGTCCACATGATAATTGAGTATTTTTTCTTTAAAATTCTTGCTATTGACCAAGACAATTTGCCATAAGGAGGTCTAAATAAAGTACTATGTATGTATGCAGAAGCGTTTTTTATAGAATTTAAATACCTGCTTTTTTGAACTTTAAAACTATTTTCATGTCTATAAGTGTGGTTGCCAACTTGATGCCCTTCATCAATGATTCTACTGTAAATTTCAGGATATTTAATGACATTTTCTGCAACACAAAAAAAAGTAGCTTTAATTTTCTCAGACTTCAAAAAATCAAGAACAAATGGTGTAATTTCAGGATTTGGACCATCGTCAAAAGTGAGATAAACTGTATTGTTTTCTGAAGATAATCTCCAAATTCTATTAAAATAAAAAAAGCGAACTAAAAGTGGAATCCTATACCACTTCATTATTGACCTGCTTGTTTCATTAATTCTTGAATTTGTTCTGGTGTTAACTTATTTTCTGACCCTGGAACTTTACTAACAGGTTTTTCAATAAATCCATACTTCATTGCAATGGCATCTAAATGAGCTTTCAATTCTTGAATGGTTTTGTTATCATACATTTCATTTCTCAATTCATTATAAATTCTTGGGAATGTATTGTTGTACAATTTTTGAATTTTATTTTGAGTATGTTGAGCTAATTTACCATTTGGATAACCCTTTTCTGGATCATTAGCATAAGTAGTTAATAACATGTACGAATTGAGAGCTGCAACTAAATCATTTTTATTTTGAATACTGAACGATGCTTTGGAATATTCAAAATAATCGAATATACTCTCTAGCTGTTTAGCCACTTTAAGCCCTAAATCTTCTGCACCTTTTTTATCTCCAGCTCTAAACAACAATCCGACATACTCATGAAGAACACCATCATCATAACCTTCATACTGCATGCCAGTTCCGTCATCAAATTTTTCTCTTGAAGGATTTGGTTCACCGTAATCGATTACAAGTTCTAAAGGCATCACTTTTAAAGAATGTGCTATTAAATCTTTTACTTTTTTATTGTTGGATTCAACATTATTCAATGCAGTTGTCATTACATTTCTCAAAGAATCAGCCGTTTTTTTCTGTCCCACTTGTTCAAAAGATTTAATTTGAGCTTCAAAACGATTTTTATTTTCTAAAATACTTTCGTTTTCTCTCAAATATGCATCAGATAAACGAGAAAAATGATCTCTAAATTGACTGGTATGACGACGAGTATAATAATCTGTTAAAACACCTTTTTTGTTCATTTTTCCATAAGAGTATTTTTTAATTAAATTTTCATGCATTTTATTTTTTGCAACAATCTCTTGTTCTCTTAATGGATTTAATTCAAAAGCCATTCCGTTTTGTTTTACAAATCCAGATGTATAAAGGGAAATCGATACTTCAGAACCACCAGGAGAAGAAAAATAAATATTTCTTTTCCAATTGTTGTTGGCTATGATGTCTAACATCATGACTTGTTCTCTTGATATTGCTTGTTTATCTAATTTAAATCTAATCTCTTTTTGTGCTTTTTTTACTTCCTCCTCCGTAAGAAGACCAGATTTTACTACAGCTTTTTTATCTACTGGTAAAATAAATCCTTTAGAAGGAAAAACTCTTAAAAGACGACCATCATTGTTAATCAAATTATTATCATCACGAACAAAGGCCATTGCTTCACTTAGAGGAAGATAATCCCAAGTTTCTTCCCATTTTCTTAATGAAGTCTGAAATTGCTGTAAAGCTTCTTGAGGTCCTTCAAGGATTCCATTTCCATAACCAGTTAAAATTTCAACACAAGCATTGATTAATTTATCCACATCAATAAATGTAGGATTCATTACAGGAAGTGATAAATCATTTTGAATTTTACTTAAAGTAGCTTGAAAATTAGGGTCTTTAGCCGTTAAACTTTTAGCTACATTATAAGTCCCAGTTTTAAATTTTTCAAACTCGAATTCAAAAGCACTTTTATTGTATTTTATTTTTAAATCTACAATTTTTCTAATACTTTCCTTATTTACACCTGAATTTAATAAATCTATTAATGACAAAAAGTAAACTTGATCTGTATTTCCTGAATACATCATGGTTTGATCCTCTCTGAAAAGTATAGGTAATGGTTCAGAATCGTAGGCCTTCATTTTCATTTGTTCGGTGTACCAATCAGTTTGCATTAGTGACAAATTACACACTCGAACATCTGTTCTCTTTTCTTCTACCTCTTGAAGATACCACAAAGGAAAAGTATCGTTGTCTCCATTGGTAAAAATTATACTGTTTGGTGAACAAGATTCTAAATAATTATAAGCCAAATCCCAAGCGGAGGTTTTTTCACTTCTATCGTGATCATCCCAACCTTGAACAGCCATAAGAACTGGAGCAATCAATGAAAGAACAGTCGCTAAAACAGCACCACCTTTTTCATTTTTCCATTTTTTACCAATAAAAGCAAAAAAGACAAAAAGTGCAATAGAAATGATTGCTACATATAAATAACTTAATAAACAAGCATAAGAACCATTAAAAATTAAATCACATAAAAGAGAAATGATTGCCCCAACTAGGAAAATACTTGCTATACTTTTAGTATGTTTTTTAGAGATTTCAATAAATGCTTGGAATAAAGCCAATACTCCCAGCCCTATCCATATTGCAAAAATATAGAACGATGCCGCATAAGCGTAGTCCCTTTCTCTTGGCTCAAAAGGTTTTTGATTTAGATAAACAACTATAGCTAATCCAGTAAAAAAGAAAGTTAATAATACAACAAATGCATCTTTTGGAGCTTTATAAAAATGAAAAATCATTCCTATCAACCCTAAAATAAGAGGTATAAAATAAAAAGTATTATTTGCTGGATTTTCAGTGGTGTAAAAAGGTGCTTTATCTTGCTTTCCTAAACGAAGATTGTCAATAGAGGAAAAACCTGAAATCCAATTACCGCGCATCGCATCACCATGACCTTGAATATCATTCTGACGACCTGCAAAATTCCACATAAAATACCTAAAGTACATCCAATTAAGTTGATAATGAGTAAAATATCGTAGATTTTCTCCAAAAGTTGGTAATCGTTGTCCATCTGAACCCTTTTCACCAGTTCCGTCATCTCCATTTACTGTATATCCAGACCAATCTTTATAAGCTTGGATTTTAGGAGGGTCTTGATTCCAATACATTCTTGGGAAAAAAGTTGTTTGTTCATAAGTGGGTTCTTGTCCCTTTCTACTTTCTTCATTAGAAACAAAGTATTTTTCGACAACTTCATACCCTCTACCTCTAGTTTTAGCGTATTCTTGAGCACTTTTTTCTTCTTTAAAAGCTTTAATATCTTGATCAGATCTAACTACAACAAATCTTCTTGCATAAAAGCGAGAACGATCACCCCACTCAGATTGTTCGGCGTAGTTAGAATTCCAATAAGGTCCTTTTAAAATTGGCCAAGAACCATACTGTTCTCTTTTTAAATATGCATGTAAAGTAACTAAATTTTCAGGGTCGTTTTCATCTAATGGCGTATTTGCATTTGAACGAATCACAATTACAGCAAAGGATCCATATCCAATTAGAAAAACTATTAATCCTAAAATAGCAGCATTAACAAGTGGTTTATTTTTCTTTTTACTCCAACGGTATATATAAATACATACAATTATTAGTAAGAGAAAGAAAAATATAGTTCCAGAATAAAATGGCAATCCCATACTGTTAACAAAAGCAACCTCAAAGCCAGAAGCCAAAGCAATTGTACCTGGGATAATCCCTTCTTGAATAAAACCTAAAATAAAAATAGATACAATCCCAGTAATAAAAAAAGTTTTCCATGAAAAAGTGCTCCATTGATTAAAATAAATGACATAAGCAATCGCAGGAACGACTAATAAACCGAGTAAATGGACACCAATTGCTAAACCAAATAAAAACATTATTAATATCATCCACCTCATTGGGACGTAGTTTTCATCTAATTCATTGAATTTTTTAGCATCCATCTCTTCATCCCATTTCAAAGTTGCCCAAAAAATAATAGCTGTGAAAAGTGAAGACATTGCATAAACTTCGCCTTCTACTGCAGAAAACCAAAAAGAATCACTAAATGTATAGACTAATGACCCAACTAATCCACTTCCAATTATAGCAATGATTTGTGCACTACTTAGTTCTCTTTTGGTTTGAAACATCATCTTTTTAGCAAACATTGTGATGGACCAAAATAAAAACAAAATTGAAAACGAAGATGATAAAGCAGACATTCTGTTTATCCATATCGCAACATTTTCTGGTGCAGCAAAAAAAGTAAATAATCTTCCTAAAACCATAAACAATGGAGCTCCCGGAGGATGTCCAACTTCTAACTTGTAAGCTGCGGTAATGTACTCTCCACAATCCCACAAACTAACCGTATCTTCAATGGTTAAAAAATACACTATAGTTGAAATGAGAAACACAATCCATCCCGTTGTGATATTAATTAGTCTATAATTCATGTACTTTGTCTTTTTTTGTTAAGAAAACGATTTGCGAAGTTATAAATATATCTTAAAAGAAATTAAAAAAATTTAAAAAAGTAATATCAAAAATTAACAACATTGTTCATTCTACATAATTTTTGTAAAAAGTATTTTATTTTTTTGCTTTTTATATAAAGCATTTTAACATTTTGCTTTTTATATTATAATATAATTTTTTTGCTTTATTTAAATATTTATATAACTATTTGCTTTATATAAATACTATTTTGTAAATTTGTTTTTTTAATAAATTAAATAATGAAAAGATTAATTGATAGATCTGTACAAAAAGCAAAGGATGTAAGTGGAAGGCAATTTAGATATTTACACGATGATATCGATTGGAATCAACGATTGATAATTTTATTGGGTCATAGAGGAAGTGGAAAAACGACCATGCTTTTACAAAAAATGAATCAAGGAGGTGGCGTTTATATAAGTTTAGACGATTTCTATTTTGAGTCTAATCGATTGATTCATTTAGTTGATGATTTGTATCAAAAAGGAATTCGATCAGTTTTTTTAGATGAAATTCATACTTATAAATATTGGTCTAAAGATTTAAAACAATTGACAGATGATTATTCTGATTTAAAAATTGTAGCTACTGGATCATCTATATTAAATATCTCAAAAGGAAACGCAGATTTATCAAGAAGAGCAGTAATTTATCATTTGCAAGGTTTATCTTTTAGAGAATTTTTGCAATTTGAAAAAATTAGCTCATTAAAAAAACTTACACTAAATGAAATAATAAAAAATCACCATGAAATTTCTACAGAAATATCAGACAAAATAGATATTATCAAAAACTTCGAAAAATACTTAAAATTCGGATATTATCCTTTTTACATTGAAGGTAAAAAATCTTATTATCAAAAATTAGAAGAAACGGTAAAAATTGTATTGGAAAACGACATAGCCCATGTAGAAGAACTCAATTATAGTACTGTGAGATTAATGAAAAAAATGATGTATTTTATAAGTCAAAGTGTTCCTTTTACTCCAAACATTAGCAAACTTGCAGAAAAACTAGATGCACCAAGAAATACAGTTTTAAGATTATTAGACTTACTACATGAAGCCAAAATTTTACATCTGTTAAAAACAAACTCAAAAGGCATCAGTTATCTACAAAAACCAGAAAAAATATTTTTAGAGAACACCAATTTAATGTATTTGTTTTCTATCGACAAAGTGAATATTGGAAACATTCGAGAAACTTTCTTTTTGAATCAAGTTTCAGTAAAACATGAAGTGAATAGTCCAAAATATGGTGACTTTTTAGTAGATCAATCTTATGTTTTTGAAATCGGTGGTGCTTCTAAAACATTTCATCAAATATCAGGTGTACCAAATTCCTATCTAGCCATTGATATAGAACATGGTAACGGGAATAAAATTCCTTTGTGGATGTTTGGATTTTTGTATTAAGTTAATACAAGTTAATAAAACTGACAATTTGGCATATTTTAGAAAAATTACTATCTTTGCATCCTTGAAATGAAAAACAAAATGAACATTAAAGAATTTACAAACAATAAAGTCATAGATGAAAGTAAACAAGGTCAAGCTACTGTTATAAAAAACGACTCGGAAAATTACACAAAATCTTTGTATATAGAAAGCTATGGTTGTCAAATGAATTTTTCTGACAGCGAAGTGGTTGCTTCAATTTTAAGTAAAGAAGGTTACGCAACCACAAAAAACATAGACCAAGCAGATGTGGTTTTAATTAACACTTGTTCTGTGAGAGAAAATGCAGAACAAAGAGTTAGAAATCGTTTACAAGAATTTAAAAAGAGAAAAAAAGATAATCCTGGTTTAGTAGTAGGTATTTTAGGTTGTATGGCTGAAAGACTAAAACATTCCCTTTTAGAAGAAGAAAAATTAGTGGATTTAGTTGCTGGTCCAGATGCTTATCGCGATTTACCTAATCTAATTGTTACTGTTGATGGTGGACAAAAGGCAGTTAATGTACTT
This sequence comes from Flavobacteriia bacterium, assembly GCA_016183815.1. Taxonomy (GTDB): domain Bacteria; phylum Bacteroidota; class Bacteroidia; order Flavobacteriales_D; family Crocinitomicaceae; genus M2408. The sequence goes on from JACPDW010000002.1 coordinate 75,951, forward strand.
TTATCACGAGAAGAAACTTATGCCGACATCAGTCCTGTACGTTTAGATCAGGGGGGCGTTTCTGCTTTTGTTAGTATAACTAGGGGCTGTGATAACATGTGCTCCTTTTGTGTTGTACCTTTTACTAGGGGAAGAGAACGTTCAAGAGACCCCGAAACTATTCTTAAAGAATGTAAAGAGTTATTTGAACAAAATTATAGAGAAGTAACTTTATTAGGTCAAAATGTTGATAGTTATCGTTGGAATTTAGACTCTAATGGTAGTCCAAAAGATGGACATATTGAATCCGTTAATTTTCATCAATTACTAGAAAAGGTTGCCCTTATACATCCTGATTTAAGAATAAGATTTTCAACCTCACACCCTAAAGACATGACAGATGATGTTATTCAAATAATGACTAAATATAAAAACATTTGTCCTTACATACATTTACCAGTTCAATCGGGTGATACAGAAATGCTTGAAAAAATGAATAGAGGTTATTCAAGAGAATGGTATCTTGAACGTATAGAATCTATTCGTCGAATTTACCCCAATTGTGCAATTTCAACAGATATAATTTCTGGATTTTGTGGTGAAACGGAAGAACAACATCAACAGACTTTGTCTTTAATGAAGGAAGTTCACTTTGATTTTGCTTATATGTTTATGTATTCAGAAAGACCCAAAACATTAGCTGAGCGTAAATATGCTGACGATGTACCTATAGAAACTAAAAACAGAAGACTAACAGAAATCATTGAGCTTCAAAATAAACATTCACTTGAATCCAATCAAAAACAAATTGGTCAGATTCATGAAGTTTTAATTGAAGGTTTATCAAAAAAATCATCAGATTATTTATGTGGTAGGAATGGAAGAAACTCAATGCTTGTTTTTCCAAAGTTAAAAGGTTTAGAAAAAGGGATGTACGTTCAAGTAAAAATAAATTCATGTACATCAGCCACATTATTGGGTGAAATCGTTTTATAATTTAAAATATGCAATTACAACAAATAAAACAACGATTTGGAATTATAGGAAATGCTCCACTACTCAACAGAGCTTTAGAGGTTGCTGCCCAAGTTGCTCCAACAGACATATCAGTTTTAGTAACAGGCGAAAGTGGTACGGGAAAAGAAATAATACCACAAGTAATTCATCAGTTAAGTCCTAGAAAACACAATGAATACATTGCCGTCAACTGTGGAGCAATACCAGAAGGAACAATTGATTCAGAACTTTTTGGACATGAAAAAGGTTCTTTTACTGGAGCAGCAGGGAGTCGTCAAGGGTACTTTGAAGTCGCCAATGGTGGCACTATATTTTTAGATGAAGTTGCAGAATTACCTATGCAAACTCAAGTGAGATTACTTCGTGTATTAGAAACGGGTGAATTTATACGTGTTGGTTCATCAAAAGTTATTAAAACAAATGTAAGAGTTGTAGCTGCCACCAATGAGAATATGCAAAGAGCCATCTCTTCAGGAAAATTTAGAGAGGATTTGCTTTATCGTTTAAGCACTGTTCCCATTTTTCTTCCTCCATTAAGAAATAGAAAAGAAGATATTTTTTTATTGTTCAGAAAATTTGCTAATGATTTTGCGGATAAATATAGAATGCCCGCAATCAAATTATCAGCAGATGCTGTTATACTTCTAGAAAAGTTTCATTGGCCAGGAAATATTCGGCAATTAAAAAATGTAGTCGAGCAAATTTCTGTTATTGAAAGTGAACGTGAGATAAATGGGGAGATTCTTGAAAATTATTTACCCATTAAAGAAGAATTTCTACCTACTGTAGTTGGAAATAACCAACAAAATGATAATTTTTCGGAAAGAGAACTCATGTACAAATTTCTTTTTGATATGAAAAGTGACTTAAATGATTTAAAAAAATTAGTTACTGAATTAATTCACCAAAACGGAAATTTTCAATTAAATCCAGACCAAACTGCCATTGTAAACAGAATTTACAAAGAAGTAGTCCCTGTAAATGAACAAACTTCATTAATTACTACACCTATCAATTCATTGCCAGATGAAATAAAAAACTATAACACTACACAAAACCCACTTGATTTTCAAGAACATGTAGAGTTTGAAGAATCACTTTCTTTAGAAGATAGAGAAAAAGAATTGATACAAAAAGCATTAGACAAACATCGAGGGAAAAGAAAATATGCTGCAGAAGAACTTGGAATTTCTGAAAGAACTTTATATCGAAAAATTAAAGAATTCAATTTACTTAATTAAATGAAAATTCAAGCATTTATTTCATTGAATCATTGGATATTTTATTCCTTAGTTATTTTAATATTACCTTCTTGTTGGCCATCAAGTGTTTCTTTTATGGATAAGGGATCTATGCCAGAAGATTGGAAAAACTTTTCAGTGAAAACATTAGAAAATAATGCTCCAAATGCTCCATTAAGTTACACAGCTCTTTTGTCAGAAGACATTAAAGATGGTATTCAAAACAATACACGTTTAAAGCTCAATAACACAAGTGGGACTGGTGAAATCCTTATCGAAGGAACTGTTTTGTCTTATAATGTTTCACCCATTGCTATTCAAAACAACGATGAAGCAGCAAAAAATAGATTGAGCATAAGTGCACAATTTACAATTTTCATAAAAGCTTCAAAAGAAGAAGAAATGAAGTTAAATAGTACTCGTTTTGCCGATTACGATTCAAATGCTGATTTTACGAGTGTTGAACAAAGTCTAATAACAGAAATCAACAAACAAATTGTTCAAGACCTTATTAATAAATTATTATCTAATTGGTAATCATGCAAATAAATCAAATTAATCAGTTTGTTTCAAATCCTCAAATGGTTCACTCTTTGCCTTTGAACGAACTAAATGAATTAAACAAAAGATATCCTTATTGTCAACTTTTTACTTTAATGTATTTATCAGCACTTCATTCAAAAAATGACATTCGTTTTGAAGAAGAATTGCATAAAAATGCTTATAAAATTAGAGATCGTAAAAAATTGTATCATTTGATGAACTTAGAAGTTGAAGTATCTCAACAAGATGTTTTAAATGATATTATTCCGTTGGAAAAAATTGTAGAAAATAAAGTATTAACTCCACTAGAAAATTTGAATACCGAGGTTGATAATAAAAGTAAGGATAATGACAAAATTGAAAAAGAAGAAATTACAAGTGTTAATTTACAAATTCCGCAAGAGAATAAAAATAATGATTTAGAGAAAGAATATTTAGCTAATATTATTTCAAATTCTTATCAAATCGAAGAACATAAAGAAGAATTAAAAACTAACATTAACATAAAAGAAAAAAGAAGTTTTTCAGATTGGTTGAATTTGTCAAAACCAGCAAAAGAGGAAATGGAAACTACTAATTTCACTTTTAATAAAGATGTCAATCAAAAAATAGAAACAAAAAAAGAACTTTTTTCTCCAATAAAAAAAGCCAAAGAAAGTCTTCAAGAAAACAAGATGATTTATTCCGAAACTTTAGCCAATATTTATGCATTACAAGGCAATTTTCCAAAAGCAATTGAAGCTTTTCAACAATTAATGTTGTCTATTCCAGAAAAAAAGCTTTACTTTGCAAAAAAAATTGAAGAATTAACACTTAAAATTAACAAAAAATGACCGTTTTATTGTCCTTAATTATCATAATCGCAAGTATTCTATTGACATTAGTTGTCTTTGTTCAAAATCCAAAAGGTGGAGGTTTATCCTCTGATTTTGGTGCAGCACATCAATTAGGTGGTGTAAAAAAAACCAATGATTTTATTGAAAAAGCAACTTGGACTTTAGCTGGTGTTATTGCAGTAGTAAGCATTGTTCTTACAGTAATGAAAACTCCAGAAAAACCTAAAGTGATTGAACAACCACAAGCTGAACAAGGTCAATCTCCTCAAGGAGGTAATCAAAATTCAAAATAATCTAATATTGCTTCTTTGATTAGATGTTTTTGTTCTTTATCATCAAGATAAGGAAGTTTTTTTGTTAATTTGAAATGAGGCCAACCATCTTCATCTTTTCCAATAAAAGTATAAAAACCACTTTTTTCCAATAAAGTACAGATTGCAACATGAATTAATTCTGTTTTTTCCTGTTTACTGAATTTTTGAACTCCTTTACCTAATTCCTGAACTCCAATTAAAAAAAGTATTGCTGTGACATCTAATTCTTCACTAAAATTTTTTTCTAATTCTTTTTGAAGTTTTTTGAAACGAAGTTCTAAATCTATATCCATTATTCAATTCTTTTTTTTAAATAAAATGTTGATCCAACAATAATTCCACAAAGGTTAGCAAAAAAATCAAAAATACTAAACGAACGATAGGGAATAAAATAATGTGAGCTCTCCAAAAAGCATGCTAGCGAAATCCCCAAAAAAAAATGAATTAAAAAGTGTTTTTTTTCAAATATTTGGAAACAAAAAAACATAAATGGACTAAATAAAATAGCGTGTATCCAATGGTCACTTCTAATGCCCAAAAAAAACCAATCTAAATCAACACCTGTATCTGAAGAAGGAATCCACATTAAAAGACATAAAAAAAATAAATATAGTATAAAGAAGATTTTTTTGTTTTTTTTGCTCATATTATGCTAAATGAATATAACGCATTGAATTGAAAGCCATATTCGTAAACACCAATTTAGGATTAGCATTTCTATCTAAAAAAAAGTACGCTTGATTGATAAAATCGTAAAATTTAAAAATATTATTGTTCGTAATAAAGCGAGCAAAATTTTTCAAAAACTCTTCTTCCTCTTTTGAAAGCATACTTAACATACCCATTTGATAGTTTTTCAATAAACAATGTCTAAGCATGTAAAGTGAATAAGTTAAAAAGTTTTTTTGTTTTTCTTTTCCAAATTGACTTATTTCTTCAGCCCAGTTTATCATGTCTATGGCATTTTTTTTGAAAGCACATCGCATTAATTGAATAAATATTTCTCTATTTTTAGCTTGAATATCTTCACCAGATATCAAATAACTAGCTTGAATGTAATTTCCTTCAGACTGAGAAGCAATGGAGTCAGCCAATGAACTTTCCAAAGAAAATTTATTTTGAATATGAGCACTTAATTCACTTTGTAGTATAAACGGAATTTTTACAATTTGTGTTCTAGAGACAATAGTTTGCAATAGATTTTCTTGATTTTCAGCTATTAAAATAATCAGTGTTTTTTCTGGTGGTTCTTCCAGAATTTTTAAAATCTTATTGGCAAAAACATGATTCATCTCATCGGCTTTCCAAATCAAAAGCACTTTATAACCTCCTTCGTATGATTTTAATGCCAATTTACGAACTATTTGAGCACTTTCATCTGTTCCGATTACTGGTTTTCGTAATTTTTTATCTATCTTTTCTGTCCAATCTTCATACGAAAAATATGGTTTTTCTTTAATTATTTCTCTCCATCTTGGCAAAAGAGGATCGCAAAATTTATCTTCTGCTAATACTATTGGAAAAGTAAAATGTATATCAGGATGTTGTAAATCAAGATTCTTTTTACAGGAAGCACAAACACCACAGCTGTCATTTTCTCTTTTATTTTCACAAAATAAATACTGAATAAAAGCAAGTGCTAAGGGCAATGTACCGTATCCTGATTGACCTAAAAACAATTGAGCATGACTTACTTTTTCATTTTTAATCTCGCGTATTAAATGAGATTTTAATTCATTTTGACCAATTACATCTTTAAAAAACATGCCTAAAATTAAGCATATTCCTACTTTTTTAATAAAAAAATTTATAAAAATGTTTTTGGTATCCATTTTGATAGTATTTTTATGAGTTATATGCTATGAATTCATTATTTAGTTTATTAATTTGTTTGTTTATTATAAATTTTTCTTTCTCACAAGTTGAAATTAAAGCTTATGAGGAACAGCATACTTTTTTAAACGGAACAAGAAGTTCAATTGCTGTGGACATCCCATTTGGCGATGCACAAGTTGTTGAAAAACAACTAAAAAAAGAATTGAAATCTTGGAGTGGAAGTTTTTACATCAATAGAGGTGAATATACCATTGTTCAAGGAAAACATAGCACTCTAGGAACCAACACTATAAACGTTTACGCCAAAATATTGAGTAATTCAGATGGAAATTTAAAGATAGTCTTCGCTTTTGATTTAGGGGGGATTTTTTTAAGTAGTAATGAACATGCTGCACAATTTAAAAATATGTGTAAAGAACTTGAGGATTTTGCAAAAGATTGTTCAGTAAAGTCATTAGAAAATAAAATAATTAATGAAAAAGAAAAACTTTCTAACACACGAAAAAATTTAAAAATGCTTGAAAAAGAAAAGGAAAAACTTATTTTAGACATCCAACAATATAAAACTTTTATTGTCAACGCAGAAAAAAATTTAGAGAACAATATTCGTAATCAAACTAAAACCTTTGAAAGTATTCAACATATCGAAGTCAATATTGATGAGTTAGAAACAAAGAAAAAAAAGGTAAAAAGGTATTGACATTATACCCTATTAAATTGAGCTAAATATTCTTTGACTTTAATCAACGGCTTTTCCTCTAATTCTTTTACAGTTTTTGCTTGTAAATTAAATAATTCTCTTTCAGGATTATCATTTAGTTGAGAAAAGTTTTGTAAAACAACATTTCCATTAGTAATAGTCCAAAATTTTGTTCTATCAAAGAAGTTCGTTTTATATTTTTCTCCTAGAAATTTAAGGAATTTAACAGAATCATCAATGGAACAACCACTTGCATGAACCTTAGTGTCATCAACAGCAAAACAAACAATATAAGGATTGATGAGTGCTGCTTTGGCAAATAAAGTTTTTCCATGAGAAAACCATTTCTCTGCATATAAATCTAAATCTAAATTTAGTTCAATTTGTTCCTTTTCTTCCAACTTTCTACTTGAAGAATATAACCACACTTTTGAATTGGAAGGCAAAGAAGAAAATAAGTTTTTAATCATAAATCAGCTGCATTAGCAATAAGTTCAGCGATGTCCAATACATGAATATCGTTTTCCTTATTAAAATTTTTTACACCATCTGTCATCATTGTATTACAGAAAGGACAAGCTGTAGCAATAATCGAAGAATTTGTTTTCAAAGCATCTTCCGTTCGTTCTACATTTATTTCTTTATTACCTTTTTCAGCTTCTTTAAACATTTGAGCTCCACCAGCACCACAACATAAACCATTAGTTTTACAACGATTCATTTCTACTAATTCAGCATCAAGTTTATCAATAATAGTACGTGGTGCTTCGTAAATATCGTTTGCTCGGCCTAAATAACAAGGGTCATGAAAAGTGATTTTTTTCCCTTTATAAACACCTCCCCCTTTTATTCCTAATTTTCCATTGTTAATTAAGTCTTGTATCAGTTCAGAGTGGTGAATTACCTCATACTTCCCTCCTAATCCTGGATATTCATTTTTTAAAGTATTAAAACAATGAGGGCAAGCGGTAACAATTTTTTTAACTTCATAAGCATTTAAAACTTGTATGTTCATCATAGCTTGCATTTGAAAAACAAACTCATTACCAGCTCTTTTAGCAGGATCGCCAGTACAATTTTCCTCAGTTCCTAATACAGCAAAATTAACCTTACATGCATTTAAAATTTTAACAATTGCTTTGGTGATTTTTTTTGCTCTGTCATCAAAACTTCCAGCACAACCAACCCAAAATAATATATCTGGAATTTCTCCAGTTGCCATCATTTCAGCCATTGTGGGTACTTTTAAATTGTTTTCCATGTTTTAAAAATGTTTAAAGGATTCTAATTTATTAAGGAAATAAATTGAATTACTCATTTTTCCAATTTAATCTATCGTTATTTGAAAACTGCCAAGGTGCTCCATTGTTCTCAATATTGGTTAACATTCCTGCTAACTCTGTCGGGATTGAAGATTCTTCCATCACCAAATATCTTCTTAATTCTATTATTATTGACAATGGATCTATGTTCACAGGGCATTCTTGTACACAAGCATTACATGAAGTACAAGCCCAAATTTCCTCCTCAGTAATATAATCGTTTAACAGTGCTTTTTCATCGTGTTTATCACTACCGTTTTTCCTTTTATATTCACCTAACTCAGTTAAGCGATCTCTTGTGTCCATCATGATTTTTCTAGGAGACAATTTTTTCCCAGTAATATTAGCTGGGCAAGAGGAGGTACATCGACCACATTCAGTACAACTATATGCATCAAGCAGATTTTTCCATGTTAAATCGGTTACGTCTTTTGCTCCAAATCGTTGAGGTTCTTGATTGGTATTGCTATTTGAATAGGGATCTGCACTGGGGTCTATCATGAGTTTAACTTCTGCTGTCACAGATTCCATATTTGTAAATTTCCCTTTGGGTTCTAAATTGGCATAGTAAGTATTTGGGAAAGCCAATAAAATATGTAAATGTTTAGAATAAGGCAAATAGTTTAAAAATGCAAATACCATAACGATATGACCCCACCAGCCAATTTGTTCTAATACATGCAATGTTTCAAATGATTGAATTTTGCTAAAAAATAATGGTCCAATATACTGACTAATAATAAAATGATGAGAAGGATTTCCTTTTATTAATTGAGCGACTTCATCAGCACCATTCATTGTAAAGATACAAAAAATGAGGATTATTTCCATAAAAAGAATTAAATTGGCGTCTTTTGTAGGAAATCCTTTCATTTCAGGTTTATGAAAACGAGTAAGTTTAAGAATATTTCTTCGGGCGAGGAAACTGAGTGTTGCTACAAAAGCTAAAATAGAAAGTACTTCTATAAAACTAATCATAAAAGTATAAAAATTACCTAAAAAAACTTGAAGACTTCTGTGTTCATTTGTTAGACCGTCAATAATTATTTCAATTAATTCAATCTGCGTGATAATAAAAGCAACATAAATAAAAAAATGAAGAAGAGCTGGTATGGGACGAGAAAACATTTTTTGTTGTCCAAAAGCAACTAAAAACATATTTTTCCACCTTTTATTTGATTCATTTTTTCGGTCAACCTCGCGACCTAACAAAATATTTTTTCGGATTTGAATAATGTTTTTCGCAAACCAAAACGATCCAAAAATAAAAAGCAGAACAAAACAAATAATTGAAATCATAACTGTTATTCAGGAATACTATCTAATACTTTTCTCAATTTTTTTTCATCGGATTCATTCAAGTGAACCCCTTTTGATTTAGCTCCTAATAATGAAATGTGGATATATCTTTCTGGATGAAGCTCAATATCTTTTACCAAATTTTGTACATCTTTATTTGTTTTTTCTAATTCCTTAACCAATTTATCGTCTTTAAGTAACATTCCCAAAGAACCTTTGCCATTATTTGCGTCTGTTAATAAAGTATTTACCATATTGATGGTTTTATTCGCATTTTGAATAACACTCTTAAATTCTGAAGTTACCAAATCATCTGTAATTTTTTGTGCGTTTCCTAAAATAGTTGAGATTTTATCATTACTCATCTTTAAATTTTGTGTAATGGATTCAAGATTGTTAAAAATACGATCAATTTGAGTTTTTTCATTTTGAACTAACAATTCCAATTCATAAGCCACACTTCCAAATCTACTGATTGCTTCTTTTACTTCTCGTAAAGATCCTTCTAGTTCTGAAGTAGCTGAATTGTCCCAAAATGATGAGAAAGACGATAAAACTTTGTCAATTTTAATCATGACTGCTTGGAAGTTTTGAACTAAAGGGTCGGCATAAGCTTGAACTTGTTCTAACATATCTTGTGCAGATATCCCCACAATATCATCGCCCGGTTTATAATACCCTTTTTTTGAGTCTGTTCCTAGTGTCAAAATAATTCCTTTGTTAAATAAATCAACAGCACCAACTTTTAAAACAGAACCTTTAGTAATTTTTAAATTTTCTGCTTGTAAATTAAAAGTGATTTTAACTAATTGATCAGGTGGGTTTTCTGGAACGTATTCCACTCGTAAAACTTTTCCTACAGGAACTCCATTTAATACAACAGAACATGCAGCCGCAACACCCCCAGAATTTGGAAAAAACCCATAATAAACATCGTCTCCCCCAAAAAAACTATTTCCCTTTAAAAAATTAACACCAAGCATTAATAGAGCTAAAGATATTATTGAAATTACACCAATTTTAATTTCTTTTGAAAACCTCATGTATAACAGAAAATTTTTTCAAATATAAACATATTTTTTTAGCAACTACTCCATTGAAGTTTTTTTTCATTTTCTATCTTTAATAGTTTGAAGGAATTTTTCGTTTAAAAAATTTGAATTAACTTACTAACTTTGCATTTTTTATTCATTTTATACTTCGGCTTTTATGTCTGACTTTTCTTTACTTGCAATCTCACCAATAGACGGTAGATATAAACAAAAAACAAATAATCTAATAGATTTTTTTTCAGAATTTGCTTTAATAAAATATAGAATAATAATTGAAATTGAATATTTTTTATCCTTAACTGAATCTGGGATTCCTATTCTTAAAAATTTCCCTAACGATAAAAAAGAATTAATTAAAAAGATTTATACAGAATTTTCACTTTCAGATGCTCAAAGAATTAAAGATATAGAAAAAATTACTAATCATGATGTTAAGGCAGTTGAATATTTTATCAAAGAAAAATTTGAAACTTTTGAATTAAACTCGTTTTCGGAATGGATTCATTTCGGACTAACTTCTCAAGATATAAACAATACTGCAATTCCACTCACTTTAAAAGAATCTTTTGAAAAGATTTATTTGCCTAAAATTCAAATCCTTATTTCTTTCCTTAAAAATTTAAGTCAAGAATGGAAAGATATTAGTGTTCTTGCAAAAACACACGGTCAACCGGCCTCTCCAACTAAATTAGGAAAAGAATTTCAAGTTTTTTCTGAACGACTTGAAAATCAACTAAATTTTTTATTAACGATTCCATTTGCTGCAAAATTTGGTGGTGCAACAGGAAATTTTAATGCCCACCATGTTGCTTTTCCACAAATAGACTGGGTAGGTTTTTCTAATCATTTTATTAACGAAAAATTACTTTTAAAAAGAAGTCAAACGACCACTCAAATAGAACATTATGACTTTTTAGCTTGCTTTTTTGATGGTTTAAGAAGAATTAATACTATTGTTTTAGATTTAAACAGAGATTGCTGGTTGTATATTTCAATGGATTACTTTAAACAAAAATTGAAAAAGGGTGAGGTTGGATCGTCAGCCATGCCTCATAAAGTAAATCCCATTGATTTCGAAAATTCTGAAGGAAATATTGGTATTGCCAATTGTATTTTTGACCATTTTTCGAATAAATTACCTGTTTCCAGACTTCAAAGAGACTTAAGTGATTCAACCGTTTTGAGAAATATTGGAGTTCCAATAGCTCATAGCTTGATAGCATTTGATTCTACTTTAAAAGGTTTAGAAAAATTAATTTTAAATGAAGAAAAAATATCAAATGATTTAAATAACAATTGGGCCGTAGTGGCTGAAGCTATCCAAACAATTTTAAGAAGAGAAGGAGTTGAAAAACCCTATGAAATGTTAAAAGATTTAAGTAGAACGAATCAAATATTAGATAAAAATGAAGTTCATCGTTTTATTGACAATTTACCTATTTCAGATCTTGTTAAAGCTGAATTAAAATTGATTTCTCCAGAAAATTATACTGGAATTAATCTTGTTAGATAATTTTCCGTATATTTGTTATTTCCATTATGAATAAAATTTTATTCTTTTTCTTTGGTTTTTGGTCTTTAGTTTCCATACAAGCTCAAGACTCAATTCGATGGAGTGAACTGTTGCCCGTCAAAGGAAGAATAAACGAAATTTTTCCGATTTCTTACTCTGATTTTTATACCTTACGTACCCAAGGTGCTGGAATGTTTTCAAACACCTATATAAGTTTACATTCAAACTTTAAAGTTAGTTCAAATGGGAAAATTTATGCCAAAGTTGAAAATGGTTTAGGTAGTATTGAAAAAGTCGAAATACTAAAAGGAGCACCTTTTGCCTTTATAAGTGACAAAAGAGATGGCGAACATTTTTTATATGCCCAGAAATATTCAAGTTCTTGTCAACCTGAAGGAAATCCCTATTTAGTTTGTTCTTATGTTATGCCAAAAGGTTGGAAAAGACAAGGGGTTTATCAAATTTTTACTTCAAAAAATAAAGAATTTGTCTGTATTAATTATGAAATTCCTGGATACAAAGATGAAAAACAACGATTTGGTTTCAAAATTTTTAACGCAGATTTTGAATTAGTAAATGGTGGTGAATACGAATTGCCATACCCACCAAGTAAAGTGCAAATTTCCAATACTTATCTTTCCAATAATGGTGCATTTTTTTTCGCAGCAAAAGTGTTTAAAATCGATGAGAGTCAAAAAACTTTACGTCAAAGATTAATGCTTGACAAAATGATTGTTTATCATCCGAATAAAGAACAAATTGACGAGTTTGAATTAAATTTTGGAAATGAAAAAATTATCTCAGAGCTTAATTTTTCTTCTGACAATGAAAAAATTATGTCATTTACAGGGCTATATGGGGATAATTATCAAAATGGTGTTAAGGGAGTTTTTTATTTTCAATTGGACTTTTTAAATAAAAAAATTCTTTCCGAAGGATGGAATGAGTTCAGCAAAGATTTTATTATGCAAGGCTGGTCTGAAAGAGAAATACAAAAAGCTGAAAAACGATTGTCTAAAGGTAAAGATCAAATACAATTATTTGAATATAATGTAAAAGATATGCAAACTTTATCCGACGGTTCATTAATTGGCTTGCTTGAACAGTATTACGTTAAGGTTATAACAAGCAGTGATCCAAGAACTGGGTCAACATCTGTTACTTATTACTATTATTTTAATGATATTATTGTATATAAAATAAATCCAAATGGATCTTTTGCATGGACAAATAAAATTCCAAAGCAGCAAATTTCAACAAATGATTATGGCTATTTTAGTTCCTTTTCTTATTTTTTAAATAACAATACTATGCACATAATCATGAATGATAATATTAAAAATTATAATGAAGAAGGCAAATTTTCAGCTTTAGATGGCGAAGAATACATCGCTAATTTCCGTAAAAAGTATTATGCAGTAGCCCATGTTGAACTTCAATTAAATGACGGAAATGTGAAAAGAGAAATTTTGTACACCTATAAAGATGTTAAATCCATCGCTGTTCCAAAATTATTCAGTGTAGATTATTCAAAAAATGAGCTTTTACTCTATTTTATATTAGGAAAAAAAGAAAAATTTGGCGTTTGGAGTTTTTAAATAAATCATTTTATTCAACAATAAAAAATTAGAAACATTCAACAATTTTTCACTTTAATAAATTATGCACACATAAGAATAAAAATCGCTTTGACTTTGGCATACTTTTCGTACATTAGTCCTAAAATTGATTTACTATGAAAAATTTCAATAAATCTTTAAGGATTTTAAACAGCAAAAGTGGTAAAAAAGGTTTAGTTAAAAAAAATTTAGACCAAAGCATTTATCTTTTAGGTGTCAAATGGAAAATGTGTGAAGAAAAAACATTTGAAAATCATTAAATATGCTGATTGAAAAACAAATTTTATTAGGTTCTAAATCTCCTAGAAGAAGAGAATTATTAAGTAAAATTTGCAAAAACATTCGATATGTTGACAAAGAAGCAGATGAAAGCTATCTTTCTTCTTTATCTCATTTAGAAGTTGCACCTTATTTAGCTGAAAAAAAGGGTAGAAGTTTATTTCCTTTTTTAAAAGAAAATGAAATATTAATTACAGCAGACACATTAGTTATTTTAAAAAATAAAATTCTGGGTAAACCTAAGAATATTATTCAAGCTAAAGAATATTTGTTAGAACTAAGTAACAACAAACACGAAGTGCACACGGCTTGTTTTATCTCAAACAAAAATAAATCAAAACTATTTACAGTAACAACAGAGGTGTATTTTAATACTTTGACAAAAGAAGATATAGATTATTATGTGGAGAATTACATTCCATTAGATAAAGCAGGGGCTTATGGAATCCAAGAATGGATTGGACATGTTGGAGTAAAAAAAATCAACGGTTGTTACAACAATGTGATGGGACTTCCTTTATCTAAGGTTTGTCAAGAACTTTTGAACTTTTAGGGTGATAAAACAGAAGCAACAAAACTGGAAGCAAAAATAAATCTGCCAATAAAGCAACAAAAAGTGTGATACTTATCATTAAACCCATTATGAAAGTGCCTAAAAATCCACTAAATAGAAGCATTAGAAACCCTGAACATAGAATTAAGGTAGTTAAAATCATAGCTTTTCCAGTAGTTAAAAAAGTTGATTTTAATGCTAATAATTTTGATTTACCTTTTGCCAATTCTATCCTAAATTTACTTAAAAAATGAATAGTATCATCTACAGCAATTCCGAAAGCTATAGTGAAAATAATTGATGTGGAAACCCTCAAATGTATATCCATAAGTCCCATCAATCCACCCAAAACGACTAATGGTATCAAATTAGGTATTAAACTAATTATTACCATTGAAAAAGATTGATAAACAATACCCATTAAAAAAGTAATAATTAGTATGGAAACTAATATACCTTGCATCAAACTTCCTGAGAGGTAACTCATATTTTTATCTAATAGGTGAGCTGTTCCAGTTATTTTAATTTTTATCAAAGAGTGGTCAATATTTTTCTTAATATAACGTAAAAACTTATTGTTTAATTCCTTGACCTTATTATTACCCAAATCTCCTATGGATGCACTAATTCTCATGTTTTTTTGAGTACTATCCACTATAATTTTAAATAATTTGCCTTTTTCTGCTAATTTTATTGGCCTTCTAAACCTTTTAATTTCTCTTTCAGTAGAGGGTAATTTATAATATTCTTGCTGACCAGAATGGGCAGATTGGTTCAATACTTTTAAATAACTAACTAACGATAAATTAATTTTTGCTTTGTAATATTTTTCAAGATAATTTTCTAATTTTTCAGCTTCTCTTAAGACATTTAAGTCCCAACAATCTTGCTCTCCTTTTATTTTAATAGCTAATTCCAAAGGTCTTACACCCCCATAATGCTGATCTAAATAAGCAAAATCCTTTTTAATTGGTTCACTGTCTTTTAAATCATCCATCATATAATTGTTTGTTTCTATTTGAAAAACAAAAATTAAGAAAAACATTGTAATAAAACCGAAAAGATAAAGAATCATTTTTCTCTTGTATAGTATTACTAAGAACATTTTTCTTAACCATTTAGTCCATAGAGGGATATGGTTTTTTTGAGTTATTTTTTTGGGAGTGGGAAAAATGTAAAACACCACAGGCAGAAACACAATTGTTATAACAAAAGTTAATAATACGCTTGTTCCTATGACTTTACCAAAAGATTGAATTGGTTGTAAGTTAATATAAATTAAAGTATAAAAACCAATTGCTGTTGTTAATGAGGTCAATAATGTTGCAAATCCCACTTCTTTTATCGTGTAAATTATTGCGTCAATCTTTGTTTGTCCTTCCCTTAATGCATCAAGAAATTTGGAAACAATATGAATTACATCAGACATTCCAACAACAAAAATGATGGTTGGTAACATTGAAAGTATAATATTTATGGGAATATTTAAAATAGACATTCCTCCTAAAATTAAAAGTAAACTGATGACAATTGCAATTTGTGGCAACAATATACCCCATAAACTTCTAAAAGCTATCCACAAAAATAAAACAACTAAAATCATACTAATAGAGACAAATAACATCAACTCAAAAGTCATTTTTTCTATGTAATATTTTTGACCAATTGTTCTACCTGCAATTCTTGTCTTTTCAAAAGAGAATTTTTTATCAATTTCTATTATTTTATTAATCAATATTTTACTTTTCACCCCAGGTAAAAAATCTTGATGTTTAATAAATAAACAAAGTGATTTTCCATCTTTTGAAATTAAATTATTGACAATTTCTTTGTGTTGATAAATTCTTGTTGAATCACTTTTCAACATATCAGATGATTTGGAATAATATGGCTTTTTGCCTATTGCTCCACCTGTTAATAAAAACAACTCGTTTTCAGAAGTTATTGATCTTACAAAGGTTACATATTTTAACTTTGAGATTTCATTTCTTAATTTTTCAACTTTATTTAGAAATGGAATTGAAAATACTCCTTTACTATTTTCTATTGCGATTAATAAAAAATCGTTATCAGATTGATAAATTTCTCTGTGTTTAAAGTAAAATTTAGTATCTTCATCTTTACTTGGAAAAAATTTTTCAAAATCGTAATCAAAGGAAATTTTTGGAACAAAATACCCAAATAAAATTGTTAATAGAAGAACTATTATTAATATTAATTTAGAGTATTTTTCTATAATCTTTCGGACAACCATTTGTTTTTTGAATCGTTTATTAAAAGAGTGCAAAGATAGTGATAGTTTATTTACAAAAAAATATCACAAAAATCACAGCATTTTAATAATGTTTTATTAAATTTGAAACTTTAAATCTAAAAAAAATGAAAAAAATCGTCTATTTATTTTGTATTATTAATACTATTTCCTACGCACAATTTAATGTATCAAATGAGATTCCAATTGGGGCTTCTCAAACAATGTATCAATGTGATTCCGCAGCAAACAATTTTTCTACAATAACAGGAACTGGTGTTACATGGGATTATTCTAATCTTTACAAAATGCCTATTGCTTCAAAAATTTATTCTGTAATTGCCAACGACAGTTTAAATAGTTTTCCAGACGTTAATAAAGTATTTCAAATAGAAGGTGTTTTAAAAAACTACATCAAATCTGATGCTAGTGGTAGAATTAGTTATGGATTTATAATAAATATTCCTGGAGTTGCTGTATCAACTAATTATACAGGAGCAGATCCTATTAATTTAATGACTTATCCTTTTGATTTAAATTCCACTTTAAATGATATTTTCTCTGGAATTATTGTGAGTGGATTTGTAAGTAACCCTAACACGAGCGGCTCTTCTAAATCGATTGTAGATGGCTTGGGCACTTTAATACTTCCAACACAAACATTTAACAATATTACTCGACATAGATTAATTGATACTGTAAATGCAACAACATTTGCAGGATCCGCTAAAATTGTCATCGATCAAATAGAGTATTTTGATTTATCAGGAACTTTCAGTGCACAATATCTACCTATTTTAAATTATACAAAAATTAAAATTACTGGGCCTTTAAATATTACTTTAAATTTTGTTATGAGTGCCATCGACCCAATTGGATTTGTTGGCGAAGAGGAATTGAGTTCAAATGAAATAAAAGTTGGTCCAAATCCTGTTTCAAACTTTTTAAATATCTATTCTAAAACTAATTCTAACACACCTTATGAAGTAGTTGACATAGAAGGAAAAATTATAAAAAAAGGAGTTTCCAATCAAACAATTGATGTTTCTGATTTAGTTAATGGGTTTTACTTTCTGAATCTTTTAAATCAAGGTGAAAAGAAAACTTATCCTTTCGTAAAAGAGTAAAATGCAAATTAAGGAACTGACCTCTTATTTAGAAAGTCTTTTTCCAATATCTTCTCAAGCAGATTTTGACAATTGTGGCTTACAAGTTGGCTCTCTTAGTAGAGAATTAAGCTCTGTATTGGTCTGTTTAGATATTACTGAAGAGATAATTGAAGAAGCAATTACGCTCGGAAGTAATTTGATAATTAGCCATCATCCAATTATTTTTAAAGGGATAAAAAAAATATCGGAAGACAACGAATTAAATAAAATCCTAATTCAAGCCATTAAGAATGACATCACTTTATACTCCATTCATACAAACATTGATCACTCAATTAATGGTGTAAACAAACGAATTGCAGAAAAGTTAAATCTCGAAAATATTGAGATTTTAAATAAGTCGAACAATAATTTATACAAATTAGTAGTTTTTACTCCAAATGAACAGGTGAGTCAAGTAGAAAATGCTTTATTTACCCACGGAGCAGGGAATATTGGAAATTATAGAGAATGTAATTTTGTTTCCAATGGTTTAGGGTCTTATACACCTGAAGCACAATCAAATCCATTTTTAGGTGAAAAAGAAAAAAGAAATTTTGTCGATGAAAAAAAAATTGAGGTTCTAGTCGAGAAACATAAAATCAATTCAGTTGTTTCAGCAATGATTTCTGCTCATCCCTACGAGGAAGTTGCTTATGATATAATTCCTTTAGCAAATAGCAACTCTAACGAAGGTTCTGGTATGATAGGAAATTTACAACATGAAGTTGATGCATATACTTTTTTATGTCATTTAAAAGATGTTTTTCATGTTTCTTGTATTCGACACACAGAAACGGGGTTAAAAAAAATTAAGAAAGTCGCTTTTTGTGGAGGAGCTGGAATATTTTTGTTACCTACTGCAATTCAACAAAAAGCAGATATTTTTATCACTGGAGATGTGAAGTATCACGATTTTTTTATGTCAGAAAAAAAAATTATTATTGCTGATATTGGACATTACGAAAGTGAACAATTCACAAAGGAATTAATTTGTGATGTGATTTTAAAAAAATTTTCTAACTTTGCAGTCCATTTAACGAAAATAAATACAAATCCGGTTAATTATTTATAGGACATGGCTGAAACAGCAAAACAAAAAGAAGTAAGTGTAGCAGAAAAATTAGACGCTTTGTTTGACTTACAAAAAATCGATTCCGAAATTGATAGAATCCGTACTGTTAGAGGTGAACTCCCCCTTGAAGTACAAGATTTAGAAGACGAAATAGAAGGTATTGATACACGAGTAAAAAACTTACAAGAAGAATTAAAAAACACCGAGCAAGAAGTTTCTGATAGAAAAAATGCAATGAAAGATGCTGAAATTGCAATTCAGAAATATAAAGAGCAACAAAAAAATGTTCGAAACAATCGTGAATACGAGTCTTTAGAAAAAGAAATTGAATTTCAAACACTTGAAATTAAATTACACGACAAAAAATCTAAAGAAACTAAAACAACTATTCTTGAATTAAAAGAAAAAATTGAAAAAGAAAAAGAAAATTTAGACCTTAGAAAATCAGATTTAAATATCAAAAAAGCAGAACTTGATGAAATCGTTAATGAAACGAAAAAAGAAGAAGAAGTTTTGCTTGAAAAATCAAATAAATCTAAAGCTAAAATCGATGGTCGTTTAGTTTTTGCATATAATCGTTTAAGAGAAAATGCAAAAAATGGACTTGCTGTTGTTTCTGTTGACAGAGATTCTTGTGGTGGTTGTTTTAATAAAATCCCACCTCAACGTCAATTAGATATTCAAACAAAAAAGAAAATCATTGTTTGTGAACATTGTGGTCGTATTTTAGTACCTGCTGACCTTTAGTTTTTGTCGAATGAGTAATACAGCTTTCTTTACTCTTTTTAATACAAAATCTTTAATTTTTCTTCCTTTTCTTTAAAATTGATTTAAGCAAATGCAATCAGAAATTGGTTTTTTAAAACGTCTTAAATTGTTTGTTCAATCTAAACATTTTTGGAAACATTTTTCATTCATTACACTTGTCTATTTATTTATTGTATTTATTACCATTTTTTATTTAGATTTTAAAACCAATCATGGTGAAAAAATAAAGGTCCCCTCTTTAGTTGGGAAAAATGTAAAAAAAATTAATTCCATTATGGAAAGTGTTGGACTAAATTATGAAATATTAGATTCAGTATATTACCCTAAATTAAAAGAAGGAACAATCATTTCTCAAGACCCTAGACCAACTGACTCAACTCATGTTTATGTGAAATCTACACGTGTAATTAAAGTAAGAGTCTCTAAAAAATATGAATTAGTAGAAGTACCTTCTTTAATACACAGATCCGAAAGGTTTGCAATTTCTGTTTTAAAAAATAGAGGATTAAAATATCAAATATCCTACAAACCTTCTTCAGAAGCCAATGGAGCTGTATTAGAACAAACCTATAAAGGTTCAAAAATTAAAGAAAATAAAAAAATATTAAAGGGCTCGTTAATTCATTTAGTTGTTGGAAAAAATGAAGCTGGGATGCCAATTCAGATTCCAAATTTAATAGGTTTAACAATAAATGAAGTTCAAATTCGTTTAAATGGAATGGGTCGATTAACTTATTTTCCATCTTTTATAAATTGCATAAGTACTGCTGATTCTACAGTTGCAAAAGTAATCAGTCAATCTCCAGAATATATTGAAGGTCAAACTATTCCTTCCAATAGTACAATTACCATTCAATTAGATAAAAATTATACAGGAACGCCACAACTTTCGCCACAATAAACAAAAATGAAAAAATATAGTCTATTATTTATTGTCTTTTCATTTTTTTATTCCTTTGGACAATATGAAAGTATTGGTACTGTTACTAGTTTTCCAAATAAAAAAAGGGATTGCACATTTGACTCAACTTTTTTTTATACTACTGATTCGATTTTTCTTCCAATTTTTGATGAGTTTTCAAGTAACCATTTTCAAGTTTATTTACCAGATTTTAATAATCCTACTTTAAGTGAGGAAAAATATTATAAAATCCTAACTCTTCAAGGTGATGTGATACATAATAAAGTAAAATATACAACTCAACCGACTTTTAAACGACAAATAAATACACAAACATTTGAAGTTGTTGAAGAATTGTTCGAGCTTGACACAGTTTTAGTCAGTGATTTTTGTTACTATCCAGCTAATTATATTGAAACTTTTGTTTATCCTCCTTATATTATAATTGATACGGTAAATTTTGAAAACCCTCTAGATACAATTTGGCTTGATAGTCCTGATATTTTTCAAGATTCTGCAACAAAATTTTTTATGCAAGTAAACGACCCAAATGCTTATTGGTCGGATAATTACGCTAAATTAAATTACACTAATGCTGTATTACCTTTGTCTTTAGGTGTTGTAACTTTTGATGGATTAGATGAAAACAATTTTCCATATGTCTTTGGTTCCAACAGTAATTCTTACAATGATTATTTTACTTCAAAACCTATAAAAATGGGCTCTTTTACAGCTTCAGATTCCATATATTTAAGTTTTTTATATCAATATCAAGGATTTAATGACGAACCAGAAATTAATGATTCTTTGGTCTTGGAATTTTATGCACCATTACTAGATCAATGGGAAAGAATTTGGTCATCATCAGGTTTTCCACAAAGTGATTTTAAAGTATTTCACCATAAAATTATTGAATCAAAGTATCTAAAAGATGGTTTTCAATTCCGTTTAAAAAATTATGGAAGTGAAGCGGGCATGTTAGATGAATTTCATTTAGATTACGTTCATTTAAGACAATTTTCTGGTTTTCAAGACACTTTATTCAAAGATTTTGCAATAGTATATCCTATTAAGACTTTATTAAAAGACTATACTCAAATTCCTTGGGACCATTATAAAAATTCAAATTTTAATTTGATGACCGATTCAATGGAAGTTACAGTTAGAAATAGCAGTCAAATAGTTGAAAACAATCAAAATGGATCTGTTAAGATTTATCATAATGGAATTGAAGAAAACTCTTTTTTGTTGAATGGTCAAATTCTTTCTGGTGGGGAGATAAATTATTCTCCTAGGACTTCCTATACCAGTTACCACAATTTTCTTAGTAACACCAGTTTTCAGTATGACAAAGGAAAATCAGGGAAATATCAAGAATTTAGAGTGGAAATGAACGCCTCGGCACAATTTCCCAACTTCACTCAAAACGATTCGACCTTTTTTATACAGCGTTTTTATGATACTTATGCTTACGATGATGGCACTGCTGAAGTAGCTTATGGACCAGAAGGAGTAAATAACGCCCGTTTAGCTTACCGTTTTTCCCCCATCGAAGACGATTCTATTATTGGAGTAAAAATTTCTTTTGTCCCAACCGTTGTTGATACAAGAAATGAGTTGTTTTATCTAACTCTTTGGGATGATGTAAACAATCAACCTGGAAATGTGCTTTATCAAGATGATTTTTTCTCTGCTAGATCTCCTTCATATGAATACGATGATTCTCTAGGCTTTACAAATTATTATTTTAAAGACACAATGCCTATTCCAATCAATGGCACTTTTTATATAGGTTGGAAACAAGAAGGTATAAAAAGATTGAATATTGGTATGGATAGAAACATCGATGCTTCTAATCACATCTTGTATTCCATTAACAATGAATTCTCTTGGGAAAACACACAGTTTAATGGTGCTTTATTGATGCGTCCAATTTTTTCGAGTGAACTTAACTATGATTTATCACTTGATAAAAATTCAATACAAAAACCTTCATTTAATGTTTTTCCTAATCCTGGAACAGATGTTTTAAATTTTTCAACATCAAACAATACTCCTTCTTTTTCTATATTTAATTTAAATGGACAAAAATTATTAATGAGCACCTCACATTCAATAAATGTTTCAAGTTTATCTTCTGGACTATATATTATTCAAGACGATATTACTTTGCAAAAAGTTAAATGGATAAAAAAATAAATCAAATAGTGGAAGAAGACTTCCATTCTGATGTCGATCAAGAAGAATTATACGAGCATTATAAATTTAAAGCAGATTTAGGTCAGGATTTACTTAGAATTGATAAGTTTTTGATGGATAGAATGCCTAATACATCAAGAAATAAAATTCAAAATGCAGCTAAAAATGAAACTATTTTAGTCTTTGGTAAAAGTGTAAAACCTAATTATAAAGTTAAACCAGGAGATGAAATTTCTATTGTTTTACCTTATCCAATTCGAGAGATAGAGTTAATTCCACAAGATATTCCTATTCATATAGAATATGAAGACGATGAAATTATTGTAGTAAACAAACCTACAAATCAAGTCGTACATCCCGCTTATGGAAACTACAAAGACACTTTATTAAACGCCTTGGTTTATCATTTTGAACATCTACCTAGTAAAAAAGAAAATTATTATGGAAGACCGGGCTTAGTCCATAGAATTGATAAAAACACTAGTGGTTTGTTAATTATTGCAAAAACTGAAAACGCCCTCACCCATTTGGCAAAACAATTTTATGATAAAACTATAGAAAGAAAATACGTTGCTTTAGTATGGGGTTCTGTAAAACAAGACAAAGGAACTATTGATGTACCAATTGGAAGATCGTTCAAGAACAGAAAAATAATGAATACATTTCCTGATGAGCAAAGTGGTAAAAGAGCAGTTACTCACTACACTGTAATTGAAAGATTTCCACATTTCACATTATTGGAATGCCAACTAGAAACAGGCAGAACCCATCAAATAAGAATACATTTAAAATCGATAGGTCATCCATTATTTAACGACCCTGAATATGGAGGAAATAAAATTTTATTTGGGTTAAACACTCAAAAATGGAATTTATTCATAAAAAATTTGATGGATATTTTACCAGGACAGGTTTTACATGCCAAAACTTTAGGTTTTACTCATCCAAGTACTTTAAACCATATTTTTTTAAGTACTGAATTACCGATAGATTTTCAACAAATTTTGCAAAAATTAAAAAAATATTATTCCCAATTTAACTAATTTCTTGGGTAAAAAAAAATTAAAAAAAAATATATATTTATATTACTGTTTATCAGCATATTATGAATTAAGTTAAAAAAAATGTTAAAAAAATATCAATTCTTTTTTGGTTAAGACATAAATAATAACTTAATTCGGGGTTGATTTTTGATGAAAAATTATAGTTTATGAAGATAAAATCCATATTAACCACTTTGTTTGTAGGTGTTTACACATTTTTTAACACTCAAGTTTACGTACCAAAACAAGTGAGAATTGCCAACGAGCAATACAGAAATGAAAATTTTTGTGAAGCAGCTTCTTTATGTGCGAAAGCATATCTCAAAATTGAGCGAAAAGGACAGCTTGCAAAAAGAATGAAAGGCGAAATGGCGTTTAAAACAGCTGAATGTCATCGTCAAGTGGAAAACGTTAAGGACGCAAACGAATGGTATGAAAAAGCCATTGTGTTAAAATACTACGAAAAAGTTCCTGATTTGTACTTTTTAAATGCAGAAATGCTCCGTTCTATGGGAGAGTTTGCAAAAGCAAAAGAAAACTACAAATTGTATAAAGAGTTAAAACCAAACGATAAAAAATCTGATATTGGTATTCGTTCATGCGATATTGCTAATGACTTTAAAATTAACAAAACCAAGCATGTTGTAACCAATGTTGCTGCTCTTAATAAAGAAGTATTTGAAATGGCTCCTATGTTTGGCGATAAAAAAGAATCCTTATTACTTTTCAGCTCAACAAGACAAGGAGGAGTTTCATCAATGAAAGATCCACGGTCATGTAATAACTACATGGATTTGTGGGTTTCTGAAATGGACAAAAAAGGGAATTGGCAAGAACCTCGTTTACTTCCTGGAGATGGTATAAACACTACAGATAATGAAGGTACTGTTTGTTTTGATGGAAGAGGAAAAAGAATGTTTTTTACTCGTTGTCCTAATCTAAAAAAACAAAATTTAGGCTGTGATATTTGGATGTCCGAAGCAAAAGGTAAAGAATGGGATATTCCTAAAAAATTAATTTTGAAAACCCATGATTCTATCTCTGTTGGTCACCCTTGTGTTAATGATGATGGAAATTATTTAATTTTTTCTTCTGATTTGCCTGGTGGATTTGGAGGGAAAGATTTGTGGTACACTACTTATAATAAAAAAGACACCAATTGGGCTACACCAATTAATATGGGTCCAGAAATAAATACTGCTGGAAATGAATTATTTCCTACTTTCTCTAAATCTGGAGATTTATATTATGCCACAGACGGTCTTCCAGGTGTAGGTGGGTTAGATATTTTTAAAGCTACTAAAGTTGCCAATAAAGAAAAATGGGAAAATCCTAAAAATATTGGCTACCCAATCAATTCTGTATCTAATGATTATGCTTTAATCGAGAAAGATAGTAAAACAGGTTATTTTACTTCTGAAAGAGTTGGGAGTGTTGGTAAAAATTACAAACCAGACATTTGGAAATACGAACTTCCTCCAAATTTATATGACTTAAGAGTAAATGTACATAGCTTAACTGATAAAGCAGTAAAAATTGAAGGAGCAACAGTAACAGTATCATCTGACAACAATCAAAAATGGGAAGGTCTTACAAATAAAGAAGGAACTATTTATTGGGATAAAAAACCAAATGGTGATAGATTTATTCAAGAAAAACAATCCTATACTATTACTTTATCAAAAGACAATTACATTGCCGTTAAACCACAAGCTTTTACAACAGTTGGTGTAGATAATGATCAAAATTTCATTTTTGATTTACCTTTATTAAAGAATGCTCCTATCCGTTTACCTGAGGTCCGTTATCCTTTGGCACAATGGTCACTTTTAAGCGATTCTACTATTAGTTCAAAAGACTCATTAAATTTTGTTTTTGATTTAATGGTTGAATATCCAAATATGATATTAGAATTGAGTTCTCATACAGATGCTAGAGATACTGATAAAAGAAATCAAGTATTATCAGAAAATCGTGCTAAAGCGTGTATTAAATATCTTGTTGAAGAAAAAGGTATTGACGCAAGAAGATTTGTACCTGTTGGTAAAGGTGAATTTTCACCAAGAACAGTTTGGAAAAAAGATGGAAAATATTTAGTTGATGAACCTCAAAATATGGAAGGTGTAGAAGCTATAGTTTTAACTGAAGCATTTATTAATCAGTTTAAGAAAAAAGATAAAAGAACCTTTGAAATGCTACATCAGTTAAACAGAAGAACTGAGGGTAAAGTTTTGAGTATGGACTTTAATAAAGATACAGCACCTGCAGTAGCAACTGATTTCTTTGAATTTAAACCAATTCCTAAAAAATAATACTTAGCCGACTATGGCTGAGTTTGATTTTATATCTAATGATAAAAGACAAGGTGGATTTTTTACCTTGTCTTTTTTTATTCTATTAACTTTATTTTTTGTTTTTTCATTTTTACTGAATCCAGTTGTAAGTAAAATTGAAGACAGTAATCTTAAATTCTTACTGATTTTACTGCCCTTTTTTTTAAGTATTATTTTTTTTTCAATCTATTTAAAATTATTCACAAATGATTTAAATTTTAAATTACTAATCAGTAGTAACAAAAAAATTAATTTAAAAAAAATTGGTTTTGCTTTTTTCATTTGGTTTATTGTTTTAACAATTTTGTTGCTGATAAAATTTATATTTCAACCTTCAAATTACTTTTTCCATTTTAATGTATTTAGCTTTTTAATTTTATCAATTATAAGTATAATTTTTGTTAGTTTTCAAGCGTTTTTTGAAGAACTTTTATTTAGAAGTTTGCTTTTAAAAGCATTTTCATTCAAAAAAAATAAAATTTGGTTTACAATACTTTTTTCCTCTTTTATGTTTTCTATAATGCATTTAAATAACCCAGAAATAATTTATATTGGTTATATAGTTTTGTTTTATTATTTTTTAAGTGGTATTTTTTTGTCAATCTTAACAGTTTTAGACAACGGTATTGAATTAAGTTTAGGGTTTCATATTGCAAATAATCTTTTTGGATCGCTTATAATTACTAATAAATGGCAAGTTTTTCAAACTAAAGCTTTGATACTTGATAAAAGTTTACCAAAATTTTCTTGGGATATTTGGATTATTTTAGTAATTTTATATCCATTTTGTATATTTTTGTATTGTAAAGTGTATAAAAGAAGTTTTGGTTTGATTTTTGCTTAATCATTAATATGTCAAAGTTATATATAATCTCATTGTTTTTAATTTCTGCTTTTTCTTTGAAAGCACAAATGATTTCTGGTGATTTGCTCGATTCGGGCAGAAAATTAGAAACAAATTATTCTTTTGTTGTAAAAAACAAATACTCAGGAATTCAATATTTTGAACTTGCTGTAAATCCTTTAGGAAAAGTCATTGGAATTAAAGATTTAGATGAAAAAGGAGCAATTATATCAACACCAGCTAAAGTTCTAGCCACAAATGAACTTTATAATCTTCAATTTGAAAGTGGCACTCATTATCCTAAATTTCAACATGTTAAAGTGAAAATTCGCTTTGAAAAACAAACTCCCTGACAAAATCTTATAATGGAATATAATACACAAAGAGGTCCACTCATTTTACCAGAATATGGTAGAAATGTGCAAAACATGATACATTTTGCAATGACTATTGAAAGTCGCGAAGAAAGAAATAAAGCGGCTAATGCGATTATTGAAGTGATGGGGCAACTTAATCCTCACTTACGTGATGTAGATGATTTTAAACACAAATTGTGGACACATTTATTTGTCATGTCAGGTTTTCAATTAGATGTTGATTCGCCTTATGAACGCCCAAATAGAGAAGTTTTAAATGAGAAACCTCAATTATTAAATTATCCTAAAAGTAAAATTAAATACGGACATTACGGAAAATATACGGAATTGATTCTAAAAGAAGCTGTTAAAGAAACAAATCAAGAGACAAAAGAATATTTGAAAAATACAATGGCTAATTTTATGAAAAAACAGTTTTTGACTTATAATAATGACGCAGTCGAAAATAGTGTTATTGCTGAACAATTAGCTGAATTATCAGGCGGTGAACTTGTTTTAGAAAATCCAGATAATTTAATTCAAACCAATACCATTTTAAAATCTTTTGGAAAAATTCCAAATAAAAGAAACAAAATGAATGGTAAATTAAATAATCAGAAAAAGAAAATTTTCAAGAAAAAATTTTAATCAATGGCTTCTTTTGAAATTTATGGAGGAAAACCTCTAAAAGGAGAATTAATACCACAAGGAGCTAAAAATGAAGCTCTTCAAGTATTGTGTGCTGTACTTTTAACATCTGATAAAATTACAATATCGAATATCCCAGATATTATTGATGTAAACAAATTAATTCAATTACTTCAAGTAATGGGTGTTAAAATTGAAAAGGTTGAAAAAGGCACTTTTACTTTCCAAGCTAAAGAAATAAATTTAGATTACCTTACAAGTGAAGATTTTAAGAAAAGAGCTTCTGCATTAAGAGGGTCAATCATGATTGTTGGTCCATTATTAGCTCGCTTTGGCAAAGGTTATATTCCTAAACCGGGTGGTGACAAAATTGGTCGTAGAAGATTAGATACACATTTTGAAGGTTTAACTAGTTTAGGTGCGGTGTTAAATTATGACGCTGGTGAACATTTTTATTCAATAGAAACAAAAGGATTGAAAGGTACTTTTATTCATCTTGACGAACCTTCTGTTACTGGTACAGCAAATATAGTAATGGCTGCAGTTTTGGCAAAAGGTAAAACAACTCTATATAATGCTGCTTGTGAGCCCTACCTTCAACAATTATGTAAAATGTTAAATTCGATGGGTGCCAAAATCGAGGGTGTTGGCTCTAATTTATTACATATTGAAGGTGTTGATCAATTAAACGGTTGTTTTCATCGTATTCTTCCTGACATGATTGAAATTGGTAGTTTTATTGGCTTAGCAGCTATGACAAAATCTGAAATTACTATCAAAGATGTTTCATATGAAAATTTAGGAATTATCCCAAATGTTTTTAGGAAAATGGGTGTAAAACTAGAAAAAAAAGGTGACGATATATTTATACCTCAACAAGACTCTTATGAAATTGATACTTTTATTGATGGTTCACTTCTTACAATAGCTGATGGACCATGGCCTTTGTTTACACCTGATTTAATTTCTATTATTTTAGTATTAGCAACTCAAGCTAAAGGAAGTGTTTTAATACATCAAAAAATGTTTGAATCACGTTTGTTTTTTGTAGATAAATTAATTGATATGGGAGCTCAAATAATACTTTGTGACCCTCATAGAGCAACTGTAATAGGTTTAAACAACCAACATCAGTTAAAAGGAATTTCTATGACATCTCCAGATATAAGAGCAGGGGTTGCTTTACTAATTGCTGCATTATCTGCAAAAGGAAAAAGTATTATTCATAATATAGAACAAATTGACCGTGGTTATGAAAACATTGATATTAGGTTAAATAATTTGGGTGCTGATATAAGAAGAATAGGATGAGTATAGTTTTAGCCTCTTTTTTAAGTATTTTTATTAGTATTTCAACTATCCCTTCTGTCGGGACAACAGCTCCTGAAATCCAACTCAAAAATAGAGAAGGGAAAACAATTAAATTATCAGAATTAAAAGGAAAGGTAGTGTTGATTGATTTTTGGGCTTCTTGGTGTGGTCCATGTAGAAAAGAAAACCCATTCGTAGTTGAAGCATATAACAAATATCGTAAGTCAAAATTTAAATCAGCTAAAGGATTTGAAGTGTTCTCAGTGTCAATTGACAGATCAAAAGAACAATGGTTAAAAGCTATTAAAGACGATAAACTTATATGGAAAAACCATGCGATTGACGACGGATCAGCTTCTAAATCTTACGGGGTTGCTTCAATCCCCTCAGGATTTTTAATTGACGGTAAAGGGCAAATCGTGGCAAGTGGACACTCTTTAAGAGGAATTGGATTACATATTGAAATAGAAAAATTATTAAAGTAGTATAATAGAATAATTGACTTTTTTATTTAGGACTTAGCTTTCCTATAATTGTTAAATTTTACTTTTATATTTAATATTAAATAATATATATTTGTATCGTGAAATTTTTGAAATTAAGGCAACTAATTTTATTAACGCTTTTGTTAGTATTTACGGTTACTACTGTGGGGGTTTCAGTTTTTACTCACTTTTGTAAGAAAGATGGGGTTTCAAGAAGTTTTTTTGTTCAAAAAACACATCAATGTGCACCAGCAGTTGAAGTAATTTCATGCTGTTCTAAGAAAGAAAACAATCACTGTTCTTCGAGAATTACTGTTGAAAAAGGTAAATGTTGTTCTGATTCTTTTGAGAATTATAAATTGTCGTCTGAACAAGAAAATTATTCATTTTCGTTTAAATTATCTATTTTAAGAATACAAGAATTTGCAGTTTATTCTGAGTTTGTTCCTGAAATTTTATTGGCTCAAACAACATCTAATCTTCTTGAACCACCTCCAAAACATAAAAGCGGTAAAGAAATTCTGCTTTTTAATCAAGTTTTTCGTATTTGATCTCTTTTTATTTAAATGATTGCTTAACTTAAAGCAACTCAATTCCTATCAAAATGTATTTTGATAGGTTTTTGTTATTTTATTCAACAATTTAAAAATTTATTTAAAGTATTTATATGAAATATTATTTCATTATTTGCTTTTTCCTATTTCACTTTTATTCGTTTTCACAATTAAAAGGAGTGATTTATGGACAAACAGATAGCAAAAAAGAAGTCCTTATTGGAGCTAAAGTCAAGTCGATAAAACAAAAAACAGGGGTAATTACTGAAAAAGATGGAACTTTTGAACTCAAATTAGGCAAAGAGTTACCCGACACATTAATTTTTAGTGCCTTTGGTTTTAGAAATGACACTTTAATAGTAAGTAAAAAAGACAGATTTTCATTAATTGAAATAAATTTGTTTAGCGACCTTATGCTTCCTGAAGTTGTTGCCGAAGCAAAAAAAACTACACATGGTATCTCAAAGCTAAAAGTCTTACAAGTTGAAGTTATTGGCGAAGGTGAGCTTAGAAAAGCAGCTTGTTGTAATCTTTCTGAATCATTTGAAACAAATGCTTCAGTTGATGTGAACATAACTGATGCTGTATCAGGTGCCAAAAAAATCCAAATAATGGGTCTTGATGGAGTTTATACTCAAATACAAATGGAAAACATTCCTTTTTTACGAGGATTAGAAAGTTCCTTTGGTTTAAATTCAATACCAGGAACATGGATAGAGTCCATTCAAATTACAAAAGGAACGGGTAATGTTGTAAATGGTCCAGAATCTATGGCTGGTTTGATTAATTTAGAACTTAAAAAACCTGAGAATATCGAACGTTTATACGTCAACGCTTATGGAAATCATCTTGGTAGAACAGAATTAAATGCTCATGGAGGAGGTGAATTAAACAGCAAATGGAAAACAGCAAATTTCGTTCATGCAGCGATATATTCAAATGAAAAAGATGTAAACAATGATTTATTTCGCGATATTCCTTTAAGTAAAAACCTTTCTTTTCTGAATCGATGGAGATATGATGGTAAAAAAATGGAAGCACAATTTGGCATTAATTCTTATTTAGAAGAGAAAATTGGTGGTCAAATGGGTTACTTTACTAAAAGAAAAGACTCATTATACGGAGTTTACATAGATAATAAACATTTAGATGTTTTTGCTAAAACAGGATTTCTTTTTGAAAAAAAACCTTATCAATCAATTGGAATTGTATATCAACTAAAGTACCATGACATACACGCAATTTATGGTAATAGACATTTTTATGGTGAAGAAAAAAGAGGATACATTAATGGAATTTTTGATGGTATTATTGGCAACACAAATCATAAAATAAAAACGGGTTTGAGTTTGGTTTACCTAGATTTAAATCAAGCAATAGATTCAATTTCTCTTCCACGAGTTGAAACTATTACTGGTGCTTTTGTGGAATACACTTTTTCACATCCACGATTTACTTATGTTGCAGGAGTTAGAACTGATTATCATTCTTTATTTGGTTTTCAAGTTTCACCTCGATTACATGGTAAATATAGCTTAACTGAAAACATTGATTTACGATTCACTGGAGGAAAAGGATTCAGAACTCCTAATATTATGATTGACAATATTTCACTTTTAGCAACGTCGAGAGCTTGGAATCTTCCAAACAAAATTGAGTTGGAGGAAAGTTGGAATGTAGGTTTCTCTTTAAATATAGATTTTTATATTAAAAAAAGAAAAAACAATTTTATAATTGATTTTTATCGTACAGATTTTGTAAATCAATTGATTGTGGACAGAGATCAATCTGCTTATGAATTGTATTTCTTATTTTCTAAAGGAAAGTCATATTCTAATGCTTTTCAAACAGAAATCAATTTTGTTTTAAGAAAAGGATTAGAGTTTAGACAAACCTACAAATATTTAGATGTCAAAGGGTATTACAATGGATCAATGAGACCTCAATTAATGACACAAAAACACCGATTTTTAAGTCATTTAAGTTATATAAGTAAAAATAAAAAATGGGAAACTAGTTTAACAGGGGTTTTAAATGGCAAAATGAGAATGAACATGTTTTCAGATATTTATGAATTAAAAATGTTTGAAAAATATACTCCAAGATTTATTACAGTGAATGCACAAATCACTTATATTTATAAAAAGTGGGATTTTTATTTGGGTGGTGAAAACCTTTCTAATTTTAAAGTTCAGACAGCCATTTTAGATGCACAAAATCCTTTTGGAGAGAAATTTGATGCAAGTATGGTTTGGGGTCCAATTGTTGGTCCAATTGTATATTTTGGAATTAGATTCAAATTAAAAAAAATCGTCAAAGAATAATTTAAAACAGAAGATATGAAAAAGACAAAATATTTTTATATTCTGATTGTTATGTGGCTATTAGTTTCATGTAATAAAGAATCAAAAAATGCAAGAGAAAAAATATATGTAGCCAACGAATTAGAAGGAACAATTTCTGTTCTCAATGCAGATACTTATAAAGAAATAAAAAAAATAGATTTAAGTTATAAAGGTGAGATGTATAAAGCTCATAATGTGGACGTTACTCCTGATGGTAAATATGCAATGGCTACAGCGGTTCCTCATTCTATAAATGGAGAAGAATTCCTTATGCTTATGAATAGTAAAAATGACAAAGTAAAAAAAAGAATTAGACTTGGAAAAGACCAACATTTATCTCATGTAGTGATTGATGCAAATAGTTCAATGGCTTATGTAACTGCCTATGATCCTGGACAATTAATTGTAGTAAGTTTAATTGCTGAAAATGTTAGTAAACGAATAGATTTAGGTAAACAAACCGGTCCTCATGGCTTACGAATCTTAGGTAAAAAAGTGTATATTGCATGTTTAGAATCCAAGGAATTACTTGAAGTGGACGTGTTGACCAATCAAATCAAACGTACTTATTTAGACGGAGTAGCAGTTCAAACAGCTGTTTTTGATAAAATACCATTAGTTTGTGTTAGTCTTTATGATAAAAAACAAATTGTTAAATACAATACTCAAACGGGTGATACAAATGTTATTTCATTACCGCTTGACTCTCAAGGACCAATTCAAATTTATCCCTCTAAGGACAATACTCTGTTGTATGTCTGCGATCAAGGTATTTTGGACAACAGACCCTATTCCAATAAAGTATATGTGATTGATGTCAATTCTAATCAAGTAATAAAGACAATTGAAGTAGGAAAAGGTGCTCATGGCGTAACAACAAACGATGCTGGTTCTAAACTTTTTATCACAAATATATTCGATAATACAGTTAGTGTAATAGATGCTTCAAGTTATGAAGTTTTACAAACAATTACTGTTGGAGTAAGTCCGAATGGAATAGCTCATTTAATTAACCCTTATAAATAAATCAAAATGAAAACAAAAAAAAATGTAAATGGAAAAGTAAAACAAGTGTTACTACTTTTAATGATGGTATTTTCTACTATGACTCTTTTCAGTCAAGAAAAAGACCAAAACAAAAAACAAACAGCAATAATTAAAACCTCAGCTGAATGTGATATGTGTAAAGAGAGGATTGAAAGTAAATTAAATTACACAAAAGGAGTGAGTTTTGCTGAATTAGATTTTAAAAGCAAAGAATTAACAGTAAAATTTAAAACGGACAAGATTACTTTGGAAGAAATCAAAAAAATTCTTTCAGAGTTGGGATATGATGCTGATGATGTTAAAGCAAATCCAGAAGCAGCAAAATTGTTGCCCACTTGTTGTCAACCGGGAGGGATGAAGTAATTATGATTAATGAAGTTGATTAGTTGATTTTTTGGAATAGATTCATATCAACAATATTAACATATTTAAACTAAAATATTAGTTTTTTTATATCAAATATTTAGTTGATTAAAAAAAATATGTTTTAATTTATTAGATATAGTAATTTTGCCTACGCATTTAAAAAGTATGAATAAAAATTTTGTTGAAGAGTTGAAA
This sequence comes from Flavobacteriia bacterium, assembly GCA_016183815.1. Classification (GTDB taxonomy): domain Bacteria; phylum Bacteroidota; class Bacteroidia; order Flavobacteriales_D; family Crocinitomicaceae; genus M2408. The sequence continues at coordinate 109,923 of JACPDW010000002.1, forward strand.
TGGAGAGGGATGATCCATGATATAATGCCTGGAGCTGAAGAAAAATTAAACAGCGGGCAAACATCTGGTTATATTGGATTTGATCCAACAGCAGACTCTTTACACATCGGAAATCTTGTTCAAATAATGACTTTAGTACATTTCCAACGTTCGGGACATAAACCTATTGCTTTGGTTGGAGGAGCAACAGGAATGGTGGGTGATCCTTCTGGAAAAAGTCAAGAACGAAATTTGTTGAATATAGAAACTTTAAATCATAATGTACAATGTGTACAAAAACAATTGGAAAAATTCCTAGACTTTTCATCAAGCACAAACGGAGCAGAAATCGTCAATAATTATGATTGGTTTCAAAATTTTTCTTTTTTGGATTTTATTAGGGACGTGGGCAAATTACTTACTATTAACTATATGTTGGCAAAAGATTCTGTGAAAAACAGACTTGAAAATGGAATGTCATTTACTGAATTTTCTTACCAATTAATTCAGGGGTATGACTTTTATTGGCTATTTGAAAACAAAAATTGTGTTATTCAACTAGGTGGTTCCGACCAATGGGGTAATATCGTAACAGGAACAGAATTAATTAGAAAAAAAACTGGAAAAGAGGCCTTTGCGATAACAACACCTTTGATTAAAAAAGCGGATGGGAGTAAATTCGGGAAATCAGAACAAGGTAATATTTGGTTAGATGCTGAAAAAACTAGTCCTTACCAATTTTATCAATATTGGTTAAATGTTAGTGATGATGATGCTGTTCATTTTATTAAGATCTTTACTTTATTTGAAAAAGATGAAATTTTTTCGTGGATTGAAGCCCATCAAAAAGAACCTCATCTTAGAATTTTACAAAAAAAACTTGCAGAAGACATCACACAAAGAGTGCATGGTTTAATTGCTTTAGAGTCAGCTAAACTGGCTACAGAGATATTATTTGGAAAAAGTAACAAAGAAGATTTGGAAAAATTAAACGAAAAAGATTTTTTTGCTCTCTTTGAAGGCGTACCTATTGCTGAATTGAATAAAGATGAGTTAGGCAATGGATTAAGTTTGATTGACGCTCTTTCAGCAAAAAGTCAATTTTTACCTTCCAATGCAGAAGCAAAAAGAGAACTGAAATCAAACAGTATTTCTGTAAATAAAAATAAAATTGGAGAAGATTATTTAATCAAAACTTCTGATTTAATTCATGGAAAATATGTCTTACTCTCAAAAGGGAAAAAAAATAATTATTTGATAAAATTTAGTTGAGGTTTAAACAAAATTCTCATTTAGCATTAAATCGTATCATCAATCCTGCAGACAAAAGGGCTCCTCCAATTCCCACTTCTGCATTAAATCCAATATTTTTTGTAAAATAATACCTCATTCCAAAATTCATTCTCATTGCTATTGGAAGAACAGAAGTGCTATTTTCTACTTCTTCTTGAAATTCAACAACTGAGACGTTATTTTCTTTAAAATCAAATTTTCTAATGTTAAACCCAATTCCAAGACCTCCATACAAATCAAAATTAGATTTTGAAGTTGGAAAATAAAAATTTCCACTAATTAAACCCCTGTATCTTGTCATTATGTATCGATAAACATCAGTTTGAATAACATTTTGTTGCAATTCGAAATCAAATACTTCATATTCATCTGTTAAATCTACATAATATTGATTATAATAAAAATCAATCCCTAAGGAAATGTATTTATTTAAAAAATAACCAGCTCTAAATCCAAGTGGACCTATACCTTTTGTTTTTATTTTTTCAAAATTATATGACTTTATTGTTGAGTCTGATTTAAAATAATAATCAATAAAAATTTTTTCTAAATGAGGAAAACCATAATATGGATTAAAATAAAATTGACCTTTTCTATCGTATCTTATTTTTTTATTAAAATCAAAAGTTGCTCCTTCTTCATTATTTTGACCAAAAAAGACAAATGGCAAACCGATTGTAATGATAATAACGAGAATTAAATTTTTCATACCTTCTTTCATTTATAAAACAAAAGTATAAAAAATGATTTAACCTTGGACTATAAATTCTTCTATTTATTTTCATTTAAAGATAGAAAATTTAAATCAAAAATTATTTAAAAAAAATTGATTTTAAAATACTTAATTTATTTTTAATTTTTCAAAATTCAAAATACGTAATATGACTTACTTTGAATTAAAACATAAGAACTAATTTTGTACAAAAATAAATTATTATGAAAAAAAGTTTTATATTATTAGGAGCATTATTAGTAGTCTTTGCACTTGGATTTAGCTCATGTAAAAAATCAAAAAAGAAAGGATGTATGGATTCTACCGCATCTAATTATGATTCTTCTGCTGAAGAAGATGATGGTTCTTGCACTTATCCTACACCTTCTGCATCTCAACCAGCTGGTTATACACCAACTTATACAGGTACTTATGGAGCTTTAGTGGGAATTAAAACAGTTACAACTATTGACCCAGGTTTTGGAATGCCTAAACAAGATATGACTTTAGGAACCGCGGTTGCATTTTTCTCTGAAAATGGAGGATCTAGTTTTCAAGATGCTGGAACTGTAACAATTAAAAATGCTAGCAATACAATTTATAACTTAACAAAACAAAGTAACAATTCTTATGTTTACACGCCAGAAGCGACCAATACAACTGGAATTGATTTTGGATCAAACAATTACCAATTTGAAGCTACAGGAGGAACTTGGCCCGCTTTTAGTGATTGGAACTACGATGGTTTTATGACAATAGGAGAGATAACTTCAACTGATGTAACCGTTGGTTCTGAATACGTTTTAAATTTTGATGGATTATCAGGCCCTAGTTCAAATACAGATTCATTATACATTGCACTTCACAGCCCAAGTGGATCTAAATTCAAAATGATTGGAAGAAATCAAATGACTGGAAATACTTACACATTTACAACTGCAGAAACCGGTGCTTTAGGAAAAGGCACAGGATATGCTCAAGTAGTTGGTATTAAATACAATTATTTAACAACTAGTGGAAGAACTTATTATAAATTAAATGAAACTGTTCGCACAAAAATGATTACTTTTAAATAAAATCATTAATTTTAGTTTGAAAAGCCATTCTTTTAGAATGGCTTTTTTGTTGATATTAAATATATAAGTCTTAAAATCTAGAAATTATTATTTTATAATTTCTTCAAAAAACAAAATAATCTGTTTAATTTATTATCTGTTTGTATTGAATAAGCTAATTTAATGTAGATTTGTAAAAAATATTTTTATGAAAAACGTAGCTGTTATTGGTGCTGGTACTATGGGAAATGGAATAGCTCATACTTTTGCACAGTTTGGTTTTAATGTCTCCTTAATTGATGTGTCTCAAAACTCCTTAGACAAAGGTTTGTCAACGATAGAAAAAAACTTAGAAAGACAAGTTTCTAAAGGGTTGATTGATGATTTTACAAAACAAAATACTTTAAAAAACATTCGAACTTTTACCAATATGTCTGAAGGTATCAATGAGGTTGAATTAGTGGTTGAAGCAGCTACAGAAAATATTGATTTGAAACTAAATATCTTTAAACAGTTAAGTGAATTAACCCCTGATAATGTAATTTTGGCTTCCAATACTTCTTCCATTTCACTGACTAAAATTGCCTCTGTGACTAATCGTCCCGATAAAGTAATTGGAATGCATTTTATGAATCCAGTTCCTGTAATGAAATTGGTTGAAGTTATACGTGCCTATACAACAAGTGATGATGTTTGTAACACCGTCATGGAATTGTCTAAACAACTTGGGAAAATTCCAGTTGAAGTAAACGATTATCCTGGTTTTGTGGCAAACAGAATTTTAATGCCCATGATTAATGAAGCAATTTATTCCTTGTATGAGGGAGTTGCAGGGGTTTACGAAATAGATACTGTAATGAAGTTAGGAATGGCTCACCCAATGGGTCCTTTACAATTAGCGGATTTTATTGGTTTAGATGTTTGCTTGGCTATTTTAGAAGTTCTACATCAAGGATTTGTGGAACAAAAGATTTAATCGTTTCTAAGAACTTTTCCAAATTAACACAAAAAGCATATTGAATAATTTCATTGTTTTAATTACAATATAAATAATGGCAAAACGAAGGGTACTTCGTCCGAAAAAAAAAGTAAAAAAGAGTCAATCAAATAAAAAAGTTATCCTTTTTTTAGGACTTGGTTTTTTGTTTATTATTTTATTTTTAATCTATTTTTTTCAAGTAAAAGAAATTCAAATTCGAAAGAAAAAAAATGAATTTCTAAAAAGTATTCCATCTGGTTTTTCCTCTGTGGGTATTGATATTTCACACCATCAAGGAGAAATGGATTGGAAAAAATTATTCCGTAAAAATGCTTTTGATACATTAATTCATTTTGTTTATTGTAAAGCTAGTGAAGGGATAACACATGTGGACAGAGAGTGGAAAAAAAACAGAGTTTGGTTACTGAAAAACAATAAAAATCACGGAGCATATCATTTTTTTTTACCAGATGAAGACCCTCTTTTACAAGCCAAACATTTTTTATCGCTTTGGAAAAAACAAGATGGAGATCTCCCTCCAGTATTAGACATAGAAATAGAAGCAAAAGACCTAAAAGTTTTATATAAAAATATGACTGTTTGGTTAAATGAAGTAGAAAAAATTTCGGGTATGAGACCTATTATTTACACTTCTTTAAACTTTTATGAAGAGAAATTTCATTCAACTTTTATGAATTATAAATTTTGGATAGCCGCCTATTCGAGAAAACCAGATTGTATTAATGATGATCGAATTCTACATTGGCAATTCACAGAAAATGGAATTATTCCAGGTACAAAAGAAAAGGTTGATATTAATGTTTCTAAAATTGATTTTAAATAGGGTCTGAAGAAACGTATTTTCATTTTATTAATTGTTATAATATTAAGTTCAATGTATTTAGTTATATTGTTTCTTCCACCAACTCACAAATCCATATCAATCAACACAAATTAGATTAGTTAAACAATATTTATTCAAAGTTTACATATTTTGTAAAGAATATTTTGTATCTTTGTTCTGATTAAAATGTAATCAACGAATTTAGGATTTGGAATGTATATTATTGATGTAAAAAACAATAAAAAGTGTGCTGTAAAAGTCAAACAGATCGAAGAGCAAGACTATAAAACCCTCACTAAATCAAGATATTATTTCAATTGGAAAACAGAAAAGGAAAATGATGTTTACAAATTAGTTCTAGATGAGAATATACTTGGATTAATGTCTCTAGTTAATGATAAAGGAGATAAAAGAATTGAAATAAGTTTACTTGCTGTTTCAAAAGAAAACAGAGGTAAAAACAAACGATTTGACAGAATAACAGGCATCTTAATCGCCTTTGCTTGTAGAACAGCAATAAAATATTATGGAATTGAGGCTTGCGTTTCACTTGTTCCTAAAACTCGTTTGAAACAATATTATATCGATCAGTACCAAATGACAGATGCAGGTTGGCAAGTTTTTTTAACTGGACAATCAATGCTAAATATTTTAAAAAAATATGAATTATGAAAAAGGATAAATTAAAAATTAAGTACACTGAAAAAGAATTAGCAGACTCTTTTGTTTTTAGAAATAATTTAACCCAATTTCAAAAAGAAGAATCTACTATTCAGATGAGATTGCAACGTAAAAAGATGGAAAATTTAATTCATCCAAACGAGGCCCTATTATTTAGCTTATTACAACTCAAATATCAAATAGAAGATTATTTGGAAAATTCAAACTATGATGTTGAGCGTTCATTCAGTTATTACCTTAGAACTTATTTAAATTTCTTAAATAAAAAAAATAAAGAATTTGCTAAAGATATCGATATAGCTGAAACTGAGTTAAGTCAAATACTTAATCAGCATCGAAAACCAAGCGAAAAGTTATTTATTCGTTTAGAAATTCATTCCAACAAAATAATTCCAGCTATTACTTGGTTTAAGTTATCGGAAAAGGAAAAAGAACATGATATATTGACTAATAACAGTTTAAGAATCAGAGAACAAAATCATGTTCGAAACAAATTGAGTTTTTCTTGAATTTTTTTTAAAGTTTACAAAAACACTTCGATTAAAATAATAATTACGACCTTTGTGCTTTAATAAAATCAATGAAATTCAAAGATTTTCAGCTTAATCCAAACATAAAGGAACAATTATCAGAATTAGGTTTTGTTAAACCTACAGATATTCAGTTCAAAAGTATTCCCTCTATTTTAAACAAAGAAGATGTTTTTGCAATTGCTTACACAGGAACAGGCAAAACAGCTTCTTTTGTTATCCCTTCTTTGGAAATGTTATCAAGGAAAAAACAGAAATGCAACTATGTTCATACTTTATGTTTAGTTCCAACAAGAGAGTTAGCTCTACAAATTCAACAAGTTTTTCAAGAAATCGGCAAAAAACTACCTTTTCATTCCTTAGCAATTACAGGTGGTGTTGAACAAGAGGAACAAATTCGTCAACTTAAAAAAGGGGTACAAATTGTTGTAAGTACACCTGGTCGGATGTTTGATTTGATTGCTCAAAAAGTTTTGGATCTTTCTAAAATTGAACTTTTAGTTTTAGACGAAGCTGATGTAATGTTGGATTTAGGATTTAAAAAAGACATACTCGATTTATTAAAAAAAATACCTAAAAAACGACAAACTTTATTTTTTTCTGCAACTATCAATAAAAAGGTTAAAGCACTTGCTTACGACATGGTTAAAGATGCCATTCGCATTCAAATATCTCCTAAAAACCCTGTGGCAAACACCATAGAACATGAAGTGCTTTTTGTAGAAATGGACGACAAAAGGTATTTTCTTGAGAATATTCTTACTTCTTATCCTGACTTTCGATTTTTAATTTTTGTTCGTACAAAAGTGAGGGCTGAAAGGGTGCAAAAAGCCATGGAAAGAGTTCAAATTCAAAGTTCATTTTTACATGGAGGATTAGATCAAAGTAAAAGAATTGAATTACTTTCTCAATTTAAAGAGGGTATAATTAAAGTTCTAATAAGTACAGATGTTGCAGCAAGAGGAATTGATATTCCAAACGTTGAGTACGTAATAAATTATGACCTACCAGATAATCCTGAAAATTATGTTCATCGTGTTGGACGAACTGGAAGAGCAGGAAAAAAAGGGCAAGCACTTTCTTTCTGTTCAAAAAGTGAAAAGGAATTATTAGATGCAATCGAATCATATACTGGTCATTCAATCGGTTTATATCCATTGAGTAAAGAAGATTATTCAGATATTTTAGAAGAAAGTGAAGATTACGATAAAGATTGGAGAAAATTAATTCAAGAACACAATAAAAATCAAAAGAATAAAAATGAGTGGTGAAAATTTCATCTTTTTTTATTATTTCAGTGATTGATAATGTAACGATGATAAATTTTTACGTTCTTTTAAAAAACTATCATCATGAAAATTTATTTAATTATCATTTCTATTTTATTTTTCAATAAATTAGAGGCACAAAGTTTTAATAATCAAGCTTTTGTTTATCCAAATCCAGTTAGTCAACATTTATATATTGCTTTAGTTGACGATTCCATTCAGTATGAAATTATATCTTTGCAAGGTGAAAAAATTTTAAAAGGTCTATGGATTCAAAATGAAACTCAATTTATTGACGTTCATCAACTTCATTCAGGTCTTTATTTTGTAAAATTAAATGAGGAAATATTCCATTTAAAAAAAGAATGAAAAAAACAAAATTAAGTGTAAACATAAACAAAGTCGCCACCATTCGTAATGCACGTGGGGGAAACATTCCTGACGTGGTTCAATTCGCAATCGATTGCGAAAGATTTGGTGCTGATGGCATAACCGTTCACCCAAGACCAGATGAAAGACATATTACTTTAAAAGATGTCTATGATTTAAAAAATGTTGTCACAACTGAACTAAACATTGAAGGTTATCCAGACGAAAGATTTTTAAAGTTAGTAAAAGAAATCAAACCCCATCAAGCTACATTAGTTCCAGACCCTCCTAATGTCCTCACTTCAAACGCTGGGTGGGATATTATAAATAACAAATTTTTTTTAAAAGAAATTATATCTGATTTAAAACGTAACGGAATACGTACTTCTTTATTTGTTGACTGTAATGTAAATCAAATTGAAGCAGCAAAAGAAATTTTAAGCGATAGAATAGAGTTATATACTGGACCTTATGCTGAAAATTTTAAAGAAAATAAATCTAAGTACTTAAAAGATTATGTTCTTGCGGCAAATAAAGCAAAAGAGTTAAATTTAGGTATCAATGCAGGGCATGATTTGAATTTAGACAACCTTCGTTATTTCAAAAATCATCTTCCCAATTTAGATGAAGTTTCAATTGGTCATGCTTTAATTTCAGATGCTTTGTATTTAGGTTTAGAAAACACTATTCAACGATATTTATACGAATTAAATGGATTGGATTAGTTCGGCGTTGATAAAGTTGTATTATTCTCCCTGGATAAATGTTTTATCTATCGCTTTATTGTTCTTTTTTTTTGGTAAAAATTTTATTCCAAAATCAGTTAATTTTTTAGTAAAGAAATTTAAATTTATTTTAACACAAAAAAATGTATGAGGATTAAAATATCAATCCAGCTCCTCGAATGATTTATTCTTATTATTTTTCTCTCTAATTTTTTTATACAATCGAATAAAAATCATTAATAAAAGGGCTAAAATAAAAAATGCTACTGTAGCTGAAATCCAATTTAAACTGTGTTTTAAAACTACAATAAAAACAATCATCACTAAAAATAAAGTGGCCACTTCATTCCAAATTCTTAGTTGGTTTGAAGTCCATCTGAACCGTTCACACTTCATTTGGTTCATTAATTTTTGACAATAAAAATGATAAATCAATAGCAAAAAAACTAATCCGAGTTTTATCTGCATCCATGGTAAATCGAGAAAAGCGGGTTGTAACAACAACATCCAGACACCAAAAACAACAGTCAAAACCATCGCTGGAGTGGTAATAATGTACCATAAACGCCATTCCATAAGAACGTACTGTTTGGTTAAAATACTTTTTTCAATCGACTCTAAATCTTGTGCCTCTCGATGATAAATAAATAAACGTACAATGTAAAAAAGTCCAGAAAACCAGCTTACTACAAAAATAATGTGTAATGCTTTTACAGTTAGAAAGTCCATTATTCTTCTTTTAACTGTTTAGAAAAAACTTTTTTAAATTTTTCATATTTTGGTCGAATGACAGATTTACAATAAGCGTTTTCAGGATTTAATTCCAAATAATTTTGATGATAATTTTCAGCAGGGTAAAAATTTTCTAGTTCAACGATTTCTGTAACAATTGGTTTTTCCCAAACTTTTTCTAATTCTAGTTTTTCTTTATAATTTAAAGCCAATTCCTTTTGATTATCATTATGATAAAAAATAACAGAACGATACTGAGTTCCAATGTCATTACCTTGTCTGTTTAACTGAGTTGGGTCGTGAACAAACCAAAAAACCTCTAACAATTCTTCAAAAGAGATAATATAGGAATCAAACACAATTCGAGTAACTTCTGCATGTCCTGTTGATCCTGAACATACTTGTTCATAAGTTGGATTTTTAATATGACCTCCCGAATACCCCGATTCAACACTAATAATTCCTTTTAACTCATTGAAACAGGCCTCAATACACCAAAAACAGCCTGCTCCAAATGTCGCTTCTTCAATCATTACTTTTTTTTTTCAAACGATAAAGATACAGAATTTATACAATATCTTTTACCACTAGGTTTTGGTCCATCGTCAAAAACATGACCAAGATGTGCATCACAATTAGCACAAACCACTTCTGTTCTAATCATTCCATGACTTACATCTTTAATTTCTTTTACATTTTTAGTTGATAAAATAGAGAAAAAACTAGGCCATCCCGTTCCTGAATCAAATTTATGTTTGCTATCAAACAAGGGTGTTTTACAACAAACACACAAGTAATTTCCCTCTTCTTTATGATTCCAATATTTACCTGTAAAAGCCCGTTCTGTACCTTTTAGACGAGTTACTTTAAACTCTTCTTCACTTAATATTTTTTTCCATTCCTCCATACTTCTTTTGTTTTTAGATTGTTGAGAATTATTTTGACAAAAAGACAAAAACGGTAAAATACATAACAGTAAATACCAAAAATTTTTCGAAAAATTTTTATTTTTCATACTACATAACTGTTTTTTGAATATTCTTGTTTCTTGTTTTAAAGCATCTAATAAATAGATACAGTTAATAACAATACAAATTTACGGTATTTATATTCAATCTAATTGCTAAAAAAATATAAAATCAAATATATTTATAGGCTTACCAACATTAATCGCAATCCATACCTCATGCTTATATACTAATTTTTACTTTTCTTTTTATCAGCAGAGCTGATGAGATCGCTTCGCTAAGTTCCGCAAAAGAAAAGTAACAAAAGAAAACTCGGCACTTATTGTTAGTAAATGCACTCCAC
>JACPDW010000024.1 GCA_016183815.1 Flavobacteriia bacterium
TCCCGCAATAGCCATCGCTTCGCTTTTTACTAACAATTAGGTGCCATTGATTATCGTTAAACCTGTAATTTTCACTATTTGTAAGACGAATTTTCAACTAATAATTTATATTGCACTCTATCTTGTTATCCCATTAAATTTTTATTTGCTTCTGAAGTGAAATCTTAACGAGGCACAAAACTCATTTCAAATGAACTTTGTGAAGGTGAACTCATGTTTAAAGTCAATTTATTTGCAGTAATTTCCACCACTTCAACGGTTTCTTCTTTTCCTTCAGTAACGGTTTTTAACTTTTTTTTGTCTGAACTCAATTCCCATGTACCAGATTTTTTTTGTAAAACACCATTTTCATCGGCGGCTTCGATAGAATATTTTCCATTATCATTAAACTCGATAAAAAACTTATTTTTCATATTATTTAATGAAGTTTTAAGCATCATTCTCATATTATCTTTTTGATTTTCAGGAAAATCAGCAATAGCTTTTTCAATGTCGATATTGTCTAATTTCCATTTTCCTATCAAATGATTACTCGAACAAGCGGTGAGAATCAACAACACTAAAGAAAATATAAGTAATTTTGAGTTCATAATTTTTATTATTGTCCTACAAATTTACTCTTTTTTATAATTTAATACGAATTAAGTGATGGAAATTAAAAATAAAGTGGCTGAAAGTAGTTTAATTCAAATTGATTTAAACCAATTTAAACCAAATGAATCTGAAATCGTTTCTTTAGATTTAAGTCAATTTTTATATGAAGGTCTAATCATTCGTGAAAAAGAATTCAGACAACTTGTAAAAGATTTTGACTGGAACAAATTTTTAAACAAACAAGTCTATATTTTTTGTTCATCTGAAGCCATTGTGCCTACATGGTCGTACATGCTTCTCGCTAGTGTTTTAATTGAAAATAATATTGAATTTGTAGTGGGTAACAAAGACGATTTGTTAAAACAACTCATTAAAAAAAACATCGAAAAATGGCATAAGAACAATGAACTGAAAAAAGAGGGAAAATACATCATCAAAGGTTGTAGTCAAATTCCTTTTCCCTCGTTTGCAATAACAGAACTAATGAAAATTTTACAAATTGAAGCCAGCGGAATCCTTTTTGGCGAACCATGTTCAACAGTGCCTGTTTATAAGAAAAAAAAATAAGGTAAAAAGAGTACAATTCTCACTTAGTACTTTCATATTCAGTAAAAAACTCCGTCCATGATTTTATTACTGTTTCATATTTATCCAACAGGTCTTGGTATAAATTAACTTCTGTACGTAAATTTTTCTTTTCAGCAAATTCAATTTTTGCTTTCAATTCCTTTATTTGTTCTTCTGCTTTATTGATTATAAAACTAATGTTTTGTCCCATAAATGTTTTAATTAATGAAGAACCTTTTAACAAAATGTCTTTATAAATAGGAAGAGCATTTAGTTGTAAATCAGGACTTTGATTGCTTAAATAAATAGAAAAAGAATTCAAACAAATGATTCCATCATAATAAGAGAAATTTTGATTTTTAAATAGTTCTGTAAAAAATGGATAATGTTTGTCATCGCCTTTAGAAGAGTACAATTGGGCTATTTTTACTCGTATTTTATTAGAATTTTCTTGTTCAAGAATTTTTGCATTTTCAATTGCTAAACTTGGTCTTAGTTCAGCAAGTAATTCTAAACTTGTACCCAAAACCAAATACGAAGAGTCTGTCTTTAAACAATTGATATACAAAGAAATTTTGTCGTCTTCTGTAGGTAAAGTTTGAAACAAATAAATCAGAGACTCATTACGAACTTTTGAATTTACATCGTTTTTTGCCAAATAAATCAGTTTTTCATTTACTTTTTCAGCGTAACTCTCATCTAACAATCTAATTTGTTCAATTGCTGTTTTTCTAATTTCCCAAAACGGATCGCTTAAAGCGTCAAAAAGCATTTTTTTAACTTCTGGATTGATTTTTTTACTTGCTTCGATGAGTGCGTTTTTTCTACTTAAATATCTTTTCGAAGAATAGTATTCATGTACGTACTGTTCAACAGGTTTGTATTCTTTGATTTCACCAAACAGGGCTTTTTCGTAATCGAAACATACGTTTTTAAGTTTACCTTTTACTGGAAAAACAAATTTATTTTCCACTTTCTGTATGTCGATGGGGATAATTTTTTGACCAGCTTCGTCTTCAATCATTATTTTTATTGGCAAACGATACAAAGGTGTATTGGATAGGTCTTGGTTTTGGTAAACAGTCAATACAAGTTCTTGATTGGCAGCAGAATAATATTGTTCAACATCAATTTTAGGGTGACCACTTTTTTCAAACCATTGAGAAAAAAACCAATTTAAATCTTGCCCAGAGACCTCTTCAAAAGCTAGTCTTAACTGATGATATTCGGCAGCTTTAAAACGATTTGTTTTTAAATAAAGTGATAAAGATTGAAAAAAAACAGAATCTCCAAGGGTTTTTCTCAAAAGGTGTAAAATTCGTCCACCTTTGTTGTAGGAATGTCCGTCAAACATTTGTTCTTTGTCTTGATAATCGTGCCAAATTAAAGGATGACCCCCAGAATTATTGACTTGATTAAAATATCCTTCTTTTTCTTTTTCTGCCTGATAATCCGCTTCATCTCTTCCGTAACGATATTCATCCCATAAATATTGAGAATAATTCGCAAACGATTCATTCAAAGGCAAGTTCGACCAAGATTCACAAGAAACCAAATCTCCAAACCAATGATGAAACAATTCGTGGGCAATGGTAGAATTATCATTTTCATCAATTAATTCACGTTTGTTTTTATAGACAAATTCTCCAAAAACTACTGCTCCAGTATTTTCCATTGCACCTGAAACATAATCTCTTACAACTACCTGATGGTATTTATCCCAAGGATATTCAACCCCTGTTAATTTTGAAAAATAAGCAATCATTTGAGGTGTTTCTCCAAAAATATCTTTTGCAAAAGATTCCCATTCAGGTTCGACATAATAAAACACTTCCATCTTACTTCCATCTGGACGTGTATAATAGTCTTTAACAATTTTAAATTCACCTACAAACAACATGAATAAGTATGGGGAATGAGAAAGTTTCTGTTCCCAATGATCTGTGCGGGTTCCGTCCCCATTTTTTTTAGAAGAAATAAGTTTACCATTTGATAAAGTAACGTATTTATCTTCCACATGTAAAATAATTTCTTGTGCTGTTTTTGCATTTGGTGAATCAATAGTAGGAAACCAAACAGAGTTAGATTCTGTTTCCCCTTGAGTCCAAATTTGTGGCATTTTATTTTTGTCAACTCCTGATGGATTGATAAAATATAGACCTTTATCGCTTGTTATGGCTTGTCCAGAAGACAATGCTCTTTTTTCTGGTTGAGCAATATATTCAATGTCTATTGTAAAAGGTTCAAAACGAGAATATTTCTTGTCCAAATCGATGTGCAATTGCAAACTATCGTAACTGTATTTTAATTCTTTTTGATTTAATTTAACAGATAGAATATCCATTGCTTTGGCGTCTAAAACTACCTTTTCAATAGAATCAAAATGAGCTTTTATGGTTAAACTTGCTTTTCCGTTCATACTTGAATTAGACCACTTTGGTGTTAATTCTAATTTCGTGTGAAGCAAATCAAAAGTTAACGTTCTTGAAGCATGAAAAATTTTCGGTAAGTGAATGTCAATACCACTTGAATCAACCGTTTTTTCTAATTCATTCCAAAGAATTTCAGTTTTTAATTCCTCTTTTGTTGTGTTTGTTGTATTTCTTTTAGTTCCACAAGAAAAAAATACAAAAAGGGTAAGAAAAAAAAGTATAAAATTCTTCATATTAATGAGTATAAAGTCTGATTTAAAAAAAGTTCAAAATTAAATGGAAAAAATACTAAATCAACAGCAAGATCCTCCTGGAGCACAACAGGATTCTGGTTTTTCAGCGTAAACAGTTATACTTTGAATAGGTGATGATGTAGAATAAAAAGCATTGATTTCATTTTCATTTAAATACTCTTTTAAAATATCTTGAGGAATTACAATGTCTTTTTCCTTTTGGAGCTTAATTTCAGTAAAACCAGCGTCTTTAATATGATTTAAGTACACTTCTTTATTGATAGCACCAGAAACACAACCAGCATACATTTCAGCTACATTTTTTAAATTTTCCGGCAATTCACCTGTTAAAACAATGTCTGAAATACTAAAATGACCTTTAGGTTTTAGTACTCGAAATATTTCAGGAAAAACATTTTCTTTATTTGGCACTAAATTCAACACACAATTGCTCACCACAACATCTGCTGTATTGGCAGTTAAAGGCATTTTTTCAATATCTCCCAATCTAAATTCAACATTATTTAGATTTAGTTTTTCAGCATTTTCTCTTGCTTTTTCAATCATTGCAGGAGTAAAATCTATTCCAATCACTTTACCACTTTCCCCACATTCTTGTCGAGCGACAAAACAATCGTTACCAGCACCACTTCCTAAGTCAACAACGGTATCTCCTTTTTTTATTTGTGCAAAAAGTGTTGGAAGACCACAACCCAAACCTAAATCAGCGTCTTTTTCATATCCTTCTAAGGTGCTATAATCTTCGCACATAATATTGTATGCTTCAGTACTACAAGAACCCGCTCCACAGCATGAACTTTTATTCGTGTCTAAATCTTGTAAGGCGATTTCACTGTATTTTTGTTTGACCATTTCTTTTATTTGTTCACTTGATTCTTTCATTGTAAAAATTTTATGTAAAATTAACTAATAAAAGTAAAAAGAGTTACAAAAAAAAGTTAATCCAATTCATTTTTTAAGATAAATATTCTTTCTTTTTAAATAAAAATCAACTATCAATGGATAAAAAAATTAAATTTGTAGATTTAGATGTTTAAAATATTCGAACCATATTTTTATCAAATTGTCTTTACTATAATCATTATTGTACTTTGGCTTGCCGTTGGTTTTGTCAGTAATCGAACGATAAGAAAAATTAGAGAAAAATTTAATGTTTCTAAAGATAGGGTAACCATGATTTTTAAAATCACTAAATTGATTAATTCACTGATAGCATTAATTTTTATCATTACCATTTGGGGAGTGGACAAAAAAGAACTTTTAGTGTTTTTCACATCAATAATTACAGTAATTGGAATTGCATTTTTTGCCTCGTGGTCTTTTTTATCAAATATTACTGCGGGTATTATTTTGTTTTTTAGCGACCAATGTAGGATTGGAGAAGACATTAAAATTGTCGATAAAGATTTTTATATCAGTGGAAAAATCGTAAATATCTCCTTCTTTTTTATACATTTGATTAATGAACAAAACGAAAAAATTTACGTTCCAAACTCTATAGCTTTACAAAAATCTATTGTAGTGTTAAAAAAGTGAGTGATAATTACTTTTCAACAAATAAAATCTATATCTCAACGAATATCAATTAACTCTTAACGTTTATTGATATTAATATTAACATACTAATTTTTTAATTTAAATTGCAACGTTTAATCTAAAATTGTTGTTATGAAAAAGATGTATGTAGCTGATTATCAGCTTATTAAATGGGGGGGGTAAATTCCAACTCTATTTCTAGAATTATTAAAAAAAGTTTTGTATCTTTACTTTTTATTTCCTTAATTATGAGTTACCGTTCTCAAATAACTTTGGATATTGGAGCTGATGGAACTTTTTGCACTGATCAAGAGGTTGATTTTACTTTAGATTGGAATGGGTTTCCTGACGAAGGAACTACAATTGTAAATTATAATTTATCTTTTACAGAATATAATGCAAGTGATACTTTTCTATTGATTTGTGGTATGAATTATACTATTACAGCTTCGGGTTTTTACTCGCAATGGGATGAGGATTTTTGTACTTCTCCCAATCCAGGTTTATTGCATTATAGAGATAATGAATACGGATATAACAATGGAGTTATTGTAAATTCATCTATACCAAATAGAATGATATCACCCTACGGTTTATTGCAACCCAATGAAACGAGTCCTCAGACAAATGGCACTTATACCTATACTTTTATAGCTGGAGAGGAAGGAATTGGCTTTTTTTTTATTCAAGATACTCAACTTGGAGACAATTGTGGTTCTGTACAATTTAATATTGTTACATCTCCCCCCTCCTTTACCTACCTATGGAATTTTGGTGATGGCAATACTTTAACCACCACCTCAAACACTCCACCTTCACATACATACAGTTCACCAGGAA
>JACPDW010000025.1 GCA_016183815.1 Flavobacteriia bacterium
TACCAGCATTTTAACAAAATATTTATTGCTATAACAAAATGTAATAATTCCAGTATATTTTTTATTCATTAAAATAAATAGTATGAAAACAAAAAAAATTCTATTCCTTGTAGTATTAAGTTTAATTCTAAACTTTAAAATCTTTGGTCAAGAGATAATAAACTTAAATACCAATGATTCAATTATTGAAAATATACCTCAAATTCATGTTTTTTGGCAAACGGTGAATGAACGTAATTTTTGTACTTTTTATGTTGAACGCTCAGAAAATTTTAACGACATTTATTATAATGTTCATACTATTTCAGGTAACATAGATACTGGAGATACTTCAACTTATTTTTTTACAGATTTTGGTCCTTTTGAAAAAGGAACTACCTATTGTTATAGATTAATTTTAGATACTCAAATTATAGTTTTACCAGGATGTGCGTTTAACCGTATTCATCCTGATACAAGTTGTATGAAGTACAATTACGAAAGTGTAGCAAATTCAATTGAAAAAGATAAAAATCAAACTCTAACTTTGTTTCCTAATCCAACTAACGGTAAAGTACAAATCAAAGGGTTCAATGTAATAAACTCCATACAAATCTTTGATTCTTACGGAAAAGACATTTCAACTATCCAAATCTCGCAATTAAGTGATCAAATGCTTTTAGATTTAAGTAAAGAAGCAAAGGGTTTGTATTTTATTAATTTTTATTCAGATGAAGAACTTTATCATTATAAAATAATAAAACAATAAATATCTAACCTGTACTTTATAAAAAATATCCCATTTTCTTAAAATAATTCAAATCATCGATGGAGTCTAAATTTCTGTGAGTTTCTAGTAATAATAGCAATAAATTATTGTTTTTCAATATAGTTGTGGTTATATTAAATACTTCAGAATTGCTCCACGTCACGTCTTCAAACAAAAAATCTTGATGTTTTTTCATTGCCAATAAATAATATCCACCATCAATTGAAGGGCCGATAACAACATCCTTTTTTTGTAAGCAATTAAACCCATTTGTGATTAACTTTTTGTTAATTTGAGGTAAGTCACTTCCTATAATCATTACGTTTTTTAATACTTCTATTAAATTGTGTATCTTTGTATTACAATTTTTTATATGCGTACAAAAATATTAATGCCACAAAATGAACCATCTGATAGCGAATTAAGAGAGCTAATGAAAGAGGTTTTATTAGAAGTGAAAGAAAACGCTGTAAAAACCAAAATTATAATTAAAAACAGTATTTTACTTGAAATTCAGAAAGTAAAATCTAAAAGTAAATAAATGAGTAAAAGTCCTTTACTTATTGTGATTGCAGGTCCTAATGGTTCAGAGAAAACATCAATTACTTCAAAACTTCTCAATCACGATTGGATAGAAAATTCAGTATATATTAACCCAGACAACGTAGCTAACGAAATGTTTGGTGACTGGAATTCAATAGATGCGATTCAAAAAGCTGCAAATTATTGTGATCAATTAAGAGAAAATTGTTTAAAGGAAAATAAAAGTATTATTTTTGAAACAGTATTATCTTCACAAGAAAAGGTCGAATTTATTTTAAAGGCAAAACAAAAAGGTTATTTTATTCGTTTCTTTTTTGTATGTACTGAGAGTCCAATAATTAATGCTGGTCGTATTGCAAATCGAGTTTTAAGCGGTGGACATGATGTTCCTATAACCAAAATCATTTCAAGATATAGTAAATCAATTGCAAATGCATTTCATTTAGTGAGTTCAATAGATCGTTCTTATTTTTACGATAATTCTTATGAAGTCAAGGAACCAAAATTACTTTTTAGAGCTCAATTTGACAAAGTAACGAAAAAGTACCGTAAAATTTCAGATTGGGCTTTACCAATTTTAAATAATTTAAAAAATCAAGGTTAAAATTAGATTTCAATTAATTTAAACAACTCCGCACAAGCCAAAGCATCGCTCAGCGCATCGTGGTGATTTAGTTTAATTTTATGTTTACGACATAAATCTGCTAAATTTTCACCATACAATTTATACGTACAATGTTGTTCGAAATGCACGTGCTCTATATTGTAAAAATCTAAAGTTTGTTTCAAGCAAGAAACATCAAATGCAGCATTGTGAGCAACTAGGTTTTGGTTTTCGATAAATGGTTTAATTTCCTTCCAAAGTTGATCAAAAGTTTTTTCGTTTTCGGTATCTTTTGCAGTAATCCCATGAATTAAAGTGTTTTGATACCAATAAAAATTATCAGGTGGTTGAACAAGTTTATTGTAGGTCTTAACGATTTCGCCCTCGACAACACGCACAATTCCAACTTGGCAAATGCTATGACGTTTTCCTTGGGCTGTCTCAAAATCTATTGCAGTAAATGTATTTATTTTCATTTTATTTATTATTATATGAGTTTAACAATTGATTACCAGTTGATAACCGCTAATTGAATCGCTGGATTAATAAAATTTTTTCATCTTTAATCTGCGTATTTTTCACCTTGAATCTGCGGGTAAACATTCCTTCAATTCTCAATACAAAAAACCAAACAACCAAAGTGGGATTTTATTATTAATTCCAACAGGCAATTCATCTAAAGCTAGAAAACTATTTTCAATTCCAGCAATTTGTTTGAAACTTTTTGTAGCACCGCCAACTTCAAAAAGATAAGAATCATCTACGATAAAATCTCCTTTTGGTGCCAATTTAATACTGTATTTAGAACTAAGTTGATTTACAAAAAACGTCTCTCTTAGTGTACCAACATTCACAACACTTTGACTTAAATACAATAAATTTGTATTTTGCAAATAAATTTTATCCGGTTTTGTGAGCTGTGTATAAAATTTTCCATTCATTCTGGCTAAAAATAAAACAGAAGCTTTTTGTAAGGAGTTTAAATAGTTTAACAAGGTAATTCGATCTATTTCAATTGCCTCCGCTAGTTTTGTAATGTTTGGTTGGTAAGGCGATTGAACAGAGAGCAGATAAATAAGGCGTCTAATTTTTGGTATTTTTATTAAATCGATTGCTTCAATTAAAGCCATGTCTTGTTCTAAAACTACATTTAAAACATTCATTAATTTTTGGTGATAATTTTTAGTTCCTTCCAAATAAAACGGAAAATAACCATGCTTTAAATAAGCCGAAAAATGTTCCAAAGGTTTTACTTTTGCAGATAGTTCGTGAGCAATATCTTCGTGGTTTTTAACGATGTCTTCCAATTGTAAAACTGGAAAATTTTCTTTCAATTGGATGTTTAAAAATTCACGGTACGACAAACCTTTTAAGGTATAACTCACACTTCTTCTGCTTAAATCAGCATTACCTTTATGAATTTCCAAAATGGAAGAACCTGAAACAACCACCTTTAGATCCTTATATTTGTCCCTTATGTTTTTTAGCTCCTGACTCCAATTTTCATACTTGTGAATTTCATCAATAAAAATATGTGTTCCTCCTAATTGTACATGATTTTTTGCCAAATCAAGCAATTTGTAATTAGACAAACTAAGGTCATCCATACTTACATATAGGGCTTTTGTACTTTTTCCAAAAGTTTCTTTGATGTGTTGCAGAATTAAAGTGGTTTTACCTACACCCCTTGAACCAACAATAAACAATAATGACTCATTCCAATCAATTTCGTCGATTACATTTCTCCTAAAAAGTGGTTTTACTGCTTGTAATGTTTCTCTGTATTCTACATAAATTTCATCCATCTTATAATTAGTTTCATATTACAAAGTTACATAATGTTTATTATAAACTACAAAAAAATATCAAAAATGTTTATTATAATAAACAATAATTTAGCAATAATGTATATTTAGTTAAACAATATTAGCTAAAGAAATAACTTATTTATAAAAACTCAATGTCTTTGAAAGTATTTTTTTCATTTCTTTACGAAGTTCTGCAGGCTCAATTATTTGTACTTCTTGACCATGCGATAAAATTTCCATCATAAAATCAAAGGTTGGCTTTACAAACAATTTAATCCTAACATCTTTTGCATCTTCGAAAATGATTTCTTGTGAATGGTGTAAAGGCAAAGATTTGATGTATTTCGCTTGATGTTTGCTGAAAGACAAAACTATTTCTTCCGCACAATAATCTTCATCATTGATTATTCCAAAACAATTTTCAAAAATTTGTTCTATATTTATGTCTTTTGGATACGTAAATCCTTGGTCGCTAATCAATAAATTTGAAATTCGATCCAATCCAAAAGTTTTTAGTTTTTGGTCTTTATTGTCAATTGCTACCAAATACCAACGTTGCTTATTTTCTTTCAAAGCAAGTGGAATCAATAAACGATTATTTGCTTCCGAATCCCAAAATTTTTGATATGAGCAGCGAATTAATTTTCTGTTTCTAATCGCAAAAATAATCGGACTCATATATTCCGTTCCAAGCCCTTTTCTTTTTTCAAAAAAGATAAATTCGGTAATATCCTTTGCTATTTTTAATGCATTAAAAGTATCATAAGACTCCATCATTCTCAAATCAATTTCTTCTTTTTCTTCTTGTACAATTTTATACTTTTTGAGTGAATGAGAAAATTCTATTTCTATATGCAAAGTATCTAAAATTAATTCTAAATCCCTTTTGAATGTTTTTTGACTAATTGAAAAATTGAAGCCATCGTCCATCGATTTTCTATCTAAATAATTTAGTATTTCTTCAAAAGTTGCTGGTTTCTTTCTTAAAAAATCAACGATGTAATTGATACGTTGAATGGAGTCTCTTCTGGCCATAATATTTTATTATACAACAAAGATAAGTGAATGAGTCGGACAAAATACGTCTTACTAAAATATTTTTATAAAAAAAACACATTGATTTGAATCACTTAAACTTTTTTATATATCTTTACTTCATGTATAAAAAGATTTTTTTTATAATTATTTTAATAAGTTTTCAAGCCCATACACAAGGTTGGACACCAAGTGGGGCTCGTTCATTGTCCTTATCAAATGCAAGTATTGGAATAGAAGACGTCTGGGCTTATCACAACAATCCAGGAGCTTTAGCATTTAACAAAGGATTTCATTTTGGCTATTCTTACGAAAATAGATTTTTGTTAAAAGAGCTTCAAAATCAAAGTTTTGCTAGCTCTATTTCTGTTAAAAATGGTGCCATTTCATTAGGAGGTCAGTTTTTTGGTTCTTCCTTATACAGAAACAACAGAGTAGGCGTAGGTTATTCATTAAAATTCGCAAATAAACTAGCTGTTGGCGTTCAAATTAATTATCAAAATTTACGTATCAATCAATATTTAAATAAGGGAACTTTTACTGGAGAGGTTGGAATTCTTGCCAAAATAAATTCTAAAATCAACTTTGGAATTGCTGTATTTAATCTAAATCAAGCAACACTTTCTTCTTATCAAGATGATCGTTTTTCTACTTTTATTCGTTCAGGATTTACTTATGTAATTTCTCCAAAAGTAATGGTATTATTAGAAGCTGAAAAAGAACTTAGTACTCCCATCAAACCTAAAATGGCATTAGAATATCAATTAATTGATCGTTTTTTTTTACGTATAGGTGCATCAGCAAATCCATTATCTCTTTCTTTTGGAATGGGATATGGTTTAAAAATGGGTTTGCAAATAGATTTTGGAAGCAGTTACCATCAAACTCTTGGATGGTCTCCTCATGTTGGAATCCTATTTAATCCAATAAATAAAAATAAGGAATGAAAATTCAGTTTCTTTTTTTATTTCTTTTTTTTTCATTATTTAGTTTTTCTCAAACAAAACAAGAAATCATTCAACAACGTGTTGAGTTGATATCTGAACAATTAGAGTCCGAAGACTTAGATTTAACCGATGTTTTACAAGCACTTAATTATTTTTTTGATAATCCAATCAATTTAAATAATACTACTGCGGAAGAACTTAAACAATTAGAATTGTTGAGTGATATTCAAATTACAGATTTGCTATTACACATCAAATTACATGGTAAATTAATAAGTCAATATGAATTGCAGGCACTCAAATATTGGGATTTAAATACAATTTTAACAGTTCTACCTTTTATTAAGGTTGATGACCGTTTTGAACAAGTACAATTAAATTTTAAAGAAGTTTTAAAATATGGAAAATTTGAATCTTTATTTCGATTTCAGCGTGTTTTAGAAAGTAAAAATGGATACGAAAATGTTCCAGACAGTATAAAGGAAAATAGTAATTCTTATTATTGGGGAGACCCTAACAGATATTATTCTCGACTACGTTTTTCTTATCGAAATAACTTAAGCTTTGGTATAACTGCTGAAAAAGATCCTGGAGAGGAGTTTTTTAAAGGTACACAATCTAAAGGTTTTGATTTTTATTCCTTTCATTTTTATTATAAAGGTGGAAAATATTTGAAATCTGTTTCCATAGGTGATTATCAGTTACAAATTGGTCAAGGATTAAATCTATGGTCTGGCTATGCTTTTGGTAAAACTGCCGATGTAACAAATATTAAAAAAAATGCAATTGGATTTAAACCTTATACCTCTGTTGATGAGAATAGATTTTTGAGAGGAGCAGCAGTAGAATTAGGGTATAAAAAAATGTCTTTGATTCTATTTGCTTCAAATAAAAAAGTGAGTGGAACAACAATTCAAGACAGTTTAGTTGAAGACTTGGAGTTTGTAAGTAGTGTTGATTTGTCTGGTTTTCATAGAACAAATTCAGAGGTAAAAGACAAGGATATTTTCACTGAACAAATAGCTGGTCTAAATTTAAAATACCTTGGAGATCAATTTAATATGGGTGTTGCAACTATCTATCAAGGTTACAATTTGAATTTTCAAAAAAACGAGCAAGCTTATAACCAATTTGATTTTAGAGGAAAAGGATTTATGAGTACTAGTGTTGATTATTCCTATATTTGGAAAAATGTAAATTTCTTTGGTGAACTTTCGCATGCCTCCTTTTCTAATGGATTAGCTTTTTTACAAGGAATCATTGTTGCTTTAGACCACAAATCTTCATTAAGTCTTTTATACAGAAATTATGCAAAAAATTATCAAACATTCTACAATAACGGTTTAGCAGAATCAGGAAATACACAAAATGAAAAAGGAATGTACCTTGGATTTTCTCACCGACCAAAAAGTGCATGGGCTTTCAATACGTATTTAGATGTGTTTCGTTTTCCTTGGTTGAAATATCTTGTAGATGCACCTACTCAAGGGTACGAATATCTTGGACAACTTACCTATAAACCAAATAAAGTACTTGAGATTTATGGTCGTTTTCGTCAGCAGTTAAGACAAAAAAACAGTAGAAATGAATTTGATGTAACCCCAATAGAAGACGTTATTCAAAGAAATTATCGCATAAACTTTTCTTATACTGTTTTAGAGGGAGTTCAATTAAAAACTCGTTTGGAATACGTTACCATTAATAGACCAAGTAACACAGCGGAACAAGGAATGATATTCACACAAGATTTATTACTAAAATTAAAAAGTTCCCCCTTTGACATAGCATTAAGATATGCTTTGTTCGATACAGACTCGTATGACAGCAGAGTTTACACCTTTGAAACCAACGCATTGTACGTATTCTCTGTTCCTGCTTATTATTACAAAGGAAGTAGAGCTTATGTTACCTTAAGGTACTCATTTTTAAGACGATTTGACTTATGGTTAAGATATGGAACCTTTATTTATGCTAACACAACAGCAATTAGTTCTGGAGCTGAACAAATAAATGGAAATACTAAAAGTGAAATTGTTGTTCAATTACGTGCAACTTTTTAACTAATTTCGGATATTCTAACACTTTTTATTTTTTCAAATCAAAATATATAAAGTAATTTTCTAATTTTTACTTTAAAAGCAATCAAAATCATTAAATCATCTATACTATTTTGATACTCATCTATTAATTAAAGTTATTTAGGAATCCAAGAAATATTTACTAATACGGTTTACTAAATGGTAATAGTATTGTTGTTTTAATGCCTTAACAATATAATAATACTGAATATTTAGTTAAAATTAATAAATAACTACAACGTTTTAGTATAACTTTGTCTTCAAATCTTACGTTATGAAAAATAAAATTTTACTTTGTTTTTTATTTATCGCCTTATTTCTTATCCAAAATTATTATGCACAATCAAGTGATTGTAGTTATGGCGGAACAGGAATTACAGTGGGTACTACTTGTACAACAGCTGCTTTTAACAGTACTAACAATACGGATTATTGGAATAGTGCTGCAGGATGTTCTGCAACTGACAATGACGACGCTTGGTGGTGGTTTACAGCTACAGCAACAAGTACTACAATAACATACAACTCAACTGATGATGCTATACTTCACTTATTTTCTGGTGCTTGTGCGTCAAATATGGTGGCTTTGACATGTTCAGACAATTCAACAAGTGGAGATGAAACAATTGTATATGCTACGACTATAGGAACGAATTATGCTATAAGAATACAGAGAAAAGCAAGCGACTCAAATATGAATGGAACAATCTGTGTGTATTCCTCCTTAGCAAATGATTTAATATGTAATGCAAGTACTGTAACTTGTGGGAATAATTACAATGGAACAACAGTAAATGCTACTAATACCGGTGAAGGAGCTTTGCCAGCTTGTGGAACAGCCCCTGGTGCTCCTGGAGTTTGGTATGTTTTTGTAGGTGATGGCTCTGTCGTTACTGCAAGCCTATGTACAGCGGGTACTTACGATACTAAGATTAATGTATATGGAGGTACTGCTTGTAATAACATTACCTCTTGTATTGCAAGTAATGATGACGGTTGTGGTACTCAGTCAACAGTAACTTTTTCAACGAATGTAGGGACAAAATATTACATTTTAGTAAATGGTTATAGTAATGCAACGGGTACTTTTACATTAAGTGTAACCTGTTGTACACCAGGAATTCCAGCTTGTGCAACTTTAAATTCTCCAAATAATGGTGCTGTGAACGTAGCTAATTGTTCAAACTTAAGTTGGACTGCACCTCCAGGAGCAGGTTGTACAACTGTGGATAGTTACGATGTGTATTTTGGAACAACAAATCCTCCACCTTTATACGCAAATACCACGTCAACAACCTATCCAATTACTGGTTCTCCTAGTACAGTATATTATTGGCAAATCAGACCAAAAAATTCGTCTGGAAGTGCTGCTGGCTGTACTATTCGTTCATTTACTACTTCTAATGCTGGCAATCCAGAATATACTCTTGTAGATGATGCTACTTCAAGTTCACCTTATGATTGTGTAACATTAACTACAACTTCTAATGATCAAAGAGGTTGTGCATGGGATATCAATTCAAATTTAAATTTTACCAGTGATTTTTCTTATGACTTTAGAATTAATTTAGGTACATCTGATGGAGGAGCAGACGGTTTAACTTTTGTGATTCAAAATGACCCCTTAGGGAGATGCAAATGTGGTACAACCGGAGAAGCATTAGGGGCTGGAGGTATTTCAAATTCCGTTGTAATTGAAGTCGATACGTATATTAATACCAACGATAGAGATGATTTTAATACAAATTTTATTGGCTGTGGAGGTGCAGAAGATCCAGATCATTTAGATATTTGGTTTAATGGAAACATCAATCCAGATTTAGATGGGAATTGTGATGCTACAGGAGGAGGTGAACGACCTGCAACTCCAACTGCCGTTAGATTAAAAAATGGAGCTGCGAATTACAATATTGAAAATGGTTCAGATCATATTTTACGTATTTCATGGGCTTCAGGAACTTCAACTTTAACAGCTAAAGTAATGAATACGGCATTAACTACAACTTATGGTACAATCTCAACTTCTTTAAATCCAATAACACAATTTGGAACAAACATTCCCTTTTTTGGGTTTACCGCTTCTACAGGAGGACTTAACAACAATCAAAGTTTTTGCAATCCTGCTGTTTTGTTACCAGTAGAATTAATATCCTTTCATTCATATTGTTATGATACAAATAAAAAAGTATATTGGACAACAGCTTCGGAAAACAATCACGATTATTTCTTACTTGAAAAATCATTAGATGGAATACATTTTGACGAAGTAATTCGATATAAAAGCGAACAAAAATGGATAGGAGAAAAATCATACGAATTTGTCGATTTTGAAAACTATAACGATTTTGTATATTATCGATTAATTCAAGTAGATTTAGACGGAAAAAGAAAAACCTTTGATGTAATTTCTTCCTCCTGTTCAAAAAATCTAAAAAATAACCTTGCCATTCGTTCAGTTAATGAATTTGAAGAATCCATAGAATTTATTCTTGAATTAAAAAAAGCATCTACTCATCAAATCTCAATAATTGATGTAACAGGAAATTCAATAATACAAGAAACTTTGCTTGGAGATAATTTAATTCATTCCTTTTCAATAAAAAAAGAAAATTTAGCTAAAAGCTTGTATTTCATTCAACTGGCTAATGAAGATCAAGTGATTAATCGAAAGTTTTTAGTTGGAAAGTAAAGTAGAAAAGTAGAAAATTAAAATATTTCAATCATAAATGTATTCTTTTGTTATTTTACAATTCTACATTTTCAAACACTTTTCGACAAAATCCCCCATTAACCTGCTGAATTTATAAAATTTTCATACATTTATCGAAAAATATTTGTATAATTCAAAATTAATTTTTAAATTGCGAATCTAATTGTTAATGCTGTTGTTATGAAAAAGATGTATTACGCTGATTATCAGCTTGTTAAATGGGGGGGGGGTAAATTTCTTTTCTCTCTCTAGAATTGTTAAAAAAGGATTTGCTTTTTTTCTGTATATGTTGTTTGTTTTTCAATATTTTTCGCAAGCATAATTTTAATATTTATCTTTAATACTTAAAAACATGAAAAAACTTCTTTTCTTATTTTTATTGACAAACCAAGTGTGTTTTGCACAAAATGACAGCATCTTTCCAAATCTGAGAGGAGAGTGGGAACAGCAATATTATTTTTATGACAACGACCCAACAAATTATTTTATTGGAAAATTGATAACAAGGAAATTAGATGAAAATTACGACACTATGGGTTTGTACTCATTTGTTTCTGACCAAAACCCAGAAGGACTACTCATTGCAAAGCTTTATTCAGATACCTTAAAGGTATATGTAAAAAAAGCTACAGAGGAACAATTTATTGATAATTTCGATATTAGTTTTCTTTCCACTTTAGGCAATGACTATGAAGTATTATATGATTTTTCTTTGGAAATTAATGATACAGCTTACTTTAGTTATTTTCATAATGCATTTCTCACTGTTACAAATATAGAATATCTAAATATTAATAATGAATTAAGAAAAAAAATTAAAATAGGGGATGGATTAGATATTTGGATACAAGGCTTAGGGAGTATAAATCATCCAATTTATCCAGTAATTAACTTTATAGATTATTGTGAAATTTGTAGACCATCTATTTGTTCTTCACTTATGGAATACAATGGTATTTCTTCTGTAGATACATATTTATATGAATCAACATTTTTAAATTGTTATTCTATTTCTATTCATGAAAATGAATTAAAGTTTATAAAAATATATCCCAACCCAATTAATGAGAATATTTTAATAATTGATTTTGATAAAAAAATTGATTATTTTTCAATCTATAATTTACAAAACAAAAAAATACAATACGATTTACCTTTAAAATCGTACAATAAATCAATCAATGAGTTAGATTTAAAAAACTTACCAGCAGGATTTTATAATTTGGAAATTGTTTTTGAAGGAAATAACATCAAACGAAAAATAATAAAACTTTAAAATTTTTACCATGAAAAAATACTTTTATTGCCCTATTTTTTTAGCATTTTTTATTGTTTCACATGCACAGCATTTTGATGCACCTGTATCTTTGTTTCGCACAAATGATGGAATTTCGAATACCAAACCCAGTGTGAGCCAAATTTATAACAATTACAATGAGTTAATGTCTCATCCTGATACCTCATTGAATCACGATAAAAAAATGGCAGATCGATGGATGCGTTACACTTTCTCAAAATTTAATATTTTAGATGAATACAACTATTCTAACGAAAGTTATACTTCTGCCATTGAATCCATTTATACCTCACCTTTAAATTGTGCTGTTGTTGACCCCGCTGATTGGATAAGTGATGGACCTGTAAGTATTCCAACTGGACAAACGGGCGGTATGGTTACAGCTATTTACAACGATCCAAATCATTTGAATTCTTGTTTGATAGGTACATTAAGAGGTGGGATTTTTAGTACTACAGATGGAGGAATTAATTGGACTTGTGTAACTGATTTATTGCCTTTTCCTGTTTTAGGAGTTAAACAAATTATTGCTTCACCCGAAAATCCTGATTATTTACTTGCAATAACAGGTACAGAAAATATAAAAGGAGGTGTTATTTACAGTTCAGATGGTGGTGTTACTTGGAACAAAGTAACACAAAATTTACCTCAATTTTATTGGATAGATTTTCATCCTTCTATTTCTGGACTAGCTTTTGCTGCTACTAAAGATGATGTGAAATACACTTTAAATTATGGTCTTACATGGAGTTCCTTAGGTGTACCCAATTCTTACGAAAGTGTATATCGAAATTTTCAAAAAATTGTAGTTTTTGAAAATAATTTTTTTGTAAGCAATTTTAAAGAGTATTATGTTGATTATCATATTTATAGTGCATCGTTTTCGCTTAATTCAAATTCAGTATCTATTTCTTGGGGGAATGAACTATCTCAATCTTTTATTTCATCAAATTTTTTAAGATTTTGTGATTTTTCAAATAAAATTGGTGAAAAAATATATTTGGAAGTGATTGATGAAAATAACGATATTAAAATATATAAAACAAATGACTCAGGATCTAACTTTACACTTTTAAACTTTACACCAAGTCAATCTAAACTTATAGAAGGAAATGCAAATAAAAATGTTTTAATTGCTTCGCCAAACGATGAAAATGTGCTTTATTTAGCTTGTGTTTATAACATTCGAAAGTATAATGTAATAACAGGTTCATACGTTTCTATTGATGGTATTGGTGATCATGATGATTATCGTTGTTATCAAATAATAAAAAATGGAAATTTAGACCGCATTTTAACTGGTAATGATGGGGGTGCTGCCATGATAGAAAATGGCTTAGCTCAATCGCCCAATATAAGTTCTATAAATGGAAATTTGTCCATTTCATTGTTACATAGTTTTGATGTGCATGAAAAAACAAGTAGAATTGCTTATGCTTTTCAAGACCATGCCATGAGATATAGAGATAAAAACCTTTCATTCTCAGGTACTTTTATTTGGGAAGGTAAAATGGCGATGATTCAAGAAGATTATCTCGATGCGATAGTGGGTGAAGATACATATTATGGTATTTATGATAAACCAGATTCTCCTCATCCAATTGTTGATGGAATACTTGGTTTGCCTTTTGGAAATATAAAATCGTGTTCCATCAAATACCGTCATTATCCAGAACGTTTTGCAGCCGGTTTTGGCAATACTGAATTATATCCTTATGGCAAAGTGGCCATGAATAGGGCAGCAAATGTATCAGAATTTTCACACATAACAACTTCTCAATCAATTGGAGAAGTAGCCATTTGTGAACGAAAACCACAATATATTTATGCAGGTGAATATGAATCTGGTCAACAAGATTACAGGTTATTTAAATCCACTGATGATGGATATGAATGGACACCAATGAATCCATTGGTCTATTCAAATGGTACTCCTATAAGTTTAAGTTTAGTTTTAGACTACAAAAGAATAAATGCAATAGCTGTAGATCATATTGATGAAAATATTGTTTATATTGGAATTAGTGGTACTTATGAAGAAAATGAACAGATTGTTGATGAAAAGTTTAGGGTAATAAAATCAACTGATGGTGGAAATTCTTTCAATGATTATTCACAAGGACTACCTGCTTTACCAATAGAAAAATTGTTAACTGTAGAATCGGATAATCAATTGGTTTTTTGTGCAACAAGTGTAGGTATTTATTATCGAACTAATGAAATGACACGTTGGGAATGTTTTTCAAAAAACTTACCTAAAGTAGAGATAACAGAAATGGAATACAACTATTGTGATAATACATTATACGTTTCTACTTATGGAAGAGGCGTTTGGAAATCAATAGTTAATTTAAACACAGACAACTCTTTTAAAGAAGAAATTTCTACAACAACAACTTGGAATACTTCTCGTCATTTAAAAAATCATTTAGTAATTAAAAATGATGCTGTTTTAACAATAACAAGCACAATTTTTGTTGGTAAAGATAGAAAAATCATTATTGAACCAGGTGCTAAACTCATTATCGACGGTGGCACCATCACTTCTGAATGTGGTTCTTTTTGGGAGGGCATAGAAATATGGGGCAACAGTGCACAAACCCAAACACAAGGTCATCAAGGGACTTTAATAATGAAAAATGGAGCTGTTTTAGAAAATGCCCACGAAGCTGTTCGAGTATGGAAACCAGACGATTGGGCATCTACTGGTGGTATTATCCATGCCACCAACTCCTTTTTTAGAAACAATTGGAGAAGTATTGAGTATATTTTTTACCATTCATTAACTTCCAATAATAATGAGATAAAAAACAAAGGGTATATTGCGGATTGTGAGTTTACATGGGACGATAACTTTTTCAGAAGTGATGCAGCTTGTGGCATTTCCTTGTTTCATGTGAATGGAGTAAGGATTTATCGTTCTAAGTTTATTGACAACCGAACCTACGTAGCTACTTGGACAAATAGACCCATAGGTATCAAAAGTATTGATGCAGGGTATAGTGTGATAGGAAGATACGCTTCTCCAACTTTACCACAAAACCAGAATCAAGATGCTTATTTTAATCCCAATTTACCTTATTGTGAGTTTAAAAATTTAGAAATAGGTATTGATGCAAGTAATGCCTCATCGTCCTTTCCTTTTTTGGTGGACAATTCTCAGT
This sequence comes from Flavobacteriia bacterium, assembly GCA_016183815.1. Taxonomy (GTDB): domain Bacteria; phylum Bacteroidota; class Bacteroidia; order Flavobacteriales_D; family Crocinitomicaceae; genus M2408. The sequence goes on from JACPDW010000025.1 coordinate 14,935, forward strand.
TTGAAAACTGTGGATATGGCGTGTATTTAAGTTCACATTGGGATGCCACAGTGATACGAAATAAATTTGAAGCCAACAACAACAAACCGTCCGCTATGCCTTATATGAAACAACTCAATTTTAATTGGTGTAGTGGATATAAGGTTGAAGGAAATGTATTTAACAATTCCACCTTTGGTGCTTTAGGATGTTTGGTCTATAATTCACAACATGAGCCGAATCAAATTTATCGA
>JACPDW010000026.1 GCA_016183815.1 Flavobacteriia bacterium
AAATTATTATTGATTAAAAAGGTTATATATACTTCGGGGTCGATGACGTCTGTGTTATAGGAGTCCGCGTTTAGGACGAACTAGAATACATGACGGAATAGATCCCGATTGGTGAAAATTATTATAGATGAAAAAAATTGAATTTACTTCGGTGTCGATGATGTGTGTACGATAAGGTGAGGGTGAAAAGAAGTTCCACTCTTTAAATTTAATATTGGCACTATAGCCTAATCAAATTTAGTTTTATATTTTTTTCTAAAATAATAAATTTTACTTAAGTTTGTCTTTTAATTGGTTGAAAAATGAACATTAAATCTTCATTGTTAAGTATTTCTTTTATTGAAGGAGCTAGTTTAATGGGAATTGAAATTCTTTCTGGAAAAATAATTGCTACTTATTATGGAAATTCTTTAAGCGTTTGGACTACCGTTTTTGTTTGTACACTTTCCGCTTTAGCTTTAGGATATTATTTTGGAGGAGTTGTATGTAAAAAAAATGTGTCTGTTAAAACTTTGGCTAAAATATTATCTTTCACAACATTGTATTTGTTTATTTTACCTTTTTTATCAAAATGGGCGATGCAACTTACCTTACCTTTACCTTTAGAAATAGGTTCTCTTTTGAGCGTTTTAATTTTTTTATTTCCAATAATTTTTTGTTTCGCTTTAGTTTCTCCAATTATTATCCATTTGTTAAGCAACAACAACGAAGATGCAGGTAAAAATTCAGGTAGAGTTTATGCCATCTCAACCCTTGGGGGTATAGTTTTTAGTTTATTAACAGGTTATCAATTTATACCAAAATTTGGTATTTTAATCAGTATTTATATTTTTGTTTTTTTAACTTTACTCACTGTTTTAATCTCTATAAAACTTAAAAAGCAAAATATTCTATAGAAAAATGAACAAAAAAAATCAACAAGATAAAGAAAATATTTCATACAACTTTTGTTTTTTCTTAAGCTTTTTTGAAGGTGCATTTGTTATTTTCGCAGAATTAATTGGAGCTAAAATATTGGCCTCATATTATGGTAATTCATTGTCAGTTTGGACGGCAATTATTACAGTAACTATAAGTTTTTTAACTATTGGATATTTTATTGGGTCTTTTTACGCTAAAAAAGAGAATGCAAAATCGATTTTAAGTAATTTATTCATTTTTTCAGCATTTTTCTTATCCATTTTTTCTACTTGGTCATCTTTTCTCTTTGCTAAGTTTCAAGAGTTTGAACTTTTACAAAGCACAATTCAATCGTCAATTTTATTAATAGGTCCTCCTGTACTTTTTTTAGGTATTACCTCTCCTATTTTAATTCAAGAGATTAACAAAAAACTTAAATCTGCTGGTAAATCTTCAGGAAATGTTTATTCTCTTTCAACAATTGCAGGGATTTTAGCTACAATTTTTTTAGGTTACCTATTTTTACCAAATTGGGGAATTCAAGGTCCTCTTCTTTTTTCATTTTTTTCCTTGTCCATCATCTCTTTTTATCTAAGAAGAAATTTTATCCAAATATCAATTTTTATTATCGGTTTATATTTTATTTCTTCCCCTTATTTTACTGAAGAAAATAACAATAAATACTTTAAATTAAAATACCATACCGAAGGTTTAATGGGTCAGCTAAAAGTAGTGGAACAAAGTTTTCCAATAAATCCAAAAAAATATAAAATATTATTAATTAATGGAATACCACAAACATTAATATTAAATACTGACGAAAGTGCCAATTCTTATTGGGAATATGTACATAGAATTTCGGCTACGGCATCCTTATTTAAAGGTAAAAAAGCACTTCTTTTTGGAATGGGTGGTGGCGTTATTGCGAATGAACTCCAAAAACAAAAATTTGTTTTAGATGTGGTCGATATTGACAAAAGAATGTTTCAAATTGCTCAAAATTATTTTTATTTTAAACAAAAAAATACCACTCAATTTTATGTTGATGATGCAAGACATTATATTAAAACTTGTACTAAAAAATATGATGTAATTGTTATTGATATTTGTACCGGTGAAGTACAACCTTCTAATGTTTTTACCGTTGAAGGAATTAGTGAATTAAAAAAAATGCTTAATCCAAAAGGGATTATTTTAATTCAATATCAAGAAAAAATTAATTTCAATAAAATTTCTGGTTCTCAATCTATTGCTAAAACATTTATCCATGAAAAATTTAAATGTTATCAGAACATCGAAAAAACAGATATTTCAAGTGTGATTTTAGCTTGTTCACCTCAAGAATTTGATTTTACAAAACTCGACTCTACTCAAATGACGGAAAATGTGAAAAAACAAAAATGGTTGTCCGATTTTATTAAAAATCCATTTACACCAATTGTAAAACCAAGAAAAAATAGTGTTTTATTAGTTGACGATAAACCCATTCTTGAACACATCAATGCCGAAACCATCGAATTGTGGCGAAAAACTATGATTAATTTTTATTCACCTAAGTTTTATAAGAAAAATTAGTTTTATATTTTTGTTTTTCTGCGACTTCAAGCAAAAAATAATTAGATAGTTTAACTCATTTCCCAACTCAATTTCATAACCGATTCAATATGACCAGTGTGTGGGAATTGATCTACTAAACTAAATTTTTCTATCTGATAACCAGCTTGTTGAAGTGTGTCTATGTCCCTTGCTTGGGTAGCTGGGTTACATGAAATATATACAATGTTTTTTGCCTGAAGAAGTATGATTTTTTGTAATGTTTTTGGAGCAATTCCCGCTCTAGGGGGGTCAAGAACAAGGGTGTGAATTTTATCTTTATACTCAGGATGTTCGTGTAAAAATTTGCCAACATCTATTGAAAAAAATTGAATTTGTTTATTTAATTGATTTCTCTTAATGTTTCTTTTGGCATCTTCTATCGCTTCTTCAACAATATCAATTCCAATGATTTTGGCGGAGGAATTTCTTTTGGCAATCAATTGTCCAATTGTTCCAGTTCCACAAAAAAGATCCATTATAGTATCGTTTTCAGTGAATTCATTTTCAAAAACGTAATCAATGGCTTTTTGATAGAGTTTTTCAGCACATTTGGGATTTGTTTGAAAAAAACTTTCCATACTTATTTCAAAATATAAATCGGAAATTTTTTCGGTTAATATGTCTTGTCCATACAATAATTTTGTTGAACCATTTTCAATTTTATTTCTATCTGCAACATCATCATTAATGGTATGTAAAATTCCTGCTATTCGATGGTCAAATAACGATAGTAAATATTCGACAAATGCTTTTGAATCAAAGCGTTCTATACTTTCCGAAGAACTGACCAAATTAATCAATAATTGGTTTGAATAAAAGGATTTACGTACAACTAAATGTCTAAAAAAACCTTTTTTTTGGGGAGGATGCCAAGCTAATAAGCCTGAATTTTTCAAAAATTCACGAATATTTTTGAGATTATTTTCAAAATCTTCATCAAAAAGTCCGCTACAACGGTTTAAAGATTCTACCTTCCACCAAGTACCACGTCTTTTAAAACCAAGTGCGAAAGCATCATCAATGTCATTTCCTGTTTCTAAATCATGTTCGATACAAGAAAAACTGTATTCCATTTTATTTCTGTAAAAATAGGATTCTGGTGAAGCAATCCATTCATCAAAAAAGGATTCTATATTTGGAATTTTACCTATTTTTTTAAAGATTTGTAAAGTACTCTCTAACTTTTTTTCCTTTTGAAGTTCAATGGGTACAAACAAATAGGGGGCACCCGAAATTTCTTGAAAAGGTAAATGTTTTTCAACAGATGAACGATGAATAATTTCAATTAATTTACATTCAGCGTAATTTTTCTTTTTGTTTTCAACTTTTGCTTTAACTTTCTGACCAGGAAATGTGTTTTCAACAAAAAGTATAAAATCACCATTTTCCGTTTTTTGTCGTGAAATTCCTTTTCCTCCGAATGCGAAATCGTGAATTTCTAGTTCAATTATATCACCTTTTTTCATATCACTGTGCAAAACTACTGATTTTTAAATGAGTTGTAAAGATTCTTACTACCTTTGTTCTAATTTTGTATTGATTTCTTTCCTTATGCAAGTGTATTTAGATAATGCTGCAACAACTCCTATTCTCTCTGAGGTTGTTGATGCAATGTGTGAAAATTTGAAAAACACCTTTGGCAATCCTTCCTCAACTCATTCTTTTGGTCGCAAATCAAAATCAGTCATTGAATTAAGCAGAAGAAGTATTGCTTCTATTTTACATTGCCAACCTTCTGAAATTATTTTTACTTCTGGTGGTACGGAAGCAGATAATATGGTGCTTCATCTTGCTTGTGATCTGCTTAAAGTGAAACAAATTATCAGCTCACCAATTGAACACCATGCTGTTGAACATACTGCTTTAGATGTTGCAAAAAAAAATGGAATTTTGATAAATTGGGTAAAAGTTGATAACAAAGGAAATGTGGATCTATCTCATTTAGAAGAACTTTTGCAAAAAGAACCTTCTACACTTGTTTCTTTGATGCATGCAAATAATGAGATTGGTACTTTGTTACCTATTCAAAAAGTAGCTGAAATTTGTAAAAAATATAAGGCCTATTTTCATTCAGACACCGTACAAACAATGGGTCATTATAGATTTGATTTACAGAGCATTCCTATTGATTTTGTTACTTGTTCCGCTCATAAAATCCATGGTCCAAAAGGAATTGGTTTTATATATATCAACAAAAGAATTGGACATTATTCATTTATTCAAGGTGGCTCTCAAGAAAGAGGATTTAGAAGTGGAACTGAAAATTTAGCAGGAATTATTGGTCTTAAAACTTGTTTTGTATTAGCAAATAAAGAAGTGGAACAACATCAAAAAGATATTCAAGAATTAAAATCCTATTTTATTGATGGTTTAAATAAAAATGTACCAAATGTTTATTTTAATGGAGAAATTTCTCCTGAAAAAAGTTTATATACTGTATTAAATTGTTCTTTTCCAGCTTTAGAAAACCCTACAATGTTACAAATGCTCTTAGATTTAAAAGGAATTGCATGTAGCGGTGGAAGTGCTTGTAGTTCGGGTGCAAATACTGGATCTCATGTGCTAAAAGCAATTAAAGCTGACTTAAATCGAGCAAATATTCGCTTTTCCTTTTCTCGATTTACAACTAAAAAAGAAATTGATTATACCATTCAAACTCTTAAAGAAATTTTTGAAAATATTGAAAAATGAAAAAAAATGTATTCTTATTAATGTGGATATTTTTTTGCTTTCAATTTAAAGCTCAATCTCTTTATTTTCCACCAAATAATTCAGAAGTATGGGATACACTAAGTCCTGATTCAATGCATTATTGTCCAGATAAAATCCAAGAATTATATACTTATTTAGATAATACTCATTCAAAAGCATTTATTTTGTTAAAAGACGGAAAAATAGTGTTAGAAAAATATTTTTATTCGTTTACAAAAGACAGTTTACATGTATGGAATTCCGCAGGAAAAACACTTACAGCACTTGCAATTGGAATAGCACATGAAGAAGGTTATTTGAGTATTTATGATAAAACTTCACAATATTTAGGGCAAGGTTGGACTTCATTGAGTATTGAACAAGAAGAAAAGATTAAAATTTGGCATCAATTAACCATGACAAGTGGATTAAATCACATCGGTGACCACTATTGTACTTTGCCTGAATGCTTGGTTTACGAAGCAGAACCAGGAACAAGATGGATGTATCACAATGCACCCTATACTCTTTTAGATAGTGTGATTTATTTTGCAACGGGTACAAACTTAAACCAATATGTAAATGCCAAAATACTGTCAAAAATCGGAATGAATGGCTTGTTTTTTCCTATAGGTTACAATAATATTTTTATTAGTAAACCACGAAGCATGGCAAGATATGGATTGTTATTGTTAAACCGTGGCTTGTGGAACACAACTTACGTTGCCAATCATGATTTTATTGATTCGATGACAACAAAATCACAAGATTTAAACAAAGCTTATGGTTTTTTAACTTGGTTAAATGGCAATGGCTCATATATGTTACCATCACCTGATGTACAATATACTGTTAACGAAAACCCACTCCCAAATGCTCCTATGGATTTATACGCAGCCATGGGAAAAGATGGTCAGATTTTAAATATTGTACCTTCTCAAAATTTAATTTTGGTTCGAATGGGTGATAACGACGGAAATAGTTTAGTATCAACCCAATACAACGATACAATTTGGCAGTACGTAAATGAATTACAATGTAATCTTTCAACAAGCAAGATAAACTTAAATCATCAATCAATTTATTATGATGAACACAATCAAAAATTAATTTTTAAAAATTCCGAATATGATGAACTGTATCTATGTTCAGTTCTTGGTGAAAAGTATCCAATAAATACAATTGATTTTCAAATTTCTACTGAGAAATTGAACTCTGGACTCTATTTTCTAACTTACAAAGAGAATCAACAACTAAAGACTTTTAGGTTTGTAAAAAAATAAGAGTTTATTGAATTAAAAAAGATAGTTTACTTTGATGTAGGATATATTGTAAAACTAAAATTAAATCTTTTTCCTTCTAAAGGATTTAAACTAATAATCCCTTCTTTTAAAGTAAAATCTTGATTATGGTTTTCTGAATCTGCTAATCCTTCCCAAGGTTCAATGCAAATAAAAGGTGCATCTTTTTTTGTCCAAAGTCCTAAAAATTCTAAATTACCCCTATCAAACTCTAAATGGTATTGGTTTTTTTTACTTTTTAAAAGAATTTTAGTTGATTTTAATTTTTTTATAACCAATGCATCTTCTTCAAAAAGAGCATAATGTAAATCTAATAGATGATTGTTTAGTTTAATTTGCTCACTTTTTCCAAAAAACAAACCGCTATTCTTATTGATAAAATATCGCTTTAAATATTCATCTTGAGGAAATTCTAAATAATAATCACTAAAAGTTTCCTCTTTTGAAATTGGTATTTGAAATGCAGGATGTGCCCCAATTGAAAAATACATTTGTTCTTTAGAAGGATTAGAAATCTTATATTGAACAACGATTTGTTTATCAATAAGTTGATATTTAATATGTAAAACAAAATCAAATGGGTAAATTTCTAATGTTTTAGAAGAACTTTTTAATTCAAAAATTATTTCATCTACTTTTTTCTCTATTACTGAAAACTCAAGATCTCTTGCAAATCCATGTTGACTTAAAACATACTCTTTGTTTTTATACAGATAAGTGTTTTGTTTAAGTTTACCTACGATGGGAAATAACACTGGTGAAGACCTATTCCAATATGGAGTATCTCCTTTATATAAAATGTTGATATTACTGTCTTTGTGAAAAATAGATTTTATTTCTGCTCCTAAAGACGAAATATCAAGTTTAATAAAATCGTTTTCTAAAAAATACATTTAATTATTTTCTAAAATACTACGTAACTCATTGAGTTCTTCTATTTTTTCTGGATTGGCTACCTGTTGATATGCTCCGATTAAGTTGCTTATCATTCTTAAAATTATCACTGTATTTGAGCAAGGTTCAAAGTGACTTCTATCTGGATATACGTCAATCTGTTTCAAAAAGGAATAGATGTCTTTTTCATAAAAAATACTTCCTTTTGAATAGGAATTAATATAAAAAAACACTCCGAATTTATTGTTGTCGTTAAGTAAATTATTTATACCGTTTTCATCCATGTAGCAACAAACAAAATGATTAGGTAAATTGACACCAAATATTGGAATTTCTAATTGTTGTGCAATAACACTGTATAAAATGCTCAACGATAAAGGATTGCCTTTTTTTCGTTCTATCACTTTGTTAATGAAAGAATTATCGGGAGAATAAAAATTTTTATGATCACCCGAAAATCCATATAGTTCGTAAAACACGTGATTAAAAATCTTAACCTTTTCAAATGCAGTTTGATTAGGATTTATTTCCAACCAAATGTCTTTTCTTATTTTTTCAACAAACTCAAAAATCTGCTTTTCAATAATTCCAGGATATTGATATTTTGCAATGATTATGGCTCCTTGTAAAAGTGATTTTTCACTAGAATTTTTCCATTCAACCAATTCTTTTTTACATAAATCAAATTGTATTTCGTGTATAATTTGTTCAATTCTATGCTGGAAAAGAAGACCAAAATCCTGACTTTCCCAAGATTCTTCTAAAAGGGGAATAGCATCTCTACCTACATTTTTTAACTGATTTCGGACATGTTCATATATTGATTGGTCTGGATCTTCAATCAATTGAATCAAAGCCTTTACATTTTTTTTATCCCACATCTAAACACAACACATTTCAATACAAAATTAAAACGACTTTCCTCTCTTTAAAAGTCGCTTCTGTTTATTTTTGAAAAACAAATTGTTAATAATAATTCCTATTCATACTTAAGTAAATAAAATTTATAGGCTTACCAACATTAGTCGCAATCCATACCTCCTGCTTATATACTAATTTTTACTTTTCTTTTTCCGCAAAAGAAAAGTAACAAAAGAAAACTCGGCACTTATTGTTAGTAAATGCAGTCCACTCGTCTATTTGCGACCGATTCGGTGATTCCGTCATCTCTGACGGACTTCCTCTCGGTTCCCGCAATAGCCATCGCTTCGCTTTTTACTAACAATTAGGTGCCATTGATTATCGTTAAACCTGTAATTTTCACTATT
>JACPDW010000027.1 GCA_016183815.1 Flavobacteriia bacterium
ATAAACGGTATAGGAGTATTTTACTTTAGCTTCCGTAAATTCTAAACCTGAAGCGGTGTACATGACTGGTTTTTGACGTTCAATCCAAAACAAATCTACCATTTCCCAAAGGGTAATTTCTGGCGTTTTTGGATTAACAGAATTGAAATACATTTCTAATCTTGGAATGCCTGTTTTGGGATGTGGTGCAGTGTTCCATTTTTCACGCATAGCAACATAACGTTGGATAACTTCATCTTTTGTTGGAAGTTCTTTTTTATTTAGCAAAACAAATTCTGAATTGCCTTTTGCTTTGAGTGTTTTGGTAGTAATGTTTTGACCTGTTGAAATCCAATCTTGGTTCATGAACTGCATTTGAAAACGCCCAAAAATTGATTCAATGGTTTTTGATTTACCGTTGTATGGTTTTGTGCTTACAGAAATATGTGCAATTTTGGAAAGGAAACCAACATTTTCTAGTTTTTTATTACCTGCTTGATTATCGTATTTTATTTCATAAGGTTTATGACCGCTCATTTTTATAGCCATTTTATAAGCATTGTATTGAGCCACAAAATCTTCTGTATCTGAAACGTGATAACCCAGCAACACTTCTGAATAGGTGTCTATGACTTCATACACTTTTGTTGTGCCTATTTTCATTTTACCATCTTTATCTAGATATTGATAAAACAAATTCAGTTTTGTACCATCGGAATACCATAAAGAATCTCGCATAGATGGAAGCACGGTTTTGTTGGAATAGCCAAATTTTTCTTTTGCCACTGCATCGCCATAACGTTTTCCCCACCAAAGTGGTTTCACATCACCACGGTCTAAATAATTTCGTAAAGTTTCTTCAGCTTCTAATTTTGACCAGTTTTTTTCATCTGCAATATGGTTGTATTCGATTAGCATTTGGCTTAAAGAAGTGCATCTATTCACCTGGTCCATCCAACGAGCTAAAATCCATAATTTTGAAGCTTCAGTCAATTTTTCGGAGTTGGTGTTGCAGAAATTGCTGTGTATTAATGAAACGTAGCCATCAAGCATGAATTTTTCGTATTTCTCTTGCAATCTTCTTGGGTTTTTAGGCAAATTGTGTGGGTAGATATGAGAAGGAAGCGTATTGACAATTTCTGAGATTTTCTCCCATTGGTTTTCTTTTCTTCTCTTAGTGATTTTGAATTTTGATATTTGAATGGTTGTGTCTATGGCTTTGAGAATGCTCGCTTCTAATAGGTATTTCTTTTTTGCTGGTTCTGGAAGTGTTTCTCCATTTCCAAAACGATGAATATTATAAAAATCGATTGCCGCTTGATCAAACAAAATTCGATCAATAAATTTTTGATGTTTTGCTTGCTCATACGGATCTCCTACCAGTTTTTTGATTTTCTCTTTTACTTCTGGTCTTAAACTTTCATATTCTACCAAGGCAAGTCTGCCATTGCCTCCAATTCTAATTGGTTTTGCATAACCACGCTTTCTGTCTGATTTATAGTTAGCATTTGAAATTATGCCATTTTCAATAATCCAGTTGCTTTGTACGCAGAGTGTGTTTTGAAAAAATTCGAACATTTTTGTTAGATTTGTTTTTAAATTATTTCTTCCATTGCTGATTCCATTTCCGCCTTGCGGATTTTAACCAATTCCTCAAAATAAACCTTACACACACTTGTTTCTACTCTGCCATTTACCCAGTTAGAAACCGAACCAATCGTGATTTTGGCTTTGCGTGCCAAAAGGCGCATGTCTCCATGTCGTAAATACTTTGCCTGTTTTTTTCTTTCTGCTATTAACATATATTTTGTATGTTTGTGTAAATAATTATATTGTTTCTGCAAATATATAAACTTAGTTTCTATTTATGCAAATAAAATATAAACTTATTTTAGATTTATTTTAATTTTTATTGTATATGTCTGAATTAGAGAGAATTAAAAAAGTTGTAAATTACTTGATTTATATGGAATTTGCTTCAAATGAAACTGATTTAGCTAATAAATTAGGCTATAAAAAGTCTTCTTTTTCTCAAATTATGAATGGAAAAGTACCTGTTTCTGATAAATTTATTGATAATTTATTGAAATCAAATTTAAATATAAACAAAGTTTGGATTAAAACAGGCAAAGGTTCCATGTTCCTGGATCAGCAAGAGGATAAAAAGCCAGAAATTTTACTTCCGAATAAAATAATTCCTTTGTATGATATTGAGGCGGTTGCAGGCTTATACAATACACCAGTTAGCATAATGGAAGATGATATTATGGCAAAATACATCGTTCCAGACTTTACTATGGCTGAATTTATGGTTAGGGTAAAAGGTTCTTCAATGTATCCAAAATATAACAGTGGAGACATCATTGCTTGCAAAATGATAAAAGATATTAGTTTGATTCAATGGGGCAAAGTGTATCTTATTCATCATTTTGAACAAGGTGCGATGGTTAAACGCTTATTTTCTTCTGAAAAAGAAGCCCATTTCTCTTGTCATTCAGACAATACTAAATATCCTCCATTTGATGTTAAAATAAATGACCTTACGAATATTGCATTGGTGGTTGGTGTGATAAGGTTGGAGTGATGGATTGATGATTGTTGGATATAAATTAAAAAAGTAGATTATGCTAAAGGTTAAATTTTTGAAATTAGATGTTTCAAATAATTCACTTAGTGAAGGGTTACTGGTGAAGACAATTAATATTTCTGTAGAAAAAATTGCAAATGAATTGGAGAAAAAACTAACAAATGAAAGGTGTGATAGTCATCCCGATTTTTTTCAAACAATCATTGTAAAAGCTGATCGAGAAAAAACTGTAATAATAGATAAATCAACTTTGTGCTGTGATGATTTCAGGAATAAAAAAACAATTACTTAATATTGACATCAATATTAAGCTTAAATTCATTGATTCTATTTATAACGTCTTCTAATTCAATTATTATTTTTTTTAATTGATCTATATTCGTTTTTATTTCAATGTTTATGTCATTATTATTGGGTTTTCTTTCCTTAATTGATGATTTATTGATTGTACGCTTTTTACATTGTACGCTTTTTACTATCCATCTTATTGCAATTAAATTGTACGTTATATTTCTTTATTTAAAGTATAAAGGTAGGTTTTTTTTTTAATAAGGGGTTTAAGGACTTATTAATTAACTGTTTATGTGCCTTTTTCGGGGGTAGTTTCCCCCTCTCTATTCATCATTTTTTGACACGTAACGCCATTTTAAAAACTACTAAACCGTTTTTTGTGGTCAGTTCAAACCATTCAAGTGAACGCCCAACTGAACGCCCAACTGTACGCCCAACACAAAAAAAAGCACAAAATAAGATTATTCAAACAAACGTTTAAATGTTGTTATTTTCATTAAAAAAAGGGTAAATTTGTTAAATAAACAAGCACTAAAAGGCTTATTTAATGGGGTTTTAGAGAAAAGAGGTAGTAAAGTGGTAATTTAGGTAAAAAAGAGGGTAAAAAGTGGTAGTAAAATGATACCAAAATGATACTTTTTGTACGTTTTGTTTTTGGAGAGGTTTATTGGAGGTGTGGGTTAAAGGTAGATAAATAGGGGTTTGTAGAGGTTTTTGAGGATTGTTTTTGACTTCCCTAAATTTGCTTTGTTTTCATAGATTCTTCCTATGTTTTCACTTGCACTGTGCATATTGTCAAACTCCAATAATATTGCTTTACTTGACCAAACTCCTTTCACAATATTTTGATTATAAAACTTAGTCAATAATGGTAATGCTTTATCATCCTGGTTGGAAGATAAAAGAGTCTTAATATCACTAAATTTAACTTTTTGTCCGAAAGAAGTGAAATTAAATAATAGGAGAAATGTAAAAAGAATTACTTTTGTTTGTTTCATAATCGAAATGTATTTGTTATTTATTATACAGTCTTAATCACTCCAAAAAGAGAAAGGTAAGTGACAATTTATTTTTTTAAAAAAAAATTATTTCCAATTGGAAGGTTGCGAATTATATGCGCAATTTTTTGAACAACACACATTATATCCGGGGTCTTTTTCATATTGAAATTGTTCTCCTCCAACTGTTGACCAACCATTTCCAGAATAATTAGCTCCGCATTCCGTGCAAGTTCTAGTTTCGTTTGAGGTTGAACTAGAACCACTTGGAGAAGAAGGTGTCCATCCACACTTCTTCAGGCATTGACCAACTAAGGCAAGTATAATAAGTATAGCTATAATATTTTTAAATTTCATTTGATAATATTAGGTTTATTTTTTTAATTTTAATGATTTATAATTGTACTTATGCTAACTTGTCAAATCTCTTAAAGAATTGAATTTAATTGGTACTTATTTACAACAGATGACCAAGTTGGCTTTACAGGCAACTCTTTTTCTAGAATTTCACTTTTCACCTCCTTTCCTGTTTCTTCATCAAAATATTGACTTTTAGCACTAATTACTTTACCAAGCTCGCTATAAAGAATTGTTTGAAATCTAGAAGTATAAATTCTGATATTATTTTTTAAGTCATAAACATACATTTCCCTTTCCTCCGCTTCTGGGCCATCATTTGAATTTTTATAAATTGAAATGATCTTAAATTCGCCCTTTTCTACATATTTTATTTCAGTAAATAAGATTTGACCTTTTTCAGAATATTCATCAAATGAAATTGAAGGATTATTATTAATAAAATTTAGTTTATGATTATCGACTCTTTTATTTGTAATTTCATAATCTTCATTAGCAGGTAAATGGAAAGTGTCTATGTAAGATTTGAATTTATTAATCCAACATAGAGAACCTAAATTATCTATTTCTTTAGTAAGTCTATCAATTTCTTCCTTATTGGGATTTTGTGGTTTTGTCGTTGTAGGTTTCTTTGTCGTTGTTGTAGGTTTCTTTGTCGTTGTTGGTTTTTTCGTTTGCCCAAAAGAAAAGCCAGTTATTAGTACTATAAGAATTGCTGTGGTTATTTTTTTCATTTTTAGAATTTTAAGTTTATATTTTGTTTAATCAATTAAGAAATTAAAAGGTAAGTGTTAAACGTTACACTTTATTCAATACCATTTGATGAAATAACATTCAATCTACTATCCAATTCTAAAGAATAATGATCTATATAATTGCCATTGTTTCCTCTTTGTCCTTCACAATAAATTTTTTTATTCATATAAAAACATTTATCAATAACCCTTGGTTCTTCTGATTTAATTATTTTTTGGGTAAGCAATTCTGCATTATTTGAGAACAATAAAAACATAGAATTTGGTAAAATGCAATTTGTGCAACTATTGTTAATTGCTCTACCAAGTGAGTTTACAACTAGGCCTTTATTGTCTTTGTATTGAAGATAGTTGATAACGATTAGAAATCTGTCATCTATTTGTAAAACACCAGCTAATGTTCCTGTTACTTCATTTTCAATTTGTTTAAATTCTTTTTCAATTTTACCAGTTTGAAAATTAATTAGTTTAAAAGAAATCGAACCATTTTTGTAGTTAGAATGCTCAACAAATATTAAATTACCATCAGTCAAACTTATCATAGTTGAATTGTTTTCTCCTAGTTTTTTTTTGCAGACAACATTCTCCCAAATGAAATTACCAAAATCGTCTACATTTACTATTTTAGTTTCACTTTTAGAATTTAAGCATTTAACAATAAAACCGTTTGTTTTTTTGTTTCGAACTATTTCATTTGTCCATTCATTTAAGTTTGCTTCATCATTGTCTTTAGTTGAAATAGTTTTTAACCACAATACTTTTTTTGATAAATCATTTTGATATGGGTCAATTTTTGCAATGAAAATATCAAAATCCTTTGTATAGTGATTTTTATTGACAAAAAAACCAGTAATAAACATCATACTATCTTCGCTATTAGTATAAGTTGCAGTTGTAATATAATTATTGATTAATGCTTCCCCTTCATCATCTGGATACAATGCATATTCAACATCCAAATCATCTTTTGAATTAATTAATTTGTTAATATTGACACCATAATCACTTAAAATTAAGAGCTTTATTTTTGATAGAGTATCATTTTTTAACCCTGAATAATATTTATGTTGATTTTCATTATTTCTTTCTACTTTTTCCCACAAACTTTCTACTGATCCAATTTCAATTGTTGAATTTGATTTTTGAGAATCTAATTTTCGATTATCAGGGACAAAGCTATATTCTTCGTAATAAATGTAATCATTAACGAAGAGTCTCACTACCTTTCCATCATGTAAAGCATATCTTTGAAGGAATAACTTTTCTGAATCATTAATATTTTTTTGAACTTCTTGCAACTTATTTATTTGTACTTGAGCGTCATCTGCATATTTTGAGTTTGGATAGAACTGAATATACTTTGAATACATTTCCTTGCTATTATGTTTCAAAACATCCAGATACATTAGACTATCTCGAAAATGAATTGCTTCATTCAATTGTGGAGAGTTTGGAAATACTTTAATGTATTCATCCCAAGCATTATAATTATTGTCAAATTTTAAAACAATTTTGAAACTATAATTTTGAATAACACTGTCTAACTTTTGTTTGTCAAATTCTAAATCCTCTATTTCTTTCAACTTGTATAAATTTTTCAATATATCTTGATGACCATGTTCAAATTGAATTTTTACTTCTAGAAATATTTTTTCAATTGCTTCATTTGTAAAATTAGACTTAGGGTATTTTTTTAAAAACTCAATTAAACATAAACCATCTTTACATTTTTCAAAGCTAGATGTTATTTCTTTTTGTTTTAATATTTCGATATTTTCTAAAATTTGAATTTTGTAAATGGAATTCGGATACTTAATTAAATAGTTCTCAAAATCAACCCTATTGGTACTCCTTGACAAAACATTATAATCAATTGCTCAATTTTCGCATTTAGTGAATCAGAATATTTAGAATTAGGAAATTCAATGAAAAATTTTGAGTACAAGTTCAAATCATTACTTTGTAATATTTCCCTGAAGCGCAATTTCTCATAAATTTGAAGTGCAATATTATAAGATTCAATTCCTTGTGGGTATTTATTAAGAAATTTTTTCACTTCATCACTTCGTTGATTACTACAATAATTAGCTAGAGAAATTACGGATAAAGAATCTAAATTATTTGTAAAAGTTTCTTTGCATAAATTGAACTTATCACACAATTTTTGTTGATTTTTTTCATCTAATTTATTGAATTGATCATTTGCAATTTTCATTTGAAAAAATGCACTATCCACATTGATATTTGTCCTTTCAAAATAAAAAGAGCTTGCATAATATCCTAAGGGTGACTCAGGATAATTTCCTTTTAAATCTTGGCTTAATGTAAAGATTTTACGAATTGTTATTATAAAATCATTTGTGTTGACCGTTTCTTTTAAATTCTTATCAATCAATTCTTTGACTTTCTTGAATTCTTTTTCCTGACCGATTGCAATAGTAGGTAATACAAAAATCATCAATATAACTGCTGTTTTTTTAAATTTATGCATTTCAAAATTCATTAAAGATTCTGATTTTGTCAACTAAGAATAAAAAAAGTAAGTGACAAATTATTTTTTTTCAAAAACAATAATAAATTTGTAACAAACAACCTATTGTAAACAATCAGTTAAAATAAAGTTGTTGCAAGTAAATTTCGGGCATGAAAAAAGAGTTCGAAAAACAGCAATACCAAAAGAAGTAATCGACTTGGGATTGAAGATTGAGAGATTATGATTGAAAAAGAATTCAAAACAAGAGATATTGCCTATGAATGTGATATAGATGTCGAGAATTTAAGAAAATATTTGAAAGGCAGGCAAGAAATGAAAATTACCACGATGTTGCGGATAGCAAGAGCATTAGATGTTGAAGTTGGAGAATTATTTGAAAAGAAATAGAATAAACATTTTAATTCCTAAATTTTAAAAAATTAACCATAAGCAATCAAAACTTTATGTAACTTTGTTTAAATAAATTGTATTAATCATGGAGAATGAAATTTTTCTTCCTAAACAAAAAGCTAAGGTAAGTCCTACATTAACTGGTTTAAGCGAGTGGATTGAGGGTGTTATCATCAAAATAATTAAAAATCCATTTCTTGGTGATGAAATTGCTATTCAAGATGAGCAGGGTAGAATTTATTTTGGTGAAAAAAAATATTTCAAAAAGTGCTAAATGTTTGCAATTAGTTTTGACATGCTTATTTCAGATTTGAAAGAAAATTATGGTGACCCTTATAATAACGCATATTTTGAAATTGCGACTACATTAGAAAAATTTGAATTTTACAGAGGACAAGGAAGTGTTTACCTATCAGTAAATAATGATATGTCGGTTCTTTTACGTGCTGTAAATGCCCTTAAAGGCACTCCTTGGTTTAAAAAATCTGTTAGAGATATTAGAGTTTTTCGAGTGGAAGATTGGTCTGATTTTACTTCATTTATCAAAGAAGATTGATATTCTCAAATACAATCAGATTGTCTCCGATGAAATCATTTAATGAACTTAACTAGAAAAATTTCCAGTTGTGAGAATTGATAATTCTTTGGAGAAGTATAAAAATATGCCAATTTTTGCGGATAAAGCGGCATATACTAATGAAGTTCATAGATCCGTTGGTCTTCCAAAAATTCCTGCTAAAAATAGTTTACAATTTTTCTAACAAAGTTTTAGATACATTTTTAATTCTAAATTTGTACATGTAGAAATTTCTTTCTAAATTTCTATCCGTTTGTTCAAATATAAACAATAAACAAACATATACTGAACAAATTTGAACGAAAAACACTTTTTCGCTCAAAATATTATTTTATTTAACTCAAAATAATGCAAAATTGAACGAAAAATATTATATTTGTGAGCGAAGTTGATAAACTATGAAACAAGAAGAATTAATTATTGATTGGATAAAGAATCATCCAAACCTTTCTGCACAAAAGATATACGATGGTTTGCTGGCTAATAATCTTTTATTGGATGTAAAATTTTCTCTATCGACACTAAAAAGAAGATTATCTAAACTAAAAGAGAATAATTTAGTTAGCTCAACTGGAAAGGGAAGTGGTTTAAAATATTCCATTAGTCCTGAATATCAATTTATTTACGAGATAGATTCAAAAACTTACTTTGAAAAAAACGATAGAGAAGGAAAAGAAAGATTCAATTTTGATTTAATTGAAAGCTTAAAGACTATACGAATTTTTACAGATGAAGAACTAACAAAATTAGCAAATCTTCAACTAGAATATGAGCAGAATATTGCACAATTATCTGATGAAGGATACAAGCTAGAACTTGAACGTTTATCCATTGACTTAACGTGGAAATCTTCAGAAATTGAAGGAAATACCTATTCCTTATTAGATACTGAAAGACTTATAAAGGAAAAGAAAACTGCTGATGGTAAAACCTTGGCGGAAGCAAGTATGCTATTGAATCATAAAGTGGCTATTGACTACCTCATTTTAAATCCTGACATTTTTGAAATTCTTACTGTTCGAGAAATTGAAAATATACATTTTCTTTTGATGAAAGATTTGAATGTTAAACCTAATATCAGAACAGAACTTATCAGTGTTTTGGGAACGAATTATTCTCCACTTGATAACGAATACCAAATTAGAGAGGCGTTGACGAATATGTGTAAGTTGGTTAATCTGCGAGAAAATGCTTTTGAAAAAGCACTACTAATTCTGATTTTAGTTTCTTACATTCAAGCATTTATGGATGGAAATAAACGATTGGCTAGAATCGTTGCAAATGGTATTTTGATTCAACATAAGTTTTGCCCAATTTCATTTAGAACAGTTGAACCTTCAGATTATAAAAAAGCAATGTTAATTTTTTATGAGCAGAATAATATAAGTGCTTTTAAACGAATTTTTATTACACAATTCGAATTTGCCGTTTCTTCTTATTTTAGGGTTTCAAATTCTTAAGTTTTTAACTTCTCTAAAATTTCTTTTGCAGAATGAGAGTGTATTGAATTATTCTTGATCTGCTTTTGAAGGATTTCTCTAGCAAATGAAATTTTATTTTCTATTAAATACAACAATGCAAGGCGGAATTGAGCTTCATCAAAATATGTTGAATTTGGTTTAATTTTCTTTAACAACTTGATTGAAACTTGATATTCTCTATTCTCGAAGTTAATCAAGGCAATATAATATGATGCTGTATCTGATTTTATTTTGTTTAATTCTGTTAAAGCCAAATCCCATTTCTGCAACTTGTACGCATTCATTGCATTATCGTATTTTCCTTTGTTGCTCATTTTGACAGGGATTCCTTCATCTTGTATCCAGTTTTCTTGAGCAAGTTGCGGCAATGAAATTTGATTTGAAAAATATTCATAGATAAAAACTCCTAAAATAATTGAAGCAGCAACAGCAGTTGATAACCAAATTACTTTATTCTTATTTGGTTTTATTGAAAGTTTCTTATCTAATTCAACATCTATTTCAGAAAACTTATTTTTTAATTCAGTTTTATAATGTTCTTTTATCCCTCGTTCGATTGATTTAAATGATTCAAATTGATTTTTAAAATCGGAATCGTAAATCAACTGTGCTTCAAATTCTTGCATAGATTTTACATCCATCTCATTCGATAGATAATTTTCAAAAAGGGTGATATTTTTTTCTTCGATATTCATTAGAAAATAAAAATCATTGAAAGTTTTTTGAGTTCTTCAATCAATCTTTTCATGCAAATTGATTTTTTACTTTTAGCTGTATCTGCATTTTTATAATTAAGTTCACGAGCAATACTCTCCATATCAAATTCATCGAAATAATATAGTTTAAGTACTTTTTGACAATCTTCTGGTAACTTGGCAATTGCTTTACTTATTTGTTCCTTGTTGTATATTTTATCTTCTTCTTCCATGTAATCATTTAGTTCATTGCCTTTTATCACTTGAACTAAATCATTGTAAGTGACAACCCTTGATTCTTTTTTTTGAAGATTGAGTACTTTGAATTTTCCTATTTGAAAAAGATATGTTTTTAAGGATGTATCTAATTCTGTTAATTGTCCTGAAATAATATTTTGGTGAAAAATAATCATTGCTTCCTGAAATGAGTCTTTCGCTTGTTCTTCAGATGCTTTATAATTTTTGATGCTCCATTTTATGAATTCGTTCCGATATAATTTATATATCTCAAGCAGAGGATTTTCATTACCTTGTTTAATTTGAGATATAATATTTTTTTCATTTATCATTTGAGAGTGCAATTATAGTAAAAATTTATAGAAGTTTATAGGTTTGGGGTTTACTAAATTAACAAATGAATAATTAAAAAATTAATTTGAATATATCTAAAAACAGCACTATTTATTGTTATTTACAACTAAATCAATAATTAGCATGATTTTAATCATTTTTTAACTCGATTGATGTGAATACTTTTACACTTGAGAATATTTGTTATGCTTGATTTGTCATTTTCACAGGAATTCGTTAAAAAAAATTTTCTTCATTCAGAAATTGAATTGGAGAAAAACGCCTTTGTTTTCACAGAAAATGAAAAAAATGAATACGTCTATTTTATTGAAAATGGAATAGTTGATATTTTTAAAAATAACATCTTAATTGGAATCACTAAAGATGGTGAATTTATAGGAATTACCTCTTGTCTGAGTGATGGAGAGGAATATTCTTTTACTGCTAAATGTAAGAAAAAAAGCAAAATTATAAGAATTTCAAAAGACAATTTCAAAAAAGTAATTGAAAAAGACAAAAAGTTTTGTGATTACATGATGAAAACTTTATGTGAAAGAATTAAAATTACTGATTTAAAAACAAAAAGTTTTCTTGAAAAAACTTATGAAAAAAGACTAGTTTTTGAAATTATTACCCATTCAATTTTTGATGGGACTATTAGAAAAGTTAGCATAAGTATTGACGAGTTAAATAAATTGACCGGTATTCCAAAAAAAATTATTCAAACCATCATAAGTAATTTTGTTTCAGACAAAGTGTTATTGAAAAAAAGAAGCGAGATTATTATCATTAATATGGATAAGTTGCAAAGTTCATTGTAAATCTGCGATTTTTTCAGCGTAAATCTGCAGGAAAACACTCATTGATTTCTCAAATTTCAAAAACAATATAAATACTGTTTTTTTTACTCTTTTAAAAAAGCTGTTCTTAGTAGATTCAGAGCTGCCAAAGAAGTCATTTGTCTGTTTCTTTCTCGATTGTCACCAAAAATAAATTTTTTAGCTAACACACGTTCATTTGAAGCTATTGCAATCCAAACTAAACCAACAGGTTTGTCTGGTGTTCCACCGTCTGGACCAGCAATTCCAGTGGTAGCTATACAATAATCTGTATTCATTTTTTTTAAGCCACCAAGTGCCATTTCTATAGCCGTTTCTTCACTAACAGCTCCTTTAGTTATTATTGTTTCTGGATTTACTTCTACCAATAAAGACTTTAATTCGTAGCTGTATGCAACAATTGAACCCATGTAATATCTCGAAGACCCAGGAGTATCGACAATTGTAGAAGCAATACCTCCACCAGTACAACTTTCAACTGTGGACAAAGTTTTGTTTTGTGTAATCAATTTTTTTCCAATAACAGTAGATAAAGAATCATCTTCATAAGAAAAAAAGTTGTCAGGTATTCTATGCTCTAAGTCTAAAAAATATTGTTGAATTTTAATTTTATCAATCTCGCCATTTGGAGAGGTAATTCTTAATTTAACCATGCCTGGAGAAGGCAAATAAGCCAAAGAAAATCCGTCTTTTCTTATATTGTCTTCCCAATCTTTTATCAATTCAGCTAAATAAGATTCTCCAATTCCTGTTGTATTGGCAGTTAGATGGTAAATTGATTTTAATTGATATTTTTTAGTCAGCAATGGAAGTACTTCTTTCGTAAATATTTCTTTCATTTCATAAGGTACTCCAGGTAAGCTGATGAAAATAGTTTTGTTTTTTTCTAGTAACATTCCTGGGGCTGTTCCAATAGTATTGGGTAAAACAATACTTTTTATAGGTACAGCAGCTTGTTGAACATTTACTTCTAAAAGAGGTTTCTTTCTTTTTATAAAAAATGATTCAACTTGTTTGAGCACATCTAGATTGATTTCCAGTTTGGTATCAAAATAATTACATAAAACTTGTTTTGTAATGTCGTCTTTTGTTGGACCTAATCCTCCAGTTATTATGACAATATCACTTCTTTTTTCAGCTATTGAAAGAGCATCAGTAATAGCATAAGATTCGTCTGAAACGGTTTGAACATTTTTAACAGATACTCCAATCAAGGAAAGTTGCATTCCAATCCATGAAGCATTGGTATTGAGGGTTTTCCCAATTAATAATTCGTCTCCAATGGAAATAATTTCTGCAATCATAAGTTTTTTTTGTAAATTTAATCTTTTTATATCGATTATGTATTCAATTTAGACCTTTTTAAAAGTATTTGAAAATGAACAAAGCTATTCACAATGAAAATTTAATAAAGTTTGTAAATATATAGTTTGTATAAATTATTTCATACTAATTTAGAAAAAAAAATATGTCAAAAAAAGTAAAAACATATCTTCTCGACACTTCTGTACTTCTGCATGATCATCATTCTTTAATGAGCTTTAAGGAAAATAATGTGGCTATTCCTATTACTGTTTTAGAAGAGTTAGATAAATTTAAAATAGGCAACGATACTAAAAATTTTGCTGCAAGAGAAGTTATTCGTTTTATCGATCGTCTCATTCAAAATGAAAATCTGAATGAATGGAAAAGTCTAGGTCACGATTTAGGGAAATTTAAAATAATATTAGACCATTCACCTGTTGAGTTAAATGCAGAGTATATTTTTTCAGTAGGTAAAAATGATCATAAAATCATCAACGCAGGTTTGTCCCTTAAAGAATCCAATCCGAAAAATGAGATAATTTTAGTTACTAAAGATATTAATTTACGAATAAAAGCAAAAGCTCTTGGTCTTAAAGCTGAAGATTTTGAAACAGGAAAAGTTGAAACAGACAAAATAGAAAAAAGTAGTTACTATGTAATAGATGGAGTTGATTCTGATGTGATTAGAGAATTATTTACAAAAGATGTGATAGAAGAACAAGGAATTTTAGGCAAATCGAAAGTAATTAATGGGTATTATATTATAAAAAACGGAAAGGCTTCCACTTTAGCATATTACAATCACAATAAAAACACTATTGAACGTGTAGATAAATCCTTTGTTTATGGTATCAAAGCAAAAAATGCTGAACAAGCATTTGCAACGCACGCTTTATTAAACAATGATATTAAACTTGTTGCTTTACAGGGAGTTGCAGGAACCGGAAAAACACTTTTGGCATTAGCGAGTGCCTTAGAACAACACCAACTTTTTCAACAAATTATTTTAGCTCGACCGATAATTCCTCTTTCAAATAAAGAAATAGGATTTTTGCCGGGTGATGCCAATGACAAAATTGGTCCATACATGGAACCCTTATGGGATAATTTGAAATTTATCAAATCACATTTTGGAGAAAACGAAAAAAAGCATAAAGCTCTTGTTGAAATGGAGCAAAATGGTAAATTAATTATAACTCCTTTAGCTTTTATTCGTGGAAGAAGTTTATCCAATATTTTGTTTATTGTTGATGAAGCACAAAATCTCACACCTCATGAAGTGAAAACAATTATTACAAGAGCGGGGGAAAATACAAAAATTATTTTTACAGGTGATGTTCGACAAATCGATACGCCTTATCTTGATGAACACAGCTGTGGTTTAGCTTATTTAATCGATCGTTTGAAAAATCAGGAATTATTTGCTCAAATAAAGTTAGAAAAAGGTGAAAGATCGGAATTGGCTAACTTAGCAAATGAATTACTTTGATTAGTATTTATTTTTTTGATTTTAGTTTATTTGTTCATTTCGCCTTAGTTTCTTTTCATTATGAGTTAAATTTCTATTCGAATTAGCATTCTTATCAGCGTATATCAGTGGGAAAAAATCAGGTAATTTTGTAAAGTGGGATTAAAAAAGGTTTCATTGCAGATACTTGTAGATTCTTTTCGCAGGTGTTACAGAAAGATCAACAAATTTTTACTTTTTTTTCAAATCAAATCCGTGTAAATCTGTGAATTTCGTGGCGAAATTTTAATAATTTGCTTTTATCAGTGGATTTTTCTGAGTTAATCAGTGGGAAAAATTGTCCTGATTTTGTAAATATTTCTATTATTCCTAATGTAATTGAAATCAATTAGTTAATATTAATAAAATTGAATCAACTTTCATTTTTTGATAGGTTTATAAACTATTGGTAAAAATCTTTGTTAGACTTTTACACTCCAAATTGTGCTAAATGATGGTCTAAATGTTTATAAAACATATTATTCCACTCGTTTTTATTTAACACACCAAATGAATGAGATTCTTTACCATCAAAATGATTTTCACCTAAATCTTTTACCTTAATTATATTTTCAATTAAGAGATTTTTTTCTTTTTCAAAAACTCTCTGATCAGAAATTTTAAATGGAGGAGCCGTTGGATTATTTTTTTTATATTTTTTATCACCGACAACAGTATTTTTAACAAATAATTTCAGCATTAATTTAGTAAAAAAATTAGGTTTAGGATGTTTATCAGTAAAAATATATTCATAGCTTACATTACAATGTGCAAACATCTGTGCAACATTCATTTTCCCCCATAAAGTAGGACTTTCATTTGATAATTTATTTATTCTATCAATGATTTGATTTGACACTTCAGAAGTAAAAATATTTGGATTTGTCATAATTTATTAGTTTATTTAATACGATTATTAATCAAAAATACTTTTTTTTAAAAAAACAAATAGTTTTTTAATAAAAAAATATCAAAATATATTAATCCTTGCCTTCTATTTTCTCTAAAATTTAAACCAAGTTTAAAAGTATAATTTTCTTTACTTTTGCATAAAATTTCAATAATGATTACCTCATCTATTCCTTTTTATATACCTGATGCATTTAATAAAAATAGAATTAACAGCGTTGAAGTTTCTGTTGGGAAAGTTAAGATAGGTGGGGAAAATGAGATTGTCATTCAATCAATGACAACTACCGATACAATGGACACCATTTCGTCTGTTGAGCAAAGTATTAGAATGATAGAAGCTGGTTGTGAATTGGTTCGATTAACTGCCCCAAGCATAAAAGAAGCCGAAAATTTAAAGTCAATAAAACAGGAATTAAACAAAAGAAATTATTTTACTCCATTAGTAGCCGACATACATTTTACCCCTAATGCTGCTGAAATTGCTGCTAAATATGTCGAAAAAGTAAGAATTAACCCTGGGAATTTTGTTGATAAAAAGAAATTTGAAACATTAGATTATACCGAAAGTACTTACAATGAGGAAATTAAAAGAATTGAACAAAAACTTATTCCATTAATTGAAATTTGTAAAAAAAATCAAACAAGTATTAGAATTGGCACCAATCATGGCTCTTTGTCGGATAGAATTTTAAGTAAATACGGAGATACACCCAGAGGAATGGTTGAATCGGCGATGGAATTTATACGTATTTGTGTAAAAAATTCTTTTTATAACATTGTGGTTTCTATGAAAGCCAGTAATACAATAGTAATGGTTCATGCCTATCGTCTTTTAATTACTCAAATGCAGAAAGAAGGTCAAATTTTTCCACTACACCTTGGTGTTACTGAAGCTGGTGATGGTGAAGATGGAAGAATCAAATCTGCTGTAGGAATTGGTGCTTTGTTAGAGGACGGAATAGGAGATACAATAAGGGTTTCATTAACCGAAGAACCTGAATTTGAAATTCCAGTCGCAAAAAAGATAATTGAAAAGACAAAGCTAAAAAACCATTTAAAAATACAATCCCATTTATTTAAAATTTCATATAATCCTTACGAATATTTTAGAAGAAATACAATCAATATTTACAATGTTGGTATGAACAATGTTCCTGTTGTATTCAGTGATTTATCTTCAGTAAACAATATAAAGCCAGCATCAATTTTTCCTTTTGGTCACACTTATTCCATCCCCAATGACAAATGGAATTCCTCAGATTTAGCAGTAGATTATATCTATGTTGGCAACAATACTGTGGATTTTGAATTACCAGGAACTTTTTCTGTTGTTTTTAATTATGAAATTTGGAAAAAGTATTATTCAAATAAAAAGCATACAATTCCTCTACTCACACAAGACGAATGGAGGACTAATAAACCTAATTTTCCACATTTTTTATGCGTCTCTTTAGACAATATCAATGAATTAGATTTAGAATGCAATGAATTTAGCATTTTTTTGGCTGAAACAAGTTTTGACAATAAAACTCAAATATTTCGAGCATTTAGAACTTATTTAGACCAACATTCCTTTTCAAATCCTGTTGTATTAAAAGCTTCTTATGATACAGATGAAATAGAAAAACTTCAATTATTTTCATCAATTGATTTTGGTGCTTCTTTTATTGATGGTTTTGGTGATGGATTGTTTATAAAATCTACTCTTGCAAAAAAAGAGATAAATTCCCTTTCTTTTGGTATTTTGCAAGCAACTAGAACAAGGATTTCAAAAACAGAATACATTTCTTGTCCCTCGTGTGGAAGAACACTCTTTGATTTACAAGAAACAACCGCAAAAATTCGTAAAGCAACCTCACATTTAAAAGGAGTGAAAATTGGTATTATGGGTTGCATTGTTAATGGTCCTGGAGAAATGGCTGATGCTGATTATGGATATGTTGGAACAGGTAAAGGAAAAATCACTTTGTACAAAGAAAAAAATGTTATTAAAAGAAATATAGAAGAAGACAATGCCTTGTCAGAATTAATTGAATTAATTAAAGAACATGGTGATTGGATAGATCCAATATAATATGGAAACACTACAAATAAAAAAGTGTTTAGACTCGGTTCGTTTTTACCTTGAAAAAAATGATTTTAAAGGATACGACCCTTATGACGGCTTAGAAAGTCCTTTATTTAAAATTTTTCCATTTAAAAATTGGAGAAATTTTCGATTTTTATTTCAACAATTTATCAAACGATTTCCAATAAATTTAAGGTCATTGTTAGGAATAAAAAAGACATTAAATCCAGTCACTTTAGCCCTTTCTTTGGAGGGCTATCTTAATTTGCAAGAAGCCAATAAGGAGGAAAATTATCAGGATAAAATACAATTTATCGTTAAAAAATTGATAAATTTATCTTCCTCAAATTTTTCGGGTTATTGCTGGGCTTATCCCTTCGATTGGCAAGCGAGATATGCTTATATTCCATCAAAGCAACCTAACATTGTTGCTACAGGTATTGTTTCCAATGCTTTATTTCAATATTGGCAAAAAACCAAGGACAAATCAGTTGAAGAAGTTTTAATCTCAGTTAAAAATTTTGTATTAAAAGACTTAAATCAAAGCTTTGAAAAAGATGGACTTTGTTTTTCCTATTCACCATTTGACCAACAAAAAGTGCTTAATGCCTCAATGAAAGCAACTAGAATTTTAGCTCAAATTTATTACATTTCTAAAGATTCAACTTTGTTGCCAATAATACAAAATTCAGTTCATTATGTTCTTTCAAAACAAGAAGCAAATGGAGCATTTCCTTATTCAAACAACAGATCAAAAGTTGATTCTTATCACAGTGCTTATGTGATTGATTGTCTCACACATATCAACAAAATTATAACTGATAAAAAATTAGAAAAAGCCATTGAATTGGCTTATGGATATTATAAATCAACGTTTTTTAATGAAAACGGAGAAGCATATTTTTACAACAATATTAAATTTCCTTTAGATTGTACGTCAGTTGGGCAAGCATTAAAAACATTAACAGAACATAATGACAGCCAATTAGCAAAAAAAGTTGCGGAAAACACAGTAAAACAAATGCAAAAAAAAGATGGTTCATTTCGTTTTAGAAAGTATGCTTTTTATACTCAAAATACTTCTTTTCCACGTTGGTCTGAAAGTTGGATGTTTTCTGGATTGTCATATTTATTAAAGTTTGAATTTAAAAAGACTTTGAAATAGAAATTAATTGTAATACCAAAGCAAGAAGTCAAAATGCTGATTTAGTATATTCTGCAAACTCAAAAGCAGTTTTTATTGAAGTAAGCGTGTAATCATTTAAGCATAACTTACTACATAGATAAACAAAAAGGTTGTAAATTGAAACTTTAACTTTCAAAATACAAGGTTTTTATTTGTTTAGAAAGTTTGAAATAAACACCAATTTATGTTTCCTTTTTTCATGGCAATTCCCTTAACACAGCAAAAGCATTTTTTTTACTCAAAGTATTTAATTTGCTTCAAGCGTAGTCATAATAAGCTTTGCAGAATATTTTAGCATAAAAAATGTCCATTAAGCCTAAATTTGGATTAAAAAAAAGATTTCACTCGCAGATGTTCAAAAAAAAATCAAATTTTATTTTTTTAACACCAAACTAATTCGTGTAAATCCGTGAAATTCGTGGCAAAATTTTATTTGGTGATTTCAATAAAAAAACACCCAAGAACTCAATTCCATTGTTTTCATGAACGAAACGGCTTCTTCTTTACTGTTAAAATAATTGTAACTAACCAAATATTTATCGTCAAATTGACCTAAAAGTAAAGCTTTTCCATTCTCCTTATGAAGTTTGTCAGCAAATCGTTTGGCATTGTCTTCAGATAAAAATCCTCCTACAATAAGATGAAATTTGTTTCTGTACTCCGTATTAGAGGATGGTGTTTTTGTTTCCGACACATTTTCCTTTACTGTTACTTTTTCTTGTTTGTTAATGTCTTCTTTTACATCATTTTCAACATCTTCTTGATTTTCGTCTATTTCGTTGTTAATATTATTATTGAGTTGAGAAACTTGGTTTTCTAATGAATCAAGTTCTTTTTCAGAAATTATATTTCTTTCATTCTGTGCTAAACTATCAACGGATTGTTTTTTGTCTTCCCACCAAATTAACAAAGGTTCTTTAAAGATATAAATGGTTGAAGATCCAGCAATTAAAAATAATATTAAGAATAAAAGTAAATAAAAACCTGCAGATTTTTTCTTTTTGATTCTAATTTTATACTCTTCAGGAATATCAGAATTTTTCGACAAGTCCTTTTCAATCTCTTCTTCAGTTTTGTTTTTTGCTTTGTTTGAAGATTTTTCAAAAATTAAATTTTCTTCTTTAGGAGATGGAATTACTTGTGGTATGACATTTTCTTTACCTTCTTGTATTTCACTTTTTTGTTGAATTTTTTCTGTAAAATCTTCAACAGGATTTAAAATTATTTCTGGTGTACTATTTTCTTTATTTTCAACTTCATCCTTAAAATCTTTTTCTTCTTTTTCACTATTCTCAAGTAATGAATCAAGATTAGTTAAAGGGGTGTTGGCTGAGGTCGTTTCGTTTATTTCTTCTTTCTTTTCATCAGGAATAATTACAAAATTTTCATCTTTGTCTGTACTTGTATTTTTGTTGTATTCCTTCCAATTTTGGAATTTAACTTCTCCATTTATTTTATAAAACTTACCAAAAAGATACATATCGTAACTTTCCCCTTTGTCCAATTGATTCTGAACATCACGTACGTATTTTGCAATAAGATTTTTCGCATCGTTTTCAGAAATATTTTCTTTTTGGGCAATGATTTTGCTCAAATTACCATCATCGTGTTTAAGAAAAGGCATGAAAAGAAGCTCCATTGTATCCTTTTTAGTAACTGTTAAAGCTCCTAAATCTGGAATAATGATTGTATTTACTTCATGTAATATTTGTTGTAAATATTTATCCATTTCATCGTATTTTAATCAAGCAAACATACATAAAGTTTTTAAAATGAACAAATAATACGGCTTGTATTTGTTTCTTTTAACTTATTTTTAATTGTTAAAACACTTAACTTTTTTTTCAAATATATAAAAATATGTTTAAAAAATCAATAAAATTTCGTTCTAATCCACTTGGAAACGTTGACCAATAATAATAAAACGGGAACTTCAACTAGTGGACCAACTACCCCCGCTAAGGCTTCTCCAGAGTGAATCCCAAATAAACCAATAGAAACAGCAATTGCCAATTCAAAATTGTTTCCAGAAGCTGTAAACGAATAGCTTGCAGAATCGGGGTAATTGGCTTTACTCATTTTTGCAACAAAAAACATTAAAAAAAATTGAATGATAAAAAATAAAATCAAAACAGAGGAAATTCGTAAAACATCAAAAGGTAATTGTACTATCACATCTCCTTTTAAGCTAAACATAAGTAAAATTGTAAATAAAAGAGCAATCAACGTAATAGGAGAAAGACGAGGTATTAACACCTGATTGTGCCATTGTTTGCCTTTTGTTTGTATCGCAATTTGTCGTGTTATTACTGCTAAAATAAAAGGAATTCCCAAATAAATAAAAACTGTTTTTGCGACATCAACAAATGAGATGTTTATGAGAACAGCCGTTTTTCCAAAATGAGGCAACATGAATCCAAGGAAAAAGTATGCGTAAGAACTAAAGAAAAACACTTGTAAAACACTGTTTATACCGACCATAGCTGCACACAATTCTCTGTTCCCTTCGGCAAGTTCATTCCATACAATAACCATTGCAATACAAGGTGCTATCCCGATGATAATTAATCCAGTTAAATATTCAGGATAAGCAGATAAAATCCAATTTGCCAAAAAAAACATTAAAAATGGTCCGATAATCCAGGTGATAAATAAGGCAATGACAATCTGTTTTCCTTTTTTAAAGAGTATTGGAATGGCTGAAAAATCTACTTTTAAAAGTGGAGGGAACATCATTAATATCAAACCTATTGCCAATAAATAATTCGTTGTTCCATCTGAAAATGCATCAATTATTTTTTTTGAAGACGGAAAATAATAACCAATTCCTACACCTAAAACCATTGCAATTAAAATCCAATAACTTAGGAATCTATCAATCCATTTTAATTTTTTTTTCATTATTAATTTTTGAAAAAAGGTACATCATTTCTGTTAATATATTATCCGAAGTTTTTTTATATGCCCTTTCTACTTGAGGAGTATTGTCGAATGCTTTTGGATCCTCATAAGGTAATGAAAAACGAAAATCTGCTTCAGGTATAAAAGGACAATTTTTTTCCGCATCAGTGCAAGTCATCACACATGAAAAATTTGATTTGGGCAAACTAACGTCGTTTATTGTTTTAGAAAAGGAGATTATTTTTTGTTGACCACCGTAATCAATTTCGACTTTAGGATTTTTTTTTTGAAATTCAATGCTGATTTTAAAATGCTCATTTTCAAGTAATTTTATTACGTTGAGATGAAGTGCTGTTACTTCAGTTCCTGCTGAAAAAGAATACACATTTTGAATAGAAAAATATTCAGCCACAATTTGAAACCAAATTTGAGACAAATGACTTCTTCTTGAATTGTGAGTACAGACAAAAATTAGCTGTGAAGGAAGAGGTTGTTGCTGATTTTTTATTATAAAATCTGTTATGGTGTCAAGTTTAACTTTCCGATCATCGTTGAGAGAATGAAAAGTACAATTTTTTAGTTTATTTTTTATTTCTTCAAACATTAGCAAGCACAGTTTTTAATTTCTTCGAATGAAAAAAGTAATTCTTTAGCAAATTTCTCTAAAAACAAAAAGTTTTTTTTATCCAAACAATAACAAATGTTTTTTCCTTTTATCTCCCCTTTTAACCAGCCAGATTCTTTTAAAACTTTTAGATGTTGAGATACGGTTGACTGAGCCAAAGGAAGTTCATTGACAATTTGATTACAAACACACTGTTTGTGTTGCAAAAGAAAAAATACAATACTTAAACGAGCAGGGTGAGCTAAAGCATTGATTTTGTTTGCTTCTTCAATTTGTTTTTTGCTGTATTTCGTTTTCATTTATTCATCGCAAAATTACGATTATAAATATTATAGTACATGAAGAAATTATTAAATTTTATATATTGCTTGATTTTGAATCATTGCAATAAAATAGTGCCACAGATTTCACGAATAAGCACAATGAATTATTTTGATTATTAATGTTGGTTTTACTGTAAAGAGTTTCTTTACTATAATATTTCATCTTTTTATTTGCATTTTCAATCCGTTAATAACTATTTTTTAATTGTTCATAACTTTATTTGCAAAAATCGTTTTTTTTTTTGCTTTGTGTAAATTTATACACGATAAAGATGAAAAAAATTACGTTAATCTTAGCTATTTTATTGTTTAGTTTAAAAATCTATGCACAGCAAAATGTGTTTCCAAACAATGGAAATGTAGGTATTGGAACCACTTCGCCGAGTGTGAAATTAGATGTGAATGGAAAACTCAAAGTAAACAACTCATCCGAATTTAATGGCGAAGTAAAAATGACAAATATTCCATTAATCAATGATTCACTTTTGTTTCTAAATGGTAACGGAAATGAGAACGGAAATGGGAATGGAAACGGAAACGGAAATGGGAATGGAAACGGTATTGGAAACAACAACAATACTTTATTTCTTGGGAGCTATAAAATGTTACTACTTGACGAAGAAGGGAATTTAAACACTAAAATAATAACTGATGAATGGAATCCATATCGAGGATGTAGAGAGCACAATGGTCACTCTTTTGGAAATTGGGTATCAGGTCCTGATAAATTGTATTCAAATTGTCCAAATGTAGATGTAGGAATAAATACTGACGAACCAAGGGTTGCTTTGGATGTGAGAGGAACAATATATTCTAATAAAATAGCGTTAGGTAACGTATCTCCAACAGGTTTAGGCAATACTTTACTTCATTTAAAATCTCTGGGAAATTTTTTACCTGATGATAAAATTCTAAAAATCGAAAATGAATACTACGAACTTTTTTCTTTGAGAAATAGTGGAGAAATAACTCACAAAGGGCAATATAATTTACAAGGTAAACAATTTATAAATACTGAGTTGCCTAATTCCGACGCAACAACGGTATTTTATATCAAAAACAATGATCGCAAGATCTTTCAAGTGGAAAACAATGGTCTAACGAGAGCAAGAGAAATAAAAGTGGATTTGTTACCCGATTGGCCTGATTTTGTTTTTGAGAAAGATTATAAGTTAATGCCCTTAAAAGAAGTGGAAAAATTTTATCAAACCAACAAACATTTACCTGATGTACCCGACGCTAAAACACTTGAAAAAGAGGGTTTGAACTTAGGTGAAATGGATAAAATATTATTACAAAAAATAGAAGAATTGACTTTGTATATTGTAGAACAAAACAAATTATTGCAACTACAACAAAAGGAAATCGAATACTTAAAATCTAAATAAAACATTTAGTTATGAAAGCTTTTATCTTTTTAACATTTTTATTTTTTGTATATATTGTTTTTTCTCAAAATGATACATTTCAACCTTCAAAAAACAGTATGTTTGTCGAATATGCTGGTACTGGAGGGTACTACTTTTCTCTATACTACGATAGGATATTAATTGTCAAAGAAATGTACCGCTTATCTGTCAGTAGTGGGATTGGTTATTTTACTGCAATATATGGGCATCCATACCTATCAACTCCAGTTGAAACTTCTTTGTTATTAGGGCACAAGAACTATTTTGAATTTGGTTTTGCTTGTTCATATATTTATGGTCTTATTGCTATCTCCTGTATGGATGAAAGTTTTGGAAGTCGATGCGCTTCATCATCTATATATTTTATTCCTCGCATAGGATATAGATTTCAAGCTATAAAACGAGGTTTGTTCGTTAAAGTTGGTTTAACTCCATTTGTGCGAATTGTTGAATTTAATAAAAATCCAATGTCAAGTATTCAAAAAGACTTTGATAATATGAGATTTTTCCTATCATTATGACTTGGAGTTGGTTTCACTTTATATATCTAAAGTTTTGAAAAAATATTACATAATTGCATTTTTACTAATAATACAGTTAGTTGCTAACGCTCAAATTGACACAGTAAAGAGTGAAAAGAATGATTTTTCGGACAATTTTAAAAAATTTGGTATCGGTTTAACGTTCTCTACTATCTATTTGTATAATGAATCTTTATGGAGTTATGATGTTGAAAAAACTGATGCTTTCTATGACTTATATGACGAAGTGTCATACCCTATGCCTCCAGGAATAGAGTTTCTTATACAACCAACTTGCATCTTTACCCACGTAATAGGGCTAAAATATAAGGAGTTTAAGAACTATACTCCTCAGAATGTACCAACTAATATTTATAATTTCAACAATTTGACATCTTATTATCAGCTGATTTATTCTCCCTTTAAAATGAAGCATAGTCCTTATATAGGAATGAAGTTGATTTATGAATATAAACATTTCAAATCTGCACCAAAATTCTCAAATAACTATGATCGACAAAATAAATCACATCTTGTTTCGCTACAAATTCCAGTTGGGTTTTCATTTAATATTAAAACTCGTATTAATATTAGTATTGAAACAACTTTCAATTTATTATCCTATTCCTCTGTTAATTTTGAAACAAATGATATGATTATTTATCCTCCATCTACAACCCCAATTCCTGTTAAAAATTCAAGTACTATAGCTAAGATCTGGACACCAGTTGAATTGGTAAAGAAAAAACATTTAATGCATGCTTTGTTATTTAAGATAAATTATCGATTTAACCTAAAAACTAAAAATGTAAGATAATGAAAAAACTATTCACAATTTCCACATTTTTGTTGATAACAATGAATATTTTATGTCAACAATTATATTCGATTAAAGAATCTTACGATCAAATTCTTGAGCCACAATATTCCGCTATTGACTACAATAATAACAGCACTAATTGGTGGCAATCATGGGGTTGGACTTTGTTGTCCTATTTGAGAATGTATCAATCAACACAAGACAAATCGTATTTGAATAAATTCATAAAACACGCATACGGAATTCAGGTACATCGTGGAAGTTCACCTGCTGATTGGTCTAGTGCAATTAATC
This sequence comes from Flavobacteriia bacterium, assembly GCA_016183815.1. Taxonomy (GTDB): domain Bacteria; phylum Bacteroidota; class Bacteroidia; order Flavobacteriales_D; family Crocinitomicaceae; genus M2408. The sequence goes on from JACPDW010000027.1 coordinate 25,885, forward strand.
CTGATAACCAAGAAATGCTTTATACTGGGCAACTACTTAGGCCAATGGCAGAATTTGTTTTTATCATAAAAAGTAACAATATCCTATATAATACAAACTTAATGTCTGGATTAGTCCCATCAGCTATCGGCACTCAAACAATTCTTGGGTACGGATATTTTGCTAATTGGCTTCAAGGTAGGGTTGTTGAAACTTTAGATTATTATAATAGTGAATTCTGGATTAATGATGATAAATGTTATAATGAATCTCTTTTGACAAATTGCGAAAAAAGTTGTGCAGACTCAGAATGCTCTGGAATCCCATGTACTTTTTGTAGTTGTCCTGAACCATCAGTTATTAATTTTCAATCTAGTTTTGCTGCAGCACTTTTTTTTATTGGGTATATTGATCCAATAAATTTTTCTAATTATACTCATAAAGCTGAGCAAATTGTTGTGTTTTTCAGAAATAGAGTTACAGAATTTCCTTTTAACCACTCATATACATGGTTTCATGATGATACTTATAGAGAGGATGTTGCTCATGGGGGAATAGACATTCATATTCCTTTTGTAGCGTTTATTCTTTATGGTAATGGTTTATATCAACCAAGTGAAATGAATAAATTCGCTCATACTTTTACTTATAACATTTGGGATAGGAACAATCAAGTATTTCACAACAATGTTTTTGGAACAGATTATGGTATTGACCCAGCCCAAAGTATTTGTGGAGGAACAATACCAGCAAATGGAACTCAAAATTTCTACGCACCTGGGGAGGTGTTATCGTGGATGCCTTTATATCATTTTGATGACCTTAATGCAACGCCAAATGACATATACACTATACTTGTTACACAAACAGTAAAACTTCTGACCGATGACCCAACTGCTTTTCTTCCATCAGGATATTGTTCTAGCTCAACTCAAAATCTTTCAGGTTCTCAAAGTTTTTACGGATTATCTGAAGTAGTTGCTGCTCAATGGGATAAAGAATGTGTAAATTTAACTCTCTATAATAGAGATGTAGTTTACGACCAAGATTTTTTTGCTAAAGCATGTTTAATCATTGCCCCAGAAAAAGAAGATAATTTCCATCAAAGTGGAGGGCAGTCTTATGCAGACCCAATAATTACTGAAGATGTATTTAGTGTTGAATCGGATGTTACGGTGAACATGAAAGGAGGTAAATCTGTAGTTTTATAACCAGGAGTTCATATTAAAAATGGAAGCGATTTTCATGCTTTTATTGAACCTACATTGTGTGATAATAATAACACCAATTGTAAGATAATCAATCCTAACGGCAATTTACAAAAGTTAAATGAAAACGATTATCCTAAACTTAAAGAAACTTTCAATCTTTACCCTAATCCAACAAAAGATAAAATTACTATTGAGATTGAAAACTTTAATAAAATTGAAAAACTAAGTTTAAAAAATACTCAAGGAGCTGAATTGATAAAAATTGAAAACCCAGTTTCAAAGTTTTCATTAGATTTGTCTAACATAAAAAGTGGTGTATATTATTTCGAGTTTATTAGTAATGATACAATTGAAATTAAAAAAGTTATAAAACATTAAATATGAAGATTTTACTTTTAAATTTCTTTTTTTTGACAACGGTTTTTACTTTTGGACAAAACAAAGATAGTATTAGTCAACTAAAAAAACATTCAATTTATTTTGTTCCCACATCAATTATTAGTGAACCCTTTGATTTATATAATTATTGGCTTAGTTTTGGTTTCCACCAAGTGTTAATGAATATTCAGTTAACAGGATAGTATTGGGCGTATTACCAAAAATAGGAGTAAAAGTAAACGAAGGAAAAATCATTTTTTATGAATTGATACTCGGATATGCTTTACGTTATATAACAAGTAAATCTCAAGGAAAAAATAATCAATCTAATAATTTAGAAAAGGAGTATTTTACAAAAAAAATCTTCGATGATGGAGATAAACTAACCCATCGTTTCGCTTTTCAAGTCAAAGTTGGATTTAATTTTTAAAAAATCCATATTTTTTCTTTTCTTCAATAAATTTCCTATTAATTCAAATGAGATTAATTTTTATTAACATTTAACATACTTTACAAAAAAAAACGAAATTGATTTCATAAAAATAATCATATAAATTTACTTTATTTCTTAATTTTGCAAAGCGAAAAAAATAAAAAGGTCATTTAGTAATAATGATTTTTTTGATAATTTGAATTTAATAACTTAATAGACAACAAAATGGTTTTCGATTTAGACATGATAAAAAAGGTGTACTCTACTTTTCCAGAAAGAGTTGCAAGAGCGAGAAAAATCACCAATCAGCCCCTTACATTAGCAGAAAAAATTTTATATACCCACCTTTGGGAAGGTAATGTCGAAAATTCTTATGAAAGAGGTAAATCTTATGTTGATTTTGCACCTGATAGAGTGGCTATGCAAGACGCTACTGCTCAAATGGCTTTGTTGCAATTTATGCAAGCTGGGAAGAAAAAAGTGGCTGTGCCTTCCACAGTTCATGCCGACCATTTGATTCAAGCAAAAATTGGAGCCAACAAAGATTTACAAGAAGCCATCAATCAAAATAATGAAGTGTATAATTTTTTAAGCAGTATTTCGGACAAATACGGTATTGGTTTTTGGAAACCAGGAGCTGGAATTATTCATCAAGTTGTACTAGAAAACTATGCTTTTCCAGGTGGTATGATGATTGGAACAGATTCTCACACAGTAAATGCTGGTGGCTTAGGTATGATAGCTGTTGGTGTAGGTGGAGCAGACGCAGTTGACGTAATGGCGGGCATGGCTTGGGAATTAAAGTTTCCTAAGTTAATTGGTGTTAAACTTACTGGAAAATTAAACGGTTGGACATCAGCTAAAGATGTTATCTTAAAAGTGGCAGATATCTTAACGGTTAAAGGAGGTACAGGAGCTATTGTGGAATATTTCGGTGAAGGTGCATTGTCCTTGTCATGTACTGGTAAAGGTACTATTTGTAATATGGGTGCAGAAATTGGAGCAACTACTTCTACTTTTGGTTATGACGATTCAATGAGAAGATATTTGATAGCAACAGGCAGACAAGAAGTCGTTGATGCAGCAGACAAAATTGCAGAACACTTAACTGGAGATCCAGAAGTTTATGCAAATCCAGAAAAGTATTTTGATCAAGTGATAGAAATTAATTTATCTGAACTTGAACCACACATCAATGGGCCTTTTACTCCAGATAGAGGTACTCCAGTGTCTAAAATGAAAGCAGAAGCAGAAGCTAATAATTGGCCAACAAAAGTTGAATGGGGTTTGATTGGTTCTTGTACGAATTCTTCGTATGAAGATATGGCTAGAGCTGTTTCAATTGTTGAACAAGCACTTGAACATGGAATCAAACCAAAAGCAGAATTTGGAATAAATCCTGGTTCTGAACAAGTTAGATATACTATTGAAAGAGATGGAATCATAGAAAAATTTGAAAAATTAGGTACTAAAGTGTTTACCAATGCTTGTGGACCTTGTATTGGTCAATGGGACAGAGAAGGTGCAGAAAAACAAGAGAAAAACACTATTGTACATTCTTTTAACAGAAATTTTTCTAAAAGAGCTGATGGAAATCCAAATACTCATGCTTTTGTTACCTCTCCTGAAATGGTTGCTGCTTTAGCCATCGCTGGAGATTTAGGGTTTAACCCATTAACTGATACCTTAACTAATGATAAAGGTGAACAAATAAAACTGAACCCTCCAAAAGGCGATGAACTCCCGAAAAAGGGTTTTGATGTCGAAGATTTAGGGTATCAAGCACCTCAAGAAGATGGTAGTCACGTAGTTGTAGCTGTCTCTCCAGAGTCTTCACGTTTACAATTATTAGATAATTTCCCAGCTTGGGATGGGAAAAATGTTCTCAATGCTAAATTATTGATTAAGGCAAAAGGAAAATGTACCACGGATCATATTTCTATGGCTGGTCCATGGCTAAAATATCGTGGGCACCTTGATAATATTTCTAACAATATGTTGATTGGAGCAGAAAATGCTTTTAACGGTAAAACGAATAACGTTAAAAATCAATTGACAGGACAATACAGTGAAGTGCCAGCAACTCAAAGAGAGTATAAAAAAGCAGGGATTCCTTCTATTGTGGTAGGAGATCACAATTACGGTGAAGGTTCTTCTAGAGAGCATGCGGCAATGGAACCAAGACATCTTGGAGTTAGAGCAGTTATTGTAAAATCTTTTGCAAGAATTCATGAGACAAACCTTAAAAAACAAGGAATGTTAGCTTTGACTTTTACAAATGAAACGGATTATGATAAAATTCAGGAAGACGATACCTTTAATTTTATTGATTTAGACTCTTTTTCACCAGGTAAAACTTTGACTTTAGAGCTTGTTCATTTAAATGGAAGTAAAGAATTGATTGTTTTGAATCATTCGTATAACCTATCACAAATTGAGTGGTTTAAGTTTGGATCGGCTTTAAATTTGATTAAAATGATGGAGAAATAATTTTTAATTTATCTTTATTTTTGTCAAAAAATAATAAATAAATCGAATTCAGGGTAGTATGAATTTATAGTTTTTTTTCACTTTGCTTTAAATATTTAATTTTATTGGTATTATCTTTTATTTCTCAAACATTTTTTTACTTTTTTCTCATGAAGAGCACGTTCTTCTGGTGTAGTGTTTGGTTGAGTTAAGAATTCTTTACATTTTATCTCAACGTACTCCCATCTAGCCATCAATTTTTCAGCATTTTTATCTGAAACATTTTTACTAAATGCTTTATTGATTGAATCATTTGCGATTACACATGTACAAAAATCCCATTGTTCTCCATATTTTTTTTCAATTTTTTTTAGATTTTCAACTTGCTCTACCGATTTTTTCTCTACTTTACTCTCAGAAATACTCTGTTCTAAACTATTATTCGTTTCAATGCTATCTGCGTTGTTGACATTAACCTCCTGATTACAAGAAGTACAAGACTTATCTTCATTTTTACATGAGAATAACACCCCAAACAATAAGAGGTAAAATAAAGGAGGAAATTGAATTATTTTCATTTTTGGCAAACTTTTTGTAATTTTATGAAATGACTGTATGAAGTTATAAAAAATTATTAAAATGAAACGCAAATTTATAATATTTTTATTTACTTACTTCCATGTTATATTTTTTTATGCTCAAAAAAATGACACATTAATTGCACGTTACCAAGAATTAGATGATGTTTATACAAGCAAAAGTTATTGGAATCAATACAATTATTGGTTAAAAAAGTGTAGAAAAGTCTATCCTTTGGCTGTTTATGCTGCTGAAAAACTTCATGAAATAGACAAAGCAATGTCTGAAGTGGAAAGTAAAAGAAAAAAGAAAAAAGTAGGGAAGGAAGCTAACAAAGAATTGCGTTCAGAATTCACTTATGTAGTAAGGGATTTATATACTTCAGAAGGTCGATTATTGATGCAACTTATTCATAGGGAAACGGGCATGACAGTAGCCGAAATTATTACAAAATACAGAGGGAGATTCAAAGCAGATATTCAAGATAATTTAGGTAAAATTTGGGATCAAGATTTGGATATAAAACATGACCCAAAAAAAGATTGGATTCTAGAAAATGTGATAAAAGACATCAAAAAGAACAAAATTAAAGACTTTGATTATCAACATAAAATTGTTACAAAAGAAGAATACAAAGAAAGCATGAAACAATATCGTTTGGATTGTAAAGAAGCAAAAAAAGCCATGAAAGAAAAACGCAAAGCATCTCGTTAATCGTTTTCAACTAACTGACTTTGATACATTTTGTAGTACACTCCACCTTCATTGATTAAACTTTCGTGCGAACCTTCCTCAATTTTTTTTCCTTTATCAATCACGATAATATTGTCTGCATTTCTCAAAGAGGATATCCTATGGCTTACAATTACATGAATTGAATCTTTTCTGATTTCATTCAAAGACTTTAAAATTGCTTCTTCTGTTTCGGTATCCACCGCAGAAAGACAATCGTCGAGTAAAAGTAATTTTGGTTTTCTTAGTAATGCACGAGCAATACTTATTCTTTGTTTTTGACCACCACTTAAGTTTACACCTCTTTCACCCAAAAGTGTCTTCATTTGTTCAGGAAAATCGAGAATATTGTGATAGACTTGAGCAGATTGACAAACTTTTACTAAATCATCATCAGTGACTGTTGTTTCGTCAACTCCAAATTTTAAATTATTGGCTATTGTGTCTGAAAACAAAAAAACGTCTTGAGGTACAGCTCCAGTGATGTTTCTATATTCATCTAAATTGATTTCTTTTAAATTTTGATTATCAACAAATATTGTTCCTTCAACAGGATCTAATAGGCGGCAAATTAAATTTAAAATTGTACTCTTTCCACTACCCGTTCTTCCAACAATTCCAAGTGTTTGACCTTTTTTTACTTTAAAAGAAAGCTGATCTATTGCATTAATGCCAGAGTTTTCATAGGTGAAGCTAACCTTATCAAATACCAATTCATTAAGATCTTTAAAAGGATTGGTGGTGGGATTTTTTATTTCAGGTTCGCTGTTTAAAAACTCATTAATTCGGCTTTGTGAAGCTGCGGCTCTTTGATTAATTGAAGTAACCCAACCTACACTAGCAAAAGGCCAAGTCATCATATTGACATAAAAAATAAAAGCAACAATGTCTCCTGGAGTAATTTTGTTATCATAACTCAAAACCCCACCATAATATACAGTCAGCAAGACACTTAAGCCGATAAGAAAAACAATTGTAGGCATAAATAATGCATTTACCATCACTAAATTCATGCTTTTCTTTTTATATTCATCAGCTGAATTGAAAAATTTTTGATTATTTTCTTTTTCTCTTAAATATGCTTTAATTACTCTTATTCCTGAAAAAGATTCTTGAACTATATTGGTTAAATGAGATAATTCCTCTTGCTTTTTTTTACTCAAATTATTCATTTTTGAGGAAACTTTGTAAATCAAATAAGACATTATCGGTAAGGGAGCTAAAACAATTAAAGTCATTGAAACATGAATTCTCATCATAGCATATATAGCCATAATGCTTAAAACTACCAAATTAATGGTGTACATAAGTCCAGGCCCAAGATACATTCTAACTTGAGTAACGTCTTCAGAGATTCGATTCATAAGGTCTCCAGTTTTATTTTTTTTGTAAAATAGATAACCTAAACGTTGGTATTGAAGATAAATTTCATTTTTTAAATCAAATTCAATATATCTCGAAACGATAATTATCATTTGTCTAGTTAAAAAAAGAAAAAATCCTTTCAATATTGAAAAAATAATATATATACCTGCAATTTTTAAACTTAATAGTAATATTGGATAAAACTCATTTTCGGCTTTAACAGTAAGAAGGAAATCATTTACTGCATTTTTTACAATTTTAGGCATCTCAACACCAAAATAGTTTGAAATAATAATAAAAATTACTCCTAATATCAACCTCCATTTATAACGGAACAAATATTTATTTAAATATCTTAAAGACTTCATCTGTTTTTTTTGTAAATTTGCTTCCTCATTTTTAGATGGAGCAAAATTAGTGAAAGTCCCTTAGTAAAACAAGATGAAAAATTCCTTTGAAATTCAAGACATTACTGCAAATGAAAAACAAAACAATCCTGTGATTGCTGAAATGTCAAAATACAACCATGAACAATTGTTATTTTGTAACGACAACGAAACGGGTTTAAAAGCAATTATTGCTGTTCATAACACTGTTTTAGGTCCAGCCTTAGGTGGTACTCGCATGTGGGCTTATAATAACGAACTTGAAGCTCTTAACGATGTAATGAGATTATCACGTGGGATGTCATACAAAAACTCAATTTCTGGATTGAATTTAGGTGGGGGTAAAGCCGTAATTATTGGTGATGCACGTAAAATGAAATCCGAAGCTCTTTTCAGACGTTTTGGGAAATTTGTTAATAGTTTAGGTGGTAAATATATTACTGCTGAAGATGTTGGCATTTCACCTTCAGATATGAGTTGGGTAAGTATGGAAACTGCTCATGTTGTTGGATTACCTGGAAAAAGTGGCGACCCTTCGCCTGTAACAGCACAAGGTGTGTATGCAGGAATGAAAGCCTGTGCTAATATTCAATTTGGGAACGATTCTTTAAAAGGAAAAAAAGTGTTAGTTCAAGGTGTTGGACATGTCGGTGAATACCTAGTTTCTTATTTAACTAAAGAAGGAGCTACTGTTTATATTTCCGATATTCATGAAGATACACTCAAAAGAGTATCCAATACTTATGGTGCAAAAGTTGTTCCAATCAATGAAGTTTACGATGTTGATATGGACATTTACGCTCCTTGTGCTTTAGGTGCTACGGTAAATGACGAAAATTTACTTAAACTAAAATGCAGTATCATTTCTGGAGCAGCAAACAATCAACTTGCCAATGAGAGTGTACACGGAGTTGAAGTTATGAAAAAAGGAATTATTTACGCTCCTGATTTTGCACTAAATGCTGGAGGTGTAATTAATTGCTATTCTGAAGTAGCTGGATTATCTAATACTTGGGCATTATCGAAAGCTGACGATATCTATCAAACAATCTACCATATTGTGAAAAGATCACAAAATGAAAACATTCCTACGTACCAAATTGCCAATAAAATGGCTGAAGAAAGAATCGAAGCGATAGGAAAAGTAAAACTACCATTATAAATATGCTCAATAGAAGGCATTTACGCATTAAAATTCTTCAAAGTTTATACGCTTATTTTCAATCAAACGAAGAAAATTATGCTATAGCAGAAAAAAGATTGTTTGATCATATTGAAAAAATTTATGATTTATACCTATATCTTTTATTGTCTTTTGGTGAAATTAAAAAAATTGCTGAACAAAAATTAGAAGAAAACAAAGGAAAACTTCGTCCTTCAAAAGAAGATTTGAATCCCAATAGAACTTTTATAGACAATAGTTTTTTAACTGCACTTCAAGAATCAGAAAAACTTAAAAAAATAGCAAATACAAACAAAGTATCTTGGGTCGGCGTGGAAAACCATGAAATGTTTAAAAAGATTTTTTCACAAATTCAAGAAAACGAATCGTATTTGTTTTACATGGAAAAAGAGTCTCACACTATAGACGAAGAATTACATTTTATTATTCAAACTTTTAAAGAGGACATAGCCAATTCGCCTTATATTTTCCATTTTTTTGAGGAAAAAAGTATTCATTGGATGGACGATATTGATTTGGCCTGTTCAATGGTCATTAAAACCATTAAAAGTATTGATGAAAAAGGCAAATGGGACATTTTACCTTTGTATAAAGACGAGGAAGACGAAAAAGCATTTGTCAAAATATTGTTTAGAAACTGTATTTTATTAAATTCTGAAAACGAACTAATTATTGACGAATTAACTATGCATTGGGAATTAGACAGAATAGCAAAAATGGATGTTATCTTAATGAAAATGGCTATTACTGAATTAATTCAGTTTCCTGAAATACCTATCAATGTAAGTTTAAATGAATACATCGAAATATCCAAATTTTATAGTACCCCAAAAAGTAATGCCTTTATAAACGGTATTTTAGATAAAGCTATTGACAAATTAAAAAAAGAAGGTAAGATTAAAAAAATTGGAAAAGGTTTATTGAAATAATTTTGTTATGATATAAGTTATAATTTAAATCTTTTAATACGTTGATAAGATAAGTTTATAGATTAGAATAATTTAGTATTATTAAATTAAACTTTTATAATTTGAAAATAGTCAATTTTTAAATGGCCTATCTTGAAAATGTTATCAGTATTAGAATCTAATAAAATTGTCACGTTTATAAAAATTGTCACTTAGATTATTCTTGAAAATTTTTGCATTCATTAGAATAAAAGCAAATATTTTCCAACTTTTCACTTCGTCTATAATCAGGAAAAATTTCAGAAATTCATTAAACTTTTTTTAAAAATACCATAAAAAAGGTATTGCAGAGCGAAAGTTTACAATCTAATTTTGCGTCGTTATTTATTATTAATCTAAATAAAAATAAAAATGAAGGCAAGAATATTTCTATTTACAATTTTACTCTCTTTAGGAACTTTTCAATTAAGTTGTAAGAAAAAAGGATGTACCGATTCCACAGCAACAAATTACGATAAAAATGCTAAAAAAAATGATGGTTCTTGCGTCTATGAAAAAGACGATTCATATACCGTTCCAAGTACCTATGTTTTTACAGATGCAAACGGAAACAATACGGTAGATTTTAGTGGTCAAACTATTCGACTTGAAATGCTTTCAGAATTAAGTACTTATATGAAGACATCGAACACTGCTGGTACAAGTGTTTCTTCATTATTACTTAAATCTATGTATGCAAACAGTTCTTATACTTGGAGTGATGTTTTAGGTTTAGGAATGACAGGTTCATCAAAACAATTGAAAGACAAAACCGCAAATGGTGATATAGGTGTTCAAGCACTTTTTGAATCGTATATGGATTCACTTGCTTTTTTAAGTTCAAACACAGTAACTGGTGTTGAAAGTGGTACCCCTGGAATTGCTGGTGTTTACCCAAATGATGGAGTGAAAGGTCCCTATTTAATGTCTGCAAAGGGGTTTGAATACACACAATTAATCGAAAAAGGTTTAATGTGTGCCGTTTCCATGTATCAAATGACTGAAAATTATTTAGGAGAAGTTACCTCCGACGACAACACTACACAAGTTGATCCAACAAATGGAAAATATTATACTGAAATGGAACACCATTGGGACGAAGCTTATGGTTATTTCACTTCAGCTGTCGATTATCCCACAAGTGGAATAGATCGTTTTTGGGGAAAATATGCAAAAGACAGAGAGGTACTTTTAGGAAGCTCAACAAAAATCATTAATGCGTTCAGAAAAGGAAGAGCAGCTATTTCAAATAAAGATTATACAACGAGAGATGAACAAATCAATATTATTAGAAACGAAATGGAAAAAGTTTGTGCTGGAACAGCCATTCATTATTTGAATGAAGCAAAAGCCATTATTTCAAAAAATACAGCTCGAAATCACTCATTGTCAGAAGCTATTTCCTTTCTTTCAGGTTTAAAATACGGTTATAATGCCATTCATTCTGTAGGTATGACCAACGCACAAATCGATTTGGCTCTTTCATATATTGGAACAAATTTTAATACGGTAACCATTTCTAATTTACAATCAGCTATTGATGAAATTGCATTAAGAACAGGATTAACAGCATATAAAACAGAATTATAAATTGAAGGAATCTTCTATTATGGAACAATTAGTAATTTTATTGGATATTAATTGAAAAAAAAATGAAAAAATTTCTAAAACATTATTCTTTAATCATTATTTTGGCTATAAGTTTTGGACTTATCAAAGCATGTAAAAAGAAAAAACCTGAAGAAGATTCACCAGAAAATTACAATAGAAAAGAGTTGTTAACTAATATGGCAAATAACTATATTGTTCCTGCTTACACAACGTATTTTACACAAGTTGAGGATCTAAAAAACAAAACACAACTTTTTGTAAATTCACCGTCAATAAGCACATTAGATGAGCTTAGAAATCAATGGAAAAATGCTTTGTTAGATTGGCAATCTGTTGCCTTTTTTGAATTTGGTCCAGCAGAAAGTTTAAGTTTAAGAGATCAAACTAATTTATTCCCTTTGGATACAAATATAATTCTAAATAACATTGTTTCTGGTAATTACGACTTACAGTTACCTGCAAATTTTGTTGCAAAAGGTTTTCAATCATTGGATTATCTACTATATAGACCTGGTTTTACAGATCAAAATTTGATTGATTTTTATACTGATAATACAAATGCAAAAAATTATCTGTTAGCTGTAGTTGAAGAATTGGTTCAAAATGCAAATACAGTAAAAAACGAATGGCAATCGTATTCAACAACATTTATTAATAACAATAGCAGTAATGCACAAGGAACATCAGTTAATTACCTTTTAAATGCTTTTAGCTTCCATTATGAAACTCATGTTAGAAAAGGAAAAATTGGACTACCCGCTGGGGTGTTTAACGGAATTTCTCAGTTACCCATGCCAAATCATGTGGAATGTTTTTACAGTAAAGAATCTCTTCCTTATGTAATACAGTCTATGAATGCACTTTTAAATATTTTTAAAGGAACAAATATTTCAACAGGAGCTGATGGAGAAGGATTTGATAACTATCTAAATTTTGTAGGAGCGAAGTACAATAGTGAAAATTTATCCTCAGCTATAATAAACCAAATCAACACTATAATTAATGATTTAAATCAATTAAATGACCCTCTAAGTGATGAAGTTGTTAATAATCAAACGGCTGTTTTAAATGTTTATCAAAATATGCAGAAACTTGTTCCTTTAATAAAAGTTGAAATGACCTCTGCATTAGGAGTTTTAATCACTTATCAAGATACCGATGGCGATTAAAATTGAATTTAATAAATCAAAAATATTGAACATTACAAAACATATAGTTTGTAATCTATTGAAATACAATAGTATAATGATTTTTATTTTTATTCTTTCCTCTGTTTTTTCTCAAGAAGGAATTATTTCAGGAAAAATTTTAGATAATAAAAATAAATTAATTCCTAATTGCAAAATTATCATCAAAGAGACAAATAAAATCTATTTTTCTGATGAAAAAGGAAATTTTAAAACCGATAGTATTCCTTATGGTGATTATACAATTCAATTTTACGCAGAATTGTATGTCGTTAAAAATGAAAAGTTTCAGCTTAATCAAAAAAAATTATCCCTAGAGATTAAATTGGAGTTAGAGTCGATGACACTTAAAGAAATAGAAGAAGTAAAAGTCGTTAAATCTCTTAATACAAAGGGTTTTACTCTCAGAATGCGATCTATAGATGGCGTAATGTTGAGTCAGGGAAAAAAAAATGAGGTAATTGTTTTAGATGATGTTTTGGCTAACAAGGCCACCAATTCTAGCCGTCAAATTTATTCAAAGATACCTGGTTTGAATATTTGGGAAAGTGATGGTGCTGGTATGCAATTGGGGATCGGTGGAAGAGGTTTAAGTCCAAGTCGTACTTCAAACTTTAATACAAGACAAAATGGTTACGACATTAGTGCTGATGCGTTGGGTTATCCAGAAAGTTATTATACTCCTCCAAGTGAAGCAATTCAAGAGATTCAGTTGATAAGAGGAGCGGCATCTTTACAATTCGGTTCACAATTTGGTGGTTTACTCAATTTTGTTACAAAAACAGGAAATAAAGAAAAAACAGTAGAGTTAACAACACGGCAAAGTATTGGTTCATTCAATTTGTGGAACAATTTTATCAGTTTGGGTGGAAGTCATAAAACATGGAATTATTATACGTATTATCAATATAAAAAAGGTGACGATTGGAGACCTAATTCTCAATTTAATATGCATGTCGGTGGAATAAATCTAATTAAATATTTAAATGAAAATAATTTAATAAGAATAGAATTTACTAAAATGTATAGTCTTTCTAAACAACCTGGAGGACTAACAGATGTACATTTTAAACAAGATGCAAGTGTTTCGTTAAGAAATAGAAATTGGTTTGAAGTGGATTGGAATCTAGCTTCTTTAAGTTTTGACCATGAATTTTCCAAAAATTCTATGATAAATACTCGATTTTTTGGTTTGCTAGCTTCAAGAAAAGCTTTGGGATTTTTGGGTGAAATCAATCGAGTTGACCCTTTAAAAGAACGAGATTTAATTTGGGGCGATTTTAAAAATTTTGGAAACGAAACAAGATACTTACTAAAGTATAAATTGTTTAATAAATCATCGGTTTTGTTGGTGGGAGCAAGATATTATCAGGGAAACAATCAAAGTCGTCAAGGTTGGTCAAACGATGGTGATGGACCTGATTTCTCCTATATTAATCCAGATAATTTAGAAGGTTCTTCTTACAAATTTCCTAGTAAAAATATTGCTTTTTTTGCTGAACATATTTTTTATATTACAAATAAATTGGCTATAACACCAGGATTTAGGTATGAATATATTTCAACAAAAGCAAATGGTTCGTATAGAGAGACTATTGAAAACCTTGCAGGAACTATCATTTTTGATACCAATTATACTGATAATAGAGTAAATAATAGAGATTTTTTATTAGGCGGAATTGGAATTAACTATCATTTTAAAAAATGGCTCGAATTGTATTCAAATTTTTCTCAAAATTATAGAAGTATTAATTTTACTGATATGCAAATTCAAAATGCAAACTTTAAAATCGATCCAAATTTAAAAGATGAAAGAGGTTATAATTTTGATTTTGGTTTTAGAGGAGGTGTTTTAAACAAATTAAATTTCGATGTTTCTGTGTTTATATTGTCTTATGCAAATAGAATTGGAACGTGTATAAAAGTTGATGAGAAATTATATAACACTTACCAATACAGAACAAACATCTCTGAATCATTGACGAAAGGAGTGGAAGCGTTGGTGGAAACAGATTTGTGGAAAGTGCTAATAAACGACACTTCTGACTTTTCATTTAAAACTTTTATCAATGTGTCTTTGATTGATGCAAAATATATTAGATCAAAAGAAAAAGCTTTTGAAAATAAAAACGTAGAGTTGGTGCCACCAATTTCATACAAATGTGGAGTAAGTTTTTCTTATAAAACATTTTCTTTAGCTTTTCAATATTCATTTACGCAGGAACATTTTTCAGATGCTACAAATTCAGAACATCAAGCAAATGCGGTGAATGGATTAATACCTGCTTATTCTGTTATGGATTTATCCTGTAAATGGAAAATAAAATGGTTACAATTGGAAACTGGAATCAATAATTTAATGAACGAAAAATATTTTACAAGAAGGGCAACAGGATACCCTGGTCCTGGAATAATGCCCTCACTTCCAAGAAATTTTTATTTAACACTTCAAATACAAATATGATATGGAAATAATTGAAAAGATTTTAGAACAAATTTTCTCTTACTTATTTGATATAAACAAAAGAACACATTGGATGTTTTTTCTTTCTTCAATATTGATAGCCTATTTTGTATTTAAATACCAAAAACGTTCTGGTTCATTTTTTGCCTATTTTTTTGACAAAAAGATTTGGCTTGGGAAGTCTTCAATGATAGATTTTAATTTGTTAATAATTAATTCCATTATTAAAGTGATTTTGTTAGGTTCTTTCGCTGTAATTGGATTAAGAATTGCTTTTTTTGTCAATAATAATCTTGAATCAATTTTTGGTCAACCTATTCAATTTAGTACAACTGAAACGGTGGTCTATTTTTCTATTACATTGGCTTTAATGAGGGATTTTTTCTTTTTTTTCATCCATTTATTAGCACATAAAATCCCTTTTTTATGGGAGTTTCATAAGGTGCATCATTCAGCAACCCAGATGAATCCCTTCACACAATATCGTTTACATCCAGTTGAAATGATAATCAATAATTTTGTAGCGGTATTTGTATTGGGATTTTGTACAGGTTTATTTGATTTCATGTCAAACGATACATTTGGTGAATATTCAATTTTTGGCTTAGGTGTTTTAAATCTAATGTTTTATAGTTTTGGAGCAAATCTTCGTCATTCTCACATACAACTAAAATATCCTAAGTTTTTAGAAAGATTTTTTATAAGTCCATATCAACATCAAATTCACCACAGTAACAAGCCAGAACATTATTCCAAAAACTTAGGAGGAAAACTCGCTATTTGGGATTGGATGTTCGGTACTTTAATTTATTCTAAACAAGTCAAATCAGTTGAATTTGGTTTAGGTAAAGAAGATTATGAATACGATACATTTGCAAAAAATCTAATTTTTTCACCTGCTAGAAACTTAATCCAAATGTTCAATCCATTCAAAAAAAGAAAGGTAGTGAACAATTAGTTGATTCACAAATGATTTATTTCAATTGTATCGCCAAAACTTTAAATGTAAACCTAACTTTGTTAAATATACCAAATTTTTTCCTGTAACTATCCTATTAGAATTTATTTCAATATTAAAAAAATGTTTGTTTAAACAAACAAAATGTTGTAAATTTGTTCTATGAAAGCAACAATTGAACAAATACAGGAACAATATAAGAGGTTAATTAAAACAGTACCCTTATCTTTAGAGCGGTCATTGATGAATGAAATTAATTGGGATGCAAAACTCATTGGAATTAAAGGTGCAAGAGGCGTAGGAAAAACCACATTACTCCTTCAATATATAAAAAAAAATCATTCAAAAAACCTTCATAAAACATTATATCTATCTTTAGATTCTATTTGGTTCGCAGAAAATTCCTTACTGGATTTGGCAGATGATTTCTCGAATCAAGGTGGAAAATATCTTTTTTTAGATGAAGTACATAAATACAAAAATTGGTCGCAGGAATTAAAAAACATTTACGATTCTTACCCTGATCTAAAAGTAGTTTTCACAGGATCTTCTTTATTAGACATACTTAACGCAAGAGCTGATTTAAGTCGAAGAGCACTAGTTTATACGATGCAGGGTTTGTCTTTCAGAGAATATATGCAACTTAAAACTTCTATTGCACTTCCCTTTTATTCCCTTAACGATATCCTAAATCATCATGAAGAAATTTCAATTGAAATAACGGAAAATGTAAAACCTTTGGTCTATTTTTCTGAATATTTAAAACACGGTTATTATCCGTACTATTTTGAACTTCCCGATTTGTATTATCTTAGGATTAATGAAATTACTAACATGATTTTGGAGATTGAGTTGCCATTATTGAGAGGAGTAGAAATAAATTATATTCATCGTATTAAACAATTGTTGTTTATTATTTCACAATCTGTACCATTTGTCCCAAACGTTACAAAATTAAGTGAAAAGATTGGTATTCAAAGAGGCACCTTACTTGCCTATTTCCATTATTTAGATGAAGTCAAATTAACTAAAAACCTCTTTAAAGAAGCTGGAGGAATTAGTAAACTACAGAAACCTTTAAAAGTTTATCTTGAAAACACAAATTTAATGTATGCAATTTCATACGAAAATATCAATTGGGGGACATTGAGAGAAACATTTTTTGCTAATCAACTTTCATTTCATCATCAAGTTCAATATTCTGTAAAGGGTGATTTTTTAGTTGACGAAAAATATATCTTTGAGATTGGAGGTAAAACTAAAAATATGAATCAAATTGAAGGACTAAAAAATGTATATATCGCAGCTGATGAAATTGAATATGGATGGAAATCTAAAATACCATTGTGGCTTTTTGGATTTATGTATTAAAATATTACTTTTTTGTTTACCAAAGTTAAATCACACAACTCCTCAACTCACTTTTTTTAGTGGTGTTTCTAATGCACCTTTGATTTTTTCTTCAATTTCTTCCATTAATTCAGGGTTATCAATAAGAAGAGATTTAACAGCATCGCGACCTTGACCAAGTTTACTTTCGCCATAGGAAAACCAAGAACCACTTTTTTTAACGATGTTTAATTCTACTCCTAAATCTATTATTTCTCCAACTTTAGAAATACCTTCACCATACATGATGTCAAATTCTGCTTTTCTGAATGGAGGTGCAACTTTGTTTTTTACAACTTTCACTTTCACTCGATTACCTAAAACGTCTTCACCTTCTTTAATTTGAGAAGCTTTTCTGATGTCAACGCGAACGGAAGCATAAAATTTAAGAGCATTACCTCCAGTTGTTGTTTCTGGGTTTCCGAACATTACGCCAATTTTATCTCTTAATTGGTTAATAAAAATACAACAACATTTCGCTTTCGAGATAGATCCCGTTAATTTACGTAATGCTTTTGACATCAAACGAGCTTGAAGACCCATTTGAGAATCACCCATTTCTCCTTCTATTTCTGCTTTTGGAGTAAGAGCAGCAACAGAATCTATTACTAATAAGTCAACAGCTCCTGAACGGATTAAGTTGTCAGCAATTTCTAATGCTTGTTCGCCATTATCGGGCTGAGAAATAAGAAGATTGTCCACATCGACACCTAATTTTTGTGCATAAAATTGATCGAAAGCGTGTTCTGCGTCAATAAATGCAGCAATACCCCCTTGTTTTTGCACTTCAGCGATAGCATGAATGGCTAACGTTGTTTTACCAGAGGATTCAGGTCCGTATATTTCAACAATTCTACCTTTAGGATATCCGTTGACACCGAGTGCAAGATCTAAAGTTAATGAGCCAGATGGAATTACTTCGACTTGTTCAATTGGTTCATCACCAAGTTTCATGACCGTTCCTTTTCCATAAGTTTTGTCTAATTTTTCCATTGTAAGCTGTAAAGCTTTTAATTTTTCTACGTTGATTTCTTTAGTTGCCATTTTTTTATTTAATTTATTGTACAAAATTATACTGTGTATAACGTAATCTATTTACGTTCTTTATGAATTTATTCCAAAATGAGTTAAAATTTCTTGGACATGGTCTTTAACTTTCGGTTTTTCAATGATATAATGAATTTTATTTTCTTCATTAATTAAAAATGTTTTTCTTAAAATACCGTTAAAAACTTTTCCTAAAAAACTTTTTTCGCCCCAAGTGACAAAAAGATCAATTAATTTTTTGTCGGTATCCACAATTAAAGGAAAGGGAAGGGTGTATTTTTCAATAAATTTTTGATGTTTTTCTGCTGTATCCATACTGACACCAAATATTTCTATACCATGTTTTTTAAGTAATGAATAATTGTCTCGAATATTACAAGCTTGCTGAGTGCAACCTGGGGTCATGTCTTTTGGATAAAAATAGAGCACCCATTTTTTACCCATTAAATTTTCACTGTTGATTTCATTTCCATTTTGGTCTTTTACACAAAATTTAGTTACTGTTTCGTTTATTTTCATTGTTTTAAATGTTTATTATGATTAATAAATAGTCAAATAAATGACAAAATAATAATCAAATATAATCATTAAAAATTAAATTGCAACTTTTTTTTTAATTTTTTTTAATTTTTATGAAAAAGTGATGAGATTGGCAAACTAAAATATCTAACTTTGAAGAGTGAAATTCTTTAAAAATTCATATTATCTTTTAGCATGCTGTTTTTTATTCCCTTTTTATTATTTTTCAAAATCTATACCAGTTTGTAAGGATTGTACTGTAAAAAAGATTGAAACAGCACTTTCATTAGCCAAAAATGGTGATGTGCTTGAATTATTTAACGAAAAATACTCTGAATTTAACCTTAAAATTGATAAAAAAATAACTCTAAAAGGTAAAAAAAATTCCATTATTGATGTAAAAGGCAAAGGAAATGGAATTTTAATTTATTCCGATGATGTACAGATTAATACCTTACAAATCAACAATGTAAAAACAAGTTATACCGACGATTTGGCGGGTATAAAACTGAAAAATGTAAACAATTGCACTGTAAAAAATGTTACTCTAAACAACACTTTTTTTGGAATTTATTTGTCCAAATCAAACAATTGTAAATTGATAAACAATGTCTTAAAAGCTGTTGCAAAAAAAGAATCTTCTTCAGGAAACGGAATACATTTGTGGTATTGTAATCAAATGATTATCAAGGGAAATAAAATTTCAGGTCACCGTGATGGCATTTATTTGGAATTTGTGAAAAACAGCAAAATATTCAATAATCTTAGCAAAAAACAAATACGTTACGGCTTACATTTTATGTTTTCAAGTAATAATCATTATCAAAACAATCGATTTATCAACAACGGAGCGGGTGTGGCGGTAATGTATTCTAAAAACATACGAATGAACAACAATGTTTTTTCAGAAAATTGGAGTAAAATTTCCAATGGATTATTGTTGAAAGACATTACAGACAGTAAAATCTATAAAAACTATTTCAAAAAAAACACGATGGGTATTTTAGCCGAAGGTTGTAATCGAATGTTGATTAAAAACAATGATTTTATTGAAAATGGATGGGCAATTAAAATCCTTGGAAATTGCTATAATAATAGGATTATTTATAATAATTTTATGTCGAATACTTTTGAGATTGTAACAAATTCAAGTACAAACAATAATCTTTTTGAATATAATTTTTGGAATCAATACAGTGGTTACGATATTAATAAAGATGGGATTGGAGATGTGCCCCATAGTCCAATCACTTTATTTTGTTTTTTGAATGAAAAAATTCCCGAAAGCATGGTGTTGTTGAGAAGTAATTTTGTCGATTTACTCAATTTAACGGAAAAAATCACTCCCGTTTTAACTCCTGAATCATTCAAAGATTTTAAACCCCGCATGAAAAAAATTCAATGGTACAATTCGTAGATTTACAGAAGAAATTTGGAAAATTAGAAGTTTTAAAAGGAATTTCTGAAGAAATAATGGAAGGAGAATGTGTAGCTGTTTTAGGTCCAAATGGCAGTGGAAAATCAACCTTGATAAAAACTTTATTGGGTTTGGTTTTACCCGACAAAGGCGATATTCTCATTGAAGGTAAAAGCATTTTAAAACAACATCTTTATAGAAATGAAATTGGTTATCTTCCTCAAATTGCTCAGTTTCCTGAAAACATGAAGGTTAAAGAATTAATTCGTATGATTACATTAATGCGTGAAAAACCTTCCAATGAAAACGATTTAATTGATTATTTTGGTGTGTCTTCCTTTTTAGATAACACGTTGAGAAGTTTATCGGGAGGTACGAAACAAAAAATTAATGCCATTTTAGCTTTGATGTTTGATTGCAAAATATATGTTTATGATGAACCAACAGTTGGTTTGGATCCAATTTCGAGAGTATTGTTTAAAAATTACGTTCAGCAGCAAAAAAAAGATAAAAAAACAATTCTTTTAACCACACATTTAATTAATGAAGTGGAAGAATTGGCAGATAGAATTTTATTTATTTTAGATGGTAAAATTTATTATAATCGTTCTGTAAAAGAATTAATTTCAGAACACAACGAAACATCTCTTGAAAATGCAATGGTAAAAATGTTGGAAAATCATTCAAAAAATAAAGCACATGTTTAAAATAATTCGTTATAGTTTTCTCGATATCTTGAAAAGTAAATTAATGCTTATTTATACAGCATTTTTTCTTTTAATTGGTTTTGGTTTATTGAATTTTTCTAGTGATTTACATAAAGCAATCATCAGTATGATGAACATACTTTTACTATTAGTGCCTTTAATCAGTACTGTTTTTGGAGTAATGTATTTTTATAATAGTAGAGAGTTTGTTGAGTTGTTAATGTGTCAACCTATTGAAAGAAAAGATGTCTTTTTAGGACTATATTTTGGTGTAAGTTTATCTTTATCAATCAGTTTGTTTGTAGGCACATTGATTCCATTTATGTTTTACGGTCTAAGTGTTTCTGGACAAATATTCCAATTTTTCAATTTAATGTTAATAGGTGTTTTACTTACATTTATTTTCAGTATTTTATCATTTTTAATTTCAGTGTATAACAAAGATAAGATCAAAGGATTTGGCTATGCTATTTTGCTATTACTTTATTTATCTGTTATTTATGATGGAATGATGTTGATGGTTTTTGTCAGTTTTAGTGATTATCCTTTGGAAAATGTTGCTTTGGCTTTAAGCATTTTGAATCCTATTGATTTAGGAAGAATTGCTATTGTCCTTAAATTAGATGTTGCGGCCTTAATGGGATATACAGGTGCTGTTTTTAATGCCTTTTTAGGATCAATGAATGGGATTTTACTTTCCATTGGATCTATGGCCTTATGGTTTTTTGTGCCATTGTTTTTTTATGTAAAGAAAATCAATAAAAGAGATTTTTAGATCGCATTTTGTGAGTTGAGATTTGTGTACTTCAGATTTTCGTTTTAAAAAGATTTAATTTTGGCATAACTTTTGTTTAATTTTGTATAGTCTAAAAAATAAAATTATGAAAAAAACAAGTTTACTAATATCTTTATTTATTTTGTTTATCACCTCATTTGTGTATTCTCAAAATTATAAGAAAGTCTTTTTTAAAGATTTAAATAAATCAACAGACGAATATGATTTAAGTATTGTTGATCAGCTTGCAAATGATAAAGAATTAAAATTTAAAATAAAAATAACCAATAAAACAAAAGATATTTTATTGATTAAACCAAGTCAAATTTCCATAATAATAAATGATAAAGAGTATAAAAATTCAGAAAAAGATTTTTTTATTGACCCTTTTGAGTCTAAATCTAGGGTTATAAATTATGTTGGAATGGGATTTTTATCAACGCGAGAATTTAGTATAAAAGTAGAAGGCATTTACGTTTTACCTATATTTGAAAAAACAATTTCAGTAAATGAACTTGCTTTACCTCCTGCACAAAACGAATTTAAAGCGGGTGATTTTTTGTGTACCATTATTCAAATTAAAAAACAATCTGACGAAACAAACATTAAATTTAAATGTAGATATGAAGGATCTGATTATGGAGTGATTAGTATCAATAAACCTTCTGTTTTAATGCCAGATGGAAATAAATATGCAACGGCAAAAACTAAAGAAAACAATTTAGTACTTAAAAAAGGAGAAGAAGAAAATTTTTCTGTTGTTTGGAAAAAAATGCCTGGTGGTTCAAAAATGGATATGCAAAAAGTACCAATGACTATTTTTTGGAATGAAACCTTTTCTATAAGTAAAGCCAAAAAGATATCAAATTTTGAAGAAAAAAGTTCATGGGATGAACAGTTGACTTTCGAAAAAGGAAGATAAATTGATAAAAAATCCTGCTTTCGAGCAGGATTTTTTTTGCAAATATTTTTTTCATTGTTAATACTATTCTTAGATGTAGGATAAATCATTAAATGATATTAAATTTGTAAAAAAATATCCATATGAATAAGAAAATAGAAAAAGCAATCAATGAACAAATATTAAAAGAAAATTTTTCATCACAATTTTATTTGTCAATGGCCTCGTGGGCAGAAAATCAAGGACTTTCAGGTACAGCAAAATTTTTATATGCTCATTCAGATGAAGAGAGAATGCACATGTTGAAATTTGTAAAATTTGTAAATGAAAGGGGAGGAGTGGCACAAATTTCTGGGATTGAACAACCGCCACATAAATTCAAAAGTTTAAATCATGTTTTTGAATCTTTATTAGAACATGAATTAATGGTTACTCAAAGCATAAACGAAATTGTTGATATTTGTTTAAAAGAAAAGGATTTTTCAACCCATAATTTTTTACAATGGTTTGTAAATGAACAATTAGAGGAAGAAGCTTTAGCAAGAAATATTTTAGATAAATTAAAATTAATTGGAGAAGATAAAAGTGGTTTATATATGTTTGATAAAGACATTGAAACTCTAATTTCTGCTCCAAAAACTACAGAAAATGTGTAGTGTTCAATAGAATATGAATATATTTAATTTATTAATATATATTTTGTTAAAACGAAGCATTTTTTTACTTCTACTGTTTTTTTCTTTTTTTTCTTTTTCACAAAGCTCGTATCGATTTAGAAATTATTCTATTTCAGATGGACTCTCACAAAGTTATGTATCTACGATCATTCAAGATAAATATGGTCAATTGTGGTTTGGGACACAAGATGGTTTAAATAAGTTTGACGGTTCAAGTTTTGAAAATTTTTCTTCAGATAATACTATAGGAATTGATAATTCTTATATTAGAACCTCAATCAAAGCTAAAAATGAAAATTTATGGTTTGGGACAGCCGATGGTTTGTTGTGTTATCAACCTAAAATAGAAAAATTTGAATCATATCATCTAAAACAAAATATAGCTCTTCAAATTGAAAGCATAAGCATTGAAAATAATGACATACTTTGGGTTGGTACTAGTTCAAATGGAATCTTTCAATTTTATATTAAAGAAAAAAAATTTAAAAAATTACAAACCAAACTTCCTTCAGAAAAAATTGTCTTTTTGCGTTACGTTTCAAATAAAAAACTTTTAGTTAGTACCGAAGATAAAGGTATGTTTTTATTGCATTTAGAATCAGGCAAAGCTGAAGAAATTGCAGTAATTGGGAAAAAAAAATCTTTTGTTAGAGTTAATACACTGATTGAAATCAAACAAAATAATTATATTTTAGGAACTAATCAGGGTTTATATGAATTTAGTCTAAACACAAAAAAATCTATTCCATTATATCAAAAACTCGATAACGAATACGGTGAAGTAGATGTCAGTGATTTATTTTTAGAGGACAATAAAAATCTTTTTGTGGCTAGCAAATCTCATGGGTTGTTTTCTATTCAAAAAGA
Organism: Flavobacteriia bacterium; assembly: GCA_016183815.1. Lineage (GTDB taxonomy): Bacteria > Bacteroidota > Bacteroidia > Flavobacteriales_D > Crocinitomicaceae > M2408. The sequence continues at coordinate 50,066 of JACPDW010000027.1, forward strand.
GGAAAATGTGCTAAAGATTGAACAAAATACACACGATATTTTTCAAAAAAATGCTTTATTATATAATTCACTAAATAAAATCTATAAAGATAAAAACAACACTTTTTGGCTTGCGAGTCAAAGAGGAATAAGTTCTTTTGACCCTCACAGTAAAGGATTTTTAAGTGTATCACCTAGTGGTAATTTAAGCAAAGGTATTCCTTCGCCCAATGTTTGGTGTTTTGCTGAAGATAAATCAGCTCAATTTTTATATGTCGGAACGGACAACGCGATTTCTAGAATGAATAGAAAAAATGGAAAATTTGAAGCTTTTTTTAGGAACAAATTAAATACTACAGAAAATTCTGAATCGTCTATTTTATGCCTTTATGTAATTCATTCTAACTATTTATTAGTTGGCACCACAGAAGGGTTATATGAGTTGGAAATTCAATCAGCAAATCAATATAGTTATAACAAATTGAATTATAAAGGAATTATTGATCCTTCCAATTTTGATAGAACTTATAAAATCTTCCATTGGAAAAATAATCTTTATTTTATTGCAACAAAAGGAGGAGTTTTACTATACGATTTCAATAAAAAACAGTTTAGGGCTTTTGAACACGACAGAAAAAATCCTAATAACACGATATCACCTGGGTTATGCAAGTTTATTTTTAAAGACATTAAAGGTAAAATATGGTTCACTACAACAACAGGTGGTTTGAATTATCTTGTTGAAAATGAAGAAGAACTAAAAATTGTCCCTTCTCAATACAATTCTATTATTGGAAAATATTCTAAAGATTATATTACAAGTATATTGCAACAAGAAAAAAATATTTTTTGGATGGGAACGATTGGTTCTGGGTTTTTAAAACTCAACTTGAATACTAGCGAGGTTAATTCTTTCACAAAAAAAGATGGATTACCAAATAATGTTGTTTACTCTATTTTAAAAGACAAAAACAATAAATTATGGATGAGTACAAATAAAGGGATATCTCTTTTTGATCCCTCCTTTAATAAGTTTACCAATTTTTCTGAAATAGATGGATTAGTTTCTACTGAATTTAATTTAGGTGCATCACTTCAATCTAAGAATGGTCAATTATTTTTTGGTTCAATTAATGGGTTTAATTATTTTTTCCCACAACATTTAAACGTTCAAAAGAATAAAACTAAAGTGGTTTTTTCAAAAATAAAATTAGATGGAGACTGGATAAAACCCAATAATAAGAATTCTATTTTAACAAGAAATATATCAGAAACCAATAGAATAGAACTTAATTACAAACAAAGAAGTTTTACGATAAAATTTATGACTATTGACATGAGTAACCCTGGGTTAATTCAATATAAATATGAATTAGAGGGTTCTGATGAAGGAGAAATATTGTTAGGAACATCGAATTTAATTCACTTCAATTCATTACAATCAGGTGAATATGTATTAAAAGTTTACGCTAAAGTAGGAAATGGTGATTGGAACGATGTCCCTGCTGAAATACAAATTTCTGTGGCTGCTCCATATTGGAAAACTGGTTGGTTTTGGACAATTATTCTTGTTGTAGGAGGTATTGTATTAATAATTGTAACAAGAAAAAGAATCGATGAAGAAAGAAGAGAGCAAGTTCGTCTTGAAATGAAAATTGCTGAAAGAACAAAAGAAATTCGAGAACAAAATATCAAAATAGAAAAACAAAAACAATTGATTGAAGAGAAAAAAAATCACTTGGAGGAACAAAAACATTTATTAGAAGTAGAAAAAGAAAAAACAGAAAAACTCTTAAGAAATATTATTCCTGAAAGCACCATGCAGGAGTTAAAAACAAAAGGAAAAGCTAGTGCACGTGCTTATAAAACGGTATCCGTAATGTTCACCGATTTTGTAGGTTTTACAAAAATTGCGGAACGGATGAGTCCGTCAGAATTAGTAAATGAATTAGACATCTATTTTAGAAAATTTGATGAAATTGTTGTACGAAATAATTTAGAAAAAATTAAAACAATAGGCGATGCCTATATGTGTGCAGGTGGAGTTCCTGTTCGAAACAATACCAATCCAGTGGATGCTTGTTTGGCAGCAATTCAGATTCAAGAAGCACTTCGAGAAATGAGAAAAGAAGCTGAAGTAACAGGTAAAGAAATTTGGGACTTACGCCTTGGAATCAATACTGGTGAGGTTACAGCAGGAGTCATCGGCTCAGAAAAACTGGCTTACGACATTTGGGGTGCTACTGTAAACCAAGCTCAAAGAATGGAGATGATGGGTGCTCCCAATTCTGTTACTATTTCTGGTCAGACTTTTTCCTATATAGAGCCCTATTTTGTTTGTATTTATAAAGGAAAAGTAAAAACAAAAAGTAAAGGTTTGATGGATATGTACACTGTTGAAGGTATCAAACCAGAACTTTCAATAGATGGAAAAGGTATTTATCCTAATGATAAATTTGTTCAAATTTTTAATTTACATCATTTTAGTAGTATCAATTACTACAAAGCTGAACGTTATATTATGAAAATTTTGGAAAAAAAATTATCTCCAAAATTACATTACCACTGTATTGAACATACAAAAGAAGTTTGTAAAGCAGTTGAACGTATTGCATTAATGGAAGGTGTAACCGATGAAGGTTTATTCTTATTAAAATCTGCTGCTACATATCATGACGCTGGATTCATTGAAAGTTATGATAAAAATGAACCAGTTGGAGCTCGACTTGCAGAAGAAATTCTTCCTAAATTTGGTTATAATCAAGAACATATTCAGCAAATTATTAAACTTATTTATGTAACACAAGTGCCTCATAATCCTACAAATAAACTTGAAGAAATTATTTGTGATGCAGATTTAGACTACTTAGGTACCGATAATTTTCATAGCATTTCAGACAAATTAAGATTGGAATTAAGAGAACATGGTAAGATTGATAGTGACAAAAAGTGGGATGAAATTCAAATTGACTTTTTGACAAAACACAAATATTTTACTCAAACAGCCATTAAACTTCGACAAGCTAAGAAGGAAAAACACATGGATGAAATTCGTTCTCGTTTAAATCAAAATGAATACAAAGATTAATTTTCAAAACATTGTTGTTCGATAAAAAAAGTAGTTAGAAAAATACATTTATACTAGCTTCTTAATTAATCGATATTTTAAAAAGAAAATGTAAATATTTTAGTTTTTTATTGCGATTAATACAAATATTTTATACTTTTCGCATTCAAAAACTAAAAAAATGCAAATCGCAGAATACATAAGATCACTTCAAAGCTATGAAATTTATGGCTTTTCGTACGATGATGTACTTGCAAATTGCGTTGCTCCTGAAACTGAGAGAATATTTAAAACTCTCTACAAAAAATATGACAAAGACAAAGTTTTAGAGAGAATTGAAAAGGGGCATTTATTGGTCTGCTCTTATAAGTTGATATTCAATAATTTTTGATTATGCCAATAAGTTTTCCTTAAAAACCGAATAATGTTATTTACAACATAAAAAAAATTAATTCATGACCCAACAAGAACTCATACACAAACTCTCCGACCTTGAATGGGAAGATTTTGAGGTAAAAGAAGCCAAAGGAGAAATCCCAAAATCTGCTTGGGAAACCGTTAGTGCATTTTCCAACTCTGCTGGTGGGTGGCTTGTTTTTGGCGTGAAACAAGTAGCACAAAATTTTGAGGTAGTTGCAATCTCCAACCCTGAAAAAATTGAACAAGATTTCTTGGCTACACTTCGTAGTGCACAAAAGTTCAATGTGGTAATCAATCCAACTTGTGTAAAACATAACATAGACGGAAAAGTAGTTTTGGCTTTTTACATTCCAATTTCTAAAAACAAACCTGTTTATTTCAATTCACAAGCAAACACTTACATTCGTAGAGGTACTGCCGACCAAAAAGCAAGTAAAGAAGAAATAGATTCACTCTACCGCGATCAAACTTTTGGTACCAAAACTTCCGAAATTGCTGCTGGAACCTCCCTTTCCGATTTGCGAGATAAATCCATTCGAGAATATAGAGATTACATGTCGCGTTTCAATTCGAGTGTAAGTTACAACCGCATGGAACTAGATGACTTTTTGGTTAAGATGCGTATTTTGGATAAAGAAACGAAGCAATGTACTTTTTCAGGCTTGCTCTTTTTCGGAAATCGTAATTCAATCGAAAGCTTTTTTCCTGATTTTCGGGTTGATTTGTTTGAGATTCCAGGAACAAGTAATCAAGATTCAACTTCTCGTTATACCTTTCGCCTTTCCGAAGATGATTATGAAAACTTGTGGGAAGTTTATTTTGAATGTTTCAAACGTTTACGAAAAGAAGTGGACGTTGACTTTAAACTTTAAGCAGAAGGATTTGGGGAAGAACTTTCGCCAGGTTTAAAAGCAATTCGTGAAGCTCTTGTCAATATGTTGATGCATGCTGATTATTTTTCGCCAGCGCATCCACGCATTCGCATTTTTAACAATCATATTGAATATTACAATCCGGGAGGTTTACCAAAACCTTTAGAAGAATTAAAAGGTAAAGACCTATCAATTCCCAGAAATCCTATACTTGCTAAATTGTTCCGTATGGTAAAACTAGCTGAAAATGCGGGTTATGGTTTGGATAACATCGAACACCATTGGAAAGAATACAACGGTACTTCGGTAGATTATGTAATTGATTTTGATTCAACAATTGTGAAGTTGAGGACAAGTGATATAATAAGTGAGGGTGTAAACGAGGGTGTAAATGAGGGTGTAAATCTGAAAATTGAGGGTGTAAATGAGGGTGTATTATTAGAACTGCAATATTTATACGATACAATAGCTACTCAAGAAGGTAAAAAAGCTGTAGAGTTAAACACTATGATAAACAAAAGCTTAGCAACAACTGAGCGTTATATAAAAATACTAAAAGAACAGGGATATATTGAATTCAGAGGTGCTTCTAAAACGGGCGGTTATTTCACAAAGAAATAAAAAATTGTATTTTAAAGAGGGTTAATCTTTAATAGATTTATTTATGGGGTCCTGCCGGTTTTTTTGAGGTCATTCGTAAAAGATATGAGAAAGGTTCTATTATTATTACAACAAATAGAAATTTTGAAGATTGGGGAGCTATTTTTGGGGATTACACTATGGCATCGGCAATTATTGATCGAATTATTCATCATGCACA
>JACPDW010000003.1 GCA_016183815.1 Flavobacteriia bacterium
AAATAAATCTATATTAATCACATTGTTTACTAACTGAGTACTATCCACCTCCACAGAAAACAAATTGTCGTTTTGGTAACGAATACAATCAGCAGGATTACAAATACTGTCTTTAAAATAACAGGAAATACTGTCACAGGCGTTACAATCAAGTTTGTAGGTTGAATAGAGAATATCAGACGGTAATATTCTTATATTTCCAGTTAGTATATATCCATTGTCAGAGGTTTGTTTTAAACTGTTTAATATGGTTCTTTGAGCATTACTGCTATAATTAAATTCTTTAGACCATAATATTTCACCTGAAGTATCCATTTCAAGAAAAAATGAATTTCTATAATAATTAGACTCATTTACATACGAAGCTGTGCCTTTAGCACCAATAATACAATAATTATTTTTGTGATTTTTTATTATTTTTTTAAATTCTGTTGCCTCATCAAACATATAGAAAGTACTGTCTAAGATATTTCCAATGGTATCTATCTTTAATATCACACCTCTTGGTAAAGAATTGTCGTTTCCTTTTTTGTAAGACCCAATTAGTAACAACTCATTTTCATTATGTTGTATCAAATCAGTTGGAGTGTTTAATAGAGGAAGGGTATAAGAAATTTCATTTAAAATATTGCCATTTTCATCAATTTGAGTAAAATAACGTTCAAAATTATCTATATTCTCACTAATAATTAAAATTGTTGAAGTATTAAACTCATTCATTAATAAAGCTTTAGCATCAGTTACCATTTCTTTTTCCCAAACTATTTCACCTTGAGCATTTATTTTAGTTAAATTCAATGATTTTTCTATAGGATTAACGGAAATATTGTTTTTATTGCTCAGAATTAAAAATCCATTATCGTTGGTTTGAATGATATCCACAAAACGATCCTCGTAAAGTGAAATATAAGTCGTGTCTAGTAATAAATATAGATTCTCATCATAAAACTGAACTTTTATATCTGCGTCCATAAAATCATTTTCTAGAATATTTGTCATACTTGAAAAAGCAATTACATAACCATTGTTTGTTTTGATAAGTTTTGGAAAATAGGAATTTCGTGGATAATTAGTTAATGAATCTATGGATAAGCTTGTCCCTTTATTATCTAACTTTTCTATAACAGAAAAACCAATTGGAGAAGAGGAATAAACCCTTAAAAAATTATTTTCATAATCTATCGCTTGAGTCCAAGACATGGGTATTGTATCATATCTTGTAAAAAAAGTCGTTCTTTGTTCTTGAGCAGTTAGATATAATAAGTTTATTAAAAGTAGAAATATTAAAGGTGTTTTCATAGAACTCATTTTTAGATAATTTTATTAATAAACTAACATCTTTTGTTTGTAGTTGTTTCCATTGTTTGTCAAATATACAAAATAAATTCCACTTCTCAAAGAAAAATGAAAACTATGTTTTGGTGAAAGATTGTTTTGAACAAACACCTCTTGTCCAATAGCATTCATAATTTTCATAGAAACCTCTCCATCAAAATAGTGTAAAAGTTCAAATTGACCAGAGTTTGGATTGGGATACAAAGCAAATTCATCTATTAAATCAGGTGATTTTACAAAAACTTGTTTACTTTTTTTGAGTTGGCACATTCCTTTTTCAAATATCAAACTTACTTCATAAGTGCCAGGTTTTTGATAAAAGTGATACACATTAAGCATGTCTTTCAATTCTGTTTGGTCTCCAAAATCCCAAGTTAAAGTAGCATTTTCATTGAGTTGTGCTACACAATTCAGACCTTCACTTTTATACAATTCTACACTATCTTTGGAAAGTGTAAAAGAAAAATCGTTTTCATATCTACGGCAATCTTCTGGAATACAGATGGAATCTTTGGCATAATAGGTGACACTATCAAAACCGTTACAATCTACTTTTAGTACCCAATTGCGTTGTATATAGCCACTATCCTTTGCTGAGCCACACAATACATAACCTCCATCGTCAGTGTTTTGTATATCGTAAATGTATTGATGACGATCTTCTTTTTTGTAATATTCACGTGTCCATTTAATGTTTCCATTGATGTCCATTTTAATAAGTAAAATATTATTAATATTAGGTAATTCATTGTTGTCTTTTATATTTGCTTTAAAAACTAAATCGTTATTTTTATGAACTAAAATTTTGCTATAAAGAAAACTAGTATAATCTTTAAACTGATAGTCTTTTAACAATATAATCTCTCCTGTGAACATATCTACTTTTGCGTAATATCCTTTAGACTCAAATGGAAATTTGGATGTATGAATATTGCCAATAACAACCGCAAAGCTGTCTGATATTTGAGTAATATATGAACACGATGATCCAAATAACATATCGTAATTGTTTTCCCAAAGAATTTCTCCATTATGATCAATTTTTGCAAAATAGGATTCAGTATTTTGACCTATATAATTACTGTGATAACCTGAGATTAGATAACTGCTATCTTTGTTTTTTGTAACACAAGTAGCGAAAAAATCTCTTCCATTTTTACCAATTCTTTTAGTCCATAAAGTATTGAATAAACTATCTGTTTTAGAAATTTCTAAAAGACGCCTACCATTTGGTGTATTTTTATTTTCACCATAAAATAAAAAACAATTATCATTTGTAAACACAAAATCATTCACATTATTAAAATAAGGTTCACCAAATTTTTTTGTCCAAATTAAATTTAAATTTAAATCATAACAAAAAATAAACTTTGTATTATATTCATTACCAGTAACGTTTACATGCTGCATACTTCCAAACACATATAAAAATTTATTTACTTCTTTTACCTTTTGTGCAAAAATATTCAAAGAATCTATTTTATAAAAGCAATAATTAACTTCATTTACGCCATACTTATTTACTTTTGATAAAGTAAAAGAATAATGACCATTTTTAATTTCTTGACATAAGACGTAAAAATTAGAGTTTTTTTGCACTATACTAACAGCAATATTTATTTCTGGCATAACGTATGTGTTATTAAAATAAGTACTTTGTGCTTTTAGATTTGTAAAATAAAAAAGAAAACAAAAGACAAAGTACTTATGCTTTATTAGTTGAGGAATCATTATTGAATTTATTTGAATAGTTTTTGAGTTTGATTAATAACACAATTTCAAAATAAAAAATGAATAAAACAAATTTTTAACTATATTTTTGTTAATATGGAATGATTCTAAATAATAATTTATCGTTATTTCAACAAATCTGGTCTTCTGTTTTTAGTCCTTTCAAGGGCTTTTTCTTCTTTCCAATTTTCAATTTTTTTTTCATCTCCAGAAAGAAGAACATCTGGTACTTTCCATCCATTAAATTCTGCTGGTCGTGTGTAAACAGGAGGTGATAAAAGTCCGTCTTGAAAACTGTCGTTTAATGCTGAAGTTTCATCGTTTAACACTCCTGGAAGTAAACGAACAATGGCATCGCTTAATACTGCTGCAGCCAATTCGCCTCCCGATAACACATAAGAACCAATAGAGATTTCTTTTGTAATTAAATGTTCTCTTACTCTTTCGTCCACTCCTTTATAATGTCCACACAAAAGAATTATATTTTGATTAAGAGATAAATCATTTACTGTTTTTTGTTCTAATAGTTCCCCATCAGGGCAAAGAAAAATTACTTCATCGTAAGATCTTTCTCGCTTTAATTTTTCAATAAGTATGGCTATAGGTTCGATTCGCATCACCATACCCGCTCCACCCCCATAAGGAGCATCATCAACACTCTTATGTTTAAAAGTGGAATAATCACGAATGTTGTGTATTATAATTTCTGCTTTTTTTCTTTCTATAGCTCTTTTTACAATAGATGCTGAAAAAGGTCCAAGAAACATTTCGGGGAATAAAGTAAGGATATCAATTCTCATTTCACTTTTAATTAAGATGTAAAATTAAAAAATCAAATTACCTTTGCTAAAATTTTTATTATGTCAGTCCATAAAGAATTTAAAAAAATCACTACAAATGCCATCCAAGAGATGAAGCAGCGTGGAGAAAAAATCAGCATGATTACAGCGTATGATTATTCTATGGCAAAAATTGTTGATGAAGCGGAGATTGATGTGATTTTAGTGGGAGATTCTGCATCCAATGTGATGGCGGGTCATGAAACAACTTTACCTATCACTTTAGATCAAATGATTTATCATGCTTCTTCGGTGGTAAGGGCAGTTGAACGTGCTTTAATTGTTGTAGATATGCCTTTTGGATCTTATCAAGGAAATTCAAAAGAAGCACTTTCAAATGCAATTAAAATCATGAAAGAATCAGGAGCCCATGCGGTAAAATTAGAAGGTGGTCAAGAAATTTTAGAATCTATAAAACGTATCCTTACAGCTGGAATCCCAGTGATGGGACATTTAGGTTTAACACCTCAATCAATTTATAAATTTGGTACTTATGTTGTAAGAGCAAAAGAAGAAGAAGAAGCGGAAAGATTAAAAAGCGATGCAAAATTATTAGAAGAAGCGGGTTGTTTTGCAATTGTACTTGAAAAAATCCCTGCGTCTTTAGCCGAAGAAGTGGCTCAATCGGTTTCCATTCCAATAATTGGAATAGGTGCAGGTGGTGGAGTTGATGGTCAAGTCTTAGTAATACACGACATGTTGGGTATAAACAATGATTTTAGCCCTCGATTTTTACGTAAATACGCAAATCTTCATCAAATTATGTTAGAGGGTTTAAAAAATTATAAAAATGATGTAGTTTCTAAAGATTTCCCAAATACAGAAGAACAGTATTGAATTTTTAATGATAATTTAATTTCAAAAAAAAAGCTGCCTCTTCAGACAGCTTTTTATTATTAACAATTGAATATGTTTTAGTTGTAAATGATAGTATAAGTTTGACCGTTTATAGTTACTGTAATATTTCCATCGCAAGTACCATCACCATAATTAATGGTTCTTGTTGGTTTGTTGTTTGGTGTAAAGTCTAATACACCGCTAACTACCCAAGAACAATCAACTTTAACATGTAGTGGTGTAACGATGTTAGCTGTATAACCATTCCCTAAACTTGAACTTCCAGTAGCACTTCCAGTGAAATCATACTCATCATCCATATAGTTATAAGGTGTAGAATATCCATTTGTCCAAGTTCTTACTCTATCTGAAGTATAAGTGAAAACTTCACCATCTGTCATGGTTACAACACCATCAATATCAATAGTAAAATAAGGTTGGTTTGAAGAATTTGTTCCACTATTGGTAACTACTTTTGTACCTTCAATATGATTATCGTTCACATAATAATCCACTGGGGTATGAGTAATTACAGTACCTGGATCTCTATATTTTCCTGTATATGTAGTTACTAATTTCCCTCTTCTTTGTTTTCCGTCTTGACAATCACAATTCACAGAACCCCAATCAATAGTTACAGATTTTGGAGTGCTAGTTGTATCAATTGTAATAATTACACTACATGCCTCTTTGTTTACGATGTTGTTTTCTTTACCATCAACATAAAACACTTGAACTTTGTCGCTTTGATAAAAAACTAAACCACCATTGACAGCTTGGTCAGACATGTTTGTCATATCGTCGTAAGCTTTTTCAATGATTGCATTACTTTTGGGTGCAGTACTTGAATCATAAGTAGGTTCATTGTCATCAACTTTTGCCTCTTCTTTTTTACAGGCAGTCATTACAGCAAAAACACCTAGTAAAATTGCTGTCATCATTTTCATTTTCGTTTTCATCACATTTTGTTTTTAAAAGTTAAACATTAACATTTGCTATTACTTCTATAGATACTGGAATTAATAAAAAAGTTGGGTAAATCTATAAAAAAAAATGAAAAAAAACAAAATATTTTTTTAAAACATTGAATATTAAATAGTTAAAATAAATATAAAATAATCTTTATTTTATTAAATTAATTGTCTTACCAATTTAAGTCTCTAAAATCATTCTTCTATTTTTACCATTAAGAAAGTAAGAACACTTTAGTACAACACCTGCGGTGTTTTTTCTTTGTGATCTTACTTTCTCAGTGGTTGATTTTTTAAATACAATTCTATAAATTAATTTTTGCACTCTAACTTGGTATCCCAATTTAATAAATAGATTAAAGTTTTAAGATGTTATTTAAAAAAATCAAATTTTCATTCTTATTCGCCAATCTTTAGGATAGAGAGAATTAAATCGTTTGTCAACATGGTGAATCCAACCTAATGGAATTTTACGATAAGAAAGCAAATGATGACCTTTAGAAAGGTTTAGAGAAAAACTATTCCCTTTTAAATATTGTAATGCTTGTTCTTTGTTTACTTCAATCATGTTTATTTCAGTTGATAAAGTTTTGATGTCCATGGCTAAACTATGAGAGGGAATCCATTTTTCACCTATAATATCAGCGACAATAGTTCCAGTTTTTAACAAATTTAAAGTGCTTGCTAAAAGTTGAATTAAAGCCAATTGTTTTTCATTAAAAGTAAAAATCAATTTTTCTTTTTGAAACAAACAACAATGATTTTGAACCTTAAAATCAATATTGCTTTTATTTTTAAAATAGTTAAAATAAGATTTTTGATTTTGCTTTTTTATTTGAATATTAGTTTGACTTTTTTTCTTTAGAATTGCAAAATAAATTCCTTCTGCTTCACTTTCTGATGGTAAGGCATAAAATCCAATACCGTTTCTTCCTGTTTTTAATCCCTGATGTTTGATTTGAATTAGTTCAGCATTGGTTTGTTTTATAAACCATTGTACATTTTGCTCATTTTCTGTTTCATTAAATGTACAAGTAGAATAAATTAAAAACCCCTCTTCTTTTAAGGAAGTCCAAATGTCCATTACAATTTTTCTTTGTCTTAAAGAACAAAATTCTACCAAGTTTTCATTCCATTCGTTTCTGCTTTTTTTGTCTTTTCTAAACAATCCTTCTCCAGAACAAGGCACATCGCACAATATTAAATCAAATAAATTAGGTAAATGTTTAAAATCTTCAGGTTTATTTTGACAAACAAAAGTGTGTTTTCCTCCCCATTTAATCATGTTTTCAACTAAAATTTTTGCTCTAGAAACAATAATTTCATTTGATAAGAGTAAACCTTCAACCTCGAGAAAACTTGCTAATATTTGGCTTTTCCCACCAGGTGCAGCACATAAATCGAGAATTGTACTGTCTTTTTTAATGTCGAGTTCTTTTAATATTGTTTCTAAAAACATTGATCCTGCTTCTTGTGGATAATAACATGCACTGTGAAACAATGGGTCTAATGTGTAAGACGGACGGGTGTCTAAATAATAACAATTTTCAGTCCAACTTACTTTTTTTTTAATCGGTAATAAACTTAAATCAAATTTTTTAAAGGGATGACAACGAACAGAAATTAATGGGTCATTGTCTAAAGATACTAACAATTCCTGTCCTAAAAAGGGGTCTTGAATTGCTCTTTCTGAAAACTCTTTTTTAAAAGGGAAATATTTTTCTTTAAAATTACGATTCACTAATGAATACTTTTTACTGTACCCGGTTTTCCGTAATCCAATAATTCAATAATAAATTGTAGTGATTCATAAGGTTGAATATCGTGTCGTTGGGTTTGTGGGTTAAACATTCCTTGATCTCCATAGGCCAAATGAAAGGGAAGATATAACTTATATTTCCCACCTTTATTCATCATTGGAATTCCTTCTTGCCATCCTGGTACAACTGACAGTAAAGAAAAAGGAGTTAATTTTTGATTTAATTCTTTAGTCATTTTATATGAGTCTTGTAAAGTGTCCCCTAAAGCATTCATTAAAATATAATGAGCCAAAATATCGTCTCCAGCTTGGGGTTTACCGCCTTTTCCTTCTCTTAGAGTTTCTATAACCAATCCAGATTTACTTTGAATATTGTTTTTGTTTTTACTTGCTTTTTCAAGCATTGTTTTTCCATTCAACTGATTTAAATCTAATATAAAATTCTGAATGATAGACACTTGTTCTTTTCTTGGAACGACTGAATCTTTTCCGTTAATTTGGTCTTCAAAACCTTTCTGAACAAATTTGTAATTAATTAGTTCTTTAGCATTTTTATGTTCCCAACCGCTTTTGAAAAATGCACCACTTAATTTACCTAAACATAAGGAACCTTCTTTTGCATAAGTAGGATTAAAGGATTTACCATCATTTCCAAAAAGTTGAACAAAAGTCTGTTGACATTCCTTATCAAAAGCTTTAATATCTTTCATTCCAATTTTAAATCCATTTAGAATTTCTTCTTTATTGTATGAAGGGAAATTTTTATCTCCTGATTCAGAAATACTTCTTGCATGATCCACTCCCAATACATAAGATAACTTTTCTTTAAATGAAGAAAATCGAACAGCTTTTTCTTTTTTTGCTTCAGTGGAACAGGAATAAATTAGAAAAAAGAGTAATAAATAATGAAGTTTATTCATTTTATAGTACTTCTAATAATTCTACGTCAAATTGTAAAGCCATAAATGGTTCTATTGGTCCATTTGGGTGTGGATTAGAGCCATACGCCAATTCTTGAGGAATAAATAAACGGTATTTTGAACCAACATACATTAATTGTAATGCTTCTGTCCAACCTGGAATCACTTGATGAACACCAAAAACTGCGGGTTCACCTCTTTCATAAGAACTGTCAAAAACAGTACCGTCTAAAAGAGTACCATGATAATGAACGCGTACCATTTGTTGTCCGTGAGGTTTTGGTCCAGTTCCTTCATTTAATACTTCATATTGCAAACCAGAATTGGTTGTGTTGATTCCTGATTTATTTTTATTTTCGTTTAAAAAATTTTCTCCTGATTCTTTGTTTTGAGCAAATTGACTGCCATTAATCTCCTGAAGATATTCTTGTATATATTGATGAGCTTCTTGAGGTGAAAAACGATATTCATTTTTATTAAAAGCATCTTCAATGGCTTGTCCAATCATTTTTGAGTCTAATTTGTCAAAATTTTGTTGAAATAAACTGTCGGCGATACTTAAACCAATACCATAACTAGCGATTTCTATTTTATTTTTTTCCATTTTTTTGTTTTTTATTTATAAGTATTGATTATTATTTTTCTACTTTTTCGATTTTTTCTTTAAATTCTTCATAAGTAGTTTCCACTTCTTTTCGTTTAACTGTTTCCACTAAATGTCTGAGTAAAATTTCATTTTCGTAGTCTCCCCAAAAACGTTGAAATTGATTTTTATCTTTTAATGCTTTGTTTGTTTCGTTTTCTAACATTTGATCAGTAATTTGATACTGTAAACCGTAGTTAATATAATTTTGATAAATACCACTTTTTACAAATTCTTTAAATTGTTCAGGGTGAAGTTCGATGTTTTTCTGTTTAATTAATGTGCTTTTGATTAAATCCCATTTTAAATCTTTTTTAGCATATTTATCGTAATCGGATTTAATTTGTTCGTCAGTGAATTTATTTTTATTAATGTGTTTTAACCATCTTATTATAAATTCTTCAGGAAGATTTACTTCAGATTCCTCTATTAGTCTTTCATAAATGTTTGTTGCTAACTGACGATTAGTGTCGTTGTTATTCATTTGAGCAATCGTTTCACTTATTTTAGTTCGAAAGGAGGTTTCATCTAAATTTTCTTCATTAGGAAAAACTTTTTTATAAAATTCTTCGTCTAATTCAGAGGGAATCATTCGATAGATATTTACTATTTCTATATCAAAAGTTGGAGAAAAACTACTTAATTCTTGTGGTTTTACTCTTAATAAATTGGCTAAATCTTCTTCGTTATTAAAAAGTTCTTTAATTTGAACATTAATCTTATCACCAACTTTTTTATCGATAAAAGTTGACAAGTCTTTGATTTTCTCATCAAGATAAAGATTGTAGGAACCATCGATTAAATTTTCTTTTTCTGAGTCTTCATCAATATTCTCAATAAGACGAACCATTAAAAAATCCTTTTCTTGACTACTTTCAGGTTGTTCAACTTTCCCGAAATTTTTTCTATATTGTTCAATTTTTTCGTCAATTTCAGCATCATTGACTTGAATTTTAAAACTTTCAAATTCTTTAGACAACACATTGTCTAGGTTTATCTCAGGTTTAACAGCGTATTCAAAATAAAATTCGAATTCTTTTTGAGTTTTAAAATCAGGTAATTGGTCTTCTTTTGGCAACAATTCACCAATGAGTTCAAGTTTACTATTTTCAATAAAAGCGTTCATTTCTTGATTGATTAATTTATCTAAAACGTCAGCTAAAACTGAAAATTTGTATTGTTTTTCAACAAAAGAGAGCGGAGCTTTTCCAGGTCTGAATCCAGGAAAATTTGCTTTTTTACGAATATTTTCTAATTCCTTTTTTAATTTTTCAGAATAGTCATTTTCATTAATTTTAATACAAACTTCTGAGCTTAGTTCTCCGGTTTTATTACTTGTTACTTCCATAAAATGGGATAAAAATTTAAAAATTAAATAAAAAAAGGTATAAGAAAATCTTATACCGATTTTTTGTGCGGAGGGGGGGACTCGAACCCACACACCTTTCGGCACCAGATCCTAAGTCTGGCGTGTCTACCAATTTCACCACATCCGCAGTAATCTTTTTTAAAACATTAAATTCTAAAAAGGGAGTGCAAAGATAATACCTTTTTTGCTTAATACAAAATATTTTTAAAGGAAATAATCATATTGAACCATATTTTTCAAAAATTCCAAGGCCAAAAAGGGCAAAATCGTAAATTGTAGGATCAGTAGGATTCATTTGAATAAGTTGTTTCATTAACTCTTCAAGTGCCTGTCTATCATTTTGTTTTCGGGTGATAAGTCCAAGTGCTCTAGCAGTGTTTCCTGTATGGACATCTAAAGGAATTGCTAATTCAGAAGGGGAGATTGTTTTCCATAATCCAAAGTCAATTCCCATTTTACTTTCTCTTACCATCCACCTTAAATACATGTACAATCTTTTACAAGCTGAATTTTTTTCAGGATTAGATAGATGTTTTTCACTTCTTATTAAATGTGGAATAGACAAAAATTGACGACGAAAATGAGCAATTCTATCAAAACAATTTTCATTGGGTGAACACTTCTGAAAAGCCCATTCTAAACTATTTCCTTTTGAATAAATATGTTGTAAAGACCTAATAAAAAAATCTAAATCAGTGGAATTAAATGTTCGATAAGTGAATTCAATTTTCCATTTTGGTGAATAGTTTTTTACAAAATCATAAGGAGATTGTCCCATGCTATTCATAAGTTTTTGAGCAGATTTTATAATTTGTTTTCTGTTTCCCCATGAAAGAATTGAAGTTAAAAAAGCACTGATTTCAATGTCTTGAAGTAAAGTATATTGATGTGGTATTTGTAAAGGATCCTGTTCAATAAAAACCTTTTTATAATATTGATTTACTTTAAAATCTAAAAAATCTTTTATGTTTTCGTTAGTCATATACAATAAAAAAGCCGTCTAAAAAGACAGCTTATTTTTTAAAGTATTTATAATAATATTTATACTTATGCGTTGATGTTCATGTTATCTAAAACATCCATTACGCTTTTAACCGCAGAAGCTGATTCATTTAAAAGAGTTTTTTCAGCTTCGTCTAATTGAAGTTCAATGATTTTTTCAATTCCACCTTTTCCAAGAATAACAGGAACACCTAAATAAATGTCTTTCATTCCATACTCACCGTTTAACCAAGCACATACTGGGAAGATTCTTTTTTGGTCACGAACAATGGCTTCAACCATTTGAGCTGCTGCTGCTCCAGGAGCATACCACGCTGAAGTACCTAATAATTTTACGATTTCTCCCCCACCGAATTTTGTGCGTTCAATTATCTCATTAAGTTTGTCAGCCGCGATTAATTCAGTAACCGGAATGCCAGCAACTGTAGTATAACGAGGAAGAGGAACCATAGTGTCCCCATGTCCTCCCATTAAAACAGCTTGAATGTCTTTTGGAGATACGTTTAGTTCTGTAGCTAAAAATGCTCTATAACGAGCAGTATCTAAAACACCTGCCATTCCAAATACTTTTTTAGGATCTGTTTTAGCGTTGAGATAAGCACAATAAGTCATTACATCTAGTGGATTAGAAACCACAATAATTATTGCATTTGGTGAATATTTAATAACATTTTCTGTAACCGTTTTAACAATCCCAGCGTTTGTGGCAATTAAATCGTCTCTTGACATTCCTGGTTTTCTTGGAAGTCCTGAGGTAATTACAACGACTTCCGATCCAGCTGTTTTGCTGTAATCGTTTGTCGAACCAACTGTTCTTGAGTCGTATAAATTGATTGGAGAAGTTTGCCAAATATCTAAAGCTTTTCCTTCAGCAAATCCTTCTTTGATATCCAATAATACAATTTCATTGGCTATTTCTCTGTGAGCGAGTACATCTGCACAGGTAGCCCCTACATTACCTGCTCCTACTACTGTTACCTTCATTTTATTTAAGATTAAATTTTATGCAAAAGTAGAAATTTATTTTAAATCATACTTTTTTAACAATATTATATTATTATTTTATTGATAATAAAACTTTATTTAGAATAGATATAAACTATATGAATTTAAATAACAAAATGTTAAAAATATAACAATGATAAAATGCATTAAAGCCTTGTATTATAAAATTATAACTTAAAATATACAAAATATATTATCAAATTATTATTATCATAAGAGCTGAAAGTATCCTTGATAGTTGTGTGCTAAAACTTTTTTGTTCATTGAAAAAACATAAATATTCATTGAAAAGTATGTTATGTTCATTCAAACAGGTTGTTTAAATAATTGTTAAAAAATATTTAAATAAAAATTTGTTTGTTATGGATAAGTTACTTATCTTTGTTGTGAACTTTGTGTTAAATGTGTTAAAATTAAAAACTATGAAAAAATTCTATTTAGCTTTAAGCTTGTTTTGTGTGGCTTTTTTTGGGTCTGCACAGAATGATTACTTAAAATCAGGAACTTTCCTTAATTACAGTATTGAGATTACGCTTAGTGAGTCTGCTCAAAACAATCCAAAGGGGTTAATTAATTCTTTGTATTCAATTCCATCCGTAAAAGATGTACAATTAACTTCACCATCAAAAGTGAATGTATTAATTTATGGAAACGAATCGTTTGTTCCAAATTTATGGACAAATTCAATGTTGGGAACATTTAATCAATTTGTTGATAAAATTGTTTTTAATGATTTAGAACAAGTGTTGAACAATTTTAAATCCGAAAGAGTTTACTTTAAATCTTTTGCAATATCTGGATTGTCTAATAAAAGTGAAGCCCAACAAATTGTAACTTATTTTTTAAATTCAAAAGGAGTATTGTTTGCAAATGCGGATTACGATACTCATCAAGTGTTTTTAATTTTAAAAAATGAACTTCCAGATTTTGAGTTGAATCAAATAATAAAAGATTCTGGAAAAAATGTTATTGAGTTTAACGAAGAAATCTCTAAATACTATTAATTATGAAAAATATTTATTTACTTTCGATATTATTATTTTGTTTAGCATTTAATTATTCTTATGCAGGAGGTGGTGGAGCTCCAGCAAATGATGATTGTGCAGGAGCGATTTCATTAACTGTTGGTGCTTCATGTTCTTATAGTACCTATTCTAATGCAAGTGCAACTTTAACATCTGGACCACCAGCACCTGGTTGTGCTAGTTTAACTGAAGCAGATGTTTGGTTTAAGTTTGTTTGTCCTGCTGGAGGTTCTGTTCAAATCGACACTCAAACGGGAGGCATAACAGATAGTGGTATAGCATTGTACAGTGGATCTTGTGCCACCACTCTAATAGAATGTGACGATGATGATAGTAATAATGGTGCAATGTCGTACATTTCTAGAACAGGTTTAACTGCTGGTGCGACTTATTATATTAGAGTTTGGGAATATGGAGGAGGAACTACTGGTAATTTTGGTATATGTGTTACTACGCCACCACCGCCTCCAGCCAACGACAATTGTGCAGGTGCTATTAATGTTCCTATTAATGCAAATTTAAGTTGTGGTACCACAGTAGCTGGTACAGTAACTGCAGCTACTGCTTCAGGAACACCGCTTGGTACTTGTGGTGGAACTGCTGATGATGATGTATGGTATAAATTTACTGCAACAGGTACTACTCATAGTGTTGGTTTCACTGGTGCTACAGGTTCAACAACTGATTTTATGTGTTCAGTGTATTCTGGTTCTTGTGCTTCACTTTCACAAATATGTTGTTACGAGTGGTATGGTACTGGTTCGGTATCAATAAGCGGATTAACTATTGGTAATGTTTATTACATTAGAATATTCTCTTGGTCTTCCTCACCTCAAACAGCTACTTTTAATGTATGCGTTGGAACGCCACCACCACCACCAGCTAATGATGAATGTACTAATGCTACAGCATTAACTATGAATACTTATGGATCATGTGCTTCTTCTACAGCGGGTACAGTTCAATCAGCAACAGCATCTTCTCAAGCTTCAGGTTGTGGTGGTACTGATGATGACGATGTATGGTATAAATTTCAAGCAACAGCTTCAGCACATCCATTCCAATTGACTGGTGTCGCAGGATCTACAACTGATATGTATCATAGTGTATATAGTGGAACTTGTGCGTCAATAGGTACTCCAATATTATGTAATGATTCTGATGTGAGTAATATTACTGGTTTAACCGTAGGGAATTGGTACTATGTTAGAGTTTATACCTGGACTAGTACAGCTGGTCAAACTTCTACATTTAACGCTTGTGTACAAGCACCACCTTCATGCCCTGGTGCAATGGGAGGAGGGGTTGTAAATGTGGCTTCATTACCTTATAGTAATGCAAGTGAAAATTTAAATGGCACAGCAGCAAATGATTTTACATCAACAAATGTAGTGAGTTGTGGTACTTCCTATTATTTTGATAACTATGATAAAGTATATGTGTTTACACCCTCTTCATCAGGAAATGTTACAGTAACAGTAAATTCTACTACATCTTATTTAGGTGCTACTTTATTTGAAGGTTGTCCTTTTTCTGGAAGTTGTGTTTCTTATGTTCAAAGTTCAAGTTCTGGTGCTAAAAGTTTCTGTACTTCTGTTGTTGCAGGTACTACTTATTATCTTGTAGTTGATGCATGGAACACTGCAACCAATATGTCTTATTCTATTAGTATTACTGCACCAACTTCTGGAGCTGCAAATGATTTACCATGTAATGCCACTTCAATATTTAATGGTGTATCACAATCTGGAGATTTAAATTGTGCTAGTGGTTCAGGTGAACCTGCAGTGCCTTCATGTTGGACGACAGGAAATGTGAATTCAGTTTGGTATAAATTCCAAGCAACGTCCACTCAAATGTATGTTCAAACTACATTAACAACTACTCCTTCAACACAAATTGCTGTATATAGTGGAGCGTGTGGATCAGGAATGACGTTGGTTGCTTGTAATCAAGATGCTGGTTCAACAGGTTGTGCTGGTTCTGCAACTCAAAACTCTTTGTTAGATTTATCAGCATTAACTATAGGCACATGGTATTATGTTAGAGTAGATGGTGAAAATAATGATGTGGGTACATTTAACATAATTTTAAATGATGGTTTATCTACAACAACTAATGATGCATTATTAGGTCAAGATTGTCAAGCACCATTATCAATATGTACAGGTGCAACAAGTGTTCCAAATCCAAGTTTTGCAGGAACAGGAAACATTTGTGATTTTACAAGTACAAATAATTGTACAAGTGGAGAAAAAAATTCAGTTTGGTACACTTTTCAAGTTGGTACTTCTGGAAATTTAAATTTTACCATTTATCCTAATGATGCTACTGACAATTCTAATGGTGCTGAAACAGATTATGACTGGGTATTATGGAAATTAACGTCATCAACTGGTGCTGTAGTTAATACTTGTGCTACCTTAAATGCTGCTCCTCCAGTTGCTTGTAATTTTGGAAGTCCAGGAATTACTGGATTATCATCTGGTGGAAATGCACCTGGTACCATTAACACTTACTTTAATTCTACTTTCGAACCTACGGTTTCTGTTACGGCAAATGAAACTTATTTATTAGTTGTACAAAATTATGAAACGACTTCATCTGGTTTTAGTTTGAATTTTAATAGTGCAAGTAACCCATCTACGGCAGGTGTTATAGATAATACACCAAATACCTTGTATTGGACAGGAACAACTAATTCTAATTTTAGTACAACGACTAATTATAGCGGTTGTGCCTTAACTCCTGATTGTGGTATAAATGTGGTTATTAACAATCAAGGTTCTCAACCAACTATGACTACCACACAAGGTTATACTACTATTACTGGTACTTCTTTAGGTGGATCTTTTTATAGAGTTAAAGATTTAACAATTAATAGTGGTGCTACTTTAACTTTACAAGCAGGTGTAACACTTCAGATTTGTGGTAACTTAACAAACTATGGTAATTTAGTGTGCTCACCAACTTCAACTGTTATTTTTGCAGATGGTGCAAACACCACTCAAAATATTACTGGTAATTTTATCAATACAAATAAATTTGGTAACTTAACAGTTACTAAAGGTGCTGGAAGTGTAATTTGTAATAATAATATCACAATTGGAGGTAATTTTACAACTACAAACAATACAAGTAAATTTGATAGTAATAACAAACACATTAAATTAGCTGGTCATTTTAGTAATGCGACAGGAAATACTACTTACATGAATACTGGAACTGTTGGTACTTTAGAATTTATAGGTACAGGTTTACAAAATTACAATCAGGGTTCAGCAGTTTTAGATTTAAATTATGTGATTTTAAATAATACAGCTGGTGTTTCAGCTGGTGTAACTTTACTTACTGACATGAATATCAAAGCAACCACAGGAACTTTGACCTTAACATTAGGGACAATTACTACTGGTGGTACATTGAATACTGGATCTAGTCCTATTACAATAACTGGTGGATATCGTGTAATTGTGAACAATTTAACACCTACATCAGTTACTGATGGAAACAATTCGAGCTTTGTAAACGGTACTTTAAGAAGGTATGCAAATGATCCTGGGAATTATAGTTGGCCTGTAGGTAATGCAGCAAAAGGGTATCAATTGGCAAAAACTAATTTTTCTGCAATGAATAATTCGATGCACTATATTGATTGTCGATTTGACCCATGGTTAATTACTTATACAATTGGTTCAGCTGAATGTGGCAAATTATATGATTTAGAAAGTATGAATAATGGAATGTGGACTTTTATGCCTGATGGAGGTACTTGTACTTATGATTGTACTTTATATCCTAATAATGTGACCAATATTTTAGGTTCTGCTTATACTATTGTAAAACGATCACATTTAACTGCAATATCTACAACTGGTTGGGCATTAAATGGAACGTGTGCCACTTCCACTTCAAGTGCTGTAACAAGAACTGGGATGACTGATTTTTCCTTGTTTGGTGTTGATCAAGGGATAGTATCAACTCCAATTGAATTGATTTATTTTGATGGTAAAAAAGACGGAAATGTGAATGTATTACAATGGGAAACATCAAGTGAAAGAGAAAACGATTATTTTGAGCTTCAGCGTTCAGTTGATGGTAATAAGTTTGAAGTATTAACTACAATTGATGGTGCTGGTACAACTATTTCTACAAGCTATTATAATTATACAGACAAAGAACCATATAGTGGATATAATTATTATAGATTTAAACAAGTTGATTACAATGGTTCAGAAACATTCTCAAATACTGTATTAATTGAAAATAATGGTAATGAATTTGCTGTAAGTAATTTATATCCTAATCCAACCAATAAATCTAGTAATTGTGTGTTTTATTCTCCAAAAACTGGTGAATTGAATGTGAATATTGTTGATAATTCAGGTAGAATAGTTGAGAATTCTATTATTTCAATAAAATCAGAAACAAATACTGGGATTCAAATTAATTCAGAACAATTTGAAAATGGAATTTATTCTATTGAGTTTAATTTCAACAAAGGTGAATTTAAAACAATACAAAAGTTAGTTAAACACTAAAAACAAAAGTTCAATTAAAAAGGGGTTTTCAAATTTGAAAACCCCTTTTTGTTTTTTCAATAGAATATTACTAATTTCGCAATCGATTTTAAAAACTGTAATATGAGTTATGACATCATCGTTTTAGGAAGTGGTCCAGGTGGATATGTTACTGCAATTAGAGCTTCTCAATTAGGAATGAAAACAGCCATCGTTGAAAAAGAATCTTTGGGGGGCGTGTGTTTGAATTGGGGTTGTATTCCAACTAAGGCCTTGTTAAAAAGTGCTCAAGTTTATGAATATGCTAAACATTCTTCAGAATATGGTGTTAAAATAGATAAAATAGAAGCAGATTTTAAAGCTATTATTGATAGGAGTAGAGGAGTAGCTAACGGGATGTCGAATGGCATTCAGTTTTTAATGAAAAAAAATAAAATTGATGTTATCAAAGGTTTTGGTGTATTAAAAGCTGGTAAAAAAGTTTCTATTAAAAAAGACGATGGTTCAATTGAAGAAATATCAGCTCAAAAGGGTGTTATTATTGCAACTGGAGCAAGATCGAGACAATTGCCAAATTTACCTCAAGACGGAAAAAAAATTATTGGTTACAGAGAAGCAATGTCCTTAACAACTCAACCAAAAAAAATGGTGATAGTTGGTTCAGGTGCTATCGGTGTTGAATTTGCTTACTTTTATAATTCAATTGGTACAGAAGTAATTGTTGTAGAATATCTTCCAAATATAGTTCCAATAGAAGATGAAGAAGTATCAAAACAATTAGAAAAGTCTTTAAAAAAACAGGGAATACAAATATTAACTTCGTCCTCAGTTGAAAAAGTTGATACTTCTGGAACAGGATGCCTTGTTTCCATTAAAACAGAAAAAGGAGAAGAAAAAATAAATTGTGATATTGTGCTTTCAGCAGTTGGTATTGAATCAAACATTGAAAATATTGGCTTAGAAGATTTAGGTATAGTGAAAGACAAAGGTAAAATTATTGTTGATGATTACTATCAAACCAATTTACCTGGTTATTTTGCTATCGGTGACGTTATACCAACTCCTGCGTTGGCTCACGTTGCCTCTGCTGAGGGTATTATTTGTGTTGAAAAAATTGCAGGTCATCATCCTGAACCTTTAGATTATGGAAATATACCTGGTTGTACATACACTAATCCTGAAGTTGCATCGGTTGGACTTACAGAAAAAAAAGCAAGAGACAAAGGATTTCAAATTAAAGTAGGAAAATTTCCATTTTCTGCTTCTGGGAAAGCAAGCGCATCAGGTGCTAAAGATGGATTTGTCAAATTAATCTTTGAAGAGAAATATGGTGAATTGTTAGGAGCCCATATGATAGGTGCAAATGTTACTGAAATGATAGCTGAAATTGTGGCAATAAGAAAATTAGAGGTAACAGGTGAAGCATTAATCAAAACAGTTCACCCTCATCCTACTATGTCTGAAGCTGTGATGGAAGCAGCCGCAGCAGCGTATGGAGAGGTGATTCATTTGTAATAAAGATAATTTTTAATCTGCCTTTTCTATTTTTTTGACGATTTAATTAGCTAAAGGAGATTTGAAAATTTTAATTTACAATTCGCTCTATATATAAATTTTCAACTTTTTTTCTTGCCCAAGGCGTTTTTCTTAAAAATTTTAAGGAAGATTTTATACTTGGTTCATGGTTAAAACAGTTGATAGGTATTAAATATCCTAAATGTTCCCATCCAAATTTTTCTACTAATTCATTAAGCATTTTTTCTAATGTTATTCCATGAAGATAATCCATAAGAGTTTAAAAAAATAAATTTATACATTCATACTTTATGATTGTAGTAATTTGAAAAAACAATACCATTATCTAAGTTTAGGTTAAAAATTTTAAAATTAAATAGTATAAAAATTATCTTATTTGTTTGATTAAAAGTCCTGAGGATAAATTTTTTCCTTTTTTGAAAGTAGTCCTATCGATAGCGGGAACATTTTCATTGGTTTTAACTGGCTCATCGCCAACTCCATAACGATTGTCCCAAATTAGGTTATGATCAACTGTAATTTTATCCACTCTAACGTATTCTATTATACCTGTTTTTCTATCCATTCTTTGTTCTAATACTTCAAATTTATCACCACGTTCTAAACCCTCTTTTAAACCGATTTTAGCCGTTGGAGGATCACCAGTTAATAAAGGACTTCTTGGTTTAAACACATCGTATTTCTTTTGTAGTTTAGCAAAAACATTATCGATAGCACGAACTGTTGCCACTTCAATTATTTTTTCCTTGGGTCTAGTATCAATTTGAGAAAAAAGAACAATTGAAGATGCTTTTTCTTCACCTATATATTCCATAGAAAATTGATTTGTTGTATCAAATGCAATTTTTTTGTTAATATCTATATTGGAATTATCCATCCAATATTTAGTGTAAAATAAATTAGATATTGTATCGTTCCATTTTAATTTATATAAAAAGGAATTTACCCATACGGAATAACCATCTTTCGTTTGTCTATAAGTTTCTTCAACAGTTTTTACTAGAATTTCTTTTAAATCTTTGTTTTTTACACTATCTAATTCCTTTAAAGCAACATCTCTTACTTGTGCTGCCATATGTTCATTGCTAATGAAATTAAATTTTGAAACAATTAAAAAAGTATTGTCTATTAACTCAAAACCAGCAGTTTTTAAAAGAGCAATTCCATCACTTGAGGATAAAGCTTTTTTCATTTCAATAAAACTTGCATCAAATAATCCCCTTTCTGAGATCAATAAATCATCAAAACTTCCGTCGGGTTTTCTATTAAACCACTTGGCTATCATTTTGTTTGCTATTTTTTCCTCCTTCAAAAATTTAGAAATTTTTATAGGTAATTCGCAATTTAATGAGTCAATATTATTAGTTAACATTAAACTTCTTAATGTGAGCTGGTAAATACCGACTTTTTCTTTTTCAGAAAGTTTGTATTTTGTATGGTCAAAGGATTTTATCCCAATATCATGGTTATTATATTTATCAGGAAATGGGGCATTTGAAAATGATTTTAAAACTTCTTCTTTATTAGGAAAATTATCTACCTCTATCAACATTGTATGTAAAGAGGATCTTCTGTATTTGGTTTCCTGACTAATTAGTATTAATGAATTTGAAAATAGAACACAAAAAATAATTATTTGATGAATTTTTTTCATTTTTTAAAATTTTCTGATAAAAATAAATAAAATTTTAAATAAATAGACTTTTTAATTCTACACTTTGTTTTATACCAGAAATTACGATTTGAAAAAAAAAATTATTTTGTGCTAAATTTTTGAAACATTGTTCTAAAGAAGTACACAATTTTTTTTCTGAATAAAAAAATAATTAATAGATAAGGTATTGCTAAAAGATACAAAATGCCGTTATTGATATTACTTCCGAAAGAATTTTCATCTAATTCAGAGCCTTGTTTTGCCATTAATTTGCATTGAGAACAACCCTGAGAAAATACTTCGTTAAAATAAACGGTAACAAAGATAATTATCAAAATAAAAATAATTTTTTTCATTGTTTCTTGTTTAGAAAATATACTTTCCTTTTTCAAGTGCAAATTTAGCGATTAATTTTCTATTCTCTTTTGGATTGATGTTTTTATATTTTGCAAATCGTTTTAATCCCATTAATAACATACTTGCTTCATCTCCTTCGGCAAAAGAAAGAATTACATCTTTAGCTTTTTTATGGATAAAATCAACAGAATCGTAAAGATAAGTTTGTGCTAATAAAAATCGAATGTCATTTTGCATATCCTGTTTGTCATGCAATTTTTCAACTCTTAATAATGCTGATTCTGCTTGATAGATATTAATTAAACAATCTGAAATAGATAAAAGAATTTCTTGTTCTTTGGATAAGGTTTGCATTAATTTTTGAACGACAGAACCCGTTATCATCCAAACTATTTTTTTTAGTTGTAAAAGAGTTTTTTTCTCGGCTATTAAAAATTCATCGTTTGATTCACCAAATTCAGGAATACTCATCAACTCAGTTTGAATTGATTTTGCAACGGACATTAAATCTAATTCTCCTTTTAATCCTTTTTTTAGCAACATATCTACAATCAAAAGACGGTTTATTTCATTTGTACCTTCGAAAATTCTATTAATTCTTGAATCTCGATAAGATCTCTCAACAGGTGATTCTGATGAATAACCCATGCCACCATATATTTGAACGGCTTCATCTACAACAAAATCTAAACATTCAGAACCTGCTACCTTAATTATTGCACATTCAATAGCAAAATTTTCAATTCCTTTTAATGTGGAAATGTTTTTATCCATACCATCTTTTTGATTTTGAATGATTTTATCGTCTATTGCTTGACCAGTTCTATAAACAGCGGATTCTAAAACAAAAATTTTAATAAATTGATCTGCAATCTTTTGTTGAATTGCTCCATATTTAGAAATAGATCGTCCAAATTGTTCTCTTTCAATACTGTACTGGATACTGTGCTGAAAAGTTTGTTTAGACCCACCTAAAACACCTGCCCCTAGTTTAACTCTTCCAATATTTAAAATATTTAAAGCAATTTTAAAACCATTTTTCCTTTCGGATAATAAATTTTCAACTGGAACTTTAACTTGATTGAAAAATATTTGTCGAGTTGATGAGCCTTTAATACCCATTTTATGTTCTTCTGGATTAAAGCTGATACCTTCAAAAGATCTTTCAACTAAAAAAGCACTTAAAACTTCATCGTCGTCAATTTTTGCAAAAACAGTTAACAAATCTGCAAATCCACCATTAGTAATCCACATTTTTTGACCACTAATTATGTAATGTTTGCCGTCATCAGAAAGATTCGCTTTTGTTTTTCCTGAATTGGCATCAGATCCAGCATCGGGTTCCGTCAGACAATAAGCAGCCTTCCATTCTCCGCTTACTAATTTTGCTAAATATTTTGTTTTTTGCCTTTCGTTTCCATAGTACATTAAAGGTAAAGTGCCAATTCCTGTGTGAGCTCCATAAGCGACAGAAAATGAATGACCTTTACCTAAATGTTCAGTAGCTAATAATGAAGTTTTAAAGTCGTTTTCCATTCCACCGTATTCTACTGGTACTGTGATTCCAAGAAGTCCTAATTCACCTGCTTTGTCCAATAAACTTTGCATTAAACCTTCTTCTTGAGCATCGATTCTATCTAATACGGGAATAATTTCTTTTTCAATAAAATCCTCACAAACTTGAGAAATCATTTGTTGCTCTTCATTCCATTCTTCTGGTATAAAAATATCATTTGCGAAAGTTTCATGAATAATAAAACCACCTCCTTTAATTGAATTGTTTGACATATTTTTGTTTATAATACAAAGTTAAGAATAATTTTTTAAATTTCCTATGTTTACATAATAAATTATTTCATTTTGCATAACAATATAAGCAATTAAATTGGCAAGATGAATACCATCCAATATCTTTTGAAGAGATACATCCACAATATTTTCTCTGACCTTTGTCTTTCTTAATCAATTGATTATCAATGTTAACTTGAAGTAATCGATATAAATCAGATTTTTTACTAGTAATTTGTCTTAATAATTCATCATCAATACATTTATTTTTATCTATGAAATTATATTTCCATTCGATATTTTCAGCACAAGTTGCTATTTTTAATTGATAATGATTAGAGATGAATAAAAAATGCTTTTCTAATTCAATTAAATTTTCTTCACTAAAATTACTATTTTGGATACTTAAATTTGTTAGACGACGTTGAACTTTTTTATATTCCTCAATATCAGCCATACTAAATACTAGTTTTTCAGTATATGGATGTAATTTTTCAGTCAAATGATAAATTTTATCAATTAGTTCAGTTAAAGATGTTTTTGAGCTTAAAAATAAGGGGTCAAAACGCCAAATAATTCTTTTTTTTCCTAAATTTTCAGATATTTTTTTAAATATTTCAATTCTTTTATTTAAAGAAGGTAAACCAATTTCAAAATTCTCTTTTTCGTAGTTATTTAGAGTGAATTGAAGATAAAAAGCATCGACTTCCTTTTCAATGAAAGAAAAATGTTTGAATAGGGGCATCGGATTTTTTGACCAAAAAACAATTGCTTTTACTTTTTCAAAAGATACTATGTGTATTTTTGAATTGAAGGGGTTTTTCCAATTACAATATTTTTGTTTCCAAGAGTTTATAAACCAATCTGTGTAAAAAGCGGGAATATCGGTAGCCCTGCTTACTGACAAAATTGAAGGAAAAAAAGTAGAAGCATCTTTTTTCATTATTACATTTTGATTGCTCTTGTCATCTCTCTTTTTCCCGGAGGTCCTTCGAGAGTTTCTACAAAAAATCCTTGAGCTTTCAAATCTCTTTTTACTTGACCTTTAGCACAATAAGTAACAAAAATACCTCCTTTTTTTAAAGAATTATACATTTTATTTAAAATTTCATTTGACCACATTTCAGCTTGAACACGTGGGCCAAAAGCATCAAAATAAATTAGGTCGTACATTTCATTGTTCAAAGTATATTCTTGAATTTTTTGATTTGTTTTAAACAAAGTAAATGTAGGTGAAATTTCAATTTCTTTGTTCCATTCACTCAATTGAATTTTTTCTATTATTTCAACTTTTAAATTTTCTATTAAAGTAGAAAAATTTAATGATGAATATAAATCCATTTCTAAAGGAAAAGCTTCTATTCCATTATAGAAAATAGATTTGTTTTGCGAATATAAATAGGTCAATAGAGCATTTAATCCTGTACCAAATCCAATTTCTAAAATCTTTAGGTCTTTGACATTCTTAAAATAATCAAGTCCATTCAAAATAAAAACATGTTTGCTTTCTTGAATTGCTCCATGGTGAGAGTGGTAATGTTCATTGATTTCTGGTAAGAAAATGGTATTTGAACCATCTTTTGTTTGAACTATTTCTTTTTTAAAATTGATCATCATTAATTACAAACTAATTGTTTGATTTAAAATCTTACTTTTGTAAAAGTAACTTATTTTAACATTAGTAATAATAATTGAATAATATTTCTTCCATATTTACAGAGTATATGTTTATTGCAATGGAAACGGCAATTGATGCCTCAGCATTAATTATAAAAATGTATAAAAAAGATGTTCAAATAACACAAAAAAATGATTTTTCGCCTGTAACCGAAGCCGATTTGGCATCATCAACTCTGATTAAGATGAAATTAGCACAAACTCAAATTCCAATTATTGATGAGGAAACACAAGTGATAGATTATTCTATACGTAAAAATTGGAGTAAAGTTTGGAGTGTTGATCCACTTGATGGAACAAAAGAGTTTATCGCTCAAAATGACCATTTTTCAGTAAATATAGCTTTAATTGAGCATCAAGAAGCTGTTTTTGGCTTAATTGCAGACCCTGTTCAACAAAAAATGATTGTTGGTGGGAAAAAATACGGTGTTTTTGAGTTCAATTTTTCAGACTTCGCTAATTTGAGCAATTGGAAAAGGATAACTGAACCTAATTTAGATTTAAAATATTGGACAATAGCAATTTCACAGTCTCATCATAGTGAAAAAGAAGTGCAATTTTTGAAATATTTTAAAGATAAGTATTCCTCAGAAATTGAATTAAAGAAAAAGGGTTCTGCATTAAAGTTTTTTGACATGCTTCACCATGAAGTTCAGTTATACCCTCGATTCGCAACAACAATGGAATGGGATATAGCAGCTGGACAGGCAATTTTAGAAGGGATAGGTGGACTCGTATTAGAAACAAATACTCAGCAAAAATTGAAATACAATAAACCATTAATGTATAATCCAAATTTTATTGCATTTCATCCACTATTTTTGAATCATTTTCAAACCTTTAATTGGCATGAACAGAATTTTTTTAACTAGTGTTTATACTTTTGCTTATTAAAATGAAGCGTTTTTTAATATTTTGCTGTCTATTTATCTTTTTTACGAATTATATTTTTGCTCAGAATTCGACTATATTCCTTGAAAATTATTATAAAAATGAGTTTTTAAGATTTTCAAAAAATGCTTGTCCTTCTAGTTTTTATCCAAGCAATGAAGGTGTTTTTAAATTATCAGACAGCATAAAAGACAAAAGGGTATTTTATTATGATTTACCTGTTTGGTTTTTTCAAAAACATTGGA
This sequence comes from Flavobacteriia bacterium, assembly GCA_016183815.1. Classification (GTDB taxonomy): domain Bacteria; phylum Bacteroidota; class Bacteroidia; order Flavobacteriales_D; family Crocinitomicaceae; genus M2408. The sequence continues at coordinate 26,105 of JACPDW010000003.1, forward strand.
TTCAGGTTGAAAAGGAACAATTTTCAATACATATTAGTCCCTTAATTCATTTTGCGTATGGAAAAAGTACTGATACAGTAGATATAAAACCACTATTTAGAAATTCAAGAGGAATATATTTAGATGGACAATTAGGAAGTAAATTCTCATTTCAATTTGTTATATCAGAAAATCAGTCTTCATTTTGTGATTATGAGGCACAATATTTTAAAGATAGAGGAGAATTGTATGTTACTCCAAATGGTTATACAAAAGTAAATGCTGTTATACCATCTGCTTCAAGGACAAAATATTTTAAAGACACTATTTATCCAAATGCATTTGATTACGCTTTTTCAGTTGGAGCTGTAGCTTATCAAATAAACAATAAAAGTAGAGTAGAATTTGGCAATACACAACAATTTATAGGGAATGGTTATAGATCTTTATTTCTATCTGACAACTCGACACATGCACCATTTTTTAGATTTCAGAGATCATTTTGTAAAAGGTGGTGTTACAATTTTTTGAGTAAAAAAACATTAAATTTGATAAGAAAACCTTTTTCCAATGGAATTGAAAAATCTTATGAAAATAAGTGGTTTTTAGCACATTATTTGACTTTTCAAGTTAAAGAAAATTTAAATATTTCTTTTTTTACCGGAGGGATACATCTAAGAGCGGATTCAATTCAAAAACATTCGATAAATCCATTGTTTATATTGCCAACTTTTAATACAGATTTGTGGAATCATTCTTCAATAGTCAATGGAATAAATGGTTTAAATATTGATTATTTTCTATCTGGTATTAAATGTTATGCCCAAATTGTGATGGATCAGGTGAATAAAAAAACACTTTTTGCCAGTCAATTAGGAATTCATTACTTTAATGTATTAAAAATTAAAAGATTAGATTTTCAAATTGAATGGAATCAAATCCCAGAAGATTTTTATTCTAATTCGAATTTTAAATTGGCTTATTCACATTCCAATTTGTCGATTACACATCCAAAAGGTAACAATTTTAGTGAATTATATTTCAGACTAAGTTTTATGTATAAACGTTTTCAATTTTTATGTTCATTTTCAAATTATTTCACAAGAGGTGGAGATATTTACAGTCAAATTATTCAAAACAATCTTTTTTTAACATCCGATAAGAAAAAAATGTTGTTTTCACAAAATGGTCAGACTCAGATTTATATTGGAGAAATCATTTATCGTTGGAATAATAGATACAATGCACAATTATATTTTCAATTTAGATCAAGAATATCAAATTTTGGTATTTTTCATCAACAGAATAATAGTTATTTAGCAGGAGTTAGAATGAGTTTATTTAACCAATATTTAGATTTTTGAAAAAGTTTTTTTTGACATATTGCTTATTTCATTTTACATTTTTTAATGCACAGACATTAATTAATATTGAACACCAAAAATTTTCTTCTGATGCCTTCCCTTCTTTATATACAGACCTGTTTTCAGACCATTCAGACACTTTGTATCGTAATAATAGAGAGAATTTTAATGTAAATTGGAGTCCACATTTAATTTATGCGTATGAAGATAATGTTTTTGCACATCAAACGGGGTTTCAATTTAATTTTTTTGCTACTTATCAAAATTATATAGATTTACATTTACATTGTAAAGCAGGGTTAAGTAATGCCAATTCAAATGCTTATGAATCTGTATTACAGAGTAAAGCATATTTTTTTCAAGAATTAGATACAAATGTGAATTTGTTTCAGGATTTAAGATTCAGATGGATTTGGAGAACAAATAAATTTATTCAGTTTCATTTTGGAATAGATAAACATAAAATAGGTGAGGGGAATAGGTCTTTGTTTCTTGGTAACGAAGGTATTGCCTCTCCTTTTGTAATGTTAAAAAGTTCATTTTGGAAATTAGAATATTTGTATATTCATCAAATTTTAAGAGAGGGAAAAACAACTCATTACATGCCAAAAGGAAATGCTCAACATTTATTGCAATTTAATTGGAATAAAAATTTATCGTTAGCATTTTTTGAAAATGTTGGATACATTATAAAAGATACTTTATACGATAGAGGTTTGGAATGGGAGTATTGGAACCCAACAATATTTTTTCGTCCACAGGAATATTCATTAGGTTCATCAGATAATGTTAATATGGGATTTCAAATGACTGTTCGTTTTAAAAAAAATATGTTTTATGCTCAATTTATTTTAGATGAATTTTTATTATCACAAATCAAAGCTCGTTCAAGATGGCAACATAATAAATACGGTGTACAATTTGGTTTTAAGAAAGAGTTGAACATTAAAAATAGACCACTTTTTTGGAGAATCGAATGTAATATAGTTCGCCCATATACCTATTCACATAAGGATTTTAATACCTCTTATTCCAATCAGAGTTTGCCCTTAGCACATCCTTTAGGGTCAAATTTTGCAGAATTTTTTAATGAAATATTTATATCAGGAAAATGGTTAAATACGTACTTTTTTACTCAATTCTATTTAAAAGGTAATGATATAGTAGGTAATAAAACATCCTATGGAGGAGATCTTTTAAAATCCTATTCAGATAAACCAGAAGGACAAGAATTTGGCTTTAAAATTGGAAGTGGAGAAAAAACTTATCGTTTGCAAATCGGGACAAAATTCGTGAAAACTATTTTTAATAAACGATGGAATTTATTTGTTGAACCAAGATTGATTTTGGAAAAAAGAAAACCAACTATTGAAAACAAAGTATTTGTCACAGTAGGATTAACCTCAAGATTTTTAGAAGAATGGAGGAATTATTAATTGAGAATGGAGAATTATTAATGGAGAATTAAGAATTGAGAATTTATAATGGAGAATTAGGAATTGAGAATTTATAATGGAGAATTAGGAATGATGAATTGAGAATGGAGAATTAGGAATGGAGAATTTATAATGGAGAATTAGGAATTGAGAATGGAGAATTAGGAATTGAGAATTGAGAATTATTAATGGAGAATTGAGAATGGAGAATTATTAATTGAGAATGGAGAATGGAGAATTATTAAATATTAAAAAAGGATTATGGGGAGTAATATAATTTTAAATAAAAGTTTTGAATTTGCCGTTCATATTGTAAATTTAAATAATTGGGTTACCAACTTAGAGTGCAAATATAAGTAAACCGTAAATAGTTTACGTTGTGAGTGTCTCATCTTTGTAAAAAAAAACAAAAATGAAGACAACAAGAGGATTAAGCAGAAGGGAATTTGAATCACGATTTGGTACCAATGAGCAATGTATGGAATTTTTAACTAATCAAAAATGGGAAGGTGGCTTTATTTGTAGAGTGTGTCATCACTCTCAATCTCGAGTAGGGAAAAAGTGCCAATTTAAACGTTGTAAAAAATGTGGTACAGAAGAATCACCAACAGCACATACATTATTTCATAAAGTCAAATTCGACATCTACAAAGCTTTTGGGATGGTGTATGACATACTTACTTCAAAAAAAGGTGCAAATACAATTTGGCTTGCAGAACGCTATGAAGTGTCACAAAATACAGCTTGGTTATTTAAGCGAAAGATTCAAGCCTATATGGGTAGCTCTAAGAATAATCTACTTAGTGGAATTGTTCATGTGGATGAATTTGAGATAGGAACACCTAAAACAGGGCAACAAGGCAGATCTGCCACTGAAAACAAAAGCCGCGTTGTGATTGCTGTTGAAATTCTGAATGATGGAAAAGTAGGAAATGCTTACGGTCAAGTGATTAAAGATTTTAGTACAAAATCATTAAAACGAATTTTTGACAATCAAATTGACACTAATGCTCAGGTTGTAACTGATGGATGGAGAGGTTATTCTCCTTTGAAAAGAATATATAAGCGTTTAACTCAAGAACTATCAAACGAAGGAAAGAACTTCCCTGAAATACATATTCAAATAAGAAACCTTAAAAACTGGTTACGTGGAACTCACTCCTTTTGCGAGGCAAAGACACTTCAAGATTATCTTAACGAATATTTTTACCGCTTTAACAGAAGAAATCACAGGCAAAACATTGTCGAAAATGGATTTTTAAAGCGATTCCTAAAAGCAAAATCACTCACATATTACGAAATAATTAACTTAGCGACTTAACTTGGTAACCCAATTAAATAAATTTCTTGTTTTTGAAAAAAAAGAATATATAATATCAAAACAAATTATAAGAAGTGGAACAGCAATTGGTGCTTTAACAAGAGAAGCTCAACATGCGGAAAGTAATGCTGATTTTATTCATAAACTGTCAATTGCATTAAAAGAAGCTAATGAAACGGATTATTGGTTATTGTTATTATTTAAAACAGAATATATTGAAGATAAAATTTATAAATCTTTATTTGATGAAATTCAAGAATTAACAGGGCAAACTCACACTTTTATATCTAAAACTTTCCAAAGGTAGTCTTCATTCCAAGCTGCTTTAAGCCTTTTTCCTTGTATTCCTTGTTTTGTAGAAGTTTCATTTTTTAATAGATTCAATGCTATTTTCATGATAA
>JACPDW010000028.1 GCA_016183815.1 Flavobacteriia bacterium
CTTTTAATATAAGTGAGAATGAACATAAAATTCTTGAAATTATTTATTAATGATTTTTAAACAATTATATTTCATTTTGCTAATAACAATCCTAACCACCTGCACCAAGTTTGGTGAAAATATTTATGTAAAAGGAAAAGTTGTGAATCCTGCAACAGGTAAAGGCATTCCCAACGTAGAAATAGCTTTACAAAAAAAAACAACTTTTGAGTTTTCAACTGGATATAAAGCTGTAGAAAGGGTAACAACAGATGCCAATGGAGATTTTGAAATCAGACATTTAGGAGGTTTAAAACAATATTATTTGAATTGTATGTATTCTAGCTCTTATTATCCTCTTGGTTGGACTGTAAACGGTACTTTTAGTGATTCGTATATTACAAAAATTAAAAAAGGAAAAAAGAATGAAGTTACGTTTGAAATGGTGCCTTATGGTAAATTAAATTTTACTATAAAAAATATAGATTGTAATGGAGGTTTTGATACATTAATAAGACATATTAACTATTCTCTTAATGATTATTCCGCAATAGCATTTCCTAGTATTTATACAGGATGTGTTGATTTTCCATTTTCTTCTTCCGTAGAATTACCAATGGGAAATTGGTATTTTAAATGGGAAGTTATAAAACTAGGCATTAAAACCATTTATTATGATACTATCTTTATTGAAGAAAATCAATTAAGTACCGTCGAGTTCTTTTATTAAGATGAAAACAACAATTTTTATTTTCTTAGTTATATTAACAACCTCGTGCACCAAATTTGGTGAAAACATTTATGTAAAAGGGAAAGTTGTTAACCCTGCAACTGGGAAAGGAATACCAAATGTTGAAATTGCTTTACAGAAAAAAACCACTTTTGAATATGCAACAGGTTTTAAAGCAGTAGAAACAGTAATATCAGATGCAAATGGTGAATTTGAAATTAGACATTTAGGAGGGCTTAAACAATATTATTTGAATTGTATGTATTCAACTTCTTATTATCCTCTTGGGTGGACTGTAAATGGAGCGTTTAAAAAAGATTATATTACAACAATAAAAAAAGGAAAAAAAATGAAGTAGAGTTTCAGATGGTGCCTTATGCAAATTATCGAGAAACTATTAATAATATTAATTGTTTTGATGAGACTAAAGGTATGTATGGTCCAAGTATCTATGATGGATGTTTTGTATTTATTGGTTCCACCTATGTGAAATTTCCGATGGGTTGGATGTATTATTCAGGCTATTATATCAAAAATGGTGTAAGAACTGATTTTAAAGATAGTCTTTTTATTCAAGAAAATGCGAATAATGAATGGGTTTTTGAATATTAATAAATTAAAAGATAATTACTTAAGCATACAGAAGTTGCGTTTGGTTTCTCAAGCTCGTCCTGATTCTTACTATGTTGCCAAACGAAGAGCAAAAATTACTATCACTCTAGGTAAACACGTTACTCCTAGCACTGACGATGGAGAGTATGAAATATTACCTAATGCCGATTTGCGTCTTGAAGCAGGAGAAACCATACATTTCACCGATGGTTTTCACGCCCATGAAGGCAGTAAAATAAAACATTCTCTTCAAAAAGAATCATATATAATTAAAATAAATTCTCAATATTCAAGCATTTCACAAACTTTTAGCTAGTTTAATGCCTTCTAAAGCTGAAGGATTTGTCTGATTCATAATTAAACATCTATTAAATAATTCAATAGATTTTTCTTTGTTTTTAAGGAAATAAAATGTCCAAGCACTCATTCTACAAATTTCAAAATCCATTGGGTTTAACTCAAAAGACACAGAAAAATATTGATTGGCTTTAGCATAATTTTTTTCAGCATAGTAATATAAACCAACATAATAGTTTGCCAAAGAATTTTTAGGGTCGTTTTTAATGATTTGCAAATAAGTGTTATTTAACTCTTCCCATTTTTGGAGAACTGTTAATGGAGAAGCCAATCCCCATAAAGATTCAGTTGAATTTGGCTTTAATTTTGCAGCTGTTTTATAATATTTAACCGCTTCGTCATATTTTTCATTTACATAGGCCAACCATCCCATTCTTAAGTTTGCTTCATAAGAGTTTTCTTGGCAAACTGCTTTTAAAGTTTGGTATGCTTTTGCATAACTTTTTGCATATTCTTCTTCTAAACTTTGATTATAAGCTTTTTTAAGTGTCTCGTAGTCTTGAGCGAGCAAAAATTGACTACAAAAAAGTAAAGAACTAAAAATTAATAAGGATTTCATAACGATTTATTTTAATACAAACATAGATAAAATTTTTAAAAGCGTACTATTTTATCGTTAAATAGATATTTTTTATAGGTAAATATGGTTAATTACTTCCTGAAATAGTTAAATAATCATGATGATTAAATGCCTTTCCATTCTTTAAAACACCTTCAATTTTGTAGAAGTAGGTGCCATCAACACAAGGGTTGTTGGAGTTTTTATTTAAGCCATTCCATAGTAATAAAGGATTATTTGGATCTTTTTCACCTTCATAAACTACATTTCCCCATCTATTTACTACAATAATCTGAAAAGAAGTAAAAATATCTGAAAATAAAGTAAATAACGAATTGTTACCTGACGAACCTGGATTTGTAATAATATTTGGAAACATGATTTGAACAGTAAATAATTCAATTGGTAAAGAATATTGATCAGTACAACCATTTTCATCAACAATAGTTAAAGTAACCCATTTTGAAGTTTCATCATTAAAAATATGAGATACAGGATTGTCGTTAATAGAATTAATACTGTCTCCATCTCCAAAATTCCATATCCACTCAACAATAGAAGCGTTAGAACTAGTTGAATTGTCAATAAAAGTCATATTCAAATCAACTACTGCCTCACTAGGATTCATTTCAAAATAAGCTTCCAATCCATTTTTAATTAACTCAAAATCAATATACATTGGTACAGCACATTGTAAAGAATCATCATAAAGGGTAAGAATTGGTTTAAAATCCTCTTGATTGAGATAAGTATGTATAAATGAATTATCTAACTCTTGTTCGGAATGAATAATTGTTCCATCTCCTAACTCCCAATCCCATCTATCTAAATTATTAGACGGATTGATAATCTGAAACAAATAATTCATACCACATAAATCATTAGTATCTGATGTGATGAGGGCTTCCGCTGTTGGCCCTCCAATAAATAAAAAGGGCTCTTTTTCAAAAGAAAAATGACAACCAGAAACTGATTCCACCATTTCTAAATATAAATTATAATTCCCAGCTTGAACGTATTGAATGCCCACTGGTGATTCATTTTGCGAGTCAAAATCGTTGTCAAAATCATTACCAAAAGACCAATTAAAGCTTTCGGGTTCATAATTACTTAAAAAATTAGCATTAAAATCGACAACTACTGGAGGACATGTAAAATTTCCATTTATATCTACATGAGTAGCAAAAACACTAGTATCTACAGAAATTATTCTAGGATTTGAAACATGAATTAACCTAGTTATTGTGTCCGAACATCCTTTTTCATCAATTACTGTCAATTGTAAAGAATAATCTTTAAAAAGATCTGTTGAAGGAGTAACCGTTATACTATTAGAAAATATCGGATTATCTGACGAATTTATAAATTGATTATCAATATACCACGAGTAATTTAAAGTGCCTATTCCTTGAGTTGTTGAAGCATCAAAAACTTCTAATTCCTCATTGCAAAGTAAAGTATCACTAGTAAAATTTGCCAGAACAGTTTGAGGATAAAGTGTAATTTTTTCCACATTATTCGATTTACAGCCAAATCCATCAGAAACAACTAAACTCAATACTATTGGAGAGGTAACTTGGTAGTTAAAATTTTCATTGAACTGAGTTGTATTAATTAACACAGTGTCTTGTGTGTACCAATAACTATTACCCCAAGAATTAGTGAAGTCACCAAAAATTGACATAGTTGAGTTTAAAATCGCGTATTCATTTAAACATACCGTATCTTCATTAACAGAAATGACGGCTTCTGGTAAAGAAAGTGTATGTAATGTCTTAGTTATTGTGTCTGTACACCCTGTTGAATTGGATACTAAAATGGTAATAGTTTCTGTACCTGAATTGGATGCATAAAAAAATTGATTTGCTGGTGTGGGTAAACTCAATGTATTTGAAGAAAACACATCCCCAAAATACTGTTGAGTACCATTACTGATTACATAAAAAACTGGATAGAAATCATTTTGAGTAACAATAGAAGATTCGAGTTTATAATCTTGAAATTGACATACAGTATCTGTCAACAAATCAACAGATAATGAGCTGATATACACATTATTTATGTGTTCGTTATCACATCCAGTAGTAAGATTAGTAATGCGTTGAGTAACTACATAAGTTCCATAACCAGTATAACTATGGCTCACAGCCCCTTTGTCTGCATCTTCAAGTAAATTGTCGTCAGTAATTACTGTTTGTGTACCATCGCCCCAATCATAAGACACTTCAACATCATCATTAGCTTGATTGGTAACTACCCATTGATTATCAAAAAAAACTTCATTTGTATGTCCATAGATTGAATTGATATCATTGACTTCTACTAAATGAGGACCACTTCCTTGATTACAAATCAGCTCTTCAATCATAAAATTAGCAACTGGACCTTTTATGAAGATGGAATCTACTTTAATTTTTGGACCAGACAAACAAGATCTAAAGTTTATTGTTAAAGAAGCGTCCATTGGAGTATTTGTTTCCAAAGTATCGTGTAAATTTATTGTCAGTTCAGGATTATCAAAAGTTGAAATGCCGTATCCTTCTATATCCCAAATGTATTGTGCATCTTCTTCCTCAAAACAGGAAGTAAAAACAATGGGAGTTAAAACCACATCTTCATCAGCACAAACAACTTTATCAGAAATAGAAAAATCAAAATCAACTTCTGTTCCTATACTTAATTGATCGTATTGATAATTATTCCCTGAAACATCTTGTTGAAACATAGAGATAGTTTGTGTTGAATGGTTGGCTTGTAAATAAAATAAATCAGGAACACTTGTGGTAAACCCATCAACTAAACTCATTATTCTATTTTCAAAATTTGCTGTGGAAACACAATTGTTCTCGTCAACAATAGTTAAACTAACATTGTATGTTCCACAGTAAAAAGTATGATTTGGATTTTGCAAAGTTGAAGTAGTTCCATCATCAAAATTCCAAAGCCAACTTACTATATTTTCAAAAGAAAACGACTGGTCGATAAAATTTACAGTAACAGGTTCACATCCAGAAGATGGATTAAATTTATAATTAGCAATTGGGTTTAAAAAATATAAAGTATCAGATACAAAAGAGTTTACACAACCATTGTTGTCTGTTGCTGTTAAAGTGGGGAAATATAATAATCCATTTTGTGAATAATTGTGAATTGGTGGATTGAAACCATTGTAAATCGGTGAATTGTCATCAAAATTCCACTCATATTGAATATTTTGATTTGGAGAAGTGTTAGTGAATTGTATATTTTTTGGTGCACATCCATTGTTTTCATCATAACTAAAAGACACTTGAGGCAATTCATGAACAATTACATTTTGAATATAAGTATCTGAGCATCCTGCACTATTTGAAGCATTTAAGGTAATAGTGTAATTTCCAGGAATATTGAAAACAATTGAAGGGTTTTCAGCATTTGAGTTATTAAAAATCCCTCCTGTCGAAGTCCAAACAAAATAAGATGCATTTGAACTTGAAGTGTTTATTAAAGTCTTTGAACTTCCTTTGCAAAAACTAGAAACGGGCTCAAAATCAGCAATAAAGTTTTGTAAAATTACCGTTTTGTTTATTATTCTTTTACAAGAAGTTAACGTATTCATTACCGTTAAAGTTGCAGTTATAGTGCCTTCGTTGGCATAAGTAACCGTTTTTTGTGCACCATTGAATGACCCTGGACTACCTTGAGGAAAAGTCCAAAAATAGGAAATGTTTGCACCAGAACTTGATCCTTCTGAATTAAAATTTACTTCAAAAGGACTGTTACATGTCAAAATACTTGAAGAAATAATGGCATCAGGAATTGCATTAATAGTTATAGCGTCATTTATAATTTTATTTGAGGAAACACCGTTGGCATCTTGAACTATTAGACTTAAGTTAAAAGTGCCTGGAGTGGAATAAACAAATTTAAAAGAAGTTAAATTTGGACCCGAACCTGATTCAACAATTGCTCCTTGAGCACTCCATATATAATTCACGATGTTTGAACTACTTGTGGAAGTGCTTGTCATTGTAATTGTATCACCTACACAAGCAGAAGTATGACTTACAGTAAAATTAGCTACTGTTTGACCAAACAAAGCAAAATTCGTTAATAGAAGTAGAAATAATAGTCGTTTTTTCATTAGCTCTTTAATTAAGACAAATAAAACGATTTTTACCCCTAAAGGTTTTCAATTTATTTTTTTATTGTGCTATAATTTTCCCATCTTCCATTTCAATTATTCTATCAGTACTATTTGCAAATTCTGGGTCGTGAGTAACGATTAAAAGAGTTTGATTAAGAGAGGAAGACAACTCTTTAAATATATTAAATACAATTTCAGCGTTTTTTTTATCAAGATTTCCTGTTGGTTCATCTCCCATGATAATAAGAGGGTTATTAATTAATGATCTTGCTATTGCAACCCTTTGTTTTTGTCCACCAGAAAGTTGATTTGGTTTTTTTTTTGCTTCTTTTGATATATCTAGTATTTTTAATTTTTCATACGCTTGGTGTTCTATTTCCTCTCTTTTTAAAAGATTTAATTTTAACGCAGGCAACATCACATTTTCCAACACTGAAAATTCGTTTAAAAGATAATGAAATTGAAACACAAATCCAATTTTTTCATTTCTCACTTGAGCCAATTGAATTTCTTTTTTGCTTTTCATAGACTGATTGTCGATCCAAAGCTCACCTTCGTATTCGGTGTCCATCGTTGATAAAATGTACAAAAGAGTTGATTTTCCACATCCTGATTTTCCAACTATTGACACAAACTCCCCTTTTCGAATTTGAAAATTAATATCGTCCAACACTTTAACACTTACAGGATCATGAAAACTTTTACTAATGTTTTTGGCTTCAATAACAATTGGATTCATAAAGTATTAATTTTTAAGAGTCTGTACATTAAATTTTTTTCTTGAAGTAAAATAATCTTTTTATTATCATGCGAAAATATAATCAAATATAGTACTTTTATTCTCAAAATCATATATTATGAAAAATCATATCTTACTTTTTTTCTTTTTCTTTCAATTAATTGTTTTTTCTCAAAAAAAGGAAACTTCAATAGAAAAAGCAAAATCATTGTCTGAATTTACCAATGAAATTCAATTTAGAAACATCGGTCCAGCCCTAACTTCAGGCAGGATTGTGGACATAGCTGTACATTCATCAAATAAAGATTTATGGTATATTGCTTCTGCATCTGGTGGACTTTGGAAAACACAAAATCACGGAACCACTTTTACTCCAATTTTTGACCAATACACATCATATTCAACTGCTTGCATTGAAATAACTCCTTCAAATCCAAACATTTTATGGCTAGGAACGGGAGAAAACAACAACCAGCGTTCTGTATCTTATGGTGACGGAGTTTATAAATCAACTGACGGTGGAAAAAGCTTTCAAAACATGGGTTTAAAAAATTCTGAACACATTGGTTCAATAGTCATACACCCCAACAACGAACAAATAGTATGGGTTGCTGCTTACGGACCTCTTTGGAGTGCAGGTGGTGATCGTGGAATTTATAAAACTATTGATGGTGGAAAAAATTGGGAAAAAGTATTATACGTATCAGAACATACTGGATTTAATGAAATACATATAGACCCAAACAATCCAGACATTTTATATGCCACTTCTCATCAAAGAAGAAGACATGAATATACTTACATAGGAGGCGGACCAGAATCCTCTATTTATAAATCAATCGATGGAGGTAAATCGTGGTATGAAATTATCAAAGGATTACCAAAAAATGAAATGGGTAGAATTGGACTAAGTGTTTCACCATCAAATCCAAATTATTTATATGCAATAGTTGAAGCAAGATATGAAAAAGGGGGTATTTTTAAATCTACTGATAAAGGAGAAAGCTGGGAAAAACAATCTAATTACACCACCTCAGGAAATTATTATCAAGAACTTTTTTGCGATCCTTTAAATAAGGATAAAATCTTCATAATGGACACTTATTTGCAACACTCTCTTGATGGGGGAAAAAATGTAATACATACACCAGAAGAAAACAAACACGTTGATAATCACGCTATTTGGATTGATCCTAGCAATACTGACCATTATTTAGTTGGCTGTGATGGTGGTTTATATGAAACATTTACCAATGCACAAGAATGGAAATATTATGAAAATTTACCTCTTATTCAATTTTATAAAGTAGCTTGTGACAATTCAACTCCTTTTTATAATGTATATGGTGGAACACAAGACAACAATTCAATGGGTGGGCCATCTGCTACTCTTAATAATGCTGGAATTTTGAATAGCGATTGGTTTATAACCAATGGAGGAGATGGTTTTGAATCTGCTATTGATCCTCTTGAACCTAATATTGTATATGCTCAAGCTCAATATGGCTGGCTGGTAAGATACGATAAAAAGTCAGGTGAAAAAATGTACATACAACCTTTACCAAAAATTGGTGAACCAGCTTATAGATGGAATTGGGACTCACCTTTATTTATTTCACCACACGACCATAAAACCCTATATTTTGCTGCTAATAAAGTTTTTAAAAGCACAAACAGAGGCGACGATTGGGAAATAATTTCTCCAGATCTTTCTCAAGGAATAGACAGAAATCAACTTCCAGTAATGGGACAAGTTTGGTCTGTTGATGCCATTATGAAAAATGCTTCAACTACAATTTATGGCAATATTGTTTCATTAGATGAATCTCCATTACAAAAAGGATTGTTGTATGCTGGCACAGACGATGGAGCAATTCAAATTTCTGAAAACGATGGACAAAGTTGGAGGAAAATGAATCTTTTTTCAGGAGTTCCTCAAAACAGTAGAATTAACATGTTGCTTGCATCATTACATGATGAAAACGAAGTATTTGCCTGTATTCATAATCAAAGAAATGGCGACTTTAAACCCTATTTGTTAAAAAGCAATGATAAAGGTAAAACATGGAAAAATATACAATCAAATTTACCCGAAAGAGGTTCTGTTTATTGTATTCGTCAAGATTTTATTGATAAAAATCTACTTTTTGTAGGAACTGAATTTGGAGCTTACTTTTCAAACGATGGTGGTAATTCATGGAATAAATTATCTGGTTTACCAACAATTGCTATTTATGATTTAGAAATCCAAAAAAGAGAAACAGATTTAGTTTGTGCTTCTTTTGGAAGAGGGTTTTATGTGTTAGATAATTATTCCCCATTAAGAGAATTACAAAAAGAAGTTTTAGATAAAAAAGCACATCTTTTTCCTGTCAAAGATGCTTTACTTTATGTACCAACCTCTCCACTTGGAGATGCTGCTGTTGGTTCTCATGGAGCAAATTTGTGGACAGCTCCAAATCCACAATTCGGAGCTACATTTACTTTTTTTCTTAAAGACGATTATAAAACAAAAAAAGAAATTAGAAGAGAAACGGAGTTATTACTAGAAAAAGAAAAAAAACCTGTTCCATTCCCAACATTTGAAGAACTAACAAATGAAGAATTAGAAGAAGAGACAAAAATTCTTTTTATAATAAAAAATTCCAAAAATGATGAGGTAAAAAGAATTTTAAAAAAGGCGAGTAAAGGGGTTCACAGAGTCTATTGGAATTTAAGAAATGAAAGCACAAAACCTCTAAGTAAGACAAGAGGGGAGTCTAAAAACGATACCGAAGGTTTTTTAGTTTCTCCTGGAAAATATTCTGTAGAGATTTTTACTATAAAAAATGGAAAATCAGAGAAGTTAGTAGATAAAACATACTTTAATATTAATTCTTTAAATAATCAAACAATACGAGTAGAAAATGTTGAAGAATTAAGTGAAATTAGAAATGAAGTTTTAAATTTAAATAGAAAAGTTTATGGTTCTTCAAAAATATTGGAAGAGTCCTTTGAACAACTTTATTTAATTAAACAAGGAGTGAAAATTTATCCAAATTCAGATATTGTACTATTAGAAGAGATCAGACAAATTGAATTAGATTTTCAAAAATGTAATATTTTATTGAATGGTGATAAGCTCAAAGCAAAACTTGAAATGGAATTTATCCCATCAATAATTGACCGTTTATCTATTGTTGAATATTCTTTATATGAAACAAATTTTAATCCTACAAAAAGTCAATATCAAAATCTGTCATTTGTAAAAGAAGAATATACAGAATTTAGAAAATTATTAGACCTTAATTTACAAAAACTTAAATTAATAGAAGAAAAATGTGATGCTTTACAAATTCCATACACCAAAGGAAAAGGTAAAGATTGGAAAAAAGAATAAAATATTTATTTGTATTTTAAATACTTAATATAAAAGTTGTATATTTATAGTTGAATTTTATAACTCATTGAGTTAAATTTTAGAAGATGAAATACATATTTTATATATATTTATTACAGTTGACTATCGTTTTTTCACATGAAAACCACAATTCTTCATACAATTTTGAAGAAAATAAAGGTCAATGGAATAAAGAAATCTTGTTTAAAAATTCTTTTGAAGGAGGAAATATGTGGATTATGCAACACAAATTTGTATATCATTTCCAAGATTTTTCTGCTTTAAAAGAAGCACATCAACAACAAAGCAACAAATCATCTAACAAAAAAAATTATCAAAGTTCAATATTACACGTTCAATTTTTAAATTCACAAACAATAAAAAATATTGATAAAGAAGGTAAAAGTGAAAATTATAACAATTATTTTATTGGAAATAAAAAAGAAAAATGGGCTTCAAATGTTAGAAAATATAAACAATTAATTCTTAAAGATTTATATGAAGGAATACACTTAAAACTTTTTCATTCACAAGGAAAATTAAAATATGAAATGCTTGTTTCACCTCATCAATCTACTCAACAAATTCAGTTAGAGTACAATGGATATGAGCAAATTAAACTGCTTAAAAATGGAAATCTTCAAATTAAAACCAAAGTGGGTGAATTAATTGAAGAAAAACCTTTTGCTTATCAAATTATTAATGGCCATAAAATTGAAGTTCCATGTTCCTATTCTCTTAACAAAAACATTTTAAGTTTTAATATTGCAACTTATAATTCGGATTATGAATTGATTATTGATCCTGAATTGATTTTTGCCACTTATAACGGTGCTTTTAGCGATAATTTTGGAATGACGGCAACCTATGGCTATGATGGCACAGCTTATACAGCTGGAATGGTTTTTGGAAATCAATTCCCTATCCCCGACAGTAATACACTCGATATTATGTCAAATTTTACTGTGCCAAATGCAGGTTTTGGTCGTACTGATGTTTTTATAAATAAGTATTCACCAGACGGTACTCAAATGTTATGGTCCACTTTTTTAGGTGGTGGAAATGATTTTTCAGGTACAGAAACGGCTCATAGTTTGATTTGTGATCACGATAATAATATTTATATTTATGGGGTAACTTCAAGTCCTGATTTTCCAGTTTCAATAAATGCTTTTGATAACACATTTAATGGGGGTGTTCCCTATAATTTGTCTGGTAATGGTGTAGATTTAGATGCTGGCTCAGACATTTATATAACTAAAATAAGTGCTGATGGTCATAATTTATTAGGATCTACTTTTATTGGTGGTACGCAAAATGATGGAGTCAATATTTCTTCTGCAATTAATTATGGAGACCAATTTCGAGGAGAAATAATGCTTGATTCTATTAATAATATATTAGTTGCTTCATGTACTTTTTCAAGCGATTTTCCTATTTTAAATGCAATCCAAACAACAAATTTAGGCAATCAAGAGGGTGTTTTGTTTAAAATTACAAACGATTTCAGTAATTTGATTTTCAGCACTTACATTGGAGGTTCTGGTAACGATGCTCTTTATTCAGTAAAAATTGATTCGTCTTATAATATGGTTTTTGCTGGCGGCTCCTCTTCCACAGATATTAATCCAGTTTATTTTACCAATGGATTTCAATCTTCAAACCAAGGAGGTATAGATGGTATTATCGGAAAACTAAGTCCTGATGGATTGTCCTCGTTACAAATGACTTATTTAGGCTATGCTGATTACGATCAAATTTATTTTGTTGAAATTAATTCGGATGACGAAGTCTTTGTTGTCGGACAAACTTTAGGAGGTTTTTTTCAAGTTGTCAATGCAAATTATTCCGTTCCAAACAGCAGTCAATTTATTGCTAAATTAGATGCACAACTAAGCGATGTAGTTCAAGGTACAGTATTTGGAAACGGCAATTCCTTTAATGTCAATATTTCTCCTTGTGCTTTTTTGGTTGATGTTTGTGGCAATATATATGTTTCTGGATGGGGTGATAATATTTCAAATTTAGAAACAACAAGTGACGCTCCATATCCAAATCCAATTGGAAGTGCAGATTTTTATTTGATAGTTTTACAAGGCACATTTAATAATTTATTATATGCCACTTACTTAGGAGGTCCTCTTACTTGGGATCATGTTGATGGAGGAACTTCTCGTTACGATAAAAACGGAGTCGTTTATCAATCGGTTTGTGCGGGTTGTGGTGGACAGTCAGATTTTCCAGTTACACCTGGTGCTTGGTCTTCAACAAATAATAGTTCCAATTGTAATAATCTAGTTTACAAATTTGATTTTAAATTAGTCGGAAATTCTTCTTTTGAAATAGCTGATACAACTGGTTGTTTACCTTTTACTGTTACATTTGATAATAATTCTTCAAATGCTCATACGTTTGAATGGAATTTCGGAGATGGAACAAGTAGTACAACTGAAATAAATCCAACTATTACCTATAATCAAACTGGGCATTATGTTGTAAGTCTAGCAATACAAGATACCGTTTGTTTAATTAATGATACTATGGTAACAAACATTTATGTCGAAGACCTTACAATTGATTTTCCTAATGATACAATATTATGTACCCCATCAACACTTCAATTTCACCCAAATTCCAATGGATTAGCTGATGAATTTATATGGTCTAATTTTCCAAATTATTCTGTCCTATTGAATAGTTCTCCAACTGATTCTTCTTTAGTCATTTTTGCTGAACAAGATAGAATCTTATATTTTAAAGCAAATAATATTGCTTGTAATTATGAAGACACTCTTGAACTAAAAGTTATGAGTAGTGATCTACAACTTAATGATTCATTATCAGTATGTGGAAACGACACTGTATTTATTCAAGCAAGTTCAACAGGTTCATATCCATTTAGTTATCAATGGTCTCCACAAAATTTGATTTATCAACAAATCAATGATTCAACACTTTTATCTATTCCTCAAAGTGCCTCTTATTTATATGTGAATATAGTTTCTACTAATAATTGTACTTTTTCTGATTCTATTTGGATTGGTTACAATCCAAACAATGTTGTTTTAAATGAATTAAATGACTCAACTTTTTGTACTCCACAAAATTTACTTTTGTTTATGAATAGTTTAGGCAGTGCTGAAAATTTTATTTGGTCTTCAAATTCAGTGTTTTCAGATACTCTTAACCAATTAGTAACTGATTCTACTTATACTTTTTTTGCAGATAGTATATATACTTTGTATGCAAAAGCTTATTCTCAAGAATGTTTTGATATTGATTCCATTCATATATATGTTCTTTCTTCACAAATAGAATTAGTTTCTACATCACCAAATTGTTCAAACGAAGCTATTCAAGTAGAACTGTCAAATTCATCAATGTTTCCAACAAATTATACTTGGCATCCAGACGAGATGATTCAACAACAAATAAATACGACCACAGTTTTGTCACAACCCGACTCTTCAGGATATCTATATGTAGAAGTAGGACTTCAAGGAGTTTGTAATTATTCTGACTCTATATGGATACCTGTATCCAACATTAATCCGTTAAATGTCAATGCTTTTGCATCAGACACAATCGTTCTTGCCGGTTCAGAAGTTCAATTATGGGGAGAACCTAATGGAAATTATAACTATACTTGGACTCCACAAATCAATTTAAGTTCTCCAACTTCAATTCAAACCAACGCTACTGTTAACCAGACAACAACCTATTATTTACAAATTAATGATGGGATTTGTACTGTTTACGATACAATAACAATTTTTTGTTATACCAACGATTGTAAACAACCTCAAATATTTGTGCCCAATGCCTTTTCACCAAATAAAAAAGGCAAAAATGAAGTTTTGTATGTTAGAGGACCAAATATCCATCAAATGTTGTTTAGGATTTACAACAGATGGGGCGAATTGGTTTTTGAATCTACCGATCCAAACGTAGGTTGGGATGGCTCATTTAAAGGCAAAGATCTTGATCCAGATGTATTTGATTATTATTTAGAAGTTAGTTGTATTGGGGGAAATAAAGAATTAATAAAAGGTAATATCACTATTTTAAAATAAAAGAATTCAAAAAATAGGAATCCAAGAATTAATTTATTTCACTTGTGTTCTTTTTAAACTATTCAAAAATAAGTAAGTAATTTCATGTTCAAATTATTTAATACCCCCCCAAAAACAAAACGTACAAAAAAACAATCCTCAAAAACCTCTACAAACCCCTATTTATCTACCTTTAACCCACACCTCCAATAAACCTCTCCAAAAACAAAACGTACAAAAAGTATCATTTTGGTATCATTTTATTTTTTTGCGTTTTTTTGAGTTGGGGGTACAGTTGGGGGGGCAGTTGGGGGGGCAATTGAATTGTTTGAACTGACCACGAAAAACGGTATAGTAATTTTTAAAATGGCGTTTCGTGTCAAAAAATGATGAATAGAGAGGGGGAAACTACCCCCGAAAAAGGCACATAAACAGTTAATTAATAAGTTCTTAAATCCTTTATCAAGAAAAAAAAACCTACCTTTGTACTTTAAATAAAGAAATATAACGTACAATTTAATAGCAAAAAGATGGAAGGTAAAAAGCGTACAATCAATAAATCATCAATTAAGGAAAGAAAACCCAATAATAATGACATAAACATTGAAATAAAAACGAATATAGATCAATTAAAAAAAATAATAATTGAATTAGAAGACGTTATAAATAGAATCAATG
>JACPDW010000001.1 GCA_016183815.1 Flavobacteriia bacterium
TGCGGGACTTCGAAAATCCTTTACGAGAAAGTGAAATTGTTCTGGCTAAATAAAACTTACTGTTTCATTTTTAGTTATTTTATATTAAAAAGGTGCAAGGTTTTAAGCGAAATTGTTAAAAAAACCTTGCATGTAAAATTGTAAATCAACTCATAAAACTCTGAAAACAAAATGTTTTATTGTTTTTCAGCAGACCCTAAATAAGTTTTTTTTACCGTTAATCTCTACCTCACCACTTGCACCCATCCTTTTTCTTTGATTGGAAAATCGTTTTTAGTTAGTAATCCGCTTGAGGGATTTTCTGGTAGCGATAATTCTTCTTTTAATTCTATGGATAGGGTATAGAAATAAGTGCCTTCGTTGGCAATTTGACTTCCCCCTTTGGAGGGAGATTGAGGGGGAGGATTACTAAACATTTTATGGCTTGTTCCGTCCCACAAAGCGACAAATCCTTTTCCTGTTTTAGTGCCTTGTGCAACCAAATTACCCCAACGGTTGTAAATTTCATAAGTTATTTCTACTTCATTACTCACATTGATACCAAAAACATCATTCTTATTGTCTGAGTTGGGTGTAAAAATATTTGGAATAGAAAAGGAAAAATTATCATACACTTTTATCTTTAAAGAAAAGGAGTCTATACAACTTTCATCGAATTGCCAAGCATAAAGCGTTACGTTGTACAAACCCGAACTATCAAAAGTAAAGGAACTTAAATCTGTAAAAAGGTTTTCATTGATTTTCCATTGGTAGTTGGCGGCATAGGTGCTTTGTTGCAAAAAGTTGACTTCTAAAGGTGAGTAGCCACTATTTGGATTGAATGAAAATTTAG
The DNA here is from genome assembly GCA_016183815.1 of Flavobacteriia bacterium. Taxonomy (GTDB): domain Bacteria; phylum Bacteroidota; class Bacteroidia; order Flavobacteriales_D; family Crocinitomicaceae; genus M2408. The sequence continues at coordinate 833 of JACPDW010000001.1, forward strand.
CATTGGTTCTTAGAGTATCGTTTATATTAAAAAAAGTATCTGCAACACAGCCATACTCATCTTCTATATGCAAAAAATGTTGACCTTTACTTAAATTCTCTAAAACAGGAGTATATTGAGGTGTATTACCATCTAAAGAAAAAGAATTAACTCCTTGATTTGTGAGTTCTAATACTGCCTTACCGTTGCTTGTACCGCAATCTGTTGGGGTGAAAGTAGTGTTTTTAAGTTGAGGTTTTGGACGAACGTTTATTTTGATAGGACGCACCACCGAACAACTATCATTGTTCCAAATTTGTACCGTTAACAGCGTACTTTTATCTCCTGTAAAAACAGGGTTTGGACAATTGGTACAACTCAACACTTCTGCCGCCTTTGTTACCGAACCATCCGCCAACCAAGTGTAACTCTGACCACCACTTGCAAAGAGAGGCAAAGGGCTGCTGGGGCAAAGGGTGGTGTCGGTTGTTTTTGATGAGGAAAATGACTCACATTTTGAAGTATATACTACTGAAAACGAAATATAATTATTGAAAACATTATTCAAATTTTGAGTTTCAAGTCTTAAATCTATGTTATTGTTAAAATTTAAATAATTATTTATTAAAGCTAATGCATCTGATTTATACATTAAATCATCTGCTGTGTCATCTTCCAATCCAAATAATGAATTATTTTCATAATAAAAGCTACTTTTTGCACCTGCACCAGTATAAATTTCATAACCAATATCACTTTCACCTATAACTCCAATATTATTATTATTAATAATGATATTTGTACCATCTGAAATAACATCCCATAAAATATCTGTTTGCAATGACAAAGACACATCACTATTTGAATTAATAGGGTTTTCTAAAAAAAAATTATAATTTGAGTTTTTTGATATTAAGTCATTATTATTTAAATATATACCTATATTTATTAAATTAAAATTAGCATTTTCATATAATACATATAAATAAAAACATTTATAAACGGATTTGTTTTCATAACTTTGACTTGGTATTTCTATTAAGTAATTATTTTGATTAGAATTAACATTTTCAGTTACATCTAATACAATAATTTTCGAATTATTAATATAATTTGGAGATGTTGAAATAAAATATTCAGAAACACTATTTTGGTTACTTAAAACATAGTTTGTATTATTAAATTTGATATTAATTGAAGTATCTTTGTAAAATGGATTGGTTCTTTTATAACAAATTAAAAAAGCTTTCCTAATAAAACTAGCATTATTTAAATTAACTTTTATCATATCATAAATAGCATCATTACTATTACCTAAAGAAACACCAGATCCTGTGATTCCACCTTTATATAAATCATTATAAAACAAAATCTGTGATTTTAATGAAATTGTTAAAAATAAAAATGTAATGTTAATAACTTTTTGTAAAAAAGTTTGCATAGTGTTTTTTTTTTTTTATGTAATTTGTGCAAAATTAATTTAATTTATTATGAAACACAACTTTTTATCGTTAAGTTTAATTCTGCTATGCAGCTTTAAACTTTTTTGTCAAAATCCAGCTATTGTTTTAGCACCAAATTATTCAATTAGTGGTGATGAACCAATCCCCCTCCCCACCTATGGCGTATTGGATGATAATCCACTAACGGGTTATGATGGTCAGAAAGCACAATATTCACAAAACATACAAGTAGATAATGAGGGGAACATATTATTTTTTATTGTAGATGATTATATTTTCGATAGAAATGGTAAGTTTTTGGATAAAATGAGAATGGTTAGTGATTTAGAACTAATCATAGACCCTGTAAATGGTTACGGTAGTGAGGTAATGGTATTACCTGTTGTCGATCAAATTACTTGTGTAACATCTTATTGTATTTTTTCAAGTTTTTTTGGTAGTGAGGCACAAGGACCGGGGGATTTGCAAGGTGTAGTTGCCACTTATTCGGTTTTAGACATTGAATATACAAGTAATGATGAGCCAACGGCAAATTCTAAATTAAGAACAATGCATGTTGATAACTTAGGAAACGAGTATAATTTTATTACCTTACGTGATGTAGCAGGAGTAGAAAATTATTTACAAGACCCAAATGCAGATCACGCACAACACGCTAGACTTACTGCTAATTTATTAGATAATGGGAATTTTTTAGTAATTGCTGAAAACTTGGGTATTTTAGTGTTTTTTAATGTGGATGCAAATGGAACTATTTCCTATGTTAATAATTATCGTTTAGAAAATGAACTTGGAATGAATTGGGGTGCTACTTCTGATGATGATAAATTTGAATTGGAGAGTGTTCGTCTAGCAAATGGTAATATACGAATTGGCATGGTAAGAGGAAGTATAAATAATAGAGGTGTTTTTTGTTTAGACATAAACCAAAATGGTCAACTCATAGTAAACAGTTTTAATTATGCTGGTTTTCCAATTGTAAATCCAGGTGATGTTAATACTATGATTAAAGGTTTTGAATTTTCGCCAAATGGCAATAAATTATATACCTGTAAAACCTTACACAATGGTTATACAAATACTTTGGACATGTTTGATTTAACTCAACAATTACCTAGTCCACAAATTATAAACATATCTGGTGTAAATGAAAATGATTATGAATACAGCCAAATAGAAAGTGGAATGAATGAGAGCATTTTAATTGCAAGCAATAATAGAATTTCAAGAATTCAAAATGCCAATAATCCTACTTTCCCTCAAGATTTTGACAATAACTATATAACACTTAACAATTATCTTCCTGTACAAGAAATACTGGGAAATTATCATTATAAAGTGCGTTTAATGCAAGATCAATTGGATGTATTTGATTATTCACAAGTAGTAGAACATGAGTTTGATAAAATCACCTACACTGCCACCAATTCTGCTACCTGGATGCCAAACGCCACTAATCAAATTAATAATCCCATTACAACTTCAACATCAGAAACAGTATATATCCAAGAAGAATTAAGAATTCCTGCTGGTAAGACAATCACCATTAAAGACATGACTTTTAAATTTGCTCCAGGTGCAAGAGTAGTGATTGAAAGTGGTAATTCTTATCTATCAACTTCTGGAGGCAAACTAATTTTAGATCATTCTACTTTTACTGTTGATGATTTTTGTAATGATGATTTATGGCAGGGCGTTAGAATAGAGGGCTATCCTTCCTTATCATTTACTACGGCTCAAGGATATTTTGAGATGAAAAACAACTCAATGGTAGAACACGCTTTAATAGGTGCTTCATCCACAAATGGAGGTATTATCAAAACTACTAACTCTACTTTTTTAAACAATCATACAGGAGTAAGTATAAAATCATATGAATATATTAACTCTTCGAATTTTTTCAAAACTACCTTTAATTGGACAAATAACATTAAGAAACCACAGTTAGCTAAATATCTAGTTCACATTAATTTGAATAATGTTAATGGTATAAGCATTAAAAATTGTGATTTCTTAAATGATATTACAACAGTGTTGTATCCAAATTATTATGAAAATGGTTTTGGAATAAACGTCTTAAATTCGAGGTTTTATGTTCTTCCAGATTGTTTTGATTATGCAGATCCAAATTGCCCACTAAATAAAAAAAATATTTTCAGAAATTTAGAATATGGTATTCGTGTTTTTAATTACAATTACATGAATTTTCAAGTTGATTTTTCTGATATTAGAAATTGTAAAATAGGAATTTATACACGTTATGCCCACAATGAAAGGATTACAAGAAATCAAATCAATATAAGAGAGCATGGTTTGGATCAAAAATATGGCATCGTTTTAGAAAACTCTACAGGTTATACTGTTGAACAAAACTATTTAACGTATCATGATGCTCCACTTATAAGTAATGCAGAGGCCAAAACCTTTGGTGTGGTGATTAGAGAATCAGGTGAAGAACATAATGAAATTTATAAAAATATTTTTGATAATTTATTTGTTGGCTCACAAGCTGAGGGAAATAATGGAGCTTCAAATGGAGATATTAATGACCCTTCAAAATTTGGTTTTCAATGGAAATGTAATAAATTTACAAGTAATATTTACAAAAATGATTTAGTCGTAGCAAATGGTAAAGTTGACTTTTTTCAAGGCACTCCTTATATAGGAACTAATGTTGAAATGGGAAAAAGAGCAGCAAGAAATAGATTTTCATTAGTTTCTGAAGGAATGCAACAACAACATGACATTCAACTCATTCAATCACAAAATCAGATGTTTTATACTCATTTAAGTAATCCAAATCAAAAACCGGACTCTTATACATTAGAAGATAATATGGGAGTGATGTTATACTCTCAGGGAAATAATTTATTTTTTAATGAAGCATTACACTGTCCAACTTTGTTAGTAATTCCTGGTCCTGGGGGTGGTAAAAGTACTATAAACAATTTGGGTGGTCAAATACAACAGTTGATGCTTAATTGGGAAGCTGGAGATTCTGAAACACTATTGGATTTTATTCGTACTTATCACGATAAAGGTATCATCAAAGAAGAAATATTAAAACATTCTCCTTATGTTTCTGAAAGACTTTTAAATGCTTATCTTGATAGAAATCCTAACAATAATGATATTAAAGATGTATTAATCGCCAACTCTGCTTTAACCAACAGTATAAAACAGAGAGTGAATGGCATGACTATTCCAAATGGAATTAAAAAACAGATAGCAGATGCTCAAGTAGGTTTAACTCCTAGAGAAAACATTTCATTAGAACTTTCTTATTTAAAATCAGAACATGCTAATTATTTAAACAGATACCTTTCTGAACTAGAAAGTGATACTCTTTTAATAGACACTTTTAAATTGGAATTAGAAAATTCTCAACAAATTAGTCATAGAAAAAAATTACTTGAGATAGCTTTAAAAGAAAATAATACAAACAAAATCAACGAACAAAGTTCTTGGTTACTTAATAGAGGAGTTTCACAAGATTACATTCAATTAGCTCATTGGAGAAAAGCTATAGACCAATATTCTTCTTATAAAGAGGGTTTTGAACAAGATAGTACTTTATCTCAAAACATAATCAATATAGCAACATCTTCTATAGATATTGAAAGCAAACAAATGGCACAAAACATCATAGACATCATCAATGAAAACTTTGAGATTGTCCCTTATACAATAGAAGGAAGTAATAATTCTGGAGCTAAATTGAGTTTTAATCAATCAAAACAAGAAAATGTACAAATAGTTTATGAAGACAATGTTGCTCAAATCTATCCAAACCCAAGTACAGGAAGTTTTGTTGTGGATTTAGTAAATGAACCTTTAGGTTCACTAGAAATTGAAATTTTAGATCTTTCTGGAAAAATGGTTTATTCACGTTCATTTGAAAACTCTAATAGTCAAAGCATTCAGCTTAATGGAATTGCAAATGGAATGTATTTAGTAAACATCAAACACAACGAGAACACTAAAGAAACCCACAAATTAGAGATAAGAAATAAATAAACTTATATCTGTAAACCAATCTAAGACCCGAAGAAAGAAAACTTCGGGTTTTTTTATTTGAAAAAAAACGAATTTTACAAAATAATGATTTATCTCTTTAACTTTTTACTACTTTTATAGAGATTTTAAAAGATGAAAAATAAAAGAAATATTTTAATCACCAACGACGATGGGATTTTTGCTAAAGGTATTCGTTCTTTAATTGAAGTAGCAAAAGAATTTGGCAATGTATGTGTTGTTGCACCAGATAAACCACAGTCTGGAATGGGTCATGCAATAACAATAAATAATTTACTTCGATTATCAACTTCCGATTTGTTTGATAAAATTCCAGCTTATACTTGCTCTGGAACACCAGTAGATTGTATTAAAATTGGTATTTATGAAGTGTTAAAAAACAAACCCGATTTGATACTTTCTGGAATTAATCATGGGGCAAATACAAGTACAAATGTGTTGTATTCAGGAACCATGTCGGCAGCAGTTGAAGGAGCAATGGAAAAAATTCCTTCTGTTGGCTTTTCTTTATGTAGCTTTGATTCAAATGCAGATTTTACTTTATCTAAACATGTTGTATGGCAAGTTTTAGAAAAAATTCTACAGAATCAATTTCCAAACGATATTTGTTTAAACGTAAACATCCCAAGTAGCACACTTGATAATTATAAAGGTATAAAAATTTGTCGAGCGGCCAACGCCCTATGGGAAGATAGATTTGACAAAAGAATTGACCAACACGGAAATCCATATTACTGGTTAACAGGTGATTTTTCGCATGACGATGATGGAGAAGACACCGATTTATTTGCTATTAAAAATGATTTTGCCAGTATTGTTCCCATTCAATATGATATGACAGCGTATCATTCAATTGCAAAATTACATTCGATTTTTTGAAAATCCAATCAACATTTTGATTCAAAAACGGACTTTTTGACATAAAAATTTACATGGCAGACATTTTGATAAATAAATTTAAATTAAATTTGTGCTCAGAAAGCAATAATATTAACTTTAAAATGATACAATTATGGCAGTAGAAATCAATGATTCAAACTTTAATGAGTTAGTTCTTCAATCAGACAAACCGGTAGTAGTAGATTTTTGGGCAGAATGGTGTGGACCATGTAGAATGATCGGCCCTGTTATCGAGGAAATGGCTAAAGAATACGAAGGAAAAGCATTAATCGGAAAAGTTAATGTGGACTTAAATCCAAATGTTTCAAGTCAATTTGGCGTAAGAAATATTCCAACCGTATTGTTTATAAAAAATGGTGAAGTAGTCGATAAATCAGTTGGAGCTGTGCCTAAAACTCAGTTAACAACTAAGTTAGACGCTTTGATGTAATATTTATTTAATTAATTTAGAAGCCACGAGTCCTTTTATGGAATTTGTGGCTTTTTTTTTAAAATTTTAGATGGAAAAATTAATAACAAGACTTAAATATTATGGAATTGGTTTCGCTATCGGACTTGTTTTTGTATTTATCTTTTTTCAAAATAGAGGATGTAGTTGGTTGCCTTCCAATAGAGTAAAAAACACTATTTTAGATAAAACTTTAGTTATTTCAGAGAAAGAAGAAAAAATTTTTAATGAAAAAAATATTTCCAAAAAACAAATCGTTTCATTTTTAGAAAAAGGAACAGTTCATTTTAATGAAAGTAAAAAAGAAGGATTTTTGAAAATTTATGTTTTAAGCATCGAAAAACAAAAATTGTATTTTTTATTACCAAAAGATTCCTATATCGCAGAAGTACAATTTCCCTCAAAAAGTATTAAAGATACTCGTTTAACTGAAAGTGGTTTTGGAAAAGCACTTCATTTTCCTAATGAAAAACATCTATTATTTGCTGATTCCTCAGCATTCAAAACTTGTAAAGAAAAAAATATTTATCTGAATGATGTGGGAAGAATTTTAGACAAAATGAAGAATTCTGGAAAAATCAACTTTGAAAAAAGCAAACATTATGCTAGTCCAAAAGCTACTATAAATTGGGTTTTTAAAGATAATAATGACAGTATTGAAGTCAATACTTATTGGTATAAAAATAAAATTAATATATTTTCAGTAACTGGTCAAAAATTTAAAGATTGCGAATAATCTTGTATTCAAATAATTTTATTTTACAAACTTTAAATGAACGATTTTATTTTTGTTTTGAAATCTTAAAGTATATAATCCAGACTTTAACATCTTCACCTCAATTTTACCATCTTGAATATCAGACAAAATTATTTTTCCATTTGAATCAATGATTTGAGCAGGTTGATTTAGTTTAGAATCTTTGAAAAATAGATAATCTGTAACAGGATTTGGAAATATTAAAAACTCTTTTTCATTTATTGTTTTTAATTCTAAGCCCACATTTCCTATTGTTTGTAATGCCAATTGAACAGCATGATAGGCATTAATTTTACCAGCACCCCATTTTGTACTGTATTCAATTGGAATATCTCCTGTAAAATTGTCTTCTCTAGCACTTTCTTGTAATATCATTTTTATTTGAGAAGGCGATAAGTAGGGGTTAGCCTCAAGCAAAAGTGCTACTACTCCAGTAACTATCGGACCAGACATGGATGTTCCAGATAAACGTGCATAAGGATAATCTCTTCCGTTAAAATTTACACTTGTTAGTTGAGTATAATTACCATCTGTGAACGAAGAAATTGAAGACGCAATATTTACTCCCGGAGCTGCAATATCTGGTTTCATTCTTTCATCTAAGGTTGGACCAAAACTAGAAAACGATGCTGATGCACCAAAGGTTTGATAAGAAGCAACAGCAATGGTGCTTTTTGTACAAGCAGGTTCACTGATTCCGTAATAATGATCACCTCCAGTATAATAACTGTAAACTTTTGAAAATGACATTCCCCAGTTTCCTACATCATTTGTGAGTTCAACCACATTCCATGCATGTAATGTGCCATCAATTGCAGTCATTTTTAAAATAATTTTATAAGTAGGGTAGGGGTTTTTAATTCTCCATCTCATGTGTGGTCTGTTGTTTAATGGATTACTGGATTCTGAAGAAATATTAAACAAAATAGAATCAGAATTAATTACTATTAATGAATCTAAAGTGAAATCAGGTAATGAGGAGTTGTAAAATGCTGTTTGATAAATCACATTATTGCTTTGATTTAAAACGTTCATCGAGATTTGAAAAGATTTATTTTCCTCACCCCATAAAGAGATTGATTGTCCCCACATTGTCGGAAAATTATAATCATAAAAATTTACTCTAGTAGTTATGGTGTCTTGTTCAAAAGTTTTTTTAATATGAAATGAAACATCTCCATTGTTTCCACCAGAAGAGACAAAAACTACACCTAATTGTGAGTAATAATCAATAGCTTGACTTAAGATTGATGTGCCATCTAAATTTCCAATATGATGTAAGCCCCAACTTTGATTTATTACTAAACGTTTATTATCTTGTTGTGCTTTTTGATACATCCACTCATAAGCATCAATAACGGATGCAGCGTCAATTAAAAAAGTTGCAAATAAATACTTAGCTTCGTAAGCTACACCTCGATAAGGAGTGCCAGCTCCTGAGCCACCACAAATTCCAGCAACATGAGACCCATGATAAGAGTAACTGTAAATATTTGCTGTATCGGATTGAGCGTTGAGTAGGTCTGATATTGTCTGGTATTCAGTCCCATAAGAAAATCCTGATGGGGGAGGACCACTTGTTTTATATTGATCCCAAGCAGCAACAATTCGATTTTGTTGAAGTAAAGTATCATAAAATTGAGGGTGAGTATAGTCAAAACCCCAATCCGTAATTCCGATATAAACGTCTTTTCCAGAATACGATTGAGGTAAATTAATTCCTTGATGAACACTATCAGCTTTGATGTCTTTCAACGCTTGATCTAAATGAGCTTTTGCTTTTTGTGCTATTTCAATATAATCTATTCCATTATAATTTGTTATAAAGTTTATTTTATCTAAAGGGACTTTGCAAGTAAAAATTGATCCGATGGAAGTGCCAATGAGTATGCCTTGATTTTTAAGAGTTTGTATCTCAAAATAGCCATTTTTTTTACCTAAAATTGACAAATACTCTTTATGATTAAAAGATTGAATAGGATATTTACTTTTTAATATTTTTTTTGAGTTTATATTTTTTAGATAATATTTGTCAATTTGTTCAAGGTCATTCAAATTATGGATACTCCATTTATTTTTTTGACAGATAATTAGATTATTGAAACCAACTAAAAATAAAAAAAGGACAATTTTTTTCATGTAAATATTTTTTTAATATTAATGAATAATTTTAAACAAAAAAAAGCAAAAAATTCATTCAAATTTACAAATAAAAAATCTTTAGAAAGATATTTAATGAAAAGTTCAAAACAAGTACATTTTTTAATTACTTTTTACACAAAATTTCCTTATGCAAGAATAGTTTTTATCAGTATTTACTGCTAAATCGTGTAAATTCAGTCATTAATGCAATTATTCAACTATTTTTTTTTTATCATGTAAAAAATATTAGAAAATCAATAGGTAAAATATTTTTTTTTTCACTTTTTTATTACAATATTTGTGCTCTGATAATTTTAGATTAAAAACAGCTTACTACAGACTAAAAGTGTTAATAACACAAAAAAAATTGTTAATAATTAAAATTATTTGTAACTTTATAAACGAAAGAGAATGACTATAACTTGTAAATCTGTATGGGATGCTTGTATTAAGGTAATTAAGGACAATATTCCGGCACATGCTTTTAAAACTTGGTTTGAACCAATTGTGCCTGTAAGATTGGAAAAAGATACTTTAACAATACAAGTACCTTCACATTTTTACTATGAATGGTTAGAAGAGCATTACATCAATTTATTAAAAAAAGTAATTAAAAAAGAAATTGGACCTGAGGGTCAATTAGAATATAGTATAGTAATGGACAATAATCAAAAAGATGCGAATCCTTATACGGTTAAATTGCCAACGAGCAACAAGCCGGACTTAAAGAACGCCCCAATTTCTGTACCTAATAGTTACAATGAAAATCAGATTAAAAACCCATTTGTAATCCCTGGGCTTAAAAAAATTAATATTGAATCAAATTTAAATCCTGCATACACACTTGAAAACTTTGTAGAAGGGGATTGTAACCGTTTGGCAAGATCTGCTGGTTATGCTGTTTCAAAAAAACCAGGTGGAACAGCTTTTAATCCACTTTTAATTTATGGTGGAGTAGGGTTAGGGAAGTCGCATTTAGCACATGCAATTGGAATTGGAATAAAAAATCAACATCCAAATAAAACGGTGCTGTATGTCGCCTCAGAAAAATTTGCTCACCAGTTTATCGATGCTTTAAAAAACAATTCTACTAATGATTTTATACATTTTTACCAAATGGTTGATGTGTTAATCTTAGATGATGTTCAATTTTTCTCTGGTAAAGTGAAGACTCAAGATGTATTTTTTCATATATTTAATCATTTACATCAAAACGGGAAACAAATTATTTTAACTTCAGATAAACCACCAGTTGAACTTCAAGGAATGGAACAGCGTTTGCTTTCTCGATTCAAATGGGGCTTGTCAGCTGATTTAACTTTACCCGATTTAGAAACTAGAATCGCTATTTTAGAGAAAAAAATGCAATATGAAGGTATTGAATTGCCTCGTGACGTAGTGGAATATTTAGCTTTTAGTATAAATACCAATATCAGAGAAATGGAAGGTGCATGGAATTCTCTACTTGCACAAGCGTCTCTAAATAAAAAATCAATCACCTTAGAATTAGCTAAACAAATGATTGATAAATTTGTTAAAAATACTGCTCGCGAAGTTTCCATTGATTATATTCAAAAAGTTGTTTGTGATTATTTCGATTTACCACTTGAAATGCTGAAATCTAAAACCCGAAAAAGAGAAGTTGTACAAGCAAGACAAATCTCAATGTATTTTTCTAAAAAAATGACTAAATCTTCTTTGGCGAGTATTGGTCAACATTGTGGAGGGAAAGATCATGCAACGGTACTTCATGCGTGTAGAACTGTACTAAATTTGTCAGAAACAGATAAACAATTTAAAGTGTATTTAGAAGATTTAGAAAAAAAACTAACTATTCAATAATTTCTATTTCTTTTTTTAACAATTGACTTATGTCAGATAAGATTACTTTTTTAATTAATAAGTCTGAAATTACTGCGGGAACTAGAGGAGCTTCTTTAGGACCTGAAGCTTTGTTAAGTGTAGGACGAAATCAACCCGATTCTGTTTTTTCAAAATATCCAGTTCTTAAAGCGAAAGATTATAACCATCTTTTGGATAAACCAAATGAACATAAATACGCTAAAAGAATTAAAGGATTATTAAAAGTCTTTGAAAATATTGAAAAAAAGATAAATTTTGTTGACCCGTCTCGTTTTGTGATAATTCTCGCTGGCGACCACGGTTCAGCTGCAGCGACAATTTCTGCTATTAAAAATAAAAATCCTGAAAAACGTATCGGCGTTGTTTGGATTGATGCTCATGCCGATATTCATTCACCCTATACAACCCCTTCGGGGAATATGCACGGTATGCCTTTAGCTATCGCACTTTCTGAAGACAATTTAGCTTGCAAAAAAAACAAAGTCCCACAAAAAACAATTGATTTATGGGACAATTTAAAAAATTTCGGGATTAATTCACCTAAAATTAAACCTGAAGACTTAGTTTTTGTTGGAGTTCGTGATACTGAAAAACAAGAGGATAAACTTATAAAAAAATTGGGAATAACAAAATTCTCAGTAAATGATGTAAATCTTAAAGGAGAATTAAAAATCGCACGTTTGATTGAAAAAAAGTTAAGTCCTTGTGATATAATATATATTTCATTTGATGTCGATTCGATGGATCCAAATTATACCTCCCACGGTACTGGTACTCCAGTTGATAAAGGACTTTTGCCCGATGATGTGGAAAATTTAATAAATATTCTTTTAAAAAATCCTAAAGTTATTTGTCTTGAAATGGTTGAAATTAATCCTTGTTTAGACGAAAAAACAAACAAAATGGCAGAAATTAGTTATCAATTACTTGAGTCTTTTGTACATACCATTGAAAAAAGAGAATGATTTTAAAAATAAAACAAATAATTGCTCAAAATGCAAATCAACTTTTTGGCAATAATATAGATGAAAAAAACATTGTCCTTCAACAAACCAAAAAAGAATTTCAAGGTGACCTCACTTTATTAGTATTTCCCTTAGCAAAATTTGCAAAAAAAAATCCCATTGAATTAGCTCAGGAGTTAGGAACTTTTTTATTGAATTCTATTATTGAGATAACACATTTTAATGTGGTTCAAGGATTTTTAAATCTTTCATTTTCAAAACAGTATTGGTATAATGAATTAATAAAAATCGATTCAACTCCTTCTTTTGGTTTTTCAACCGAGAAAAAATCTCTTATAATGGTAGAATTTGCTTCTCCAAACACCAATAAACCACTTCATTTAGGACATTTAAGAAATATATTTTTAGGTAATTCTGTAGCTGAAATTTTGAAAGCAAATGGTCATGAAGTGCTTAAAACTCAAATTATTAACGACAGAGGAATCCACATTTGTAAAAGTATGTTGGCTTGGATAAAATTTTCTCCTATCAATTCAAATGGTGAAAAAGAAACACCAAGCAATACAGGTATGAAGGGTGATAAATTAGTGGGAAAATATTATGTTGAGTTTGACAAACAATGGAACATCCAAACCAATGATATTTATAATAAATGGCTGAATAATAATTTTGACGAAACCCATCCTTCAGTAATTTCTGAATATGAAAAATTATTTTCCTCTAAAATTGGTAAAGAAGAAAAAATTCAAATTGAAATCGAAAAAAAAATTAAGGAACTTGCAAAAAACAATGCTCCAATTTTAGTTGAGGCAAAAGAAATGCTCATCAAATGGGAAGCTCGTGATCCTGAAGTTTATTTGTTATGGTCAACAATGAATGGATGGGTGTATAAAGGTTTTGAAGAGACATACAAAAAACTTCAGGTTCAGTTCGATAAAAATTATTATGAATCTGATACTTATTTAATTGGAAAAGAGGCGATAGATTATGGGTTAAAAAAAGGGGTTTTTTATCAAAAAGAAGACAGTTCCATTTGGGTCAACCTTGAAAATGAGGGTTTAGATGAAAAATTATTGTTGCGTTCAGATGGAACAGCCGTTTACATGACTCAAGATATTGGTACGGCTTACCAAAGATTTTTAGATTTTCCAAAATTAGCAGGAATGGTTTATACCGTTGGTAACGAGCAGGATTATCATTTTAAAGTTTTATTTCATATCTTAAAAAAATTAGGTTTTGAATGGGCAAAAGATTGTGTTCATTTATCTTATGGCATGGTGGATTTACCTTCAGGAAAGATGAAATCTAGAGAAGGTACAGTAGTTGATGCTGATGATTTGATTGAAGATTTGTTTCAAAATGTAAAAATTCTTGCTGAAGAACGAGGTCATTTAGAAGGAATGAATGACGAACAAAAAAACTCATTATATCATACCGTTAGTACAGGTGCTTTGGCTTATTATTTATTAAAAGTCGATCCACGAAAAAGAATGATGTTTAATCCTGAAGAATCGGTGGAATTAAATGGAAATACAGGCCCTTTTATACAATATACTTTTGCACGAATTCAATCTTTATTGAAAAAAGCTAAATATCAAGAAAGTCAATTTATTGCAATTGTCGATGCTGAGATTGAAATAGATATCATCAAAAAACTACAACTTTTCCCTTCTATCGTTGAAGAAGCGGCTAAAAGCTATTCGCCTTCACTGATTTGTCAATATGTTTATGAATTGGCAAAAGATTTTAACAACCTCTATCAAAACGTACCTATATTAATTGAGGAAAATGTAGTTAAAAGAAATTTATTACTGACAATGAGTAAAAATGTTGGTAAAGTTATTCAAACTGGCATGAAACTTTTGTCTATTAATGTACCAGAAAAAATGTAGGTTGATTTATAATTGACTATAAAACATTTAGTTATAAAAGCCAAAAAATTATTCTACTCCATAATTTGTTAACTTATAAAAAAGTTTTTCGCCACCAGTAGGTTTTTCGACGTCAAAATTATCAAACTCGATGTCGATGTATGTTTTTTCAACCATCCCTACTCCTTTTGCATAAATTTCGTATTTATTTATGTAATTAATCATGTTTGCTTCTTGATATTCATGTAATACTTTAACCGTTTTCTCAAATGTAAATCCATTTATTGTATAAGAATCATGAATATTTTCATACATTGCATTCATTGGATCCCATATATTGTATGCATTAATATCCCATTCTTTTTCTTCTGTTGGAGCAAAAACTAACTTAATCATACGTTGATTCTCTTCAACCATTTCTGCTTTGTAATCATTAATAATTGCAGTCCAAACATCTTTTAAATCATATTCATTGTTTAATGTGTCATAGATGTACCTGTAAATCTTATGTGCTACTCTACCTTGGTTGTCAATAACAGTGTCGCCTACCTTAACTTTTAAAGTATAATTTATTGTGTCAAGATTTTGATCAGTTATTGAATACCTATAATGAGTCACATCGTATTCCCAAAATCGACCTTCGTCAAGTGGAAAATAGTCAAGGTGCAAATCAACTTCTTTGTTTTCTTTTTTACATGAAACAATGGCAAAAAGAAATAATGCGAGGTAAATTAATTTTTTCATACTTTAATTAACGTTGTAAATATACGAATATTTTTTTAAAATAAAAAATTTTACTTTTCATTTTTTAAAAATATAAAAAAAACTCATTCATTATGCATGTTTTAAAGAAACCAAATCCAACATTTGTTCTATTTGATTTTGACTAGATTTCATATATTCAGCTACAAAATCATCTATTTTTTTTTCATTTTCTTGAAACGTTTCTGGATTTATATCGAGATTGGAAATGTCAGGTTGAAATCTAAAATATTTCAAAAGATGATCATTTTTTTCAATAGAACACATTTCATTATGCACTTCTTCTTTTTGTTGAAAAAAGTGGTTTTTATTCCCATTTAAATTATTTTTAAATCCGATACTCAGAAGAATAATAAAATCGTTTGGATACAATACTTTTAGATAATTATAACCCAAACAGGAAGGATTGACTAAAAAAGAAGATACATCGCAATGCTCATGTCCTGAAATAGAAACAGGAGGATAAATTAAATCATTTACTGTACATGCTTGCATCATTTTGGCTAAACTTAACTCATACAAACGGTAGTTTTGTTTAGAAAATGAATATATAGAATCGTTGTTAATATTGTAAGAAAAAAATAAAAAATGTTTTTTAATGTCTTTCAGTTTAATGTTCCCAAAAAAATGTTCTAATACAAAATGGTAGGGATGTACATCGTTTTCACTATCAAACTTTTCATTTTTGGAAAATATAGTTTTTCCTTTTTTTCGATAAAAATCAAGTAATAATTTTGGTGTGTAAAGTCTGTTGTTCTGTTTATCTGTCAACATTAAAGCACCTGTAAATATTGTGCTAATACTACTTGAGGTAAATAAATCAACTGTACTTACAGGATCTGCGGTTGGAACACAAATACTTATTTCTTTGTATAAATAATCTAAAATCTTTAATGGAATTACTCCTTTAAAACCACAACCATCAATGGATAAAATTACTCGATAATTACAAAACACAGGACAATTTACATCAAATTTTTGAATTATCCAACTATTTTTCGATAAATGTTTGAAAATTTTATAAATTCAGCAGGAAAATGAGGATATTTGTCGAAAAGTAAAATTTAAATTAAAATAGAATTCTTCTATCAAAAATAAATATTAAGGAAAATTATCTTACTCTAAGTTGTTTACCTATTTGAAGAGTAGTATTTCTTCTAATACCATTTATTTGACAAAGTTTTGTAATTGTAGTATTATTTCTAACAGCAATTTGAGAAAGTGTATCACCACTTCTTACTTTGTAGTATTTTCTATTTTTGGGAGAGGAAACAGAGGCTATTGAAGCACTGTGTTCACTATGTCCATCGTAGAAATCTGTTGGTTTTGCACCTGGTCTAAATAAACCTTTATGAACAAATAGGTTTTGGTCTTTAAGGTTTTTATTGTAAACATCAATAATTTCTTCTGGATTCATCGGTGCATCATAAAATCTCATTTCAAAATGTAAATGTGAACCTCTTGAACGTCCTGTATTGCCGCCAAGGGCAATAGGATCACCTGCTTTCACTTCACTATTGGATGCTACTAAAAATTTGCTTAAATGTGCATAAAAAGTTTCTAAACCGTTGTAATGTCTTATAATCACTAAGTTACCAAAACCTCCTTCGTTGTATTTTGCATAACGAACTTTTCCTGACCAACAAGAACGAATGGTGTCACCAGTATTTAAATCGATGTCAATGCCATTGTGGTAACGTCCTTTTCTAAAACCATAATGAGAAGTAACAAATCCATTAAAAGGCATTACAAATTTGGAATGTATGCTGTCTCCAACACAAAGCCAAAGTGTATCTTTTAATTTGGACATGTCATTGTTTCTTTCGGAAGTAAAGCATGTTTCATTGTCCCAAGTTTGAACAAAATTGTAATTGGTATCACTACTAAATTTTTCATAAATTTCCTCGTTCATGATGCCATCAAATCCAATGTCTGACAGCAATTCCCAAGAACGATCCGAATACAAAACAATTTTACCTTGATCTGTCTCGACCGTATCTACAATAAACTGTGAAAAAGAATTAAAGTAGCAAAAAATGATTATGGAAAATACATAATACTTCATGCAATCTGGTTTAAAATTTCATCAAAGTTAATTATATTATTTAAATAATCGACTTTTCAACAAATAATTAATAGTTTTTAACAATAGAAACGTAATTTTGTACAAAATTTATTCAATAAAGTTTGACAAAAAATGACACATTATTTTTAGTAATAGATGCTGGAAACACAGCAATAAAAACTGCTTTATTCAAAAATTTGATACTTATTGAACAAAAAAGATTTGAAAATTTACCAGATCTTTTTAACTATACTACTCATTGTACCTATCAAAAAGCTATTCTTAGTTCTGTGTTAAATGAAGAGGAAAGTCAACAAATTATAAAAGCTATACCAAACCTAATTTCTGTAAATGAATGCACTATACCTTTAGACATTAACTATCAAAGTAAAGAATCATTAGGAAACGATCGTTTAGCTAATGCCGTTTATGCAGCAAATCAATCTAAAAATAATAATGTTTTGGTTATTGACATTGGAACGTGTATCAAATTTGATATGGTTTTAAAAAACGGACAGTATATTGGTGGGTCCATTTCTCCTGGAATTGATCTTCGTTATAAATCCATGCATTATTTTACTGGAAAATTACCAGAATTGTCTCTTAAAGAGAAAATTGGACTAATTGGAAACAATACAAAAGATTGTATGCATTCAGGAGTTATCAATGGTATAATGGGTGAAATACAGTATTTTATAGCTTATTATGAGCAACAATTTCCCGACTTAACAATTTTTGTGACAGGTGGAGATCAAATTTATTTTGATATATCTTCAAAAAAAACCATCTTTGCACTCGAAAATTTAACCCTTTACGGATTAAATCTAATTTTACAAGCGAATGTACATTAAACTTTTACGTTTTTTATTTTTAATAATTCCATTTAGTTTTATAGCCCAATTGACGAATCATTCTCCTTTTTCTAAAGCTGGATTAGGTGAGTTTCAACAGTCAAACCATGCCGTTTTTACTTCTCTTGGAAATACTTATTCTTCTTATTCTGATTCAAATCAACTCAATTTTTATCAGCCAGCGTCTTATTCCTTATTAGGGAAAGGTCAACCCATTTTTTCTTTTGCAACTACAACCACCTTTTTCTCTTTTTGGGAAGGAGGTGGACACCATACCAAAAGAAACACTTCCATTCACCATTTTGCTTTAGGAATTCCATTTTCAAAGAGATTAGGTGTTGGATTTGGATTAAAACCTTTTACTTCAAAAGGATATTCTATTGTGGATAAAACGCCTTTTACTGATGACACTTTAATTAATCAATACAACGGCACTGGAAATATCAATGATGCTTTTCTCGGGTTTTCAATGAAAGTGCTAAAAAAGGAAAAACATCAATTGTCGATAGGTTTACAAGGGTCTTATTTATTTGGAAAAACGAAAGATCGACGTTCAGCTCAACTTGTCTCTCAAAAATATGCTGTTGTTGAAGATAGAGAAATACAACTAAAAGCAATAAGATATGAAGTTGGACTACAATACGCTTTGAAATTAGAGCATCATAGACAGTTACAAATAGGGATTATTTATGCACCAGCGCAAAACTTAACGAGTTTTCAAGAAAGAAAATTAAATACAGCTGTTTATGTTGATGACGAAAGTTCTTATGCTTTAATTGAAGAAGAAAAAGAAAGAGCAACTATACTTTTTCCAACAATTTTTGATTTCGGTATGAGTTACGTTCATAGACCAAAATCTGAGAAAACTTTAAATCAAAAAAGAATCCCACAATTACAAGTATTTACTAAAATTTCGATGCAAAAATGGTCTGAATATCAAAATAATTTCACGACCACAAACAGTGAAACCTATCAAGATGTTTTTGCATTTGGTTTGGGTATAGAATTTGCACCTCATTTTCATTCTCAAGACAGAACAAAAAACATCAATTATCTAAGTAAAATGCGTTATAGAATGTCTTGGGAATTTGCTAAAGTTCCACTGGTAGTTAATTTAAATAAATACAATAAAAATACTTTGGCTTGGGGTTTCTATTTTCCTATTACCAATCAAAAAACTCTGTCTTCCATCAATATTGGCTTTTCCTATCAAAATATCGAAACCAAAACGAAAGGACTTTGGAATGAGAAAAATTTTGGTATAAATTTTGGAGTACAGATAGCACCAGGATTTTACGACAAATGGTTTAAAAAATATAAAATAGATTAAATATATAAAAATGAAAAGGTTAAGTTTTTATTTCATCGCATTAAGTTTAGTAAACAATGTTTTTCTTTTTTCTCAAGAAGAAACCGAACAAGAAAGAGAATGTAAACGAGCAAGATTTTTAGCTGGTGAAGCTTTAAAAGTTAAAAGTTATAATGAAGCCACCACTTATTATATATTAGGTGAAAAGTTATGTAATGGTTACGACAAAGCAAATTATGATAGATTGTTAGGGTCTTTACAATATACTATCAATTCTGAAACCGATGCGAAAAAAAAATCTGCTTATATTGATTCTTTATTATTTTTTTATGATAAATCAGAAAGTTTAGGATTTTTAGATAAAAGTTCTTCAATAACAAGAGGTTTATATGAATTACAAGCAGCTAAACCGAATAATGTTAAAATAGATAAACTTTTAAGTGAGGGTATAGAATTTTCTGGTGATAAAGTAAATGGTAATTATGTAAAATATTATTATCAAAACTTATATTTATTATATGCAAATTCTACGGATAAATCCATTTATAAAAAAAGATTGATTGCTGAGTATTTTTCTTTATCTAAAAAATCAGCTGATTTGAATTTTCCTGCTGATGTAAAGGAGAGTATGACTCAATATTTTAATAATGTTGTAAATACATGCAACGATATTTTACCTGAATTAAGTGGATTTTTAAAAACACTACCTAGTGATTTGAATGCAAAAAAAATAATGGTAAATAATTTCATTCAATTGTTAGAAAGTAAAAATTGCACAGATGCTAAAGAATATGAAATTTTAATCGACACTTTAATCAAAATTGATCCGTCAATAGGTGCAGTAATTGCTAAAGCAAAATTGATGAAGTCGAAAAAAAGATATAATGATGCAATAACAGCTTTTAAAGATGCAAAAGCAATGAGCACGGATAATGCACAAAAAGAGGACTTAGATTATGAGATTTTGTTAATTCAATACGATAATTTAGATCAGTATAAAATATCCTATAACGCTGCTTTAAACATTTCTGGTTCAAAAAGATCCGATGCTTTAAAAATTGCCGCTGCTTGTGTAATGAAATTAGCTAATTCTTGTGGTACAAGTACTTTTGAAAGAAAATGTAATTATTATTACGCAGCTGATTTAGCTGAACGAGCTGGAGACGGAAATTTAGCTTCAAGAGCTAGGTCGAATTTCCCAACTGCAGAAGAGATTTTTAATGAAGGGAAATCTAAAGGTCAATCCATCAATTTATCTTGTTGGGGTGTGAATGTGATTATTAAATAAGATTGAAAAATTATTTATTACTTTCGATTTTTTTTACTTTTTTACTTCTTTCTTGTTCAAATGATTTACAAGAGTTAAAAAAGATAAATTTTTCACCTAACGATCCTAATGAGAGAAGTAAAAACTTACACATCGTTTACACAGATAGTGGATATGCAAAGGTTGAAATATTTGCGAAAATTGCAGAAACATTCAGTAAACCTGAACAAATAGTAAAATTAAAAGACAGTGTTGAAGTGAAATTCTTCAATGAAGAGGGTGAAGTAATAAGCATTTTGACCTCTTTATATGGTGAAGTCTTAGAAAAAAAAGGTCTTATTACCGTTCGGGACTCAGTAATATTAAGAAATCTTGAGAAAAAACAACAACTTGAAAGTGAAGAGTTACATTGGAATCAAAAAGATAGTATTATCTTTACAGACAAACAAGTAGTGGTTCGAACTGACGAGGCCTTATTTTTTGGTAAAGGATTAAGAACTAGACAAGATTTCTCCACGTATGAGTTTATCAAACCTGAGGGAAAAATAAAAATTAAAGATTAAAAAAATGGAATTGTATAATAAAGTGATGCTGTATTTTTGGTTGTCTATGTCTTTTGTTTCAGCATTAGCCATAACTTACATGGGTTTTCAAGATGGTTTTGATAGATGGGTGTATTACTATATTATCCCCGTTTTGGCCTTGTTAATGTACCTTTTAAGAAAATATATGTTGAAAAGAATGCAAAAGCACTTAGAATATTTAAAACAAAAAGAAAACGAAAGGTTTAAGTGAGAATTTTTATAAAGAAATTAGAGTTGACTTTTATTTAATTCGTCAAAATAACTTAATTTTTCTTTTAAATCATTTGACATTTCATTATTGAAATAAGCTATTTTAACCCTTTTTTTGTTTTGTTCTAAAAGTTCAAATTCAGAAACCTCTTTCCATTTGAATCTAACTGATTTTGCGTGAGTTTCTCTTTTTGGATTTCCATCGGGATATAATACTTTCCCTGCTTTAAGTACTCTTTTACCATAATAAGGGAATAATTCGCCATTAGGCATTGATATTATAGATATAGTAAGAATGTCTAAATTTGTTTCTTCATATAAAATAGTAATAAAATAGGTCAAACATATTTTTTTTTGTTTTATCGGGAAGGGTGTAAAATGTAGACAAACAAGCTTCATCATAAGTTTTCTCAATACCACTGACATCAAGTTTACCATTATAACTATTTTGATTATTCCCTACAAATATATCATTTGTATAGTCTCCTATATTTCTTGTTTGTACTGTTTTTAAATCAATGTGAATAAAAGCATCCTCAACTTCAAAAAATAAATCAGCACCTATTGGAGCAGAGTTAGGCTGTCCAATGCCTTTACCGTTAAGTAAAGAATATACTATCCTCTCTGCACCAGTGGCAAAATCTGAAATACCTTTTCCTTCTTCGTTTGGATTCCATTTAGGATACCAATCTTCTTTGATTTTATACTTAGTCTTAAAACCAAATAGTAATTCATCTACAGCAAATTTTAGAAAATAGAAATATTTATACAAATACTTCTATTCTGAAATATCCTGTGTTTCTATCATCAATAAAATTTAAAATAAAATTTTTATTTGAGATTTTATTTAATTCTTTGATAATTAATTCTTCATCTGTTCCGTCATCTCCTGCAAATTTCTCAGAATTAATTTTAAATATCTTACAAAATTCATTAAAGTTAGAAATTTCTATGATTTCAATTGGTAATAATATTGCCATAACATTATATTTTCTCAAACCATCCTTTATTAATTTTCACCTTTTCAATTTGCTCAATTTCAACACCTAAATTTAAATATTTTAATTTTTGAACAAACTCAACACCATCAACTAAATCAATATTTGGAGCACCATCTCTTCTTGCCTCTAATATTGCATCTCTTGAAAATGTTCCAGTAGTCATGACTAAGCCTTTATCAGCTCTCCCAACCATCGAACCTCTAAAGTCTCTTATAACTGAAGAAGAAACACTTTTAGAAAATCTTTTAGCTTGAAAAACAACATGAAAAGATAAAGTACCATTAATTTTTATAATCCCACTTCCATCGATTCCCCCATCTCCTACTTTACCAGTAACTTTTACATCTATAAAACCTAATTCTCTTAAAAGTCTTTGACAAAGTCTTTCAAAAGCATCAGGTGAAATATTTTTGATTATCTCTAAAAGTTCATCTTCCCATTTAATTTCACTAAACTCAGAATTTTCAGAATTAATATTCTGCCCATACTCTTTTTCTTTATCATCAATTGAATATTTTTTTTTAATATTTTTTTCAAATACGTATTTTAAAAGTTCAGTTTCATCAACACTTTCAATATTTTTACCTTTTTCTGTTAATGCCCAAACTCCTCTTTTTGAATTTTCTAATAATTCTGCATTTTTCAAATTATTTTTCGCCCAAGCTAATTGATAATTCAATTTTGTCCTTGAACCATTATGAATATCATTAATTTGATTATCATTTAATTTTAAATTCTCTATAATTTTTTCTTCTATTTCATCAGAATTTGCAGAACCTCCTAATTGTTTTATTGCTATTAAAGTAGGATTAAGCAAGTCTTTGTATTTAAATTTAAAATAAATCATAATTATGCAATTAATTTTTCGTTATACATATTCCCCATACTTCCATAAAAAATAAAATCATCAGGAAAAGTTTGAATGATTGCACATTCTCTCACTGACATTCTTCGCTCCCTGTTCGGATGTATCTCTGGTCCAGTTGCAGTTATAGTATCACTTGGTAATTCCCAATTATTTATTCTCAACGACTGTTCAAACTTTATTTCTTTAAGTTCTAGTTCAGTAACTGCTTTATCATATAGATTATCAAAACCAAGAATGCTTTTTAGCTCCCACCAATCACTTGGATTAGGAATGCTGCCAGAATTATTATCTTTTCTAAACCAATGACCAGCAGTATGTAGATAGCCAAAATGTTTGTCAATTTTCTTGGTACTCCAACCACTTTTATTTCGCCAAAATTTTAAATAATCACAAATCTCATGCTGATTTACATTATGTTTTCTTCCCCAAAATTTATCAGCGACATTCGTTCTTGCAATGTGATTGTGAATTATTTTTCCATCTAAATCAAAAGATATATCTCTCGTTCTAACTTTTGATAAATATCCAACAACTCCCTTAACGGTAATATATGGTTTCAAGTTATCATCAAATAAATTATTAACTAATCCATGGGTTATTTTCGGAAATGGATTTCTAATTCCTAGTCTATTTCCAATAATCACGATTCTTTCTCTGTTTTGTGGCACCCCATAATCCGATGCTTTTAATAAGCGATATTCAACATTATATCCCAGTGATTTAAAATCGTTAATAATCATTTCTATGACTTTCCCTTTTTGCATAGATAACAAACCTTTTACATTTTCTCCAATAAAAAATTTTGGCTGTTTATCTTTTATTAATCGTAGTAATTCTTTATACAAAAAGTTTCTTTCATCATCCATACTTCTTTTTGTATTGGCAACAGAAAAACCTTGGCAAGGAAATCCGCCTAAAAGTATATCAAAATTATTTGGTATTTCAGAGCTTGAAATTTTTGTAATATCTCCATATACAATATGTTCTCCAATATTATTTTTATATGTTTGTACAGCTTCTTTAAAAAAATCATTAGCCCAAATAATTTCAAAACCTGATTGTATAAAACCAAGGTCAAGTCCACCACAGCCAGAAAATAGACTTGCAACTTTATACTTCTCTTTCATACTTCAATTAAAGTAAAAATTTTTGATAAATATACAATTTTTTCATGTATCTAATTCACTAATTGAAACTTTTATTATTTTCTCTGTAACTTTATTTCGTTTCAAAAGTCTTATAGAAAAAATAGACTGATATGAAAAAAATAATGTATTGTTTGATGTCGATGATTTCACTTACGACATTAGCACAAGAAGAAAAGAAAGATTCAGATACTACAAGAATCAAGTTAAGCAAAAGAGAAATTATCATTGTTGACAAAGACACCATTGACGCTTCAGGTGATTGGTCGGATAAACACGATGGACGATGGGATGGTATAGATTTTGGTCCCACGATACTTTTAAATGGAAGTGGTGGTAGTTCTTTTCCTTTAGATCCACAATGGGAAAATGATCCAGCTAAGTCTTTCTATTGGAACCTCAATTTTTTTGATCACAGATTCCAAGTGTACAAACATGTGTTTGGTATTACAACAGGTTTAGGAGTAAATTTTACTCAAATAGGCATTAGAAACAATAAAATTTTGTTAGAAAATAGCGATTCGTTGTGGGTAGTGAGCGATACTATAAATAATTACAAAAAGAATAAATTAAGAGCGACCTATTTACAAGTCCCATTATTGTTTGAATTTAACACTAATTCTGATGAAGATAAGGCATTTTATTTTGCAGTAGGTGCAATTGGTGGTGTCAGAGTAGGATCTGCGTTAATTCAGAAAATTGATTCTGATAAAATCAAAGTTAAAGGAGATTATGCTTTAAATCCATTCAAGCTTGACGCTACTTTTAGAATGGGTTATGGAGACTGGGGCTTATTTGCTAATTACGCTTTATTGCCATTGTTTGAGACTTCTAAAACCTCAGTTGTTTATCCTTTTACCTTTGGTGCAAGTTTAAATTTTTAAAAATGAAAACTAATTAGAAAGGGTATTATTTAAATTACAAAATGTAAATAAAAAAAGGGCTGTTAATTTTAACAGCCCTTTTTTTTATTAAAGAATTTATTATTTATTCACTTCTCTAACTGCATAAGCAATTGTAAGTGCATTTACATTTTGAAGTTGTTTTCTAATATCAAAAATCAAACCTGTTGGAGCTGATTTGTCTGCTTTTACACAAGTAATAACCGATTCAATTGGAGCCCTCATTTTGGAAGGTTTGCTGTCAAATTTAGCTTGTTTCCATTTGGAAACTGATTCCGTAGAGTATAACTGATCTGCGTTGGCATCTACAACATTATCAAGGGATAATGCAAATCCCATCTTAAAATCTTTTAATCTTTTTGTATTTCTTGGTTTACCTAAATAAGCGAAATCAATTTCAGAACGTTGTTTGTATGGAGTTAAGTCGGTTGCTTTTACACCAATAGGTGAATCGACAATTACAGTAGGGTCAGTTTCTTTAGTTGTGGTCGCAACCATGAAGAAAAAAAGCAACATAAATACAATATCAGGTAAAGAGGAGGTGTTTACTCCAGGCATTTCTCCACTTTTACTTTTCTTAAATTTTGCCATTATATTAACGTTTTGGAGTTACTTCAATTATTCTAGCTGGATAAAGAAGTTCTAAAAGTTCTAATTTATCTTTTTCTTCTAATCCGCTAGCATCAAGACTATTTTTTCTTTTTAAAACGCCAAAAGAGGTGTTAAAAATTCTTTTAGATTCTTTATCTCTCAATTCGTATAAAGCTTCTTCAATTTCAGAATGAATTTTAGCAAAGATTTCATATTGAGTGGTTGCAGCAACTTCAATACGGATATTGGCTTGAAAATCTATTTCTGGTAAAGAGGAGCCGCCGTAAAGTGCCAAAGCCGCTTTCTTTTTCATCCAAGCGTCTAACTCTTGAAATTTTACATCAATGAATTCCTTTGGAGAATCGTTTTTTTCAAGTTCTTCAATTTGTTTTTCTACCCCTTTTATCTGATCTTCAATAAATGAGGGAGAAACTCTACTGTAAAAAGGAAAATTCCCATCTACATTTTGTTTTTCATTTGCTTGATAAAACTTGAGTACTTTATCAGAAATTAATTCAACGTCAACAATCTCGTCTCTAATTAAAATTTGATTTTGATTGTTTGCTTTAATTGCTAACATATTTCTTTCTGAAACTGGAGGAGGAATGATGTCCGTTTTGATAGGTTTTGGTATTGAACGAACGTATGCGGTATCCTTATCCATGGTAGTTGTTACCAAGAAAAAAATTAATAACAAGAATGCGATGTCTGCCATCGACCCTGCGTTAATTTCTGGAATAGCTCTTTTAGCCATTTTTTACTTATTTATAAAATTATAAAAAGAATTTACGAATAAAACTCCAAACAAGAGTAAGTGCAGCAATAGATAATGCAATAATACTGGTGATTAAACCCGCATGTGTACTATCTACTGTAGAATCTGAAACAGCATTCTTAAGAGCTAGTGTTTCAGAAGTATCACTTGTTCCAATAGCATTGATTATCATATATAAAACAGCAAAAGCAATAATTCCTATCATTGATTTTAAAGCTTTTTTCCAATCAGAGATTAGTAAAAAAATATAAAATAAAATAACTAATCCAGTACATAGGAAAATTAAAAAACCAGTGAATCCAACCGCCATTCCCATCTGTCCTCCATCTCTAAATTGCTCTACTGCTTCTTTTCCTGCAGTTACGTTTGGTCCATTGATTACCATTGCAGAAACAATAACACCAATTACAATAAAAGCAATTTTTATAATATTGCTTATCATTAATATTTTCTTCTCATTCATAATTCAAATATTATTTGTTTTGAAAATATTATTATTTATTTTTCAGTAACATATCAATCAATGAAATAGAAGCATCTTCCATCTCATTCACTAAACCATCTATTTTAGATACAATATAATTGTAAAATATTTGTAAAATAATAGCTACTATCAATCCAAATACAGTTGTCAATAAAGCCACTTTAATACCATCTGCAACGGTAGTTGGAGAAACTTGACCATCTTTAACGATTTGATCAAAAGCAAAAATCATCCCGATTACTGTCCCTAAGAACCCTAACATCGGTGCTAAAGCGATAAATAGGGAAATCCAAGACAATCCTTTTTCTAATTGACCCATTTGAACGCCACCATAAGCAACAACAGATTTTTCAACCATTTCTAATCCTTCATTTGAACGATCTAAACCTTGATAGAAAATCGATGCGATTGGTCCTCTGGTATTTCTACAAATTTCTTTTGCTTCTTCAACACCCCCACTTTTTAAAGCCGCTTCTACTTGGTCTAAAAACTTTTGTGTGTTGATTGTGGCTAAGTTTAAATAAACTACTCTTTCAATAGCTAAAGCTAAACCAATAATCAAACAAATTAATACTGGAGCCATCCAAAATGGGTCTCCCTCAATGTATTTTTGTTTTAAAACTTGTACAAAACTTAATTCAGGTTCTGCTTCTTTTGTGTCATTAGAAACATTATCACTTTCTCCTTCTGTTGCTGCTTCTGATACAGCTTCAGTATTTGCAGTGTTTGTGGAATCTTGAGCGAAGCTTCCTTGAAAAATTCCAAATGTCATTAATGCAACGACTACAAAGGTGCTTATAACTTTTTTCATGTTCATTTGTTTTTTTTACCGTTTATTTATTATTTTAACTTATTTATTTTACAAATTTAAAAACTTTATTTAATTCAAATCCTAACTATTAAAAAAAATCTTGCGGAGAGAGAGGGATTCGAACCCTCGGTACCACTTTCGCAATACACACACTTTCCAGGCGTGCTCCTTCAACCACTCGGACACCTCTCCAATTTTCAATTTGATTTTTAGCTATTTTAAATTCAATTCACTATTATTCAAACGATTATCAGAATAATTTTAATTAATTTGACGACTAAAGTACAAAATAATTTTAAAAAAATATATTATTTAGAAATATTAGCAAAAATCGTTTATTTCTCCCACAATATTTTTTGATAAAAGTATTTTTTTTTCTTCTACTTTATTTGATAGACCTAATACATACATCAACTTACACAATGCTGCCTCAGAAGTCATGTCATTTCCACTGATTACACCAATTTCTTTTAAAATTCTACTATTTTCATACTTGCCTAACACTACATTACCAGTCAAACATTGAGTGATATTTAATATTATACCTCCTTGATCGATATATTCTTTCATAGCATTAACCCAAGAATCATTTTTAGGAATATTACCTGAACCAAAGGTTTCAATGACAATCCCTTTAACTTTTTTAACATTGAATATGTTTTTATATATTTCAAAAGAAATGGAAGGGTAAAAGCGAATCAAAGCTACTCTATTATCAAAATCTGTAAACAATTGCAATTTTTGTTTTGTACCCTTATATTGAGTTTGATAATTAATTTCCACGCCTGCTTCGGCAAGTTTTGGAAAATTAGGTGAATCGATGGCTTTAAAAAGTGATGCAGAAACTTTACTACATCTATTGCCTCTGAATAATGAATATTCAAAATAAACAGCAACTTCATTTAATTTAGGATGACCATTTTTGTCTTTAGAACCTGCAATTTCTACAGCTGTAATTAAATTCTCTTTCCCATCAGTTCTAATAATTCCTATTGGCAATTGAGAACCAGTTAAAATGATTGGTTTGTTTATATTTTGAAGCATAAAGCTCAGAGCAGATGCAGTATATGCTATAGTATCAGAACCGTGTAAGACTACAAATCCGTCAAATTCTTTATAGTTATCAAAGATCGTTTCAGCAATTTCTTTCCAAAGTGAAATATTCATATCAGAGGAGTCAATGGGTGTTTTAAAAGATATGGCTTTAATATCAATTTGTAAACGATTCAATTCAGGAATTTGGGACGACAAATGTTTAAAATCAAATGCCTTTAAAACTCCAGAAACAGAATCGGTAACCATTCCAATAGTTCCTCCTGTATAAACAATTAATACTTTAGACTTTTGTTGAGACAATATTATTTACTTTTTACTTTTAAAAAAATGTCCTTTTCAAACTTTTGATTGAAAAGGGACAATGCTTGATTTTATGGCAACAAAGTAAAACACTTTTTTGCATTTGATGTACTTATTTCTGCTATTTTTTTCATTTCTAGTTGAAAAACATCACTAATAACCTGAGCAACTTCCAACATATATTTAGGTTCGTTTCTTTTTCCACGGTAGGGGACTGGTGGTAAATAGGGAGAATCTGTTTCTAAAACGATATTTTCTAATTTAATATCGAGTAATGTTTCTCTAAGTTTAGTATTTTTATAAGTCAACACTCCTCCAATACCAAAAAGAAAATTTTGATAACTTTTGATTTTTTTTACATCATTGGATTTACCTGTGAAACAATGAAATACCCCTCTTAAATCAGTATTTTTAAATTTATCGAGAACTTCATAGATTTCTTTAAAACTGTCTCGAGCATGAATTACAATGGGTAAATCTAATTCCAAAGCCCATTTTATTTGCGTTTCAAAAACCAATAATTGTTCATTAACAAATTCTTTACTCCAATACAAATCAATTCCAATTTCTCCAACAGCAATATATTTTTTTGAAAAAAGTTCATTTTTAATTTTTACTAAATTTTCTTCAAATTGCTCATTTACAGAGCAAGGGTGTAAACCCATCATTGGAAAACAGAGACTTGGATACTTTTCAACTACGGCTAACAAAGGAGTAATTGATTCAACATCAATATTAGGTAACAATAATTGTTTGATACCGATCTGAACAGCATTTTGTATTACTTCATTTCTGTCTTCATTAAAATGATCAGAATATAAATGAGCATGGGTATCAATCCACATGTTTTTCTTTACGAAAAGTTGATTAACAAAATTCTTTGTATGCTTCTTGTAAATTTTCTGCGATTAATTGAGCACTAATTCCTTCGATATTGTGTCTTTCTAAAAAATGAACCAATT
This sequence comes from Flavobacteriia bacterium, assembly GCA_016183815.1. GTDB lineage: Bacteria > Bacteroidota > Bacteroidia > Flavobacteriales_D > Crocinitomicaceae > M2408. The sequence goes on from JACPDW010000001.1 coordinate 31,199, forward strand.
TCCCGTCTTTAAATAAAGCAACACAAGGTGAAGAAGGAGGATAGGGTGCAAAATAAGTTCTTGCTTGGGCTACAGCTTCAATGTCAAAACCAGCAAAAACAGTGGTGATGTGACTAGGTTTTTTATCTGTTTGTAAAGATAATTTCACTCCTGGTCTTAAATTTCCTGCTGCACAGCCGCATACTGAATTTACAACAAGAAGCAAACTGCTTCCTATACTGTTTTTAATGGCTTCGTCAACTGAATCTGGAGTGGTTAATTCTTTAAAACCAACTTGAACTAAATCAGCTTTCATTGGCATTACTAAATGTTCTGGGTACATAACTTTTCTTGTTTTGATGATAATTAATGTTGCAAAATTAATAAAATCATGAATTCTATTAATAAATTAAAATTAAAATTCTATAAAGATTATTGAGGAAGAGGACCGATGTATTTTAAAAGTGGGTTTAATCCAACAAAACATTTTTCTCTATATATTATTTTAATTATTTCATTTTCAGAAATTTGTATTTCAAAATCAGCTTGAGAATAAACGATTTTTGCGTCTTTATCACCAATATATTCTGTGTTTGTTATACCTTTTTTTGTATAAAATTCTTTAAACTTTTCGAAATCTAAGGTTTTGTTTTCATGAATCAAAAAATATTTCCCATTGGGAAGATTTACTTCAAATCTACCTTCTTCATCCGTTTTTATTTTGGTAAGAGTATTTTTTTTAGGATCGTTATTCATCTCACTTTTTATGAAAAACTTAGAATTGGAAAAAGGTCTATCAAATCCTGCTGAAATTTCAGGAGTTGGTTTTGCCCCTCCACAATAGGGTTTGTGAATAAATATTTGACCACTATGTTTGTTTTCAATTTTTTTTCCGTTTGCACAACCGAAAACACAAAATAAAAGTAGTATAAAAGTTGTATTGTACATAATTATTTACTTAAAAATATTATCGCTTTAATAATTTCTTTGTCGTATTTTGACATAACCGTATAATATCCTTGTTCCATCCACAATTGTCTTGCAATTTCTGCTTTTAAAGTTTGTTTGATTAAATTTTTACTTTTTTCAAAATCCTTTTCAATTAATGGTATTTTAAAATTGTCTTCAGCATAATGAGCTAATTGTAGAGCTAAGTTGTCAGAAACAACAAATTGAGAATTAAACTCATATACATTTTTCCATTTCTTTTTATCTTTATAAATATAGTCAAAAGAAAAATTAGAAAAAACTGGAAAATACCTTATTTCTCTAAAGTAATTGCTCATACCTAGAGTATCAATAGGTATAAATATGTCTGGCATTATACCCCCACCACCATAAACCACTTTTCCTTTTGGAGTAATGTATTTAAGTGAATCGACCAAAAGACTTGAATCAATATGATAATTTTCACCATTTTCAATACGTTGAAATTGGTCGTTGTAATAGTCTTCAAAGTTTTTACTATATGGTTTTTGAATACATCGTCCAGTAGGAGTATAATATCGAGCAACAGTTAACCTCAAATTACTACCATCTTTCAGTAATAAATCTTCTTGTACTAAACCCTTTCCGAATGAACGTCTTCCCATTATTGTTGCTCTGTCGTTGTCTTGTAAAGCCCCAGCAACGATTTCACTTGCAGAAGCGGAGTTACTATTAATTAATACGACGACTTCAATATCTTCCAACTGACCTTTAGAAGTTGATTTATAGACATTTTCATCGGTATTTTTTCCTTTAGTTTTAACAATTGGTAAGTTACTTGACAAAAATTCATCTACAATATTAACAGCAGCTTGTAAAACTCCACCACCATTATTTCTTAAATCAAGAATGAGTTTTTTCATTCCTTCAGATTTTAATTTTTGAACAGCAGAATTAAATTCTTGAGCTGTTGATAAAGAAAATTGATCTAATTTTAAGTACGCAAGATTTTTAGAAAGCATGGTTGAACAAACAACTGTTTCAATTGGAATTGAACCTCTGATGATTTCTTTATTAATTTTTTTATTGTTTCTATAAACTTGAACAAGAACTTTAGTATTTTCTTTGCCTTTCAGCAATTTCATTACTTTTTCGTTGTCAATTTTTAATTTTGAAAGGTCTTTCCCATTAACTGAAATAATTTTATCACCACTTTTTAACCCTGCTTTCAATGAAGGTGAATTTTTTAAGACGTTTGTTACACATATAGTATCTCTGATAATAGCAAAACGAACGCCAATGCCACCAAATTTACCCTCTATTCCTTCGTTTAATGAGTTTAAATCACTAGCTGGAATGTAATTGCTGTGTGGGTCTAATTTATGTAACATGTCAGAAATGGTTTCCTCAAATAGTTTATCACCATCTACATTGTCAACATATTTTGTGTTTAGTAATTCAATAATGTCTTTAAATTTTGCATATTTTTCTTCTTCATTTTGAAAAACAAAACCCTTTCTTTTTGGCGTAAGCAAATGTCCTAACATCAATCCTAAGACAATGCAGACCGATAGGGCAAAAGGTAACCAATATTTTGTCGGATTATGCTTCATTAAATGGATTTTCTATTTGTACAACATCAATACCTGCCTCTTTTAAAAATAGAATACCTTCTTTGTCTTTATATAAAACAGAATAAACTAATCTTTTAATTCCCGCTTGGAGGATTAATTTACTACAATCTTTACAAGGAGATAAGGTTAGGTATAAAGTAGCATCTTTACAGTTATTAGTGGAACGTGCAACCTTTAAAATAGCATTTGCTTCAGCATGAAGTACATACCAATGTGTTATTCCATCATCATCTTCGCAACAATTATCAAAACCTGCTGGTGTTCCATTGTAACCATCAGATATAATCATATCCTCTTTAACGATTATTGCTCCTACTTTTTTTCTTTTACAATGAGATAAGTGTGACCAAGTATTGGCCATTCTCAAGTATGCTTTATCGTATCGGAGTTGTTTTGATGTGTTCATATTTGGAATGACAAACTTAAATATTTTTTATTAACATAATGAAAAAAACATGAATTTAAGTTATAAACCAAAGTTCGACTAATAAAATTGAAAGAAAAAGCTTTAGTAACAAAATTAATAAAAGAATTCATCATAAATACATTCAAGTTAAAAAACGATTTCAAATTTTCTACTTTTTGATTCAATAACATTTATAAACACATGAACTACATTTTCATCTTTCAAAAAGGAACTTAAAATTTCTGGCCATTCGATGAAAATAATATTTTTTTCTGAAAATATTTCTTCAATTCCGATGTCATAAGCTTCTTTAATGCTATTTAAACGAAATAAATCTAGGTGATAAATTTTGCCCCTTTCAGGCGAAACATATTCATTAATAATAGAGTAAGTGGGTGAGCCGTCAAAATGTTGCACTTTCAAACATTTTAATATTGAATGAATTAGCGTAGTTTTTCCAGCTCCCATTTCGGCTTGAAAGGTAAAAATTTTAAATTTTTTAAGCAGTGAAATTATCTCTTCAACAATTTGTTCATTTTGATCAATATGCTCAATTAGAAACTCTTTTGAAACCACTTATTTAGGATTTAATTCAACAAAAGGAATTAGCATTTCTTCCATGGAAATACCACCATGTTGGAAGGTTTTGGAATAATAATTCACAAAGTGATTATAATTATTTGGATAGACAAAAAAATCATTTTCACGAGCAAACACAAATTCTGATGAAATATTTGATTTAGGAAGATAAGCTTCGTCAGGGTTTTTTATTGTAAAAACTTCTTTAGCTTGATAGCTTAAATTTTTACCTGTCTTATACCTTAAATTAGTGTTTACGTTTTTGTCACCAATAATTTTTACTGGATTATTCACTTTGATTGTTCCGTGATCGGTAGTAATAAATACTTTAAATGAATTTTCTTTTAATTTTTTAAATAAATCAAACAAAGGAGAGTGATTAAACCAAGATTTTGTAATTGATCTATACGCAGATTCATCTTCAGCCAATTCTCTAATAACTTCCATTTCTGTTCTAGCATGAGACAACATATCGACAAAATTATAGACGATTACGTTAAAGTCATTGTCTTTTAAATTATTAAACTGTTCGACAATTTTTTTCCCAAATTCATGAGTTGTTACTTTGTTATAAGACCATTTCAAAGAACTTTTACCTAATCTTGTTAATTGTGCATCAAGAAAATCTTTTTCGTGAAGATTTTTACCCCCTTCTTCTTCTTCATTTACCCAGAAATTTGGAAATTTTTTTGCCATTTCAGAAGGCATTAGCCCAGAAAATAAAGCGTTTCTTGCGTATTGAGTTGCAGTAGGTAAAATCGATGAAATCATTTCTTCATTAATTACATCGTATAAAGTATTTACAATAGGTTCGATTGTTTTCCACTGATCGTATCTAAGGTTGTCAATTACTATTAGAGCTGTTTTTTGTTTACCTAAGTTCGCAACGATTTTATCTTTTATCACATTCTGTATCATGAGTGGAGCTTGGTCTCGTTGATTTAACCAATTTAAGTAGTTTTTTTCTATATACTTAGAAAATAATTGATTGGCTTCTTTTTTTTGCATGACTAAAATTTCTTTCATGCTTTTATCTTGGATTTGATCTAATTCCAATTCCCAAAACACCAGTTTTTTATACAAATCACTCCATTCTGTAAAATCTAAGTGAACACTCATCTGAAGTCCTAATTGTCTGAATTCTTGTTGATAATTGGAATTGGTTTTCTGAGATACAAGAGTATTCTGATTTAGATTTTTCTTAAGACAAAGTAAAATTTGATTTGGATTCACAGGTTTTATTAAGTAATCTGCAATTTTACTTCCAATAGCATCTTCCATTATAGCTTCTTCCTCACTTTTTGTAATCATGACTATTGGCAAGTTGTTTTTAACTTCTTTGATTTTACTCAAAGCTTCCAATCCAGAGATGCCGGGCATGTTTTCATCTAAAAAAACAATGTCAAAATTTTCTTCTAAGACAACATCTATTGCATCATCACCATTATTAACTGTTGTTATTTCATATCCTTTTTCTTTTAAAAAAAGAATGTGGGGTTTAAGAAGGTCAATTTCATCATCGGCCCATAAAATTTTTCCTAACGACATTTTTTGATTTTTTTTGTAAAAATAATGATAATTAAAGCAACGTAAAAGAATTAACAATTATTGTATAATTCAATTGTAATAATTCTTTTTACTTTTTCAACTCTTAAAATCGTTTAATTTGTTCTCAAATTATGTTCCAAACAGAAATTAAATGTTTTTTTTAAAATCTGAAAGAAACAATTTATACAACTGAGTTTATTGGGGTAATTTAGAAATCATTTTTTTGTATTGGTCTTGATATTTTTGATTTCCCCTACAAGCCATTGTAATTTTTCTATTTCTGAAATGTTCGATTCTGTTATCAGGATTAGGATGGGTGCTTAAAAATTCAACAGGCCTTTCTTTACTTTGTTTTTGTATTTTTTCAAAAAAACCAGCAGCTCCATCTGCATTGTATGTGGTTGGACATAAGTATAATACAGAGCGTTCATCGGCTTCTGTTTCGTGTAATCTTGAAAACTTTAAAGAGATGATTCCAGCGGTAATATCTTTTAACATTTTTCTGTTTCCAGCTAAAATTTCTAAAAGCACTTGAATTCCAAATATTTTTGTCATTTGACGGGTAGAATGACGCATATCAGCATGCCCTATTTCGTGAGCTAAAACACCTGCGAGCTCATCTTCGGAATCCATAAATTTCATTATCCCAGTATAGACATAAATATATCCACCTGGAGTACAAAAAGCATTTAATGTTTTGTCGTCATGTATAATTCTTATTCTCCAAGGAAATTCAGATTTATAATCTACTTTTCCACAATTTAAAATGTTATTTCTAATTTTATAAAGATATTGATAAACTTCTTTATGTTTTATAGAATCTAAAATAGGATATTGTTTTGTATTGGTTTCAATTTCTCGAGAAACTTGAAATCCCAATTCTTTATCTTGTTGAACTGAAAATAAGTTCAGGCCTTTACCTTTATTTTTTGGATTAACAGTGCCACAAGAAAGCAAAATTAAAAAGAGAAAAGCACTAAATTTAATTAAATTTTTCATGAATTTCAAATAATATTATGAACAAAATTAGTTGAAAATTGTGATTTAATTTTGAAACATAATAATTGGTTATGCTTTAAATTATTATTTTTACAACAAAAATAATATGCATTTCGAACTAATTCACCATGCCCATTTTGTTGTTATCAAATGTTTAGCCGAAAAATTAGACATTAATTTAGCAAGTGAGTTAAAAAGCGAAATTATACTATTAAATAAAAAAGGTATAAACACTATTATTTTTGATTTAGAAAAAACCAAATATTGTGATTCATCGGGATTAAGTTCAATATTAATGGGAAATCGTCTGTGTAAAGACAGTGGAGGAAAATTTGTCCTTTGTTCAATTAATTCAGTTGTAAAAAAACTAATAGAAATCTCTCAATTAGACAAGGTTTTATTTATTCAAGATTCATTAGAATCAGCAATTGATTTTATTCAAAAATGAGTTTTTCAGTCCAGTTTTTAGGAACAGGAGCTGCCTTACCAACTATCAGAAGAAACCCTTCAGCGCAGTATATAGAATGTAACAATCGTCATATTTTGATTGATTGTGGAGAGGGAACTCAAACTCAACTCAGAAAATTTCAAATTAAATTTCAAAAAATTAAAATTATTTTAATTTCGCACCTACACGGTGACCATTATTATGGGCTTATGGGATTATTAAGTACTATGAGTTTGCTTGGTCGAAATCAAGATATTCATCTTTATGCACCACCAGAGTTAAAAGAAATTATTGATTTACAGTTAAAAGCGAGTGGTCATCATTATGATTTTCCAATTCATTTTTATCCATTAAAAGAAAAAGAAAAAGTTAAAATTTATGAAGATAAAAAAATTGAGATTTATGCTTTTCCTTTAAATCATCGTGTGGCAACTTTTGGATTTGTTATATCTGAAAAAGAAAAAGATTTTAGATTGAAAGGAGAGGTTTTTAAAATGGATCAAGTAAGTTTACAAGCTATTCCATTTTTTAGAAAAGGTGAAAATTTCTTTGATGAAAACAAAAATCAGTTGATAATTGCAAAAAAATATATTTTACCTCCAACTTCTTCAAAATCTTACGCTTATTGCTCGGATAATGCTGTTTTAGAGAGTCAGATTCAATATTTAAAAAATGTTGATTGTTTGTATCATGAATCAACTTTTATAGAAAAACATAAAGAAAGAGCTGAAAAAACAAAACATTCTACAGCAAAACAAGCAGCTTATTTATCAAAACAAAGTAAGGTTAAAAAACTTTATTTAGGACATATCAGTTCCAGATATGAGGGTGTAGAACCATTTTTGAATGAAGCAAAGGAAATTTTCTCAAATGTTTGTATAGCAGAAGACGGAATGAAAATCACTGTTTAAAAGTAAAATAAAAGCTTATTAAACAGAAATCATTTTAGTTTTTTTTCATAAAAAATTATAAAATTTTATAGTTCAAAGATTTTTTTATAATTTTGGGATATAAATCTAAAACAAGTTATGAAAGAACATCACAAGCATGTCACTTGTGAGAATTGTATGTCTTTTAAGGAATCGATGTTTTCATCTTTTCAAAATGGGCAGATTTCTGAATTAAACCATCATAAATCATGTTCTTTTTATAAAAAAGGTCAAGCAATTTTTGCACAAGGAAATTATCCAAGAGGTGTGTTTTGTTTAAATGAAGGAAAGGTAAAAATCTTTTCAATTGGTGAGGAAGGTAAAGAACAAATCATTCAAATAGCAAGTAGTGGAGATTTAATAGGTTTTAGAACAATGTTTAGTGGTGAACCCTATAAAGTTTCTGCAGTAACTCTTGAAGATAGCAATATTTGTTTTATTGCAAAAGAAGATTTTCTAAATTTAATGGATGTCAACCAAAATTTGAGAAACAATATTTTAAAAGAGCTTTCTTTAGAGTTGGGTGAAAGGGCAAAAATGATAACAAATATGGCTCAAAAATCTGTAAAAGATCGTTTAGCGTTTACTTTACTTATATTAGACAAAGTTTATAAACAAGAACAAATCAATTTATCAAGAGAAGATTTAGCAAATTTTGTGGGTACAGCGACAGAAACATTAATTCGTTTGCTGAAAGAGTTCAAAGACAAACAAGTTATAAAAATTCATACTAGGAAAATAGAAATATTGGATAAAAAGAAATTGTTAGCTCTAGCAGGGATTTAAACTTTTTTTAAAATCGTTCTTAGTTTTTCAGCAGACACTACTTAACTTTGTTTAATGGATGTATAAGACCAGACCATTCAACCAAATGTAGTTTAACAGTACCAACAGGGATTTTTGCTCGTACTAAAATTGGAATTCGATTATTATCGTCTGTAATCCAGAAATTTAAATCATTTTCAGATTTAAAATACCTACCTTTTTGCACAACGGGAATAAATTTTTTACAGGCAAACTTTCCTTTTCTAATATGAATAATTTCATCGCCCACATATTTGATTTTTAAAGGCCATATCTCGTTATCCATGAAGCATTTAAATTCAATAATATCACCTTTTTTTAGCTGATTAAATTGAATTGTTCTTGCATAATAAAATGAAGAAACCATGTCTTGAATTCCCATTGGGATAGAAAAATCTCTGCCTTCACCATTATTTACTTTATTATTTTCATGATTAAAAGTGTAATCTTGATTGATTTTGTAACCACCTTCATCAACTCTTCGAATAAACATCCAGGGAAAAATTCCTTTTTTATCGACATAACTTTCATAAACATCATGAACTTTAAAAAATGCATTAAATCCTCCAAGAGTCCTTCCAGTACCAACCAAATGGTATAAATCTCTACCATTCATTTTTTTATTGGTGGCTTTCACTTCCATCACAGCTTCACCAGCGTCCATAAAACCATAGGTTACTCGATATCTTAATTTTTCTCCAACTTGAAAAGAATCATTTTTTATTGAAGGTAAAGTAACAGTATCTGCACTTGTCAAAAGAAGAAGTGTAAGAACAGTAATTAATGAAATTAAAGTTTTCATGTTTTTTTTTGAAGTAAAATACAAATTATATGCCATATTTGAACTAAACTTCACTTTTGAAGGGGTTTTCTTTTAATGAAAAAAGTTTTTGACCATAGAAAAACATTCTAAAAAATAATAATAAATGTAAAATGGCTAAAAAATGGTGAAAATAAAATGAATTTAGATGTTTTCTCAAAATTAAATAAACAAAAACACCATAAATTGTAGCTAGAACAAAAGCTAATATTTTTTCTATATTTATTAAATTCTCTTTTTTAATATTTTGAAGTGAAAAAATAAAAATTAAATATAATGGATAAAAATGATAGATGTACCTTTCATGAGTTCCCGTTAATACAACATTAAAAAGTAAGTTGAAAAAAAGAATAAAAAAGATAATTTGAACATAATTTATTTTTTTAAATTTCTTCAAAAAGAGAAAACATTTTGTAATTAACCACAAACTAAAAAGAGAAAACAACGATATTCCAATGGTTTTTGGAGATAAAAAAAATATCCAATTTTTAGAAGAATCATCAAATTGATGGTTTGAAAATAGAGTCCATAAATTAAAACCATTGTCTGCAATAATATTGATATGATCACTCCCTTCCAAAAATATTTTCTCTAAATGACTAAAAAAATATTTTTCTGGAATGTAAAGAAAAAATTCAAAAAATATAAAAGGTATAAATAAACCGCAAATAAAAATTGCAAAATATTTCCATTTTTTTAATTTTAAAAAATTAGTATGAAAATAGATTAATAGAACAGAAAAAATAAAAAATGGAAATACTGAAAAAATTAATAACTGTTTAATATACAAAGCACAGCATAGTAAAATTCCAATCATTAAAAGGTAAATATATCTGTTTCTTTCAGATATCTTTTTTGTCAATAGAATGATTAAAAGTAAAATTAGATAAATAAAAGTTTGTCCAATATTGTCAATTTGACCCCATACTCCTCCAATTATCCAAGTAGAAATAGAGATTGATATAAAAAAAGTGTATATTTTGGCATTTTGAACTTCACTTTTTTTGAAAATTTGGTAAACTAATAGTACATTTAAAGCATCAATTAGACTTAAAAAATACAAAAATGGTTCAATTTGAAATGAAAACAAACGAATTATACCACTTGAAAACAATAAGCCTAGAATTGGATAATTGCAATAACAATCAGTGAGATAAACATTTCTTATAGGGCTTAAAAAATGTGACCATTCTAAAAAAGTTGATACATCATATTGATGATACTTATCCAAAAAAATAAAACGAATTATTATGGATACAAAAAATGAAAATATAAAAACGACATTGTCATATTTTCGTATTATTCGAAAAAAACTATTCATGTTTATCTAAAGATTTAAAAATATTGTTATAACTTTTAAAAAATATTGTCCAATGCACTGAATTTTTAAAAGAAAATTGACGAATTAAAAAAATTAGCATAAAAAAATATGAAATAGAAATGCAAATACAAGCATATACAATTCCATAGTTTGGTACAAAAATTAAGCTAAAAATAATTGTTGTTATCGCTCCTAAACCAGTAGCTTTTATATTAATTAAATTTTGATTCTTTGCTGTAAAAAAATGATTTATTTGTGAAAAAAAAGACAACATTATTACAGCAGGAATATAACTTATAAAATAAATAGATAGATTTTGAAATTCTTTACCAAAAAATAAACTAAATAAAGAATCTGGTACACAGAGTAGAATTAGACACAAAAGGGTACTATAAAAAACACTAATATTCGTGAAATATACTGTTAAATCTATTTTTCTTTTTGAATCAATTTCATTTAACAATTTAGAATATAACACGGTAGAAGTGCTTTTTGTTATTATCCAAACATTTTCAGCTATAGAAATAGCAACAGATATTATACCTAATGCATGCAAACCGTAAAAATATTCTATAATATAATAGGTAAATCGATAATTTATTAATTGTAAAAAGTTATTGCTTTGGATTTGAATTCCAAATTTTAATATTGTTTTATATTTTAAAAGTGATTCTTGTTGTTCTCCATTTTTTAAAAATGGAAGTATTAAAAAGAATGAAAAGAAAAACAATACTAAATACGAAAAAAAATAAATCTTAAAAACAAATTGTACATTGTATTTAACATCAAAAAATAAGTAAAAAATAATTAAAGCCAATAAAACAATAAATGATTTCAAAATCTCAACCCAATTCATTTGTCTAATTTGTTCTTTTCCAAGAAGAATGTTTTGGTTATTTGAGATTAATCCTAACAAAAAGGAGATAGCTGAGATATATAAAATATGGGAAGGTGAAATTAGTTTATTTACAAGTAATAAAATAGAAATAACAATTGTAGTTATAACACACCAAAAAAAAGAATAAATCCAAATTCTTTTTAAATTTCCTTTATTGATGAAGTAGGTTATGGCTGAACCTGATCCGATGTTTTGAAAAATTACAACGATACCTATATTTAGAAAAAATAAACTTAATTCACCTCTGCCTTCTGCACCTAAAATCCTCGCAGTAAATAAAATAATCCCAAAATTTGTTATTGCAGAAAATCCTCTAGAAAATAAAGTCTCAATGAAATTACGAAACATTTAGAATGTTTTTATAACGTGAATAAAAAGCGTTTCCAATTGAGGGATAACTAAAATGTTTTAAAGCAAAATTCCTTATTTCTGAAGAATTAAAATCAATTTCTCCATTGTATAAATTTACAACCGTTTTTTCAAGTGCCTTTTCGTCTTTTGCTTGAATTAATATTCCATTTTCTGAATTAACATATTCTGGAATGCCATTCACATTTGTCGAAATTACTGGAAGTCCACATGAAAAAGCTTCTGGGATTACACAAGGAAAATTTTCATAATTACTAAATAAAATTAATGCATCGTTTTTAACTAATTCCATTGCAATTTCATTTATTGATGATTTACCGATAAACGTAAAATTTTCTTTTTCATTTTTTTTAGTTAACTCTTTGAGGTAATCAAGTTTTCCATCACTTAAAATAGTCAAATGAATGTCTGGGAAAGTTTTAGAAATCTTTAAAAAAACTTTTATAATACCTGATACATTTTTTTGCTCTTCATTTGCTGTAGAAATGTGAATAAATCTTTTAAAATGTGTATTGTTTTGAGTTTTAAGCTGAAAAATGTCCGTGTTAACTACATTTGGAATACAAAAAAAATTATTTTTAATTCCTATTTTACATAAGTTTATTTTTAAATCAGTGCTTACAGGGAATATTTCATTAGCATTATTAAAAATTTTAAGAATTAAAAATTTTTTAAAAAATGAAAAATTTAAAGGATGTTTTGAATATTCTGTAGAGTGTTCAGTAATCACAAATGGAATCCCATATTTTTTTTTAATATAAAATGCTAAAATTCCTAAAGGATATGCAACGTTGACATGAACTAAATCAAATTGTTTAAATGGAAATTTTTGATTAAAAATTCTAACCACTTTAATGAATCGTATTAGATGAATCAGGTGTTTAAATATGCCTTTATTTTTTGGAAAATAAGCAGTGTAAGATGGATATAACTTGCCAGAGTTTTCGTTAATTGAAATTTTTTTTAAATTTATGTGAGAAAATACTGAAAAAGAAATTATTTCAACAAATGGCATTAAAGTTTCGATATGTTTTTCACAAAAATTTCCTAATGTTTCATTGTAGATATTTGGATACCAACTATTTAAAAATAAAACTTTTAACTTTTTTGATTTGGATTTTTCCGACATGCTTTAAGTAAACGGAACAAACTTAAATAATATTTTGCTTTATAAGGAAATAAAAAAATTAGGTTTTTCTTTTTTTCTTTTTAGCTGCTGGAAATAAAATATTATTCAGTATTAATCTATATCCAGGTGAATTGGGGTGTAAGTTTAAATCGGTAGGGGGATCTTCTACTTTGTGTTGAAAATCTTCTGGGTCATGTCCACCAAAAAAAGTCCATGTTCCTTGACCAAATTCACCATGAATATATTTTGCTGTACCTAATGATTGATTTTCACCTAAAATTAGTACGTTTGATTTAATGAGGTCTTTTTTAAAATCAGTTGTTTGACCTAAAAAACCTGGAATTATATCGGTATGACATTGTGTTAACATAGTTGGAACTACATCCCATTTTGCTGAAAATTCAAATAAACTAAACTTATCCAAATGCTCAGGTAATTTGTGAAAATTAGTTCCATCAATATCAGAAAACTCATATTGATAAGGGTCTTTAACCAGTTTGAAATTTTCAAATGCTAAGGTGTTTTTGTAATCTAAAAGTTCTTGACAGTTTGGATTCATTGGGTCACCGTCAAACATCGCTTCACAAATATCTGTTTGATGAGCAGCCAATGCTATATCGAAACTGTCTGTTCCACTACACATGGTGAATAAAAATCCACCACCGATTACAAAGTTTTTGATATTGTTTGCCACGGCTAGTTTTAAATGAGATACTTTGTTGAATCCTAAAGATTTTGCATCTTGTTCCAATTCAGCGACTTGTTTTTTATACCACGATGCATTTTTGTAGGAGGCATAAAATTTACCATATTGACCTGTAAAATCTTCATGATGTAGATGTAACCAATCGTATTTTGGCAACACCCCCATAATTATTGCTGAATCATAAATTTTATCATATGGTATTTCAGCATATTCCATAACTAATGTTACGGCATCGTCCCAAGGTAAAGAGCTTTTAGGAGTATAAACTGCTATTTTTGGAGCTTTTTCTAATTGAACAATTTCTTGATTTACTTCAGGATTACCTATTTCATTTCTTATGTTATTAGCTTGTCCGTCTGTAATAATTTCATATTTTATTCCTTTTAAAAGCAACTCTTCTTCTATACTTTTAAGATTTGGCATAAGAAAAGATCCTCCTCTGTAATTTAATAACCATTCAATAACTACCTCTTTTTCCAACACCCAATAAGCTACCCCATATGCTTTTAAATGGTTGCTTTGTTTTTCGTCCATTGGAATTAAAATCTGAGTTGCATTTATCAGAATAGGAATACAAAACAAAAACAAAAAAAATATTTTTTTCATATTAATTTTTTGTCTTTAAAAAGGTATATTGTCTTCTAAAGACCCATTTTGTTTTGCAAAATCTGTGCCATTTTCATCTTCTTTTTCGTTGATTTTACTTGAAAGAACTACCATTGGACTTTGATCAAAATCTTTATTAGCTTTTAACTGATTGTCCGATTGAATAAATTCACTGTCGCTGAGATAATGTGAATCTAAGTTTTCAAATAATGCAAATTCACTAACAAATCTTAGTCGAACTGTGGCAAGAGAACCATTTCTATGTTTTGCAATAATAATTTCTCCAATATTGTGATTGTCTTCATTGTCACTTGATTTATGTAAACCATAATAATCAGGTCTATAAATAAATGAGACGATATCTGCATCTTGTTCAATAGAACCTGATTCTCTCAAATCGGACAATAATGGTTTTTTGTCACCACCTCTCGTTTCTACAGAACGGCTTAATTGCGATAATGCAATTATAGGAACATTCAATTCTTTTGCAACCTCTTTTATAGTTCTTGTGATAATTGAAATTTCTTGTACTCTATTTCCAGAATTTTGTTTGTCACCAGTTGACATTAATTGCAAATAATCGATGATAATTAACTCAACTCCATGTTTTGCTTTTAACTTTCTGGCTTTAGTGCGTAATTCAGAAACGCTTAAACCTGGAGTGTCGTCAATATAAATTGGAGCTGCACTTAATTTTTGTGCTTTAATTCTTAAAAATTCCATCTCACTTAAAGAGATATCACCTTTTCTTAATCTCTCTGAATCAATTCTTGTTTCACCAGAAATTAGACGTTTAACCAATTGAACAGAAGACATTTCTAAAGAAAAAATGGCTACTGGATAATTAAAATCTACTGCTGAGTTTCTTGCCATTGAAAGAACGAAAGCTGTTTTTCCCATTCCAGGTCGGGCGGCTAAAACAATTAAATCAGATCTTTGCCATCCAGAGGTGATTTTATCTAGTTTTTCAAATCCAGTTGGAATTCCTGTATAATGATCAGTTGATTTAGAGGCAGTTTCGATTTCTTCAACAGCAATTTTTAAGAGGTCTTTCATGTTTTCAAACTTTTTCTTCATATTCATTTCTGACAATTGAAAAAGTTCTTTTTCAGCAGTATTCAATAATTCAAAAACATCGGTCGAATCATTAAATGCTTTTTCATTGATATTTGAGGAGATCTTAGCTAGTTCCCTCAACATATATTTTTCAACTAAAATTCTTACATAATATTCTAAATTTGAAGTGGAAGCAATTCGATGGGTAAGTTGTGATAGATATACCACTCCTCCTGCCAATTCAAGTTCTTTGTTTTCTTTTAATTTATTGACAATAGTAATTAAATCTACAGGTTGAGATTTTTTATATAAATCATTTGCAGCAGTATAAATTATCTGATGTTTTGGATCATAAAATACATCTGAAGCAGTAAGAGATAGAACTTCATTTACACCACTAATAGCTTCTTTATCTAATAAAATTGCTCCTAAAACCGCCTGCTCAATATCTATTGCTTGAGGTGGAATTTTTCCATTCATTAATAGGTTTGATTGAGTAGTGTTTTTATTCGAAATTCTTGATTTTACTGATACTGCTTTTTCCATTGAGCAAAGTTAGAAAAGTTAAAAGGAGAATCAAAAAATAAATTGAATTAATTATCAACAAAGCTAGATTATGTCTCTAATTAATTTTGAGTAAAAGATGATAATTTTTTAATGTTAGCTTAAAAAAAAGTAGTAAGTTTGAAAAAAAAAAGATGTCCATCGATAGAAGTTCTGCTCCAATTCTTCACGATATTTCAAATATATCGTTTAAAAATCCTCAAATTACTTACATTTCTAAATTTTGTCCATTTATATATTGGACTGATGTTAAAGATCAAAGTGTACGTTTGGAACTTCATTTTAATGCAGGAAAAAATGTAGGAAATAAAAATATTTCATTTTTTGTAAATTCTTTACTTTTTACAGGCACAAACAAAAAATCAAGTTTTCAGATTCATGAAGAGTTAGATCAGTTGGGTTGTTATATTCAACAACAAGTTACTCTTGAAAGTGCTTATATTGGTATTTATTGTTTAAAAAACAATCTGAATGCTGTATTGGATATTGTTTTAGATTCATTACAAAACGCAATATTTTCAGAATCGGAAGTTCAGGATATGCTAATTCAAAAAAGACAAAGTTTGAAATTATCTCTTGAAAAAGTGAATTTTTTAGCATCAAAAAAGATAAATGAATTGTTTTATAATCAGCATGAAAACTATGCTCGTCAACTTGAACTAGAAGATTTAAATTCTCTCAATCAAGAAGATTTAATTGATTTTTATAAAGAATTTTATTTAAATGGACTGAAAAAAGTAGTTTTAGTCGCTGATTTGGAGGAAAGTAAAATTAAAGAAATCGAAAGAAATATTTTGAATTGGGTACAAAAAGAATCCATTACTTATTTAACTTCCTTGTCGCCAGAAAAAGGTTTATTTCATGTCGAGAAAGAAAATGCACTTCAAACATCAATAAAATTAGTTCAACCGTTTCATACTAAAAAACATCCCGATTATTTTGAATTTTTATTTTTACAAACTGTTCTTGGAGATTATTTTGGTAGTAGGTTGATGTCTAATCTTAGGGAGGATAAAGGTTTCACATATGGAATTGGAAGTTATGTTGTGGAACAAAAAGGATTTTCAATTTTTGGGATTTCAACTGAAGTTAAAAAAGAAGTAGCAAATGAGGCCTTGGTAGAAATTAAAAAAGAATGTGAAAAACTGCAAATTGAATTGATTGGTTTAGATGAACTCAATACGGTAAAACAGTATAAACTTGGTCAATTATTACGTTCGACAGATGGAGTTAATAATCTAGTTGATTCTTTTTTAAGTGTGTTTCAACAAGATTTGACTCTTTCTTTTTATCAACAATATATTCAAGCAATTAAAGAAATGGACGCCAGTTGTTTACAAAATATGGCAAAAAAATATTTAAATTGGGAAGATTTTACTATTGTTACTGCTGGATAGAACAACTAAATTTGCATTTTTTCGTTTAATGTATAAATGAGATTCATAATTTTTTTTCTTTTGTTTCTGATATTTTCTGTCCAATCTTTTTCTATGGATATAGTTGGTGGTTTTATTTCTTGGAGAAACAATGGAACTGGTCGTTATATTTTCCGTTTAACGCTTTATAGGGATTGTAATGGTCCTGACATGGAGAATAACTCAGAAACACTAAAAATTTGGAATCATCCAGAATTAACAGGTGTAACAGTGAATTTTCTGAGTAGAATAAGCGTAACCCCTACTTGTACACAAGTTATTGGTGCTCCAAATGCCCTTACATGTGGGACGGGGAGTGCAGGAGGAAATGCTGTTGGCACTATTGAACAAATTGTTTATGAAAGTTTGGCAACCGATTTAAATGGTAAACCACCTGTTGAAGGTTGGACTGTTACTTTTGAAACATTAAACAGAAAATCAAGTATCAATAATTTAATTAATCCTTCAACTTACGGAATGACTTTAAGTGCTACGCTATACGAAAATTCTCCAATACAAACCAATTGTATGGATAATTCCCCAACTCTTGAAAATCCTTTCGAATTCATAGGTTGTCTTAACCAAATGTTTGAATTTATGCCTTATTATCAGGATAAAGACATGGATTTTTTACATATTCGAACCGCTAACCCTCTTAAAAATATAAATAGTGGAGCGTTTGAAATGGGAGTTAATCCATTACCTGTTGATTTTGCAAGTGGATTCAGCTCTTCAATACCAATTCCAGGATCTGCGATAACTTTAGACAATTCTGATTTAACTTTAGACTCCAAATATGGTGATATTACTTTTAAAACTAATACCCAAGGAGAATATGTGGTGAAATTTGTAGTCGATTCTTACAGAAATGGTAAAAAAAATGCCAGTGTTGATTATGAGTTCACAATTTTTGTAATTGATTGTAATAACAACGCAAATAATGCTCCAGTTGTAGATTTTCCTTTTGTAAATAGTTTTGAAACTGAGGTAACTGCAGGAAGTACTGTTTCTTTTAATATTTCTGGGACAGATGTCGAGAATTTACAAGATGGTAGTCAGCAATTGATTGTCGCTGAGGTGTATAGTCCAATGTATGGAACAAATTATTCTAATTCAGCTTCTGGTTGTTTAATCGTACCTTGTGCTACGTTAAATACAGCCCCTTCAACTCCAATACAAGATACAAAAAGCATGAATTTTTCTTGGCAAACAAGTTGTAATCATTTAAGAACATTAACCGGAATTGAATACGATACAATGGAATATTCATTTTTATTTGTATTTGCTGATAACTATTGTTCAATACCAAAAAAAACGTATAAAAGAGTGATAATTAATGTAAATACGTATGTCGAGCTCGAACCAGCGAAAATTGATTGCATTCAAACTTTAGTTACTGGAGAATTATTGATACAAAGAAGTGAACCCCCTAATCCTAACGGTATTCCTGTTTCTTATGAATTACATAGTATTCAAAATGGATTTATTGGATTAATGGGTAGTAGTTCAATAGTTATTCCTTCGTCAGCAGCAATTGAAGATTATTATATCAAATCTATTTCAGGAAGTCCTTGTACAGTAGCTTTAGTTGGTGATACTGTTGAAAATATAATCACTACAATCACAGCAAATCCAGATAATAGTGTTGCTATTTTAAACTGGAATAGCCCGTATCCTTATGGGAATGCTCCTGAAGGATATTATACTGTAATGCGTGAATTTCCAGCAGGTGTCTGGACTGAAATTGCTCAAGTTCCATTAGGATTGAATTTTTATTACGATACTGTAGATATTTGTAATGCCTTTATAAATTATGCCATCTTTTTTAATAAAATAGGATGTTCTTTTAACTCTAATATTGTCGGTGAAAATCTTCAAGATGGACATATTCCTAATTTACCTAATATTTTGTCTGTTTCTATTAATCCTGTAACAGGTAATACAGAAATAATTTGGGATGTTAACGCAAAAATGGATACTTATGGCTACATAATTTATCAAAGAGATGAAGACAATTTTTCAGTTGAAATTGATACTGTTTTCGGCAGAACCAATACAAATGAGGATTATGATTTAGAAACAAGTTTTGGCCCACTTACTTTTTCAGTTGCTGCATTTGATTCCTGTCTAACTGATTTAGGGACTTTTTACTCTACAACTGGAAAATGTCCAGAACATACAACCATGTATTTAACCAATACTTATGATATATGTTCAAAATCAATTACTTTAAGATGGACTCCATACAAAGGTTGGGAAAGTGTTGCCGAATATAAGATTTTAGTACAAGAACAAAATGGTGATTTAACTTTAGTAGGTTCAACTTTAGATACTCTATTTGAAATTGAAGTTTCTGAAATGTTGACCTACAATTTTGTAATTTTAGCTATACACCCAAATCAAACTTTATCTTCGTATTCTAATAAAAGTAGTAGATATACGAGTGCACCAACAAAACCCGATTTTCATTATACCAAAAAAGTGAGTGTCGAAAATAACAAAAATGAGATAACACATTTTATCGAAAATTCTACAGGAGTAAAAGAAATACTAATTCAAAAAGAAACACAAGGTGCTGTTTTTGAGGAAATAAAACGTTTGCCTGCTGATTCAGATAATATTGTTTATATTGATGACAGTTCTGAGCCAGATAAAAAAAATGACAGTTATAGAGTGATTTATATTGACAGTTGTGGAAATTTTTCTGACACCTCGAATGTTTCTACTAGCATTTTTTTATCAGTAAAAGAAAATACGATTGAAATGTATAATCAATTAAGTTGGACTCCATATATTGGTTTTGCAGGAGCAATATTATACTACAATATTTATCGAGGAATTGATGAGGTATTTGACAGTGAGCCGTTAGCAAAAGTACCTACAAACCAGCAATTTTATTTTGATACTTTATCATCAAATATTAGCTTTAATGGAAATATTTGTTATTATGTTGAAGTTGTTGAAGCAATGAACCCATATATGTTTCAAGAGAAAGCTAAATCAAACGTGTATTGTACAACTTTTCAGCCACTTGTATTTATTCCAAATAGTTTTTCTCCAAACAATGATGATTTGAATGAACTTTTTAAGGTCGAAGTGAATATCAATAAATTAGATTTTTTTCAATTAACTATAATGAATAGGTGGGGAGAAGTGGTATTTCAAACTGAAGATCAAAATGAAGCTTGGAATGGAAATATAAAAAACTCAGCCGTAAGTTGTCCTCAAGGTTCCTATTTGTATCTTTTGAAAGTTAAAGATGGAAATAGCCAAGAAATAAGTAAAAGCGGATTTGTTAACTTACTACGATAAAATCCAATGAAACTATTTTTTCTAGTCAATATAGTTCTATTTAATACATTAATATTTTCTCAGTCTGTTTTAAATTCTAGAAAAGAGTTTTACACTAATAAAAATATTGTACAAAATGCTGAAATTTTAAGAGATTTTTATCTCGATGAAAGTCCAGATTCCATTTATTCCATTGGAAAAAGGTTATGTGATGAAGCTTGGCAGCGTGAAGATATAGAAATGCTCAATTATGGTAAAATTCTTATTGCCAGTCATTTTTCAAAAAAAGGTAAAATTGATGAAGCTAAAAATATTTTATTTCACTGTGAAAATTATTTTAATCAAAAAAGGAATTTTTTACGATTAACCGACGTCTATAATCAAATTGGGCATTGTTTTTTTATTGAAAAGAACTTTATCAAAGCAAGTAAATATTATCAGATGTCTTTAGATTCCCAAAAGAATTTAGATTTAGCTGATGAAATGTTTATGGCTCATTTGGGTTTAAGTGAATGCTTTTTACAAATGAAACTTTTTGATAAAGCTGAAAATGAAATTCAAGTTTTTAATCAAAAAGTAAAAAAACTTCAACTTATAAAAGGACAAAGAAAAGCACAAATCATTATGGGAAAAATAGATTTTCTTAAACAAAATTATTCAGATGCTTTTCAACATTATCAAAATGCGTTTGCTTTAGCATATAAAAGCGGTGACAAATTAAGTCTTTCAAATGTTCATAATGTCCTAGCAATTGCTCATTTTGAACAAAATAATATCGATAGTGCCTATTTACATTTTAATAAAGCACTGAAATATAGAATTGAAATGAATTACCCTATTCCATTAATTGAAAGTTATGAAAATATGGGGGAATATTTTGTGTTTATGAACAATATAAAAACAGCTGAAACTTTTTTCATGAAAGCCCTAAAAGTTGCTAAAAAACATCAATTTTATTTGTCTAAAATGGAAATTTACCAAAGACTTTTAGAGTTATCTAATCAGACAACTTTAGTCAATTTGTCAAAAAATGAAATTCAAGACAGTTTATTTTCTTTGTATCAATACAAATTACATCAAGAAAACAAAAAGGAAAGGGATTTAGATTCAATCCATAATTCGCTTAAAACAGAAGATTTAAAATTATTTTATCAAAAAAGGGAAAAAGAATTGAATGAAAGACTTACTAAATCTAAAGAGATGAATTTTATAACGCTTATAGTATTTTCGTTGATGTTTGTTTTTTTATTAGGATTTTTGCTATACACAAAATACAATTTTAAGAGGCCAGATTAAATAAGATCTAAACAGAAATTCTATAAAAGATTTTTAAAAATCAAATACTCTCCACATTTCTTTTTAAGCCTTTCCATTTACTTCTTTTTAGGGGTGAATTTTTAGCAAGAATTTTAAATTGTTCTTCAGAAAGTTCTTGCCATTGTTTTTTATTCATTTCAAGTAAATTAATTTTTGGTTCAAATTGAATTTCATTATGCACCAAAGAAAATTTATTCCAAGGGCAAACTTCTTGACAAATATCACAGCCAAAAATCCAATTTTCCAATTTTTGATGAAATTCTATAGGTATCAGCTCGTCTTTAAGTTCAATGGTTAAGTAGGAGATACATTTTGAACCGTTGATAGAGTAGGGAGTAAGAGCGTTAGTTGGACAAGAATCAATACATTTAGTGCAGGTGCCACAATAATCTTTAATTGGAGTTGAATAATCTAATTCTAAATCTAATATTATTTCAGATAAAAAGAAAAAAGATCCATTTTTTGGATGAATAACATTGGTGTTTTTACCTTGCCAAACTAAACCCGATTTTTTCGCCCATGCTTTTTCCATAACTGGAGCTGAATCAACAAAATAACGCCCAGATACTTCACCAATCTTTTGATTAATAAGAATAAAAAACTGTTTTAATTTGTCTTTTATAACTTCGTGATAATCATTACCAAAAGCATAACGTGAAATTTTAGGATTTTCTGGATTTTGTTTATAATCTGAATAATAATTGCTCATTAAGGTGATGACACTTTTAGAATCAGGCACCAAAAGAGTGGTATCTACTCTTTTATCGAAGTAGTTTTCCATATAGGTCATTTTACCGTTATTCCCCTTTTTTAACCAGGATTCAAAATCTTTGGCTTCTATTTCTAAAAAACCACTTTTTGAAATTCCACAAAAAGAAAATCCTAATTCTTGAGCAATTTGTTTAACAATAAGAGTATGTTTGCTTTTTAATGACATTATTCAAATAATGTTCCAGGCGGAAAACCCATATTTTTCCCTAAATGTTTATAAGCTTTATCTGTTGCTTTTCTTCCCCTTGGAGTCCTCATTAAAAATCCTTCTTGAATTAAAAAAGGTTCATACACTTCTTCAATTGTACCTGCATTTTCTCCAATAGCTGTTGCAATAGTTGTTAATCCAACTGGTCCACCATAAAATTTATCGATGATTGCTGATAAAATCCTATTGTCCATTTCGTCTAAGCCATAAGTGTCAACATGTAAAGCATTTAAAGCAAACAAAGTAATCTCGGAATCGATTTTACCATCACCTTTTATTTGTGCAAAATCCCTTATTCTTCTTAATAAAGCGTTGGCAATTCTAGGGGTTCCTCTGCTTCTTCCAGCTATTTGAATTGCAGCATTAATTTCAATAGGAATGGATAATAATTGGGCTGAACGCTCAACAATATGTGACAATGTTTCAACTTGATAATATTCTAAACGAGAATTGATGCCAAATCTTGCCCTAAGTGGTGAAGTAAGTAAACCTGAACGTGTAGTAGCACCAATTAAAGTGAATGGATTTAACCCAATTTGAATGGTACGGGCATTTGGTCCTGTGTCTAATAATATATCGATAGAATAATCTTCCATAGCAGAATATAAATATTCTTCGACTACTGGACTTAAACGATGTATTTCATCAATAAAAAGGACATCACCTTTTTCTAAATTTGTTAAAAGTCCAGCTAAATCACCAGGTTTATCTAGCACTGGTCCACTTGTAACTTTAAACCCTACTCCCAATTCATTAGCTAAGATATTGGCTAAAGTTGTTTTTCCTAAACCAGGAGGTCCATGTAATAAAACATGATCTAAAGGTTCGTTTCTTAATTTAGCTGCTTTTACAAAAATAGATAGGTTTTCAACGATTTGTTCTTGACCAGCAAAATCAGATAAATATTTAGGACGAAGTACTTTATCTACTTCTTTATCCTGATTTTCAGCTGCTTCTTTTTGATAATCGAACGATTCTTCCACAAATATTTTTACCAAAAATACAAAAAGTCTTTTGTAAAACTACAAAAGACTTTTAAAAATTAAATTTAATTATGAATTAGTGTTCTTCTTCACCTTCTTTTAGTGGTACAGTTTGCGGAATAAAATCTTCTTCCATTCCAGGTTTAGAATAATCGTAAGCCCATCTATGAACTTCAGGAAGTGGTCCTACCCAGTTTCCATGAACAGGTTCAACTGGTGAAGTCCATTCTAAGGTATTCGATTTCCATGGATTTTGAGGTGCTTTTGGTCCTCTAAATACACTATAAAAGAAATTGAATAAGAAAATCAACTGAGCAATTCCACCTAAAATTGTAAATAAAGTAATTATAACATTCAAATCTAAAATCATAGTAAATGCGTTTGTATCAAATTCATTATAAACAGAATAGTCATAATATCTTCTTGGAGCACCGGCTATTCCTACAAAATGCATTGGAAAAAATACTCCATAACCAGAGATTATTGTAAGCCAAAAATGTAAATATCCTAATTTAGTATTTAACATTCTTCCATACATTTTTGGAAACCAATGATATACACCTGCAAACATTCCAAATACCGCAGATAAGCCCATCACCACATGAAAATGAGCGACAACAAACATAGTATCATGTACAGCAATATCAAGTGCAGCATCTGCTAAAATAATACCAGTAACACCACCAGTTATAAATGTAGAAACTAAGCCAATCGAAAACATCATTGCTGGTGTTAGAATGATACTACCTCTCCACAATGTTGTTAGATAATTAAATACTTTTACAGCAGAAGGAATGGCAATTAATAAAGTTGTAAACACAAAAACACTACCAAGAAGAGGATTCATGCCTGTAACATACATATGGTGAGCCCAAACTATAAAAGATAAAAATCCAATTGCTAACATTGATCCAATCATAGCTCTATAACCAAAGATAGGTTTTCTAGAGTTAGTTGAGATAACTTCAGAAGTAATACCTAAAGAGGGTAATAGTACAATATACACTTCAGGATGACCTAAAAACCAAAATAAATGTTGAAATAAAATTGGTGAACCACCATGATTCTCAAGCATTTCTCCAGCAACAATAATATCAGATAAATAGAAACTAGTACCCATAGTTCTATCCATTATCAATAATAGTACAGCGGATAACAAAACTGGAAAAGATAAAACACCAATAATTGCAGTTATTAAAAATGCCCAAATTGTTAAAGGTAAACGAGTCATGCTCATTCCTTTTGTTCTTAAATTTAATACGGTTACTATATAATTTAATGAACCTAATAAGGAGGATGCAACAAAAATAGCCATTGAAACTAGCCAAAGTGTCATGCCTAAACCTTGACCTGGCATTGCCTGTGGTAGAGCAGATAAAGGTGGATAAATTGTCCAGCCAGCAGAAGCAGGTCCTGTTTCGACAAACAAAGATGCAACCATTATTATAGAGGAAACAAAAAACATCCAATAAGAGAGCATATTTAAAAACCCAGAAGCCATATCTCTTGCACCTATTTGAAAAGGGATTAAGATATTTGAAAAAGTACCAGATAAACCACCAGTAAGTAAGAAAAATACCATTATTGTACCATGAATAGTTACCAATGCAAGATACATTTCTTCTTTCATTACACCATTTGGTGCCCATTCATTTCCAAGGAAAAAAGATACAAAATCATTACTTTCACCAGGCCAAGCCAATTGAATTCTAAAAAGTAAAGACAATATCATTGCAATTACCCCCATAAAAATAGCAGTAACTAGATATTGTTTACTGATCATTTTATGATCTTGACTAAAAATATATTTAGAAACAAAACCTTCATCATGGTGTTCATGTGCATGATGATCGTGTGTTCCGTGAATATCGTGTGCTAATGTTCCCATATTTCTATAAGTTTATTGATTCATTACTAGTTTTAAAGTATCTGCTGGAATATTTTGAAGAGTGTCAGTAGGTACTATGTTTTTTTTCATAAATTGATCTTTAAAACTTTCTTTTGATTTTAACCATGCTGAATATTCTTTTTTAGTATCTACTTTCACTATCATTTTCATTTTGTAGTGAGCACCACCACAAATTTTATTACATAATAAGACGTAATTAAAGTCTTTATTATTCATTTTTTTTCTCATATCTTTAGTAGATATATTTGGAGTAAATTTCATACGAGTTGTCATTCCAGGTACTGTATTGATTTGTGTTCTAAAATGTGGAAAATAAGCGGAATGAATTACATCTTTGGATCTAAAATTAAACTCATATTCTTGATTGACAAGTAAATGCAATGTATCTTTTTGAATAAAATCATCGTAAGCTTTTGAATCTTTCTTTTTATCATGTCGATATTTCATTTGATATAGAAGTCTCAATAAACGAGATTTTCTATCAAAATCTTTTTCCATTTTTTCTCTATCTTCAGGCAACATCATTAATGTTCTGTCATTGAGTTGTTTTTCCATTAATTTAATTCCTAAAATTGTACCATCAGCGTTTCCATGTTCCATATATAAAATTGCTGTATCGATGGTTTCTGTTGTCATTAAAGCAAGTTCATTTTGTGGAATAGTTAATTTATAGTCAAAAAAACCTAGTTCATTATTTTCACCAGAATATCTTGCTGTCCAATCAAATTGTTTAGAAAACAATTCTATTCTAATTGCTTTTTTTTCAGCAACAGTTGTGATTTCATTCCATGTTTTCAGACCTAAAATAATAATGACAGCTAAAGTTAGTGCAGGAACCATAGTCCAAATTAACTCTAATTTGTTATTATGTGGATAATAGTAAGCTTTAACACCCGGTTTTCTTATATATCGATAAGTGAAGACAAACAATAAGGTATTGGTTAAAAAGAAAACAACTGAAATGATGATTAAGTTTAGATTCAATAACCAATCTGTTTCAACTCCTTGAGTAGATGCTGCTTCTCCTCTTCCTGTCCAGCCATATTCATAAACTAAATAGATAAAAGATGCAAAATAAAAAATCATAAAAAGCATCATTAGAAAGCCATTCAGCCGATTGTCTTTGTCAGGTATATTTTCTTGTTTTTTGTTATTAAGTTTAGAACTGATTTCATAAACTTTAATAAGTTGAGCGACTGCAAGTGCTGCAAGAGCTACGACAACCAAAGTAATTAGTTTATAGACCATTTGTCTTAGGTATTAATATTTATTGTTTCTTTTTTTTATTTCAATATGCAAAAATAACAAAATTTAATAAAAACAATTAAACCTTATAAATTTTTACATAAAATTATTAAGCACAAATAATCAAGCAGATACTAAATATTTACCTTAAAAAAGTTTAAATATTATACTTAATTATACTTCGTGATGAATACTTTCTTCCAAATATGGATGATTTTTAACATCAAGAGGTGCTTTTGTTAAACTTGTTAAAATAACTCTTACAAAGAGTCCTAATATTAGAAGTAATAATCCAATTTCCATAAAACCAATAGATGCATTTTCACCCATTGAACCACCCATAACCATGATATAAGTGTCCATCCAATGTCCGAAAAATACTATCAACCCAACAAAAATTAATAAACCCGAATGTCTTTTCGCATCTCTAGACATTAATAAAACCATAGGGAAAACAAAATTGATTAAAAACATTCCAAAATATAAAACTTTAAAATGAGCAATTCTTGTTACAAAATAAGTTGTTTCTTCAGGAATATTGGCAAACCAAATCAACATAAATTGAGAAAACCATAAATACGACCATAAAAAGCTAATAGCAAATACCCATTTTCCTATATCGTGGATATGATTTTCATTTACTCTTTCAAGGTGACCAAGTCTTTTCAAGTAAAGAGTTAAAATAACCATAACAATCATAGCAGTACACCACATTCCTGAAAATACATACCAACCAAAAAGAGTTGAAAACCAGTGAACGTCAATAGACATAATCCAATCCCAAGCAGAAGTTGAACTAAATACTGCGAAAAACACTAAAAAAGTAGCTCCTTTTTTGTAGTTTTTATAATGTAGTTCTGTTCCACCAACTTGGTCTTCTAAAAGAGATCTTTTTCTAAAACCCCAATAATAAAGTAAGTAAATAGTAACATAAACTAAAGTTCTAATCCAAAAAAATGTTTTACTTAAATAAAATGCTTTTCCTTGGATAATTTCATCGTGTTTTACTATTTCTTCATCCATCCATAAATAAATGTGGGCACCATCATTAAGGGTGATATAAGCAAAAGTAATTAATAATAAACCAACACCAAATGGAAGAAAACCTGCTACACCTTCGATAACTCTTTTAATAGCAACATACCATGCCGTTTCAGTTGCATATTTTAAAGCTAAAAAGAAAAGTGAAGCAATAGCTATGCCAAAAAAGAAGAAGCTATTTATTAATAAATTTCCAGATAATCTCTGAGGAAGGTGATGACCGTGATCATGACCCATTTCCAAAACAACACCTACAATGGTGCAAACTATACCCAAAGCCATTAATATAATGGTAAACAGGTTTGCGTTTTTTGTAATTTTAAATTCCATCTTTTTAAACTTTCAATTAATATTTTTCAAAGTTATTATTTAACAGTTGTTTTTGTGCTATCTGCTACAATTGTTGTAACAGATGTGCTCATAAAATTTGTTTTTCCGTATTCTGGATTTTGAATGCTTCTTATATAATGAACGACATTCCAAATTTCTTTTTTATTTAAAATAGGTGCATGAGAACCCATTGCTCCTTTTCCATAATAGATAGAATAAAACATCTGCCCATCACTTAAAGCGATTTTATCAACAAAATTTGGTACACCAACATAGGCACCACTAACAACCATAGATCCTTGTCCATCACCTTTTTCACCATGGCAATGTTTACAATTTACACTGTATAAATCTTTCCCTTTTTTCAAGATAATCTCAGCATTTTCAGCAGTTATTTTGATAGGATTCATATCTGCTGCAGCCATTTGGTAATCGTAATCACCTTGTGGGTTGGTAGAAAAATCCCATTCAACTAAACCATGAGTAACTGCAGATGTAGAACTTGGTTTACGGTGATAAGGCAACATCAACATTACTTCTTCTTTGTTTGTCCCGAAATAAGGTATAGTATATTTTGGTGGAGTTTTCACACTCATTTTATTGGAAACACTTTTTTGTATTCTTCCTCTAAGTTCGCCATAATCAACATAAGGTTCTACTGCAGGAGAACGATACATGTCAGGCATATATTCATAACCAGCACTATTTGGGTCTTTTGAACAGGAATTAAACATCCATAAAAAACCAAATAAGAGAGTTACTTTACCAAATAATTTTATTAACTTATTCATAGCCACTTTTTTCAATGCGAAACTTATTTTACATATTTAAAATCTAATTCACTTGCTCCAGAAGTTTGTAACATATCTTCTAACTCTTCAGTAGTGAATTTGTTGTTTTCTGACAATCTTAATTCCATTACAAATCTATCATCAGTCGTTCTTGGATGAGGATTTGATGCAGGTAAACCAGGAAGTGTTTTGTTTTTCCACAGATAGGTGATTGCCATCCCATGAGCAGCACACATAACTGTAAATTCAAATGTTACCGGTATAAATGCCAACATATTTTCTAGGTATGTTCCATTTGGTTTACCACCTACATTCATTGGCCAATCGTCAATCATTATGTATTTCATGCCAACAGTTGCAAGCAATAGACCTGTTAAACCATATAAAAATGCCATAATACCTAAACGAGTATTTTTAACTCCAATTATTGGATCGATTCCATGTATTGGAAAAGGTGAAAATACTTCTGCAATTCTAACGCCTTTTGAAACAAGTTTTTTAGCACTTGATTTCAATACATCGTCGTCTTCGTAAGTTGCGTAAATAATTCTTTCTGCCATGTCTTATTAATGATGAGATGAATGATTTGATTCGTGTTCATGATGATCTGGAGCATTTTTATAACTTTCTCCAGAAGACTTTAATATTGTTTTTAATTCTGCAATTGGTAATACTGGGAAAAAACGAGCAAATAATAAATAAAATACAAAGAATATTCCAATAGTACCAATATAAACGCCTATGTCCATGTGACTTGGGTAATGCATACTCCATGCAGCAGGTAAATAATCTCTGTGGATTGAAGTTACAATAATTACATATCTCTCAAACCACATTCCAATATTAACTACAATAGAAATAAAGAAAGTAAAATACAAACTTCTTCTCAAAGGTTTAATCCACATTAATTGTGGAGAAATTACATTACAAGTCATCATTGACCAATATGCCCACCAATAAGGACCTGTGGCTCTGTTTAAGAACGCATAAGCTTCATATTCAACACCAGAATACCAAGAAATAAATAATTCTGTAATATAAGCAGTACCTACAATAGATCCAGTAACCATAATTACTATATTCATATACTCAATATGCCTTGTATGAATATAAGCTTCTAATCTAAATGCCTTTCTAATAACCAACATTAAGGTTTGTACCATTGCAAAACCTGAAAAAACGGCACCTGCAACGAAATATGGAGGAAAGATTGTTGTATGCCAACCTGGTATAACCGAAGTAGCAAAGTCAAAAGATACTATTGAGTGAACGGAAAATACTAATGGTGTGGACAATCCTGCTAAAACAAGCGAAACTATTTCAAACCTGTTCCAGTTTTTTGCTCTACCTGACCACCCAAATGACAAAATAGAATACATTTTTTTAGGAATTGGTCTTTTCACTCTATCTCTTAAAGTAGCAAAATCAGGAATTAATCCTATATACCAAAATACAAGTGATACGGATAAATAGGTTGAGATTGCAAAAACGTCCCATAATAAAGGAGAATTGAAGTTTACCCACAACGAACCAAACTGATTTGGAATAGGCATAGTCCAATAACCTAACCACAGTCTTCCCATGTGAATCAATGGAAAAGTACCTGCCATAAATACCGCAAAGATAGTCATTGCTTCAGCTGAACGGTTAATTGCCATTCTCCATTTTTGTCTGAATAACAATAATACAGCCGAAATCAATGTTCCAGCATGACCAATACCTACCCACCATACAAAGTTTGTGATATCCCAAGCCCAACCTATCGTTTTATTGATACCCCAGACCCCGATACCTGTTCCTAAAAGGTACATAATACAACCAACACCGTAAATTGCGATTATTAACGCAATGGTAAAAAGTACATACCAACCTCTAGGAGCTTTGTCCTCGATAGGTTTACATACATCGACGGTGATGTCATGATAGGTTTTATGTCCTAAAATTAACGGTTCTCTTATCGCTGCTTCTTTATGCATTTTTTTTCTTATTTCTTAGATTAATGACCTTTTTTATGATTGTCTTCTTTGCCAGCATGATGAGCAGTTTCTTCAACTACTTGAATATGTGACAGAGCTTTATTTTCTTCGTTTCTAACTTTTACTTTATACCAAACATTTGGTTTAATACCAACTTCTTCTAGAGCAAAATAAGCACGTTTATCATCTGCACTTTTACGTACCATAGATTTTTTATCATTCCAATCACCTACAATAATTGCATTTGTTGGACAAACTTCAGAACAAGCAGTACTTACTTCACCATCTTCAACTGCTCTACCTTCGTTTTTAGCTGAAAGTTTAGCGGCTTGAATTTTTTGAACACAGAAAGAACATTTCTCCATTACCCCTCTTGTTCTAACTGTAACATCAGGATTTAATACCATTCTTCCTAAATCGTCCTGTGCAGGATTGATTTGAGTGAATTTCTTATAAGATGGATAGTTAAACCAATTGAAACGACGTACTTTATACGGACAGTTGTTTGCACAATACCTTGTACCAATACAACGGTTATATGCCATTTGATTTAGTCCTTCGTTACTGTGATTTGTTGCCGCAACTGGACAAACTGTTTCACAAGGTGCATGATTACAATGATGACACATCATCGGCATGTGAACCACTTTTGGATTAACAGCAGACAATTCAGCTTCGTCATAATTAAAATTCTTTTTGTCTTTTTTAACCCCAACAGCCACTTCTTCATCTGATGAATAATATCTATCTATTCTAATCCAATGCATTTCACGACCTCTTCTTACCTCGTCTTTACCAACAACAGGTACATTGTTTTCAGACTGACAAGCAATCATACAAGTTCCACAACCAATACATGATGATAAGTCTATTGTCATACCCCAGCGATGACCAATATTTTCAACAGGATGAGCTTCCCATAAATCAAAATTACTTATATGCTCGGGTCCGTGATGGGTTTCTAAATTATGTGCAGGATTATAAGCTTCCTTTTCTTTATTTTTATAAATTGATAAGGTAGTTTCTTTAACGATAGAATCTCTACCCATTAATGTATGGTGAATTTGAGTTGCTGCAATTGCATACATACCATCAACTTTTGTTATTGAGGCAGAATTTACAAATTGTAAAGTTCCATTATGTAATTGAGTAAATGAATAAACATTTTTTCCAACAGGAGTACGATTGCCTTTTGAATCTAAAACATAACCTCCATAAGGCATAGTTTGATAAGCAGCATTTCCTACTTCTTCGTTGTTAGCTCCTCTTCCATAACCTAATGCTATACCAATAGTTCCTAAAGCTTGACCAGGAGATGGATAAACAGGAAGAATTACACTTTCACCATTTACACTAACCTTAGCTTGGTTTAAACCGTTTTCTTGATCATAAGTTGTAACATAACCTTGTTTAATCATTTCAACAGGATTCATGGTAATGTAATTATCCCAAGTAACCTTTGAAATAGGGTCTGGCATCTCTTGTAACCATGGATTACCTGTATGCATTCCCGTTCCAATTGCAGCTTTTTGATACAACACAACTTCAATCCCTTTTGTAGTAAACAAAGTAGAATTTAAGTTTGAAAGAGCACTATCATTGAATGATGGAACAACACCTGAAGAAGGCACAGAAGTAGATGAACTACTATTATGAACCATCATGTTCCAGTACATTTCAGCGTCTGTAAATTCAGTTTGCATTGGAAAACCATAAGTTGTCCAATTATATTTGATTAAATCATAAAATACCTTAGAATCTTTACCACCTCTTTTTGCTTGATCAGACCAAACTAAAAGTGACTCCTGTGCTGCAGAAGAATTATGAATTGGTCTAATTGTTGGCTGAGCAATTGCGTAATGTCCTGCTTTAGGATTGTAATCATTCCATGCTTCTAAAGCGTGATGGTCAGGTGCTATATATTTACAAAGTGAAGAAGTTTCATCTGCATACAAGGAGAAAGATACAGTTAAATCAATGTCTTTCAAAAATTTAGCAAAAACTTCTCCATGTGCTAAAGAATAAACAGGATTTACTCCATAAAGTAAAACAGCATCAGGTTTTTTACCACTTTTATATTGAGTAATTAATTGATGTAATTTTTCCTCTTCTGACTTAAATAGATTTACAGGAGTACCATAATCAATTGATGTGCTATATGCTCCAAGAACAACATTTAATTTGTTCACCATTATTTGAATTGCAGTAGAATTGGAACCTGAAACAATCAAAGATTCTTTACCTGATTTTTTTAACTCAGAATATGCTGAATCAGCAACTTTTTTAAGCTCAGAATTGATATTTGAAGCAACATCTGTATTTACACCAAATTTACTTAACAAATAAGAAAGAACAGCAGCTTCTTCAGAAGGTTTCATCATTGCTCTCATGTCAGCATTTGACCCAGTAATAGATAAAATACTTTCAAACTGAAAATGTTTTGACATCCATTCTCCGTCAGGATTTCTACGAGTAGCATATTGAGATTGATATTCAGTAGCTAATAACCAAGTGCTTAAAAAATCAGCACCAAAAGAAACAATAGTTTTTGCTTTTGAAAAATCGTAAGATGGAATAATTCCTGTTG
The DNA here is from genome assembly GCA_016183815.1 of Flavobacteriia bacterium. Lineage (GTDB taxonomy): Bacteria > Bacteroidota > Bacteroidia > Flavobacteriales_D > Crocinitomicaceae > M2408. The sequence continues at coordinate 64,785 of JACPDW010000001.1, forward strand.
TACTTACATTTGAAGTGTTTTCACTTGTATCTTCAGCTTTATCAACCAATTTTGGAGAAGAAACAAAACAAATTTGATTTGCTTTTCTTATTGCTGCATAAGAAATGGCATCATAAGAAATGTGTTCAAATCCTACCCCAACAAAATCTTTGAATTTATCTATTGCTGTTTGAGTACTAGGTGAAATAATTGAATTTGAGATCAAAACAACTTTTCCACTTTTATTTTTTATTTCTGTAAGTTTTTCTTTAACTTCTTTATCTAAAGTTTTCCAATCGATGTCGTTTACATCTTTTTTAGGACCTTTTAATCTAGCTGAATCGTATAATCCTAATACAGAAGCTAAAATTTGCGGGTTTGTTGATCCTTTTGTAAATCCATAATCGCTGTTACCTTTTATGTAAATAGGACGACCTTCTCTAGTTTTTACTAAAATTCCAGCATAAGATAGTCCATCATAATAAGTAGAAGCATACCATGTTGGCATACCAGGAATAACATTTTCTGGTTTATTTACATAAGGAATTGCTTTTACAACAGGAGCTTCACAAGCTGCAAGAGAAGCCGCCGCAACGCTAAATCCTAAAAATTTAAGAAAATCCCTTCTAGGAGTTGAGGTTTCATTTAGATTTTCAGTTAAAAATTCTTCAACTGACATGGATTTTGGAAATTCCTGATCTCTATGTTCAACAAAAGCAGGAGTTTCTTTCAATTCATCAATCCCTTTCCAATATTTTTTTGACATACTCATAATGTTATTCCAATCTCTTTGGTTTAATTAAATTAATAGTGGCATTTTGCACATTCCCAACCACCTAACTCTTTTACAGTAACTTTTCCGTCTTTTAAATATTTGTCGTATAAAGACTTATCATTATTTAATAAACGTTTATGTATTTCATTGTAATATCCATTGTTTTTACCATTTAATGGTCCGTTATGGATTTCTTTTTCGCCATGACATTCAATACACCAACCCATAGTTAATGTAGGTTTTGTCAATTTAACATTGCCTTCAATTTCATTTAATTCCGAAACAGGAAGAACACGTGCAGTTTCTTTTTGTTTTGTCATATCACCATGACATTGTTTGCAATCTACTCCTCCAATTACAACATGTTGAGAGTGATTAAAATACACATGGTCAGGAAGTACATGTACTTTGTTCCAAACAATTGGTTTTGTTTTCCCAGTATATGAGCCAGCGCCTTCAGGATTCCAACCCGCAGCAGCATATATATTTTTAATTTTTTCTTGTTGGACTGATGTTCTGCCGTTAATTTGTTTGTGACAATTCATACAAACATTAACTGTAGGCAAACCAGCTGTTTTTGATTTAGTAACTGAATTATGGCAATATTTACAATCAATTCCATTTACACCAGCGTGAACAGTATGAGGGAATTCAATTGGTTGAGTAGGTTGATAATTTTCTACAATACCTATTGAATTTAAATCCATAAATCCTAAGACGATAAGGGCAACAACTATAATTAATGAAGCAAGACCAACTAATTTTTTATTTTCCCATGCCCAAGTTCTTAATTCCATTGAATAAGATTGATCGAACTCTTCTCCTGATTTAGATTCGCTTAATGCATTTTTTAAATCTCTCCTTACTTTTGAAACAACTCCAACTATAACAAATAAAACGATGGCAATCATAACCCAAAACCAAGTTGATGGTCCTTTGTCTTCTACTACAACTTCATTGTCTGTAACTTCTGGAGTAACGGCAACTACTGGGGCTTGTGCATCGACATAGTCAAAAATAGCGTCTATTTCCTCTTTTTTAAGTTCTGGAAAGTTGGACATTGCAATTGGTGCCCAAGTTGAAACTGTTTGAGCGTAAGGGTCTTTTTTAGCGGACATTTCCCAATTGTTTACCCAAGTATAGATAGATTCAGCATTAGCACCTCCATCTAACCATTTTTTTCTTACTTCAAACAATTTTGGACCTGTTCCATCTTTGTGAATTTGATGGCAAGCCATACATTTTGCTTTGTACAAGGCCTCACCTTGTGCTAAAACAACATTGACATTTACTAATAGTAGTAATACCAACGACCCGAAAATTACTGATTTTATTCTTTTAAACATCTGATTTGTAGATATTTTTATTAGTTTTTTATTCATTTTGTTGAAGTCAACTTCCACTTATATGAGGGCAAATTTAATATTAGAATTTATTTCAATGACATTTTTATGACAAAAATATTCAATGATTATTCAATTTAGAATTATTCTAAATAATAGAACAGATTAATACATCTATTTCTATTTTTCTTTTGAATTTTTGATTTTAATTTAAGTATTTGATATTAGTGTTTTTATAAAATTTAATAAACTAAAAATTAAAAATATTGTATTTAAATTATTAATTTTTATTCATTTTCTATACTTTGAATTAAGGGAAGATGAACGATAAATTCTGTAAATTTATCTTTTTCACTTTCAAAATTTATTTGTCCTTTATGTGCTTGAATGATTTGATATACAAAAGCTAAACCCAAACCTGATCCAGAAGTTTTGGTTGTAAAATTTGCTTTAAAAATATTCTTTTTCATTTCATCAGGAATTCCTATTCCTTCGTCCTTTATTTTGAAAATTACATTAGATTCTTTTTTTGCACAAATGATCTCAATTTTTTTATATTCTTTGTTTTGTTGTGCTTGGATGGCGTTTATAAATAGATTGTTGAAAACGTGAAGCATTAAGTTTTTGTCACCTTTTATAAAAATAGGTTTATTTTCTATTCTCATTTCTATTGATACATTTATTTCTTTATTGTAAATTGAAACACAATTTTCAATCACTTGGATAATGTCAAATTCTTCAAAATTTTCTTTAGGTAAGGTTGCAAATTGTGAAAACTCATTACTAATTTTCACCAAACTGTCGATTTGTGAACTAAGAGAAACTATCAAAAGATTTAATTTTTCTTTCATCTCAGGATCATTGGGGTCAAAAATTCTTTGAAAATGTTGTAAACTTAATTTCATTGGAGTCAATGGATTTTTGATTTCGTGTGCAATTTGTTTTGCCATTTCACGCCAAGCCATTTCTCTTTCATTTTGTGCCAATTGGTTGGCAGACAACGCCAATTCGTTTAATTTTTGATTGTAACTAACTATTAATTGACCTAACTCATCGTCTGATTGATAAGGAATTGGTTCGTTGTATTTTCCAATTTGCATTTTAGTTAGACTTTCTTGAATGACTTTTAATGGTTTACTCAACCAATTTGAAATTATTACTGCGGTGATTAAAGAAAGGACTAGTAAAACGTTTAATAGATTAATTAAAGACAAAATAAATTCTTCGATTTTTTTTTCAAAATCTTCTTGTTGTCTGAATTGAGTCAAATGAATAAAATACGAAGTGTTCACATTTTCTTTTATTTCAAAATACGCAGATTTAAATTTCAATTTTCCAATGGTTTCAGTTGTAATAATCGACTTTTTATACGTATTCTGTAATTGCTTTTTAATTGAGAAATGAATCAAATCGCTAATTACACCATAATTATATATTCTAGGTTCGGTTGTAGAAAGTAAATAACCAGAGGAGTTGTAGATATTAATGTCTGTTTGAAGTCGGTTTTTCCAATCTAAAATCATTCGATTTAAACTACTGTTGTCAGAAAAATTGAATTCTTTTTCATTCAATTGTTTTTTTACGGAATAAGTTTTGTTTAATAAAAGTTTGTCCTCATTGTCTTCAAACTGATTTTTTATAAAATAAATAGAGACCATTGTGAAAATTCCTAAAATTAAAAAAGTAAATAAAAATAGACTTCCTTGAATTTTTAATGACAAAGTAAATAATCCATTGTTTTCAATAAAAGAATGATAAAAAAGATGAATAATAAATAATATAAAATAACAAGTAAACAAAAAAGAAAAGGTGGAAAGTTGAACGTAAAAAGAATCGTTTTCTTTTGAAATAATTAGCACATCGTTACCAGTTTTTTTATGCACAAAATGTTTAAACTTTTCATAACTAAAGGAAAATTGATTTTTTTTATTTTTTGGAAGCCAATCGAGTTTTTGAGGGTAATTAAATGCTCCATTTTCACTAACTAAAATATTATTATAGTATTTGGCTAAACTATATTTTTCTAAAACTTTTAACACTTGCGATTTATCTGAAATAAGTAGTCTTGGAAATCCAATTTTTTCAGGAATTTTTTTTGATTTAAAAGTTAGGTATAAATTTTCATTTTCATTTATTTTCTTTTTTGAAATATAAGAAAGCTGACTGGTAAAATCTTTAATAAAATAAAGGGAATTGTTTAATTGGGAAGGAGAACTGTGTTTTGAAATGATTTGTTCAAAGGAAATTTTTTTATTTTTTAAAGCATCATTAAAAATCGTCAAATCATTCTGAATATAAAATTCAATTTCATATCGTTTCCAAAAATCGCCAGAAAAACATTTATTAATTAAAGAATTTAATTCTTTTTTAGAGAATTCATTTTTTTCTAAAAGTAGATATTGTAAATTCCAGATTGAATCACTTTTTTGAAATTCTATTTCTAATGAAATATCTCTGTCACTTGTTAACTGTTCAACATAAATTTGTTTTTCATTGTTCTCTTTTGTTTCATTATTCTTTGAAACCAAAAAAGTAAGCATAAAGGCAGAGATTGTTATCATTAAGGTGCTTTGAATCCAAAATCTTTTTTTTCTTTCTAGGTTGAAAAATTGAAATCCAATCAGGAGAGTAAAATAGATTACAATTTCAATACTGATTATTTTGAAAAACTGCAGTAGTATTTCAATACCAATAAAACAAAATAAAATTAATATTTTCCCTTTGTTTTGAAAATTATCTAAACTTTTATAAACCAAAGAAGATGTAGAGATACAAAAGTAAATAAGTGAAGTGGAAAGAATAAAAAAACAAGATGTAATGGTGTTCCAACTCAACAATTTTTCTATCAAAACAAAATAGCTGGAGTCTTTTATTATAGAATCGATTATAAAGTTTAAAAAACTAATCAGTAATAAGGAATAAAGGAGTAGAATTATGGTTTTATTAAAAGAGTTCGAATTTGAGGGTAGAAAAACTTTTTTTAAATAATATAGAGTAAAACCAAAAAATATCGACCAAGCAAATAAAACATAAAGAGAGGGAAAAAGGTATGAATGTGCAAATAATCTTTTGTCGATATACAGCCATGTTGTTTGTTCTAAGAAATAATTACTAACATAAACTATTGAAAAGTAACTAATTAAAAGTAGAAAAGGAAAAATTTTGTAAGAAAAGTTTCTGTTTATGAAATGAATATAAACACTTATCAATACTAAGAAAATCAACAACAACAATAATATTTCTTCCCAAAAAGTAAAAGATGCTGTTTCATCAATAAGTAAGGAGAATAAGTACTTGTTTTTACTATTTTTTATTGCAAAGCCATTGTCTTTTTCTAATATTAGATGTGCATTTCTTTTGATATTAAAGTCCTTATGTAATTGATTAACAAGATATTGATTTTGTCCAGTATATTCATTTGCGATTAAAAAGCTAGATACCAAAATAATGTTTCCTACTTTTTGAGCATGAGAATAATACCAACCGTTTTGCAATTTCAATAAACCATTTATAGGGAAATGAATATCGACATACCTTGAAACGGGCATTTGATTATTATTCCAAAAAATTAGAGAATCAGCTTGAAAAATATGGATAATAAACTCATTTTTTTGACTAAATTTTTGTAAATCTTTTAAATTATTTAATTTTTTTTCAAGGATATCGTTACAAAGAGAAAGTTTATTTTCCTTTTCACTAAATTTTTTTTGAAAATAAGCAACTTCTAAATTGCTATTAAAATTAAATTTATTGTATAGAAAAAAGGCGAGAACTACAGATAGAACTACACTTATTAATAGATATTTATTTTTACTAAAAATACTTTAAGATAAAAAGTTACTACTCAAAACTAAAAAAAAATATTGGAATATACAGTTTTTTTGATTCTATTTCAATAAAAGATTAATCTTTTCAACCAATTGAATAAAATCAACTTCTGAATTTGTGTCATTTCGATAAATAAAATCAACTTGTTCTCTATAAGGCAATAGATATTTTTCATAACAAGGTAATACATGATTTTCCCATTGATAAATGATGGAATCTCTAGTATATCCTCTGGTTTCTTGATCTCTATATAAACGTCTGTCCAATTGAGTTTCAAGATCTACATCAACAAAAATTTTATAATCTAAAAGATTTTTTACTCCTTTGTAATGAAGTGAAAAAAGTCCTTCAATGAAAATGATTGGGGAGGGTTCAATTGTGAGTAAGACGTGTTTATCAGGTGGTGCATTAAAATGATATTCTTTTACTTCAATTGAATTTCCTTTCATAAGTTGATTCAAATCTTCGCATAATTGTTCTTCATTAAGAGCAGAGGGTAAATCAAAATTTATTTGATTATTTTGATCAACAAATTGATGTTGTATAGGTTTGTAATAATTATCCATAATAAAAATAGAGGGCGATAGATGCTGATAATGTTGAGACAAACGTCTTAACAAGGTTGTTTTTCCAGAGCCGCTACCACCACAAATTCCTATTAACATTGAAACATATTTGGGGCTTAAAAGTACACTTTTTTAAAAAATATTTTAATGAAATAAAAAAAATAAAATTAGTTTAATAAAAAAAACTTAGTTTTACAACGATTTATTTAATTAGATTACGCTCAAGAACAATAGTGTGAAAATGGAGTTTAACGCATTTCAAATTGCAGAGATATTGAACGGTGAAGTGGTTGGCAACGGTCAAACCAGCGTTTTTCAATTAGCAAAAATAGAAGAAGGGAAAAAAGGAGCTTTATCTTTTTTGTCCAATCCAAAGTATGAAGAATATATTTATGAAACAAAATCTAGTGTTTGTATTGTCAATAATGATTTTGTTCCTGTTAAAAATATACCAGACACCTTAACTTTGATAAAAGTAGATGATGCCTATGCTTGTTTTGCAAAATTACTGGCTTTTTATCAACAAATGAAGCAGAAAAGTCCTGAAATTGAAAAGCAATCTTTTGTGCATGAATCAGTTGAACTACCAGAGGATATCTATTTAGGTGCATTTTCATACATCAGTAAAGGAGTAAAAATCGGAAAAAATGCACAAATTTATCCTAATGTTTTTGTAGGAGAAAATGTACAAATTCAAGACAATTGTATCTTATATCCACATGTTTCTATCTATGCTGATTGTGTTATTGGAAATCGTTGTATTTTACATTCAGGAGTAATAATTGGTGCGGATGGTTTTGGTTTTGCACCAAATTCAAAAGGTGAATATGAAAAAATTCCTCAAATTGGAAATGTAATTTTAGAAGATGATGTAGAAATTGGTGCCAATTCTACTATTGATAGAGCAACCTTGGGTTCAACAATTATTCGAAAAGGAGTAAAAATTGATAATCTTTGTCAAATTGCTCATAATGTTGAAGTTGGAGAACATACTGTAATGGCCGCTTTTGTAGGCATTGCTGGTTCTGCAAAGATTGGTAAAAAGGTAATGATTGGTGGTCAAGTGGGAATTGCTGGACATTTAAAAATTGCTGATGAAACTAAAATTGTTGCTCAATCAGGAATACCAGGATCGGTTAAAAAAGCTGAAACTTTAATGGGGTCGCCTGCAATTCCAATGGAGGACTATAAAAAATCTTATTTTGGTTTCAGAAAATTACCTTATATACTTAAAAAAATTCAAGAATTTGATCAATACCTAAAAGAAAAAAACAAAAAACAAGAAAATGGTTGAAAAACAAAGAACTTTAAAACAATCTGTAAAAATTACTGGTATTGGATTACATACCGGATTAAAAGTAAACGTCGAATTATGTCCCGCAGCTGTGAATACTGGATATGTATTTCAAAGAATAGATCTTGAAAATCAACCTACAATAAAAGCAGATGCCGATTTTGTTGTTTCAACTGATAGAGGTACAACAATTGAACAAAATGGTGCAAAAGTGCATACAATTGAACATGTTTTATCTTCTTTGTATGGATTACAAGTGGATAATTGTTTAATTAAAATTGATGCTCCTGAAGTGCCAATCATGGATGGAAGTGCTTATCCTTTTGTTTTGGCTATACAAAGTGTGGGTTTTGAAGATCAAGAGGCAGTTAGAGATTATTTTGTGTTAAACGAAATTATTCCATGGGAAGATCCAGAGAAAGGAATAGAGTTTTTAGCTGTGCCAGATGTGAATTTTAGGATTACAGTAATGGTTGATTACAAATCGCCAGTTTTAGGAACTCAACACGCTTCCATGTATCATATTGGAGAGTTTGTAAATGAAATTTCGATTTGCAGAACATTTGTTTTTTTAAGAGAATTGGAATTTTTAGCTAAAAATAATTTAATTAAAGGCGGAGATTTAGACAACGCCATCGTTTTAGTGGATAAAGCTGATGTTTCTCAGGAAGAATTAAACCGTTTAGCAAAACTTCTTGGCAAGGAAGAACTTAAAATAAAGGTCGAAGGAATTGGTGTGTTGAACAATTCAAAAATGAAGTTTGAAAACGAACCCGCTCGACATAAATTATTAGACATTGTTGGAGATTTGGCTTTGGTAGGTAAACCAATTAAAGCACATATTTTAGGTGCACGAACGGGTCATTCGGGTAATGTTCGTTTTGCTAAAGTATTAAAAGAACAAATTAAAAAACAGGAAAAACAAGGAAAAACATTTGACTTAAACAAAGAACCTGTTTATACCATAACAGATATTGAGAAAATGCTGCCTCACCGTTATCCATTTTTATTAGTGGATAAAGTTATTGAAGTAAAAGAGGAATCTATCATTGGAATTAAAAATATCACGATGAATGAACCTGTTTTCCAAGGTCATTTTCCTAATAATCCTATTTTTCCTGGAGTTTTACAGATTGAAGCTATGGCTCAAGTTGGTGGAATTTTTGCATTAAGTAAAGTTGATGAACCACATTTGTATTCAACATATTTTCTTAAAATCGATAAAGTTAAATTTAAGCAAAAAGTAATTCCTGGAGACACTCTTGTTTTTGAATTGAGTTTAATTTCTCCAATAAGAAGAGGTTTGGTTGAAATGCGTGGTCATGCTTATGTGAACGGGAAAGTAGTGATGGAAGCAGATATGTTGGCTCAAGTGATAAAAGATAAAAAACAATGATTAGTCCATTAGCTTATGTTTCAAAAGATGCAAAAATAGCAGAAGGAGTAACGATTTACCCATTTTCGACTATTTTTGAAGAGGTTGAAATAGGGGAAGGTTCAATTATTCATCCCAATGTGAGTATTTATCCAGGTACAAAAATTGGAAAGCATTGTGAAATATTTCCTGGTGCTGTGATTGGTGTTGTCCCTCAAGATTTAAAATATAATGGAGAAAAAACATCGGTGGAAATTGGAGATTATACTCGCATAAGGGAATGTGTTACAATTCATAAAGGTACAACTGATAAATGGTGTACAAAAATTGGCTCTCATTGTTTATTAATGACTTATGTTCATATTGCTCACGATTGTCAAATTGGGAATAATGTGATTTTAGCTTCTTATGTCGGTTTGTCTGGTCATGTAGAAATTGATGATTATGCGATTTTAGAAGGAACGGCAGTCGTTCAACAGTTTATAAAAATTGGATCTCATTCTTTCATAGCAGGTGCTTCTTTGGTAAGAAAAGACGTTCCACCATTTATTAAAGCAGCGAGAGAACCTTTAACTTTTGCTGGTGTCAATTCAATCGGAATTCGAAGAAGGGGATATAGTGACGAACAAGTGAGAGAAATTGAAGATATTTACAGAATATTGTATGTTTTAAATAGCAATATTAGTAAAGGAATTGAAGCAATTAAAGAAAATGTAACACAAAGTCCAATAAGAGATCAAATCTTAAATTTTATTGAAAGTTCTGATAAAGGAATTATAAGGGGTTTGATTTAAAAACTAATTTATATTAATAAAAAAACCGTCCAAAAATAGAAACGGTTTAAAGTAATATATTTTTTAAAAACTAAGCTTCGCTTACCTCAAAAGGTTTTATTGAAACAAACGAACGATTGTCTTTTTTCTTACGAAATTCTACAACACCATCAGTTAAGGCAAATAAAGTGTGGTCTTTTCCAATACCTACATTATTACCTGGATGATGAGCTGTACCTCTTTGACGAACAATAATATTTCCTGCAATAGCAGCTTGTCCACCGAATATTTTTACACCTAATCTTTTTGAGTGAGATTCACGGCCGTTTTTAGAACTACCAACTCCTTTTTTATGTGCCATATCTTTTTACTTTTAAAGTTTAATGTCTGAAATTGTAATAGAAGTAAAAGATTGTCTATGACCGTTTTTTTTGCGGTATCCTTTTCTTCTTTTTTTATGGAAAACAATCACTTTGTCTCCTTTTACATGATTATTTACGGTGGCAGTAATTTTTGCACCATCTATAGCCGGGGCGCCTACGGTTATTTTGCCCTCATTGTCAACTAATAAAACTCTGTCAAATTCTAAATTTTGACCTTCATTAGCGTCTAAACGATGAACAAACAACTTTTGGTCTTTTTGCACTTTAAATTGCTGCCCTGCTATTTCTACAATTGCGTACATAATAGCTAAATTTTAATTTTTTATAAAAATGGAGTGCAAAGATAGTAATTTAATCTTTAACAATAACAATTTTGTTAAAAATTATTTTTCTTCTTCAAAAGGGATGTATCCACCTAATGTTCCTTTTATTCTTTGAAAAAAAGTTTGACGCTCTGTTAGTGGAATAAAATCAGGTACATAAGCGTTTTTTATATCAAGTTTTGGAATTGGGAGTTTATTAAAAGATTGAATAGAATCTTCTAAATAGGGTAGATGAATAATTTTACTTTTAAATCTTTTTTTAGTGTATCTTGCAAGCATTTTAGATTGAAAAGGATCTGTAGCGAAAGCAACTGTTTTCCAATTGTGTTTTTTTGCTATCTGATAGGAATAAAAAATGTTTTCTGTACTATGTTCGGCTTTTTCTTCGGTAAAAATTACCTCATTTGGAACACCTAATTGAACAGCGTAATTTTTCATGATTCTGGCTTCTATATATGGAGTATAAACCGCTGCTCCAGAAAAAATAATATTTTTGCATATTCCATCTTGAAATAATTTTACCGCCCAAAAAATTCTTTTCTTTATTTTTTCATCACATTCTTTACCATCAAAAGGCATTCCAGGTACAATAATTACATCAATTGGAGCTTTTTTTAATCCATATTTTACCACTTTTTTTGCAGAAGGATAAAAAACAACACAAGAGGTGAAGTTTAAAAAAACAACTAAGAATAAATAAAAAATTCTTTTTTTAAATTTGGAAATCATCAAACAAAAGTAGAAAATTTTAATAGAATCGAATTTTGTTCTACTTCCATATTTATTAATAAGACAAAGAAGTAATTTTTTATTTATAATCATTTTAAATTATAAAAAATATTCTTTTTTTAAATGATGTAGGAAAAATATTTGTTGTAATTTTATGCTCAATTTTTTAGTTGAACTATGACTAATTCAAGCTATTCGGATTATTTTCCGATTTTAATACAAGCAGGAGTTGCATTGGGCTTCGTTCTTGCTGTGTTGTGGGTCACACATTTTTTAGGACCTCGACTCAAATCTAAAGTCAAAAATTCCAACTGGGAGTGTGGGATTGAATCTGATGGAAATGCACGTTTCCCTGTTTCTATCCGATACTTTATGGCTGCGATATTATTCGTTCTGTTTGATGTAGAAGTAATTTTTTTCTACCCTTATGCAGTTAATTTTAAAGAGTTAGAATTGGAAGGTCTTTATGCTGTTATTTTATTTGTGGCCTTTTTCTTAACTGGCTTTTTTTACGTTCTTAAAAAAGGAGCATTAGAATGGGAAAAATAGAAAATTTACAAGTTATAAACGGGGAGGGTTATCAATTAACTACCCTAGAAAAAGTATTAGGAATTGCTCGTTCAAATTCAGTTTGGCCTCTTCCTTTTGCAACTTCTTGTTGTGGTATTGAGTTTATGGCAACGATGGGAAGTAACTACGATTTGGCTCGTTTTGGAATGGAAAGAATGTCTTTTTCTCCTCGTCAAGCTGATTTATTGATTGTAGCTGGAACTATTTCTAAAAAATTAGGTCCTGTTCTCAAAAAGGTTTACGAACAAATGGCTGAGCCCAAGTGGGTATTGTCTGTTGGTGCTTGTGCTTCTTCTGGAGGTATTTTTGATACGTATTCCGTTTTACAAGGAATAGACAGAGTAATTCCTGTTGATGTCTATGTGCCTGGTTGTCCTCCTAGACCTGAACAAATCATAGACGGCGTTATGAGAATACATGATTTAGTAAAAAATGAACCTCTAAGGAGAAGATACTCTGACGAATACCGCCATTTATTATCTGGATATAACATTGAGTCAAATGAGAAGTAAATTACAAAACGAAGAAGTTTTGGCTCATATTCGCCAAAATTTTAAAGAAGATATATTATTTGATGAACAACCTTTTGGCTTGTTGACTATAGAAGTCAATCATGAAAAAATAAATGAAATTATTCATTGGTTAAAAGACCATACCTTGTTTCAATTTTCTTTTTTAACTCTTTTAGGTGCCATTCATTACCCTAATAACAAAGGTAAAGAATTGGGGGTAAACTATCATCTACATTCATTAATTAATAATTGTAGAATTAGAATTCGAACTTATTTTTCAATAGAAAAGCCAGAAATTCAAACAATTACAGATATTTTTCCTTGTGCAAATTGGTTAGAAAGAGAAACGTATGATTTTTATGGAATAAAATTTTTAGGTCATCCAAATTTAACACGAATTTTAAATGATGAGTCGATGGATTATTTTCCGATGCGAAAAGAATACCACTTGGAAGATGCCACACGTGAAGATAAAGACGATAGATTTTTTGGGAGATAAACTAGTATTATGAATGAATTAAAACAACAAAAAATAAGCTTAAATCCTGAACTCTCTAAAGAAACCATTGATGGGGAGATAGCTACTTTAAATCTAGGACCAACACACCCTGCGACACACGGTATTTTTCAAAATATTTTAAGAGTTGATGGTGAAAAAATTCTTTCCTCTGTACAAACGGTAGGATACATTCACCGTGCTTTTGAAAAATTAGCTGAACGAAGATCGTATAATCAAATAACGACAATTACGGACCGTTTAAACTATTGTTCTTCTCCAATTAATAATATGGGTTGGGAAATGACAGTTGAAAAACTAATAGCTGCAGACATTCCAAAAAAAGTTGATTATATGCGCGTAATCATCATGGAATTAGCTCGTATTGCTGACCATTTGATCTGTAATTCTGTTATTGGAGTAGATACGGGTGCGTTAACAGGTTTTACTTATGTTTTTCAAGAAAGAGAAAAAATATACGAATTATTTGAAGAGGTTTGTGGTGCTCGTTTAACAACTAATATTGGTAGAATTGGAGGTTTTGAAAGAGATTTTTCACCTACTTTTCACCAAAAATTAAAGTCTTTTTTGAAAACTTTTCCTAAAGTCTTTAATGAATTTGATTCTTTATTGTCCAGAAATAGAATTTTTATGGACAGAACCAAAAATACTGGACCAATATCTGTAGAAAGGGCTTTAGATTTTGGGTTTACTGGACCAAATTTAAGAGCAGCAGGTTTGGATTATGATGTAAGAAATATGAATCCATATTCTTCATATCAAGATTTTGATTTTATAATACCAGTTGGTGTTCAAGGAGACACTTATGACCGTTTTATGGTTCGTCAAGAAGAAATTAGACAAAGCTTAAAAATAATAGAACAGGCCTATTCAAATATTCCAGAAGGAAATTATCATGCAGATATTCCGGATTTTTATCTTCCAAACAAAGAAATGGTTTACAATAACATGGAAGCTTTGATTTATCATTTTAAAATTGTGATGGGCGAAACACCAGTTCCAGTTGGAGAGGTTTATCATTCTGTTGAAGGTGGAAACGGAGAACTTGGATTTCATTTAATAAGTGACGGGGGCAGAACACCTTATCGTTTACAATTTAGAAGACCTTGTTTTATCTATTATCAAGCTTATCCAGAAATGATTACAGGTCAAAGTATTAGTGATGCCGTTCTAACATTAAGTAGTTTGAACGTTATTGCTGGAGAATTGGATGCTTAAATTAAGTTAAAAGGAAAAAATTAAAATTTAAAAAAAGAGAAAAATTAATTGAAGTATTCAAGCGACATAAAAGAAAGAACTTTAGATTTTGGAGTTTCGATAATTAAGTTAACTAACATTTTTAAAGGTTTAAAAATAGATAAAGATGTTATTGATCAAGTAAGACGAAGTGGAACTTCAGTTGGTGCTAATATCAATGAAGGAAAATCAAGTATGTCAAGAAAAGAATTAGTTAAGTTTTATAGTATTTCTCTTAAATCTGCAAATGAGACAGATTATTGGTTTAAATTAATAAAAAGGGGTTATGAATTACAAAATGAATTTTTAGAATCTCTTCATCAAGAATTAAATGAAATAGAAAAAATATTAGCAACTATTATAATCAAATTAAAAAGCAATGATTAATTTTTTAACTTTTAACTTTTTAATTTTAACTTATATAAAATGAGTTCACACAAACACACACCAATTAGTGCAAGACATACAGAGAAACCAAGTTTCAACGCCGAACAAATGGCAGAGGTTCAACGTGTGATTGCACAATATCCTGAGGGGAAGTCAAAAAGTGCCTTAATCAGAATTTTGCACATGGCTGAAGAAGCATTTGGAGGATGGTTAAGCATAGAAACTATGGATTATGTGGCTGAAATTTTAAAAATTCAACCAATAGAAGTGTATGAAGTGGCTACTTTTTATACAATGTTTAACATTGAACCAGTAGGAAAATATGTTTTTGAAGTTTGTCACACAGGCCCTTGTATGTTAGTGGGAAGTGATAATATCATCACTTATATTGAAAATAAATTGGGAATTAAAGTGGGTGAAACAACAAAAGATGGCCTATTTACTTTAAAAACAGCGGAATGTTTAGGTGCTTGTGGATATGCTCCGATGTTACAATGTGGTAAAATATTCCATGAACATTTGACACCAGAAAAAGTAGATCAGATTATTGAAGCTTATCGTTCAGGTAATACTAATTTTTAGAATTAATGGGAAGAAGAATTTTATTAGAACATGATAACGTTTCTGGGATTGAAACTTACGAGGTTTACAGAAAACAGGGTGGTTATCGTTCCGTAGAAAAAGCAATTAAAAAAATGTCACCTGAACAGGTTGTTGAAGAAGTTCAAAAATCTGGTTTAAGAGGTCGTGGTGGAGCGGGATTTCCAACGGGCATGAAATGGTCTTTCATCGCAAAACCTGAGGGCGTACCAAGATATTTACTTTGTAATGCTGATGAATCAGAGCCAGGCACATTTAAAGACCGCTATTTAATGGAAAAAATTCCTCATTTATTGATAGAAGGAATGATTGTCTCAAGTTATGCCTTGGGTTGTAATCAATCCTATATTTATATCAGAGGTGAATATATGTGGATTTTAGATATTTTAGAAAAAGCCATCGCAGAAGCGTATGCAAATGGTTGGTTAGGAAAAAATATTTTAGGATCTGGTTTCAATTTAGATTTGAGTGTCGCTCCTGGTGGGGGTGCTTATATCTGTGGTGAAGAAACAGCTTTAATTGAATCTTTAGAAGGAAAAAGAGGAAACCCAAGAATTAAACCACCTTTTCCAGCTGTAAAAGGGTTGTGGGGCTGTCCTACAGTTGTAAATAATGTGGAAAGTATTGCTGCTGTTGTTCCAATTGTGAACGATGGTGGTGAGGAATACGCTAAAATAGGTCTTGGAAAAAGCACAGGTACAAAATTAATTTCTGCAAGTGGTAATTTGGTTCGTCCTGGCGTATATGAAATAGAAATGGGGATTACTGTGGAAGAATTCATTTACGGCGACGAATGGTGTAGAGGAATTGCCAATGGAAAAAAACTAAAAGCCTGTGTCCCAGGTGGTTCGTCTGTTCCGATTTTACCACATTATTTAGTGTGCAAAACAGCTACAGGTGAAGATCGTTTAATGACATACGAAAGTTTGGCAGATGGTGGTTTTGCATCTGGATCCATGTTAGGTTCTGGAGGTTTCATCGTTTTTGATGAAGACCAATGTGTGGTTAGAAATACTTGGAATTTTGCTCGTTTTTACGCTCATGAATCCTGCGGACAATGTTCACCATGTCGTGAAGGAACTGGTTGGATGGAAAAAGTTTTAAATCGTTTAGAGCATGGACAAGGTAATATGCGGGACATCGATCTGTTGGCTGAAATAAACAAAAAAATAGAAGGTAACACCATTTGTCCGTTAGGTGATGCAGCCGCTTGGCCAGTTGCCGCAGCCATTCGTCATTTTAGAGAAGAATTTGAGTGGCATGTAAACGATCGTGAAACTTCACAGAAAAGAAATTACGGATTGGTAAAAGAACCTAGTCCGATTAAATAAAAATTGAAAATTTAATCTGCGAAAATCTGCGAGTAAAATTTGAGATTATATGCGGAAAACAAAATAATAAAATATGGTAAAAGTAACCATTGACGATAAAACAATAGAAGTAGAAGCAGGAACAACTATCCTGAATGCTGCTCGACAAATTGGTGGAGAGGTAGTTCCTCCAGCTATGTGTTATTACAGTAAATTAACTGGTTCAGGTGGTAAATGTAGAACTTGTCTTGTAGAAGTTTCACAAGGTTCTGAAAAAGATCCTCGTCCAATGCCTAAATTAGTAGCTTCTTGTTCCACTCAAGTAATGGATGGAATGGTTGTCAAAAATAAAACCAGCCAAAGGGTAAAAGAAAATAGAGATGGGGTAGTGGAATTTTTACTAATTAATCACCCATTAGACTGTCCTATTTGCGACCAAGCAGGTGAATGTCATTTACAAGATTTAAGTTTTGAAAATGGCAGTCAAAAAACAAGATTTGAAGAAGAAAAAAGAACTTATGAACCGATTGATATTGGTGATAAGATTAAACTTCACATGAATCGTTGTATTTTATGTTATCGTTGCGTTCATGTAGCAAATCAATTGACAAATCAAAGAGTTCATGGAATATTACATAGAGGTGAGCATGCTGAAATAAGTACTTACATTGAAAAAGCTGTGGACAATGATTTTTCTGGAAACATGATTGATGTCTGTCCTGTTGGAGCATTAACCGATAAAACATTCCGATTCAAATCGAGAGTTTGGTTTTTAAAACCTATGGATGCCTCTTGCGAATGTTCAAAATGTTCGGGTAAAGCTGTTGTTTGGATGTTTGGCAATGAAATTTATCGTGTTACAGCTCGTAAAGACCAATACGGTGAGGTGGAAGATATTGATGGCAAAACAGCTTGGATTTGTAATGAATGTAGATATGACAAAAAAGACCTGAAAAACTGGACAATAGAAGGGCCGAGAAAAATTAATCGTCATTCGGTTATCTCTACAAATCACTATACGGAAGGAAAAGTTGAACCAAAAAAATTAAATTCATAAAATATGATATTAGAAAAATTAATATTGGCAACCATAATATTTGGAATTTCTCTATTTATCGCAATGTATGCAACCTATTTAGAAAGAAAAGTAGCAGCATGGCTTCAGGATAGAGTCGGACCAGATAGAGCAGGGCCATACGGACTTCTACAACCATTGGCAGATGGAGCAAAAATGTTTTTAAAGGAAGATTTTATTCCAACAAATGCGGATAAGTGGCTTTTCATTATGGGACCTGGAATTGCAATGTTTACAGCATTAATGACAAGTGCGATTATTCCATGGGGTACTGATTTGGTATTGTTTGGTCGGACAATTGCCCTTCAAGTAGCTGATTTTAATATTGGTATATTATATATTATGGGTGTTTTATCCATTGGAGTATATGGGATTATGATTGGTGGTTGGGCTTCAAACAATAAATATTCGCTTTTTGGAGCTATTAGAGCTTCTTCTCAAATGATTTCTTATGAATTGGCAATGGGAATAACGGTTATAACGATTGTAATGATGACGGGAAGTTTAAGTTTAAGAGACATAACCAATGCACAACATGGAATGAATTGGAATGTGTTTTATCAACCATTAGCATTTATCGTTTTTTTAATTTGTTCTTTAGCTGAATTAAACAGAGCTCCTTTTGATATGGCTGAATGTGAAAGTGAATTAATTGGTGGTTATCATACAGAATATGGATCAATGAAGTTAGGGTTTTATTTATTTGCAGAATATATAAGCATGTTTATTTCTTCTGCAATTATCTCAATATTATTTTTTGGAGGTTATAATTTCCCTGGAATGGATGCATTTTCAGGTAATGTTTTGGCAATACTAGGTGTTGCCGCATTATTTATGAAAATCGTCTTTTTTATTTTTGTCATTATGTGGATACGTTGGACTTTACCACGTTTTCGATACGATCAGTTAATGCATTTAGGTTGGAAAAGTTTAATTCCAATATCACTTATAAATATGCTTATAACAGGTTTAGTAATAGCTTTTAAAAACGGTTGGTTTAATTCATAATTAGTATGCAAAGTTTATCAAATAAAAGTAAAGTAGTTTCCGATAAGCCAATGACTTTTATGGAACGCTTGTATCTTCCTGCAGTTTTTGGTGGAATGTGGATTACCTTTAAACATCTGTTTAAAAAACACAATACTATAAAATTTCCCGAAAAACAGAGAATATTTGCTCCTGTCTATAGAGGTCAACATGTTTTAAAAAGAGACGAAAAAGGAAGAGAAAATTGCACCGCCTGTGGTTTATGTGCTGTTGCTTGTCCTGCGGAAGCCATTACTATGACATCAGCGGAACGAAAAAAAGGAGAAGAACATTTGTATAGAGAAGAAAAATATGCTTCGATGTATGAAATCAATATGTTACGTTGTATTTTTTGTGGTTTGTGCGAAGAAGCATGTCCGAAAGAGGCGATATTCTTAACAGATAGGCTTGTTCCAACAGAATTTGAACGCAAAGATTTTATATACGGAAAAGATAAATTAGTGGAGTCGAAAGAAAATCCTATTGATATTTCACTTAGACAACATACTGGTAAAAGAACAGAGAAATGAAAACAGTTCATCCAATGACAATATTGTTTAATTTATTATATTCGTATACTAATTTTAATCTAAATATTATGAAAACAAAACTAACTACTTTAATGTTACTGCTAACATTTATAACTGTAGCTCAATTTAAGCCAATTGATCAAAACAAGCCTCTCGATATTAAAAGAGAAAAAATACAAGAATGGTTCAATAATTCCACTTTTGTAGTAGAAGTTGATACAGTGTCAGTAAAGCAAATATTTAAAAATACGGGGATTAATGAAATTGGGTTAGAAAAAGGTGAAATTTATCTTGAGATAATTTATAAAGTAAAAAATAAGCTTAAAGGAAATGTTCCAAAAAGTGAATTAAAAATTTATCTTTATAGGGGGAGATTTCAGTACATTAATGACTCGAAGTATAATGTTAGTGCAAGCGACCATTTTGAAAGTCTACCATTTAAGGGCATATTATTTTTATCAAATAAAGAAGGAGATATCAAAAATTTTGATGAAACAAATTATAAAAGAATTGGAGTAATATCTTATCATTTATATAATAGTGAAGCAGTTAATAATTATTTAATAGAAGAATTTAATATAAAATTTAAGGAAACTAGAGAAGAAAAAAAAAACGAAAGTTTGCAAAAAGACTTTCCAAAAAAGAAAAAAGAGCCAATAGAAAAAATAAATAAATTAAATTCTGTAAAAGAAAGAGATACACTTGGCTTTCACAATCGTTATCAAAAACGTTTGGATAAGTATAATCTAAGAGAATCTCAAATTAAAAAACTAGTAGAACAAAATAATATTTCAACTATAACTAGAGGGGTAGATTGCGAAGATATTTTTATTTCAGAGTATGTGGAGGGAACAAACCATAATAATGCCATTGAACTCTTTAATCCAACCGAAAACGCAATTGACTTAGCTGACTATGTTATTAAGGTTTTTTATAACGGGACTAATTCTCCAATTGATGTTCCTCTAACTGGTACTTTACCATCCAAGGAAACTTTTGTAGTTGCTCATCCCAACGCAAATTCATCGATTCTTGAAAAGAGTGATTTAACACATCAGAACATGAATTACAATGGTGATGATGCGGTTTCTTTATATAAAAATTCTTCTCAAACTCATTTAGATATCATCGGAGAAATAGGGGTAAATCCTGGTAATGGAGGATGGGATGTTCCTCAAAATGGTTCGACCAAAGATAGAACTCTTATCCGTAAACAACCTGTGGGTAAAGGTCAACCGGATTGGGTGCAAGCAAAATTAGAATGGAAAATTTTACCTATTAATTACATCAACAATTTAAAAATGCACCATGGTAAGTGCCGTTCAAGTGTTGATGTAAATTTTGAAATAGCAAATGTTTCTGAAACAAATGATGGTACAAATAATTTTTTAGAGTTTGATATTATGGTCAGTTCAAATACGAATGACTCTTATTTACAGTCGGCTCAATTCAGTATTCAGTATGACGCTACAACTTTTGGAACCTATATGGTGCAAAATGGTCTTGTGAACTTAACAAATGGTCTCAATTTTGCATCAGCAACGTATGATGATGTCAATAATTTATTAATTGATAAGACGAGTAATACTTTAGGAATAGGATTTGATATTAATTATGCTCTTGGCTCATTTCAAAGAACACTTATCACTTCATCACCTCAGCAACTTTTGCATATTAAACTTCAATTCAGTACATGTAATTTAAATCCAAATATTTCATTTACTGATCAAAATTTTAATTCAAATTTTAATTTATTTACCCTTACATCTGATGCGTTTTGGACTGATAATTCGAATTATAATAATTCAAATTATCTTGGATCTATCACAGATCCTTTATGCAAGCCAATCATCACTGAATCCACTCCAACTGTTTATCCTGGAGCATATTTTCCAGGGAATCCAACCAATTTAGCTTTAATGACGATTAAAGGAAGAAATTTTGGAGCAACAAGGGGCACAAGTAATGTGTATTTTAAGAATGGGAATAATAGTACTCTTTTTCCTGAAGCCTTATTAGATGAGTATGATTTTTCTTGTACTGAGTGTATATGGTCAGATACTGAAATTCGCTTACAATTACCATCAATAATTAATGGTTTTATCAACACGGAAAGAGTTCTTCCAACCTCTGGTGATTTTTATATCAAGCTTAATGATGACAATACTCAACAGTCAAATCTTAAACAAGTAAATTGTCCTTATGCTATTCACAACCAAGTAGTTGTAGATGATATAAACAGCACATTTGAAAAAACAAGAATCCATTTGTTAAATCAGAATAATATAGGCGGTTACACCATTCATATAGACAATAGTATCAGCCAACATAGCAACCCTGCTGTAAGGCAAGTGGTGCTTCAAGCGATTGAAGATTGGAAATTTTTGGGTGTAAATGTAACTGTTTTGGAAGATGTGAATAATTATTCCGGAGATGATCAAGACGGTATAAATGTGTTGTATTTTAAATCTATATTAGGTTTGGATGTAGTTGGAGAAACTTCTTTCCCAGAAGTTACATGCACAGAAAATGCTACAACAACCGACATTCCTCATATGAGAGAATTTGATGTTGCTTTTTTATCCTCAGCCAATTGGCAATTCAACACGAGTGGTGATTTGCAAAATGGCAAATTTGATTTTTACGAAGTGGTTTTACACGAATTGGGTCATGCCTTTGGTTTTGGTCATACAAGAACCACAGATTTAATGTTTCCAACTGCAAGTGAAGGTTTTGTTAGTTCAACTTCAAGAAAAAAAATAGGACAATATAACATAGAAGGCATTGAAAATATTTTGAATAGAAGTTCGAGTATAGTGTATAGCACTATTTGTAGTTTATCACCAATGATTATATTAGCTCTGTGTCCAACTAATTCAATCACTGAAACAAGCTCATATAAATTTAATATTTATCCTATTCCAAGTAAAGAAGAAATTACAATTGATTTAGGTAATGATGTAGTCGAGTCTATTGTTGAATTGACAGATATGAATGGTAAAATCATCTTTTCCTCAACAATTAAAAATAAAATTAACCACATCAGTTTAAATTACTTTAATTCAGGGGTCTATTTTATCAATATTTCAAATAGTAATCATTCTGAAACTAGAAAACTAATAAAATATTAATTTTGTGCCACAACTAAATAAAAAATGAGTATCGATTTAATAATATACCTTTTAGGGGGATTAACCATTGGCTCAGCTTTAATGGTAATCATAAGTAAACATCCGGTGAGAAGTGTTTTGTATTTGATATTAACCTTCTTCTTGATTTCAGCTAACTATATCATGTTAAACGCACAGTTTGTTGCTATTGTAAATATCATTGTTTACGCTGGAGCAATTATGGTTTTGTTCTTATTTGTCTTAATGTTATTAAACTTGAGCAAAGAAAACGAACCTAAAACTTCATTATTAGTTAAAGTAAGTGCCTTAATTTCTGGAAGTCTATTGTTGTTGGTTTTGTTAGCTGTTTTTAAAGACGCTAGTTTTTTATCAATAGAAAACGAGGTGAGTAATCCGAATCATGGATTAGTACAGAATTTAGGAAAACTTTTATTTACCAAATATGTTTTACCATTTGAGGTATCGTCAATATTATTTATTGCAGCAATGGTTGGTGCAGTTTTATTAGCAAAAAGAGATAAAAATATAATAGAATAATTATGATTTTAAGTACAGTTTTTGAAGCAGGAATTTCAATTCAATACTACGTTATCCTTTCAGCAATTTTGTTTTCGATTGGGGTAATTGGAGTACTCATTCGTAAAAATGCTATTGTTTTATTGATGTGCATTGAATTAATGTTAAATGCAGCTAATTTACTTTTAGTTGCCTTTTCAAGTTATTTTGAACAATCCGACGGACAAGTGTTTGTCTTTTTTATTATGGTAGTCGCAGCAGCTGAAGCAACAGTAGGACTGTCCATTTTAATCATGGCATACAGAAATATAAGAACCGTGGATGTGAGTTTATTTAATCAATTAAAAGATTAATCATGACAATAAATTTATTACTTCTTTCGATATTATTTTTACCCCTTATTGGAGCATTTTTTAATGGAATAGTAGGAAAATATCTATCTAAATCTATTGTTGGAACAATTGCAACAGGGGTGATGTTTATCGCATTCTTCCTTTCTTTTGTTTTATTTACAAAATTAAACGGACCTGAGGTTTATTCCTTGTTTTCTGTTATTCAATTGTCTGACTTTAGTCTAAATTTTAGTTTACAAGCAGACACGCTTTCCGTTTGGATGACAATGATTGTTACTGGAGTAGGTGCATTAATTCATTTGTTTTCTATGGGATATATGCATGAAGACAAAGGTTATTACAAATTCTTTACCTATTTGAATTTATTTGTTTTTGCCATGTTGATATTGGTATTAGGCAGTAATTATTTTATGTTGTTTTTTGGATGGGAAGGAGTTGGTATTTGCTCTTATTTGTTAATTGGTTTTCATTATTCAGATGAACAAAAGGGTTTGGCTAACAGTTTAGCAGCAAGAAAGGCCTTTATTATGAATAGAATTGGTGATTTAGGATTATTGATTGCATTGTTCATGATTTTAGCTCAATTTGGAACACTTGAATATAGAGAATTAGCTGAAAAAATGTCGCTTGCTGATTTATCTGTTTCAACTTGGGTAATGTTTGGTATAACTTTATGTTTGTTTATTGGTGCAACAGGAAAAAGTGCTCAAATTCCACTTTTCACTTGGCTACCTGATGCGATGGCTGGACCAACGCCTGTTTCAGCTTTAATTCACGCTGCTACGATGGTTACAGCAGGTATCTTTTTGGTCGTACGTTCAAATTTTTTCTTTGAAAAAGCTCCGCATACTCAAGAGATAATTTTGTATATTGGTTTAGCGACTTCTTTAATAGCAGCATTTATTGCAATAAAACAAAACGACATTAAAAAGGTTTTGGCTTATTCAACGGTATCTCAACTAGGTTTTATTTTTGTGTCCTTAGGAATGGGAGGTTATGTAGCTGCAATGTTTCATGTAAGCACACATGCGTTCTTTAAAGCACTTTTATTTTTAGGTTCGGGTAGTGTAATTCATGCCATGCATCACGAACAAGATATTCGTAAAATGGGTGCATTGAAAAAATATATTCCTATTACTCACATCACTTTTTTAATTGGTACTTTAGCTATTGCAGGGTTTCCATTTTTATCAGGTTTCTTTTCTAAAGATGAAATTTTAGCTCACGCTTTACACCATAATTTTGTAATTTATATTTTACTGGCGTTTAGTGCAATGCTCACAGCAATCTATATGTTTAGATTATACTTTTTAGTGTTTCATGGAGAATTTAGAGGAAGCGACCATCAAAAAAGTCATTTGCATGAAAGTCCATTAAACATGACTTTACCTTTAATGATACTAGCTGTTTTATCTGTTATCGGTGGGGTTTTAAACTTACCTTCATTATTTGGAGAAGGAATTTCACATTGGTTCACACATTTACTAAAACAAACAGATGGATTAGCCGCTGTTGCTGATATTCATCTTGTTCAAAGTAAAATAATAATTTTGATGCTTACAGCAAGTATTGTTACTATCGTTGCATTAATTTTTACTTATATCTTATATGTGAAAAAACAAAGTCGTCCAGTGGAAGACAATCAATTAACAGGTTGGTCTAAACTGTCTTTTAATAAATTGTATTTTGATGAAATATATCATTTTTTATTTGTTAAACCAATAGAATTATTATCAGAGTTGACACATAATATTTTAGATGTAAGCATTTTAAATAAAAGTTTTTATAAGGTGGCTTATGCGTTTAATCATTCAGGTCAGTTGATTAGAAAATGGCAAAATGGAATAGTTTCTTCCTATCTATTGTGGATGGTCATTGGGATAGTGGTAATGTTGTTTTATTATTTAATTAAAAAGTAGAATTTTGGAATTATTGGTAATACCTCTCGTTTTAGCCATTATTAGTGGCTTTGCAACGAAGCAATTGTTAAAGTACCTTGCTTTATTTGGTACTTTATTAACTTTCTTACTGATAGCATATCGCTCGTGGGAATATTTTGGTTCATCTGAATTAGTTACATTATATTCGCTCAATGCATCAAGTGCTTTTAAATGTTCTTTTCATTTGGCTTATGATGGAATTACTTTGTTAATGTTATTACTTAATGGAATAATTTTCCCACTATTGGTATTGGCTTATTATCATACAAAATGGATAAACAATAATCGTTTTGTTTCAATGATGTTTTTAATGCAATTTGCATTAATTGGCGTGTTTTTGTCTATGGATGTATTGTTGTTTTATGTTTTTTGGGAAATCACATTAATTCCTATATTTTTAATTGCATACTGGTTTGGAAGTGGTGAAAGGAAAAAAGCGTTAATAAAATTCTTTATTTTCACTTTTGTTGGCTCATTAGCGATGCTATTTTCTATTATTTATCTAGGTAGTTTTACAAATAGTTTTAATTATTCTGATGTGGTTTCTTTAGGATTGACAAAAGAAGTAGCTGTTTGGGTTATGTTTGGTTTTTTAATTGCTTTTGCCGTTAAAGCTCCTATTTTTCCATTACACTCTTGGCAACCAGATACTTATGTTTCCTCACCAAGCCCAGGGACAATTTTACTTTCTGCTTTAATGCTTAAAATGGCACTTTATGGAATGGTTAGATGGATGATTCCTCTTGCACCAGAAGCGATTGAAGTGTTTAGGTATCCTGTAATTATACTTTCTATTATTGGAATTATCTATGCAGCAATTATCGCAATACGATTAGACGATATTAAAAGGGTTTTTGCTTATGCATCGATTAGTCATGTGGGATTAATTGCGGGTGGAATTATGATTTTTACCAAAGACTCCTTATATGCTTCTTTCTTACAAATGTTAAACCATGGTTTGATTGCATTAGCTTTGTTTATGTCAGCGGGTATTTTAGAAGAAAGACTTCAAACACGTTCATTAGCACAAATGGGAGGTGTTGCTAAGTTAGCTCCTCGTTTTGCTATGTTTTTCGCAATCATTGCTTTTGCTTCAGTTTCAGTGCCTTTTTCAATGGGATTTGTAGGAGAATTTTTGTTGTTAAAAGAGATTTATTCTTTTTCTTGGATTTCAGGTCTTTTAGCTGGAACAACTTTGATTTTAGGAGCGATTTATACACTCAGAGCTTATCAATTAAGTATGTTTTCTGCTCCAAAAATATCAGAATTTAAAGACTTACATTTCAATGAATGGTTAGTTTATATCAAAATTTCTATTCTATTAGTCGTTTTAGGTTTATTTCCTCATTTTATCTTTGATTTAGTCGGACCATCGATAGATAAATTATTAGATTCAGTTTTTACCATTAATTTGTTAAAGTAGAATGGAAGCAATTATTATTTTATTTTCAACCGGAATAGTGTCACTTTTTATAGCAATGACAAGAAAACCTATTTTGGTTTTATTAACTGCACTTATTGGTGTTACAGTAACAGCTATTGTAATGTCAATTAACTGGTACACCCCAATGCAATGGGTTAAATATGATGGAATTGAAACGGATTATTTTACAATTATTTATGGAGCAACAGCAACCTTGTTTAGTTTTTTGTTTATATTAATTGGATATTCAAAATTTTCAAAGGAAGTCTATCATACTGGAGATTATATTGCTATTTTGATTTTTTCATTGTGTGGAGCATTGTGTTTATTTTCTTTTACTGATTTATTTATGTTTTTTATTGGTTTAGAAATTTTATCAATACCAATGTATGTCATGGCGGGAAGCAATAAAAAGAATTTACTTTCAAGCGAAGCAGCAATGAAATACTTTTTTACTGGTTCTTTTGCAACTGGAGTATTGTTATTTGGAATTGCTTGTGTTTATGGTGCTTTGGGAACTTTTCAGCTTAAAGAAATGAGCGAAGCAATCGCTGCAATGAAAAATTCTTCTGCTTTACTTCAAGTTGGAATGATATTGATTTTAGCAGGATTCTTGTTTAAAGTAGGAGCTGTTCCATTTCATTTTTGGGGACCTGATGTATATAGTGGCAGTCCAAATGTTGTAACAGGTTTTATGGCAACAGTAGTGAAATTGGCTGCTTTCTGTGGTTTTCTCAGACTTTTTCAACTAGGATTTAATGGACTTGATGGCTTTTTTGTTGAAATTTTAATCGCAGTTTCAGTATTGACAATGTTTGTAGGAAATTTAAGTGCTTTACGTCAAACGAAATTGAAACGATTAATAGCTTATTCTTCGATTACTCATGTAGGTTATGCATTGATTTGTTTGTTAGTGAAAAATGAGCATACTCCAGCTTATTTATGGACTTATTTCTTTGCTTATGGTTTTTCTATCGTTGCTCTTATCACAGTTTCGATGATTGTTAATGATGAAAACGATGATATAGATAGATATAAGGCCTTTGCTCGTACTAATCCATTCGCTGGATTTGTTATGATTTTAGCATTATTATCTTTGGCTGGAGTTCCACCATTAGTTGGATTTTTTGGTAAATATTTGGTTTTTTCTTCCGCAATTGAACAATATCCTGTATTAATAATCATTGCATTAATCAATTCGGGAATTGCAATTTATTATTATTTAAAAGTTATTTTAACAGCTATTTCTAAAGACGACAATGCCGAAAAATCCACTGTGTCTCCTCTACATGCCATTGTATTAAGCATTTCAATGTTTGGTTTAATTTTAGGCGGTTTTGTTACTTTTTGGGTAAATTGATAAGAAAGGATTTTGAATTAATACCGATTACATATTCAAGATAGATCAATTAAAAATTATCTTCGATGCTGCCTTTGGCGGTGTCTATTTTCATATTGTATCGGCATTTTTTAATCCCGCTTTTTACGGGGATACATTTTATTTTTGGTATATTTAATATATGTATTTGGTAAAAAATAAATATTAACCCTCCTTCAATTTTAAATGATTTTTTACTTTTCTCAAAAAATCAAATTAACAGCTTGTTTTAAAGAAATTTAAGAATCATCATAAAAACTCTAAAACTCAGCTTTTAAACTTAAATCTAGACTTTTAAATGAGTGTGTCAAAGCTCCAACAGAGATAAACTGAATTCCTGTTTTAGCGTATTCAACTAATGTTTCTTTAGTAATTCCGCCAGATGCTTCTGTTTCTATTGATTTTGGTATTTTATTCAGTACTTCACGTATTTCTTTGGGAGAAAAATTGTCCAACATAATTCTATCTATACCACCATGAGTTAAAACTTCGTCTAACTCTTTTCTATTCCTCACTTCAATTTCAATTTTTAAATCAAGATTTTTTTCTTTTAAATAATTTTTTGTTCTTGATATGGCATTTTTTATACCTCCAGCGTAATCAATGTGATTGTCTTTAAGCATGATCATATCGTACAATCCCATTCTATGATTTTGAGCACCACCAATACGAACAGCCCATTTTTCGTAGTAACGTAGTCCTGGAGTTGTTTTTCTAGTATCTAATAGGGTAACAGGATAATCTTTAACCAACTGAACATATACGTTCGTTTGAGTTGCAATTCCTGACATTCTTTGCATGAAATTTAAAACTAAACGTTCGAGAGACAAAATTGTTTGTGAAGAACCATTAATTACAAAAGCAATTTGACCAGGTTCTACAATTGTACCGTCTTCAATTCTTTTTTCAAAATGAATACTTTTGTCGTACTGATGGAAGAGTTGTTGAGCTAAATCAACTCCAGCTAAAACACCTTTTTCTTTAATAATAAGTTGTGCTTTCCCAATACTTTCTTTGGGAATACAAGCTAATGATGAATGGTCTCCGCTACCAATATCTTCTTTTAAAATATGTTCAATAAATGAAAAATCCATAGACAAAAGTAAGAAAACAAGTTAAATTATGAATATAAGCAAATATTTTTTACTTTTTTCCAAGCCCTAGCTCCGCTGGATTTGTAATCCTGTGGAATGTAGTAGCCTTTTACAGCTATACCAAATATAAGCATCTCTACAACAAGACTATTCACGATTACGACGATTTAGTAAAAGAATTTAATGCATGGTTAATAATTTATCAAACCGAGTCTGCACATTATGCTCTTGGGGTTTATACACCAGAAGAAGCGTATTACAACAAAAATGTTCCCATAGATTTTAAAACAATTTACAAGGAAGCTGCAATCGAAAGAAGAAAACATAATAAAGCAATAGCTTGTGTCAATTGTTAAAAAAATGAATCTTAAAATTGATTAAAATTATATTTTAAGGAAAAATTTTTTAATAAAATACGATAATAAATTTACAAAAACAATTTTTATTTATAATCTGAATTTTTTTTATTTATGAATAAATATTTTAACATTTTTTTTTTAAAACAGGTTTGATTTTTTTCTTTGAAAAAATGCAATCCTATGTAAATCAAAAAGCTACGAAATTTCGTAGCTTTTTTCTAATAAAATCTTATAGGCAGCTCAGGAAAGTTTAATTTTCCTTATTTAGGGTCTGCTGAAAAACAATAAAACATTTTGTTTTCAGAGTTTTATGAGTTGATTTACAATTTTACATGCAAGGTTTTTTTAAAAATTTCGCTTAAAACCTTGCACCTTTTTAATATAAAATAACTAAAAATGAAACAGTAAGTTTTATTTAGCCAGAACAATTTCACTTTCTCGTAAAGGATTTTCGAAGTCCCGCAACTGCGGGACATCTTCAAACCCTTTACTTAGAGAGCAAAAAGGCTTAATGCAGAAAGAAGTTGCTTCGGTAACTGATATGCAAGCTTCTAACTATTCTAAAATAGAAAGTGGGCAAAGAGATGTTTCTGTAGAACCATTGGACAAAATTGCCCGATTTTTCGGTATGACGGTAGATGAGATTATCCGTTTTGAAGATACCAAAACTCCTACACCTATAAAAGTGGAAGACAAAACCGCTACCGAAAAAGTACAGTTGATTTCGCAACTGGATGAAGAAGATAAAAATGCTGTTTATCGTATCATTGATGGTATGTTAACTAATAACAAGTTTCAAACTTTCTTTCAACAAAACATTACAGTAAAATAATTTAGATATGCTTACAGTACATCCGCAATACATCACCGACAACGCAGGTAAAAAAATATCTGTGGTGCTTCCTATGAAGGATTTTAAAGCCATTATGGAAGAATTAGAAGAGTTAGAAGATATAAAGCTTTATGACGAAGCCAAAAAATCCAATGAGCCTTCTATTCCTATTGATGATGCCTTTAAAATGATTGAAGCTAAACGAAAAGCGAAGTAATGGCTTATAATGTAACCTTAAAGAAGCGAGCCATAAAAGCTCTTGAAAAAATCAATGAGCCGTATTATTCCAATATCAAAGCAGCCATTTACAGCCTTGCCGATAATCCACGCCCTGCAGGTTACAAAAAACTAAAAGATAGAAGCGGTTATCGTATCCGCGTAGCTGATTACCGCATTATCTACGAAATTTTTGATGATGTCCTTTTGGTAGATGTCATTGACCTTGGCCATAGAAAAGATATTTATGAGTAAAGTAAACGCCAAGCTATAAGCCAGGCGTTTTACTTATTTTACATCCCCAAGCTCCGCTGTATCTGTAATCCTGCGGAATGTAGTCTTAAATTCTTGCGAGAAATCCATTTTATATTCATTCTAAATTTCTAAGTCCAAATGTACATAAAAAAGTTAATTAAATTAGATAAAAATTTGACCAAATTTATAAAGGAAAGATACTAATTTTTTTGGGTTTTATTACTTTTTATAAGAATATTTTAAATTTTTGAAAACAAGCAGATAAAAATTATATTTTAAAGGGCTGTTTTACAGTTGTTTATAGCGTAGCTTTTTGAAAATTGAAACGGAATTTGAGCCACAGGATTACAAATCAATGTGGAGTATATATAGAGGAGCTAGGTAAATACAAGTAAAAATCCTGTTGAAAACTGGAAGAATAGAACGTTTAGAAGAAACCGCAGGATTACAAATCCAGTGGAGCTGGGGTTAAAATTGCTTGGAATGAAGACTACCTTTGGAAAGTTTTAGATTAAAAAGTATGAGTTTGCCCTGTAGGACAAGACACTTTGTGTAACATCATTGAAATTCTTATTGTATATTTGTGCTCAAAGAGTAATATAAACATGGCAAAAGCACATTTTCAAGGCACTTTCAATAGAGGTAAGTATTTAATAAATATTGGACTTTCACTGTATTTATGGGAAGAAGACAACATAACTTTTGTATATTCTCCTGCTTTAGACATTACAGGTTACGGTATGGACGAAAAAGAAGCTAAACATTCTTTTGAAATCACACTTAAAGAGTTTGTTGACTACACACATAATAAAAATACAATTTTTGATGAATTGGAAAATCTTGGTTGGACAGTCAACAGAAAGAAAAAAAGAATTCATGCTCCAGATATTGAAGAACTCAAAATTGACAACGATACTTTTAGAAATATATTAAAACGTGGAAATGTTAGACAAGAAAACAAAAATATCGAACTTGCTCTAGCCTAAAAACGATGTCAACAAAAACACTTAGAAATATCACTATTGCACAATTTCAAGCTTTTTTAGACCTTGCACTTTGCACCAGAATTGATATAAATAGTGGTCACGAAAAATGGACAAGAGCAGATTTAAGAAGACCTATCATTTTTCAAACACATATCAACCCGATTCCAGAATTTATCATTCAAAATAATCTACGTGGACTTGGTTACACCAAAAAACAATTCTTCGAAATCTTAGAATCTAAAGTGGAAGTGAAAAGAAATAGAAATAACTTTTCTCTTGAAAAAGTGAAAAAATAAACCGCAGGATTACAAATCCAGCGGAGCTGGGATTATCGAATAATCAACGAAATTAATGACAACATTATAACTGTTACTGTAACCAATGTTGGACCCAGATGTGGCACTGTACTCATCTTGAATAGAAATAACATGATCAGATTCTGTAATTTCACTTCTAGACTTTACTAGCCTAAAATCCAACATTACTTTAACTTCAAATTCATCAAAAGATTTATTGTAAACATCATTTACTTCACTTTGAAAAGTCTTAATATGAGCTTTCATGTAATTTTCCATAAATTTTTTCGAAGATTCATCTATAACAGCTCCAGAAACTTTAATTTCAATTAGTGGTTTTTGATTTTCACGTTGAGTAACAGTTACAATTACTTCACGACCATCAGAATCAATATTTAAAATTGGATTATCAATACAAAATGTATACGGCGACCATGATGTATACTTCGGTGCTAGCGGGTCAACACTAAAAAAACACTGTGCATTATTTTCAGTTGCAAAAGCATTGCTATACACCACTTTTAAGTGATTATTACTGTTTTGATATGTAAGCTTTAAGCAACCCATGAATGAAAGTATAAATATACTAATTTTTTTCTTTTCATTTGAAATTCAATTGAAAAAAAAAGTGTTAGGTTTTCAAGAATACAGTTTTCATACATTGTCAATACATAATCT
Organism: Flavobacteriia bacterium; assembly: GCA_016183815.1. Lineage (GTDB taxonomy): Bacteria > Bacteroidota > Bacteroidia > Flavobacteriales_D > Crocinitomicaceae > M2408. The sequence continues at coordinate 97,373 of JACPDW010000001.1, forward strand.
ACCTCAACAACTAAAAAAAAACTTAAATATTATTTGATTTTATTTTTGTTAATTTATCATCTAGACTACACTATATCTATTTTATATTTTGTATATTTGCTTAAAATCTTAATTACTTATTTAAGTTTATAAAAACGATTAAATTAATATTATGTACACTACTTATCACTTAAATTCGGCACAAGATATAAATTCTGATATTTTAGATGCCATTAAAGCTGCTTTTAAATCAAAGCCTATTACAATCACTGTGGAGGAAGATCATGAAGATTTTGAACTATCTACGGAGATGAAAAGTATTTTAGATGAAAGACTACAGGAAGACGAAAAAACATACCTTTCTGCGGAAGATTCTATAAACCAACTGAACAAAAAATATGGCTTATAAAATTATTGTTTCTCCAAGAGCTCAAAAAGAAATAGAAAATGCCATTGATTATTACGCTTTATACAGCGAAAATGCTCCCGAAAAATTTATTCTTTTCTTAAAATATTCTTACAAAGCTTTAGCAATAAATCCATTATTTACAGTATTTTACAAAAATGTAAGAGGTTTAAAAATTAAAAAATTCCCCTACTCTTTATATTTCACAATTAACGAAGAACAAAATACAGTTAAAATTCATTCTTGTTTTCACAACAAAAGACATCCAAGTAAAAGACCAAAATGATTAAATCCCTGGTTGTAAACCAAGGAGTTAAATAGATTTATTTCTTAAAACCTCAGACTACCACACGATGGAATCATGTGGTAGCGGGAGGGAGTTAGGATTTCAAGAATACAGTTTTCATACATTATCTATACATCATCTATGGCTTATCTATGGAGTATCTATATCGGAGCTGTTATTGAACGTAATTTTCTTTTCAATTGGAAAAGATAAACTATTGAAAACAAATAAAATGAGTGTAAAATTTTCTTCAAACTTTACTTGAAAAACGATTGATTTTGACGAAAATTTGAGCTAAAAAGTAGGATTTTTTGTCTGTTTTTTTGCTTGAAAAAGGGATAGAATCATGATTTAACAGGGTATTGGTCTAGAAGAATAAACCGTGAACATAGAATTGTTTATGAAGTAAATGAACAAAATTTATACTTACATTCTCTCAAAGGACATTACGATAAATAAACCGCAGAATTACAAATCCAGCGGAGCAGGGGTCAATTATGCCAACAAAGATTCAGCTGGAATACCAAATTCTTTGTGTAATTTTTTAATCATTGCAAGTGTTAAATTTCTTTGTCTGTTAAGTATTTCAGACACTCTTGCACGAGTTCCTAAGTACTTAGCCAAATCCATTCGCTTCATGTTCATTTGTTCCATTCTAAACTTGATAGCTTCAATAGGGTCTGGAGCTTCAATTTTATAATGTTTTTCTTCATACAATTCTACAAGAGCCATTAATAATTCCGCTTCATCAAAATCTTTGCTCCCTGGAACTGCATCAAACAACACATCAATTCTTGCTAATGCTGAATTATATTCCTCTTCTGTTTTAATTAATTTTGCTTCCATCTATTTATAATTTTAACTTGTTAAATCTTAGTTACATCAATCTTATCGTATTCCTTGTGAGTACCAACAAATCGAATATATACCCATTGTGCCACATTGTTTATTTTTACAACCAATCTGTACTTATTACCACATATATTAAAAACAATCCTATTATTTCCAACAATACTGGCACTCTTAAATTGTTCCTTAATTTCATTAGGATTTTGCCATTCAGCTTTTCTTACTTCTTGGTACCATGCCCTAAGGGCTTGTTCAGAATCCTCTCTACCAACTTTTTCCCAGTGCTCTTTTAAGGTTTTTAATACAACAACATTTTTCATTAACAATACAAATATACACATTTATTTTAAAATTCCCACCACGGGAATATTTTTTTATCTTTAATTAACTAAAACTTAACTTTCATCATTTTACTTAAAAAGATGTGTTTTTTCAATTAAAAGTTCGCTTGTGTCTTTCAGTTCAAAAAAATATTCAGTAATTGAGTCACTACTTTATTCACCCTCAAACAACAAAACATACCCATTTCACCCAAAAACTCCCCATGGTGAGGATAATGGACATCTAAGGTAAGATAATTGATTTATGTTTTCGTATGGAAAGAAAAATGATTGCATTTTTATAAACATCGTTTATCACATTTTTTCTACCTTCATTTCTATCATTTGCTTCTCAATAAATAAAATAATCATTGTTGGTAATATTAAAGTAATTGAAGTCCTAATAAAGTCTAAGATTTTTTATTTTAAAACTCACTTTTAATAAATTCTATTTACATTTGCGACAAAATCAAACTCATGGCAAAAAACTTAGTCATTGTAGAGTCACCAGCAAAAGCTAAAACTATCGAAGGGTATTTAGGTAAAGAATTTCAAGTGAAATCTAGTTTTGGACATATTAGAGATTTGTCCTCTAAAGGATTATCGATAGATATAGCCAACAATTATAAACCTGAATACGAAATCAGCTCGGATAAAAAAACAGTGATTTCAGATTTAAAAAAAGCAGTGAAAGAAGCAGAAATTGTATGGCTAGCGACGGATGAGGATCGTGAAGGAGAAGCTATTTCATGGCATTTATTTGAAGCATTACAATTAGAAAAAAAGGATACCAAAAGAATCACTTTTAATGAAATTACTAAAAGTGCTATTTTAAAAGCCATTGAGAATCCAAGAATGATTAATAAACAATTGGTTGATGCTCAACAAGCAAGAAGAGTGTTAGATCGTTTGGTGGGTTTTGAATTATCGCCTGTTTTATGGAAAAAAGTTAAACCAAGTTTGTCAGCGGGGCGAGTTCAATCGGTAGCTGTTCGTTTAGTAGTTGAAAGAGAAAAAGAAATACAGTCTTTTCAATCCAAAACACATTTTAAAGTTCAAGCTCTTTTTAGAAAAAATAATGACGACATCAAAGCTGAATTGTCTTTTCAATTAGAAAGTAAAGAAGAAGCAATTGATTTATTAGAAAAGTGTAAAGACAAAAATTTTGAGGTGACTGATGTTCAACAAAAACCAGCAAGCAGAACACCATCAGCACCTTTTACAACTTCTACTTTACAACAAGAAGCAAGTCTTAAATTAGGATTTTCTGTTTCGAGAACGATGTTGATTGCTCAGCATTTATACGAACAAGGAAAAATAACCTATATGAGAACGGATTCAGTTAATTTTTCAGAAACAGCTTTAAAAAGTGCTGAAAAAACCATTTTAGCTTCTTATGGTAAAGAATATTGTAATCCTACAAAATATCAAACAAAAAGTGCAAACGCTCAGGAAGCTCACGAAGCAATTCGACCAACAGATTTTTCCGTTTCCTCAATTGACGGTACATCAGACGAACAAAAATTGTATGATCTTATCTGGAAACGTTCTATTTCTTCACAAATGTCTGCAGCAAAGTTGGAAAGAACGACAGTTAAAATTGGCAGTAAAAATTTAGAAGAACATTTTGTTGCAAAAGGTGAAGTAATCAAATTTGATGGGTTTTTAAAAGTATATTTAGAAAGCAAAATAGAAGAAGACGAGGAGGAAAGTGAAACAGGAATTTTACCCGCATTAAACAAAGGGGATAGTCTTACTAGAATTAATATTAAAGCTACTCAACGCTTTACACGACCACCTGCAAGATATGTGGAAGCCAGTTTAGTTAAAAAATTAGAAGAACTCGGAATCGGAAGACCCTCAACTTATGCTCCTACCATTTCAACAATACAAAAAAGAGGTTACGTTGAAAAAGTTGAAAAAGATGGCGTCGAAAGAAATTATATAGTCATTGAATTAAAAAACGACAGTATAAAAGAAGAGATTAAAAAGGAATTAGTTGGGAAAGAAAAAAATAAATTATTTCCTACTGATATAGGGATTTTAGTTACAGACTTTTTAGTGGAACATTTTAATCGTATTATGGATTATCATTTTACGGCCAATGTTGAAGAACAATTTGATGAAATTGCAAAAGGTTTAACAGAATGGACAAAAATGATTCACTCCTTTTATTCTCCTTTTCATCAAAATGTAGAAGAGACTTTAGAAATTTCTGGAAAAGTTACTGGAGAAAGATTATTGGGTGCACATCCAAAAAGTGGAAAAAAAGTAATTGCTAGAATAGGTCGATTTGGTCCAATGGTACAAATTGGTGATGAAAAAGAAGACGGCGAGAAACCAGTTTTTGCCTCTTTAAAAAAAGACCAATCTATTAATACTATTGAATTAGAGGAAGCTCTTGAATTATTTAACTTACCAAGGGTAGTTGGTGAGTATGAAAGTCTTGAAATTAAGGCAAATAATGGAAGATTTGGTCCCTATATTCAGCATGGAAAATTATTCGTTTCTTTAAAAAAGGAAGATGACCCCATCACCATTGATTTAGACAGAGCTATTCAATTGATTCTTGAGAAAAAAGAACAGGAAAGTAATAAAATCATTAAAGTTTTTAAAGAAAATGCCGATGTCCAACTGCTAAATGGACGATATGGCCCTTATTTGAAGGTTGGTAAAGAGAATTATAAACTTCCAAAAAATGTAAAAGCCGAAGATTTAAGTTTAGAAGATTGTCTTGAAATCACTAAAAATCAAGTCAGCACTAAAGCTAAAAAGAAAGTAAAAAAGTAAAAGATTCTCCATTTTTTATTTTATTTGATACAGTTCAAAATTTCTTTTTAAATTTGCTTGTTTTTATTTAATCTAAATTAATGAAACTGGTTTTAGCTGATAGTAATGAATTGATACGTATTGGTCTAAGAACGGTTATTTCTAATCATTCTTCTATAGAAATTATTGGTGAAGCAACACATTCAAAAGAACTGTGTGAAATGTTGTCTCAATTTGAAACGGACATGGTTTTAATCGATTATACCTCAGTTGGTTTTGATTTAAACTGTATTCCTTTGATTTTAAACAATAATCCAAAACTCAAATTTATTGCAATAACCGACGAACAAAGTCCAACTATCTTTATCGATGCACTCAGAAGTGGAATAAAAAGTTACATCAAAAAGGATTGTGCTATAACAGAAATCATTGATTCGGTTAAAGAAACAGCAAAGGGAAATTCTTTTTATTGTGGTCAAATTTTAGAAAGCATAAAAAACGCCAACATTGATTTAAAAGACATTAATATTGAAGATTTTAGTTGTGAACCAGTTTTAATTAGTGAACGAGAGTCTGAAATAATCAAATTAATTGCAGAAGGATTGACCAACATCGAAATTGCCGATTTTTTATGTTTAAGTACCCACACTATAAATACCCACAGAAAAAACATCATGTCAAAACTCGGGGTAAAAAACACAGCAGGTATTGTGCTTTACGCAGTTAAGATGAATTGGATTAGTCCAAATAAATTTTTATTTGCTTCTGAAGTGAAATCTTAACGATTATACTTTTTAAAAATAATATTTCACCTCAATTTATACTAACTTCAATTATTTTACTTGTGTCAATTCCTAAAATGTCCACCACTTTGACCATCACTTTGTATTTTCCTGTTTTCTTGTATTCGTGGGCAATGCTTGTAAATTCAAGTGTTGGTGTTTTCTTGGTGCGGAAACTTTGCCATTCGTTTTCAAATAAATAATTACCTGTCCATTTTTCTTCTATCGTTCCATCTTCATTTTTAATTTTAATGATTTCTGGTTTACTCAAATAATCAAAATCAATTGCCCAATAGTCAATCCAATCAAACCAGTTTTTTGTTAGCACGGTTCTGGTGATAATTCCGTTTTTATCTTTTTCAATTTTGAATATCTGACCATCCTCAATTACAACTTTGCTTCCTGCTCTCATTGATTGTTGTAGTTCTTCAATATCGTCTTGTGTGTAATGAGTAACAAAGTCGGTGAGTTCAATTGTAATGGATTTGCCTTTAACTTTTTCTTTGGTATTTAAGTAAGCTACATCAAAGAATTTCACTTGCCCTTTTTCGACGGCTCGTTTATCAAATACATCTTTTGGAATGTATTTCAATGTAACAGAAACACCTTTCTCTTTTAGTTCTTGAATGAATTGTGGAGTTAAACCCATTTCAAATTCAAAGCCTAACACATCAACTTGGGTATAAAGTTTCTGACGACATTCTTCAAAAATATCCATCAAGCGACTTTGTGTTACTGGTACATCTAAAGGACCCACATGTACAAAACGCCCTCCTTTGCTACCGTGCAAGGTGCTGTGACCTTCTATCCGTTTTGCTTTGTAGGCTTCTAAAATTAAATCAACATATAAATCTTCTTTAGCTTTCCGTTTTCCATTGGTTAGGTCGTCCATAAAAAACTGCCGTTCATATTTACCAAGGTTGAGCAATTCAAAAGCCCTGAAATTTTTTCCGCTTGCTTGTAATTCTCTTTGAACTCCAATTAAACGTTTTCTTGCTGTATGAACTGAAAATCTTCCTAAGTCGGTTGTTATCCATTTACGACCTAATTTTTCTGCCACTGCTGCGGTTGTTCCGCTACCACAGAAAAAGTCGGCAATTAAATCGCCTTCGTTGCTACTTGCTTTGATTATGCGTTCGAGAAGTTTTTCCGACTTTTCTGTTGCATAATTATTTTCAAAAGCATACGCAGGAATGTCGTCCCAAAGAGTTGCAATAATTGGATTTGTAGAATTAACTTTATATTCAGGTTTTCCTGTTTTTGTTTTTCTAATTAAACCATCTTCGATTGCTTTTTCTGTTCTACTTTTTTCCCACATCCAATGTCGTCCCGCTGGTGGCTTTACACCAAAAATTTCATAATCCATCCCATTTCTAATTCCTGGAGCATCGAACCCATGCCATCTTTCCTCTAATTCCAAATCTGCTCTTGGAACTTTAATTTTTGACTTTTCAGATTTAGCATAGAATAGAATCGTGTCTAATGCTGAATTTAACTTTGTCGCAAATTCTTGTTCTTGTACATTTTTTCGTATTCTTTTCGTATGAATTTCATTGCGAAAATTATCGACTCCAAATATGTCATTTAAAATCATTCTTAAATATGAACTGACTCTATAATCCACATGTACATAAATACTCCCATCTTCCGCCAATAAATTATGCATCAATTTCAATCTTTCATACATCATACTTAAATAAGAAGAAATCCCTTTGCCCCAAGTATCACGGTATGCAATCTCTTCAATAATACTTTGTTTTTTTTCGGCTGTTTCGCCTCCAATTTCTATGTTAAAACCAAAGTCAGCACCCACTGCAAAAGGTGGGTCAATGTAAATGAGTTTTAAACCGCCTTCTTTTTCAATTTCTTCTCTCATTGGGCCATTTGCTAAAGATGATAGAATAAGTTTGTTGTCGCCCCATATTAGTTTGTTTGTCCAGCCCTTTAATTGGCGGCCTCTAAAATCGGTTTCAAACATACTGGCTTGTGCTTTGTCTTTTTCTTTTCTTGGTTCGTCTATATGTTCAATGCTATGGAAGGGCAGGGCAATATTTGTTGTATCTTCTTTTCTTCCGTTCCAAAAAAGAAATACATCTTCTTCGTCAGCAAAAAGTTTATAGATAAATTCTTTAGGCAGTTTTTCTCCTGCCTTTATCAATTCAATTATTTTGTTTTTATCTTGATCTGTCATTATTATTAAATATCTTATTATTTATATTTTTGTTTTTAATTATTTTACTTTTTATGTTCAGTATATAAACGTTAGATTATCAATTGTTTTAAAACAAACCCCCCTAAATCTCCCCTAAATCTCCCCTAAATTTGCCCTAAATCTCCCCTAAATCTCCCCTTAATTTGCCCTAAATCTCCCCTAAAATCCATTCTCTTTTTTCATTTGTTTTTATTTTATGGGCAATTCTTAATTGTGTTAAAAAGTTTTCAATTTTCTTCTTTTTCTTTTCTGTGGTTAAGGTTGCAGATAATTTTGGAAGAATTAAAGTATCAATAGCACTTCTTTTTGCAACGGAGAATTTTTTGATGTATTCGATAATCATGTCTTTAAAATAAGCATCATCAAAACTTTTATTGGCCAAATATTCTGCTTTTAATTCTTCATTATCTATTGGTTGTAAAACTTTAAAAGATAAAAATGGATTCTTTTTTCCTCCTTCAATAAATTTTTTCTTTTTTAAATAGTTGTATTCATCGTTTGTTACAGTTTTTTGTTTCTGCACTTTGTCTAATAGTAAAATATCCATTAAACTCAGTTCAGGATTTGTAATTAGAATACGTGCAAAGTCTTCATTTAAAACTTTTCCGGTAATGGTTATTTTTACTTTGCCATCGCTAAAATCGTAATCTGGCATTGGGAAAAATCTTTGCCTTTGGAAGTTGAAAATTTTCCTGATTCCTCCACCCTGAGTTTCAATCATATCCAAATTTTTCATGGCAGCAACTAAAAAAGGATTCCTGTAGGTTTCTTGTGGAGCGTCTTGTAGAACCACATCTTCAACAGACTTTGGCAAAAAACTGCCCACATTGGTATAAACAAGATTGTCGTCTTCAAATTCAACAACATTTATATAAGCACCTTTTGAATAATCTTGATGTGCAATGGCGTTGTTTAATGGCTCTCTGATGCTGAAAGGGTCGTAACGCAAAAATTCATCGGGAAACAAAGTACCATCTCTTAAATAGCGATATTTTAAATTTCTGATTTTACGATACACTTCATCAACCGATAAAATAAAGGGGATAGAAAATACCTCGAAATCTTTGTCTTCGTTTTTTATAGATTTTAAATTCCAACGAATTTTTACTGTTGAGCCAAGAAAATGTTCTGATTCTTCTTTGCCTAAGAGTATTAAAGCAGTTCGCGAAATTTTCCCTTTAATGGTTAGTTTAGCTTTATCTAAAAATCTTGCATCATTCCAAGTAGGTTCTTCTTCCTTGTATTTGGGATTTCTTTTTATAAATTCAATTCTTGCTTTTGCAATTGAGGGTTTATCCAAATCTTCAATAGTTGCATCATTAATTATCACTGCACTCCAATCTTCACTAACCCTAATTTCTGTAAGTATCGCATCTAATCTTGCTTGAGTTATTTCAACAAGACTGTCCTCTATTCTTTGCCAGCATTTTTTATGAGCATAAACAGGCAAGCGGTACTGATGTTTAGGGATATGAAGAACCCAAACAATTTTATTGGTATCAGATGTTTTGTATTCTTGGATTTCAAAATTTTCTGAACTAAGATTTGGACAATCAGTAATAATCTTAAGCTTTATGTTTTGATTTGTGTAATTATGAAAGTCTTGTATGCCAATAATATCAAGTGTTTTATCTTCAACGCCAATTACAAGATGACCACCTTTCATGTTGGCAATGGAAGAAACATAAGAAATAATATCATCACCAGAATTTCCAGAAACTGCATGTTTCAAATTTTTAAATTCTTTCCACTCGCATTTTTCATTTTCTTGTGGGAAATTCTCCTTTAAATATTTATGTAATTCCAGTTCTGTCATAACACTTCAAATATTTTACAAATATCAGCAAATGACTTTAAATCATTCTTCACTTCTTCCCATTTCTCTTGCTTAATATAAACTGGCGTATAGGTGTATTCCTTTTGTGCAGTATTTATGTCTTTGCACCAAGTTATTAAGCGTTGTATTTTTCGTACGTCGTCTAAATCTTCACGTCCTTTTGTTTCTAAAATATAAAATGTTGTTGGTGATGTTTTGATAAAAAAGTCAGGAAAAAATGAAGCGATATTTCCATTTTCTTTTTGGTATTCAATGCTAAAGTTTACGCCACTTTCACCAAATGTATTTTTTGCAAATGAAACAACATCATTGAACCTGCTTTCGCAGTACGAAGAAAACTCCAACTCAAAAGGATTGTCGCCAATGATTTTATTGAAAACAGATTTTTTAGGAACAAGGAAAGGTTGGTTTTCGGCAACCTTTGGTTTTGTTAGTTTCAGCGAAATAAAGTTTTTTACTTCTGCTGATCCTTTATCGGTTATGGTTAATTCGTCAATTGCTTTTTTGAAAGTAGTTTTCAGAATTTCTTTTGGATGAATCTCTGAAAGGTTTCTCATTGTTTGTGGGTCGCTTAATTCCACTTCTTTGGTGAAGAGTTGGTATTTGATAAAGCTTTCCACTTTAGGATAAAGAATATTGAAGCCACTTACCAATCGACTGTCTTTTAAAATGACAGAAGTAAAAAAGCCAATTACATTTCGGTAATCAGGTGTTGTGTTCTTGAAAACAGTTTTATGTGAAAAATCTCCATCAATGTCATTGAAAACAATTTCCTTTAATTCATCGCTATTGAATTTTTTCTGTATTACTTTTTCGTTTTTAAATTTACTAACATCAATCAATTCAAGGTTTTTAAACTCTCTGTAAATTCTTGGACTCATTTGAGGAATAGGAATATCCAAAGCATCTAAATCTTTGTTTGGATTTTCTTTGTCCACTTCCACAATAACAGGCGATTTGCCTTTAGAACCTTTGCCCATTGGACTGTATTGAAATTCTACTCCTTCAGTTTTCAGACTTTCTACAAATTCCAAAAACGCTGGTGTTCCAACAACAACCAATTTTTCGGGCATATCCAACGAAAACATTTTTCGCAAACCTCTACCAATCGTTTGTTCGGGAAGAATTTTAGAATCCGCACCAAAGGGGCGAAGCCCAACAATGGTGGTTACATTTCTAACATCCCAACCTTCACGAAGCATCAAAACCGAAACAACTGCTTTGTATGGCGAATGGTCTTTATCAATTTCGTCTGCCGCTTTTCTTAATACTTCTAATTCTTCTTTGTCTTTTTTGCTTGATGCAGTTTCTTTTATTTCGCCTGAATTGTTGGTATGAATAGTCAGCACCGAATTTTTCATTGAAGGGTAATTGCTTTCCAAAAATGCAGCCGCTTGGTCTGCTTCTTTGGTACTCATTGTCATAATGAAAAGAATAGGCGTTTTACTCCGATAGCTATCGGAGTTGAGTTCTTCATATTGCTGTTCCCATTCTAAGTAGCCCAAGTGAATATAATCTCGGTAGCGTTCTACAAAGTCGGAAGAATCTTTTTCTTGAATTTTTTGTCTTGATGCTTCGTCAGGCAATACGGGCGACTTTACAACGTTTTGCTTGATAGCTTCAACCAAAGGATAATCGCAAATTGTCTGAACGAAAATAGCACCGTTGTTATGTTTAGGAGTAGCAGAATAGTCTGCTTGCAGACTTATTCCGTTTCCGTTTTTCAATTTCAATTTGTTGCTTATGTCCTCAATGCTTTTAAACCAAGCCAAGGAACTGTCGTGTATGTGATGGGCTTCATCATTCAAGACAACCAAATCTTTAATCTTATCGCTTCTCATTACTTTTCCAAGGTCTAAACCTTTTGAAGTGTCTGCATCGGGTTTGGGTTTAACCCCTAAAAAAGTGGTTTCAAAATTTTGTTCAGGTTCTTCGTTAAAGAAAACTCGATGAATATTTGTAAGGAAAATATTTCCTGATTCTGTTATCGGTTTTAAATCGTCTTGAATATGAAGCGTTAATTGAAAATCATTTTTCCAGTCTTTATCATCATAGCCATTGTCGGGAAAAAACGGTTCATCAAAAAACATTTTCAATCCATCAAAGTCCTTCCGTAGTCTATTTAGTACAATGATGTTTGGGGCAATTACTAAAAAGTCCTTTGATAGCGTACTTTCTGCTTCGTAAAGTTTATGAAAGTAAGACCAAACCAAAGTCAAACCCATTACTTTTGTCTTACCAGCACCAGTCGCCATTTTAATTACATAACGTGTCCAGTTTTCGTCAAACATACCTGTGCTGACACGTTGTGAAGAGTCAAACCGCATTAACTCGTATTTGTCCTTTGCCTTAGCTATTTCATACAAGTAAATAATTGATTCAATGGCTTCACGTTGTGAAAAGAAAAAACTAAATTTTGTCTGCCCGATTAAATGTTCTTGATTAAACCAAAAGTTTAATAATGATTTTGAAGTTTCAGAAGCACCTTGATAGCCATTGTCCCGCCATTTTTCAACTGCAAGTCTGATTTTATAAACCAAAGGTGGCAACAACTTTTCATAGGCGTTTTGAAAAGCGTCCATTTGACTTTGTGACGGTGCCCACCTTTCATTTGGTGTTAATATTTTAAATGGGTCTAATAACTTCATTTAATTATTTTCCTTCAAAACTAATAAATTCTTGATAAAAAGAAAATATATTATAGATTAAAATATCTAAATAACACATTAATTTACTTTCTATTGTAAAAATAGTAACTAATAACCTGAGTTCGATTATTAAAATTGGATTCAGACCGCTCAAAAACAATGAGTTACGAATGACACTTTTGAAGATTTATCGAGATAAATCGATAAAGTGTTGTGAAGTAAATCGTTGTTTATCAGCGGAATATTTTTTCACTTTATATAAAAACCTGTTATACTTCGTTGTTTTCTCTCAATTTAGCCCGCTAAATTTTCGATCAAAATCCTTGTCTAACAGTTCTTTATATTAATCTG
>JACPDW010000029.1 GCA_016183815.1 Flavobacteriia bacterium
AAAACTAATTTAGATGGCTTAAGCTTAAAAAGTGGAAATACACCTTTCGCTGATTGGAATAGATATCCTAACAGACTGTGTGTATGTAATAATATTTTCATAGGAATAGGAACTTGTATTCCTAGAGTGGAATTAGATGTAATTGGAACAGGTTATTTAAGTAAACTTGCAATTGGAAACATTAACCCAACAAATTTAGAAAATAGATATTTTTATTTAAAAACATCCTCACAAACAGAAGCCAATCAAGCGATATTTACCATAGAAAACAATGATCGTAAAATCTTTCAAATAGAAAATAATGGTTTAATTTGGTGTCGAGAAATAAAACTCAACCAAACTTGGGCAGATTATGTTTTTGATAATAATTACAAATTAATGCCTTTAAAGGAATTAGAGAATTTCATAATTCATAACAAGCATTTGCCAAATATACCATCTGCTCAAGTGATTGAAAAAGAAGGAATAACAGTAAATGAAACCAATAGAATTTTGTTGGAAAAAATTGAAGAATTGACTTTGTATGTCATTCAACAGCAGAAAGAAATTGAGGAATTGAAAGAAAAACTAATTAAATAAAACTAAGATGAAAAATTTAATATTTATTATAGTTTTAGTATTTAATATTTTAAATTTTGCAATAACACAGGATTCATTAGCTTTTAAAACTGATAAAGAATTGACAAGATATATTTACAGTAATTCAAATTTGAATGAGATTACAACTGGGTATTTTTTAGATTACATATCTGATTTTAATGACTCAACTATTTCAAATTATTTGTCAACAAATACATTTATAAATTCAAATGGTGAAGATTATTATCATATTGCAAGAATAATTGAAAATTCAGATATTAATGAAAATTTCAAGACGGACAGTGTGCTTTTTCCAATTTATACTAATTTTTATTCCACAAACTATAAAAATGATTTAAATGTTCCTATAATGGCATTTGATTTAATCATGAACCAACTTAATAATGAAAAAAGAAATGAATTAAATAACTGGACTTCTGTTCAACCATACAATGCTTTGAGCAATATAGATTTAATTGAAAAAAAAATACAATTTGTTGCCATATTATTAGACTCATTAATGTACAGCAAAGATAAAGTATTTCTTTACTTTGATAATAATACTATTAAAACGGATAATGAAATTGAGAAAATTGAAATATTAGTTTCAAAAAACAAGTATTCATTATACCCAAATGAAAGGTTGGCATTAGACTTTCTTGAAAATGGTAATAACCAGTTAATTATTACCTTGTATTATACAAATGGCAACACATTCACAAACATTCAAAATGTTAAATATTTTGATTATGATGAATTTAGAAATTCTACTAAAAGTGAAATAACTGATCTTCAAAATTGGGTTGATTTTATTGGAACCTCTCAATATTTTAATTCTGATAATGAAACACAACATTATATTGAATATAGTATTTTATACGGATGTAATAGAAATCAAATAAAAAAACCTTTTATTTTACTAGCAGGTTGGGGAACAAATACACCGGATTATTCCATAAATAGCTACTATGCTTGGCCATCATCAATTTCAAAACTAATTGGGCAATCAAATGAGTTAGAAGGATTCATTCAAGATTTATATGATAAAGGTTTTGATGTTATTTTTGCACGTTTTCTTCCTCCAAATGCATCAATAAAAAAAAATGTAAGAGAATTTAAAAATTTTATACATTATATAAATGATATTAAAGAAGGCCATGAAGAGAATATTATTTGTGGGTATAGTGCTGGTGCGTTGTGTACAAAACTAACATTATTAGAAATGGAGCATGATCACATGAATTACAACTCCCCACATCCTCATACAAAATTGTTTGTTTCTTTTGATGGTGAAAACAAAGGTGCAAATATACCATTAGGATTACAACATTTAGTTGATTATTTGTGGAGATATGAATATAACAACACAGCATTAGAAACAGGAAAAGGAATGTACGCATTATATTTTATATTAAATGCTCCACTTACTGCTGAACTTTTACATTATTTTTATACTGAAACTGGTAGTGGAGATTATCCAGGTCAAGCACATCATCCTATACGAACAATGTATTTAAATTATCAAAGTTCTAAAAATCACATTAAAAACACTCATAATTTAGATTATCCATCTTTTTCTAGAAATATTTCTATTTCAAACGGAGCGTCAAATAATGATTACTATTTAGAACCTGCAATTTATCCTTTTCCTCCCAATGATGGTTATACTTTTTTAAATCAAATGAACTTAAGAAGAAAATGGAGAGCTAGTTTTTTAGCTGGTGGTGATTATGAGGTTTTTTATTTTAAAAAGAAACGTGCTTTTGGTCCATGGTATGTTGAATATGGTGCAAAAACAAGAGATCCTTTGATAATTGATAATAGCCCTGGGGGTATGATTTTTTTACAAGAAAATCCTCTTGTTGGTGCTGTTAAAATTTTTAGATGGGCTGTTTGGGGATGGGTAGATGAAGCTTTACCTAGACCAATATTTTCTTTTACCCCAACCCTTTTTACTCACGATATCAGAAATTATTCTTATCCAGCTAGTAGCCATCTAATTTATAATACAAGAGAAAACCATTTGAATTATGATAATATAGGAGATTTACAAATGGAGGATGATGAAAATAATAAATTTTCTTCTATAGGTTATCCACATCTTTATTACCCTTTAAATCATTACACTATTACTCCTTTTGATGCTTTATGGACTAATAATTATAATACAGTACATTTAACCAGTGGGGTAAATTCATTTGAGTTTGATTCGGATTATTTTTATTCTGAAAGATGGTCTGAATCACGAGGTCAAATTAAAAACTTTATTATGGACGAAACTGATCATTGGACTTTGTATTTACAAAATAGAAATATTGGAGAAAATACGAATGGTAGTGTCTATTATGCAGATTTTGAGGCAGATGATGATGTTTTTATAGGAGACTCAGTAACTCAAAGAACAGATTTCAAAGGGTTTAGTGTAAAAAGTAATGCCGTTGTAAATGTTCAAGCTGGTAATACTATCCATTTTGTTGATGAAATAGAACTTATTGGAAGTTTTCATGCTTTTAATGGAATTGTTGAATGTGAAATAGATGGTTTTTCTGGAATGGCTATAAAGGATAAAAATTTATTGGAAAAAATAGATCCAAAAAAGGTGAATACTTCAGGGTCTAATATTTATAATGTACAAACACAAATAAATCTTTTTCCAAATCCGAATACAAATGAGTTTCAAATAGAAATTAAAAATATAGATAAATCAGAAATTTTTGAATTTCAAGTTTACGACAATTTTGGAAAATTAATGGTAAGTGACAAGGCATATAATGGCTGTAAAATAAAACATTCTCTTCAAAAAGGATTATATATTATTAAAATAAATTCTCAATATTCATGCATTTCACAAAAATTATTTATCGAATAGGGATATTTATTAGTCTATTAATATTATTCAGTGATTGTAAAAAGTTAACTGAAGAAAAATATGGAATAAAAGTTCGTCTTATTTATCCACATATTAATAAAGGTGTATCTGGTATTAACTATGAAATTATTGAAACAAAAGAAAAATTTTCAATAACTGGAGATCTTTTTCAAAAATTTGAAAGTAAAGTTGTAAAATCAGGTGTTTTATCTAATTCAACAAACTATCAGATTATTGAATTTATTGGAAAAAAAAGAAAAGGTAAATATGGATATTCTGTAAATTTTGATTTTTCATCATTAAATGAATTGGATGAAGTTTATGCAACTAATATAGGGCTAGGTAATGGAGCTATAGATCATGCCTATTGTAACGAAGCAAACACATTTGACATTTATGTTTTAACTACTGTCAAAAATTTAACAATACATTATAAAAATATTAATTTTTTTAATGAAACTGATAGTTTTAGGCATAAATCGGCAATATTAGAAAGAAAAATTTATAAAGAAAGAAAAAATGAAATAGATTTTGAAAACATGAATTGGAATAATTTTTCATACCTTCAAGGTATTGTTGACTATTCAAAAGTTAGTGAAAGTTTTAATGCAGGTCATTGGGTAGTAAAGTGGGAAGCTACTAGAAATGGAATAATTACTACAGGTTTAGATACAATTTTAATAAAAGACGACAATCAAACAATAGAATTAGAGTGGTAGTAGTGAAAAAAAACATCAAATTTTGATTTTATTTTAAACTTATGCATTTCACAAAAATTATTTATCGAATAGGGATATTAATTTGTTTTTTATTTCTATTATCAACATGTAAAAAACAAAATCTTTTTGGAGTAAAAATTAAAGCCGTTAAAAGTCCTTTTGGAGAAGGAATTGAGGGGATTGCCTACAAAATCATTGAGATTAAAGAAAAATTTTCATTAAACTCCGATTTATTTGGAGGAAATAATTTGAAATATAAAACCATCAAATTTGGGATTTTAGAAAAGTCATCTGATTACCAAATTATACCTTTTTATGGACTAAATAGAGGGAAATATACATATATGATACAATTTGATTTTTCAGCTTTACCAGACGAATATTCAAATTATAAAAGCAGTTTGGGTGGAGCAATGTTAGATGAAGCTTTTTGTAATGAAACAAATACTTTTGAGATTTATTTTCAAAAAGAAATTAAAAATTTAATTCTTCATTATAAAAACATGAATTGTTTTGATGAAAACGATGAGTTTAAGTATAAACAAATTAGTTTAATGGACAAAAATGAATTTAAAGATTTAAACACATTAACTTGGACTGTGTCACAAAATTTGCAGGGTTGTGCTGATTACTCAACTCCCCCAGGTTTAAGTAAATCTGGTATTTCGGTTTTCCAATGGGAAGCCAAAAAAAACAATATAATAACAAGTGATATTGATACTTTTTATAACTTTAAAGACAGTCTAATATTAGAAATATTTTGGTAGGTTTTATTAGCGTTTTATAAAAATTAAACTAAATTTGATATTGAAATACACACTTTTCAATAAATTATTTCGTTGTTTTTTGTTTCATTTGAGTAAATACTTCATCGATTGGTTCCCACAGCTCAATTTTATTTCCTTCTAAATCCATAATATGTACAAACTTGCCATATTCAAAGGATTCAATTTCATCTACTATTTCCACTCCGTTATCTTTAAGATTTTTAACTAATTCTTCAATATTTTGTACTCTATAATTAATCATATACTCTTTTTTTGAAGGGGCGAAATAAGTACTGCCTTTTTTAAATGGACTCCATTGAAGGTAATTTATTTCATCGGGTCTATTTGCATTTCTAATACTAAATAAAATTATAAGACCATTGCAAAACCCAATTTTCATCGTTAATCCAAAAATTTAAACTCCTCATCCCGAAGCAAACAATCGGGACTGCGGATTCAAATTTTTGAAAAGCCTCGATTATTAACTTTTGTAACGGTCTTATTATTATATAATCCAAAATTAATTCGTATTATGCCGATACAGTCTGAAAGTAATCCAATTTTATTGGACTACATTGAATACGTATTCGGTATAAACTCAAAGCTAGACCCATATTCGTTGGTTTCTAAACCCAAATTTTTACTGTACCACTCTTTAAGTTTTTCAGGATTTTCAGTAAAAAAGAAGATACCACCAACTCCTGTAACTTTTGGAATTAATTCGTCGTTTTTGTCTTTAACTTGCTTTTTCATATTTATTTTAATTTTTCGATTTGAATTGATAGCAAATTACAAAAAAATTTAATATTGTGTAATAAATATAAGTTATAATCTATTTAGTCTTTAGTTTAAAATAGATAAAAACAATTCGATTTGTAATTTTAAATTAATTTTACAATTTTTTTAATACAACTTTTTGGATAAAAATTTAGCTCTAATATATTCTTATTTTCCTGATTTAACTGAGGTGCAAAAAGAAAAATTAATGAAAATGAAGGCACTTTATTTATCTTGGAATGAAAAAATAAATGTGATTTCCCGCAAAGATTTTGAAGAGTTTTACATTCATCATGTTTTACATTCATTAGGAATCTCAAAAATCATTTCATTTAAAGCAGGTACAAAAATCCTTGATATCGGCACAGGTGGTGGTTTTCCTGGACTTCCATTGGCAATTTTATTTCCCGATTGTCATTTTATTTTGTGCGATTCTATTGGAAAAAAAATTAAAGTAATAAATGAAGTTGCGAAAGAATTGAACATTCAAAATGTAACTACTTATCACCAAAGAGCGGAATCACTAGCTATTGAAGTGGATTTTATTGTGAGCAGGGCAGTAACGAGAATGAAAGATTTTATTCCTTTATGTGAGAAAAAAATACTCAAAGCCCAAAAAAATACTTTTAGAAATGGCATATTTTACCTTAAAGGTGGAGATTTAAAAGTGGAAATGTCAGAAATTAAAGAGAAGTATCAAATATTTGAATTAGCAAATTATTTTTCACCTAACTTCTTTGAAACCAAAAAGGTTGTATATGTTGAATTATAACCTTAGTAGTCTTTAAGGACTGCTGAAAACTACAAACAGTTTATAAATAAGGGTTTACAGCCGAAATTTTAAAATGACGTGCAAACTTATCCTTGTAATTGGTCTGAAACGCTTTGAGAAATAGCTGATTTTTCAAAACGAATTTTACTACCATCGGTTTGAACTAAAACAGTTGAATCTGCTACTTCTAAAATTTTACCGTGAATTCCTCCAATGGTTACAACTTTATCTCCTGATTTAAGGTTTTCTCTAAATTTCTTTAAATCTTTTTGTTTCTTCATTTGAGGGCGAATCATGAAAAAGTAAAATACGATTACAATCATCCCTAACATTATTAACTGTTGCATTTTTTTTTAATTTTTAGTTTGTTTATTTATTTTCTAATTACTTCTGCGTTAATTTTTAACACGGTTATCGAAGGGTCAGTATTTGCAACCACACGTACTTCTTTCGACAACATTCCAACGCTTGCATTTTCTGTTTTTACGGTTGCATAGATTGTTTCTGTTTTTCCTGGAGAAATTGGCTCATCTGGATAATCGGCTATGGTACATGAGCAAGAACCTTTAACTTCTGAAATAATTAATGGGTATTTTCCATCATTTTTCACTTTGAAAGTAGCATGGATTTCTTCTCCTAAAAGCACTTTTCCACCATCAAATATTGGGTTAATTTGGATACTCGTTTTTTGTCCAATCTCAACATTCTTATCTTCTGAACAAGAAAAGAAAAGAATACTTAAAAAAACAAATAATACATTTTTCATACAATTCATTTTGAGGGTGCAAAGATAATGAGTTTATTTAAATGGTTTGTTAAATATTTCTTAATGTAAAGGTTTTATTTCCTAGTTCTGTCTAAATCCAATATTTCTTTTACTTTTTCAACTCCTTAAATCATTGAATTTGTTTTCAAAATTCCAAAACAAAAAAAATAACAACTATTTTATAATATGAAAAACGGAAGATTTTTAAATTATCGATTGATTAAAGCATATTAAGCAACGTTTATTAATTTTGTAAAAAAAACAACATGTTAGAAATTCAAAAAATTCGAAGTAACAAAGAACAAATTATTGAAGCGTTAAACAAAAGATTTTTTCCAGCAGAAAAATTTATTCAAGAATTATTAGACAAAGACAATCAGTGGAGAAAAAACAAGACAGAGTTGGAAACTATCACTTCTGAATTGAATAAATTTGCTAAAAATATTGGAGAATTGATGAAAAACGGTCAAAAAGAGCTGGCTGAACAGGAGAAAGAAAAATCAAAAAAAATTAAAGAAAAGGAAAGCGAATTAAAATCCGTTGTAGAAGAATTAGAAAAAGAAATTCAACTTTTATTATACCAAATCCCAAACACACCAAATGAATTAGTTAAAGCTGGAAAATCAGCTGAAGACAATGAAGAAATATTTACACAAGGTCAAATTCCAAAATTACATGAAAAAGCTGTTCCTCATTGGGATTTAGCTCAACAATATAACTTAATTAATTTTGAATTAGGCGTAAAAATTACAGGAGCTGGATTTCCTGTCTATTTAGGTAAAGGTGCTAAATTACAAAGGGCATTAATTCAGTTTTTTTTAGACGAGGCCTGTAATGCTGGTTATGAGGAATATATGCCTCCAATTGTAGTTAATGAAGCAAGTGGTTTTGGAACTGGTCAATTGCCTGACAAAGAAGGTCAAATGTATTATATGCCCGCCGATGATTTGTATATGATACCTACCGCCGAAGTGCCAGTTACTAATATTTTTAGAGAGGTTTTACTTCCTGACGAAAATTTTTCTTTTAAAATGTGTGCTTATACCCCTTGTTTTAGAAGGGAAGCAGGTTCATACGGTAAGGATGTGAGAGGTTTAAATAGACTGCATCAATTCGACAAAGTAGAAATCGTTCGAATTGAACATCCTGACAATACCGCCAAAGCATTGGAGGAAATGCTTGAACACGTTAAAAATTTGCTTATGAAGTTAGAACTTCCTTTTAGAATTTTAAGACTTTGTGGAGGCGACATGGGTTTTTCTTCAGCGATGACTTACGATTTTGAAGTATATTCAGCAGCTCAACAAAAATGGCTTGAAGTAAGCTCTGTTTCTCGTTTTGACACTTTTCAGTCGAATAGATTAAAATTGAGGTTTAAAACAAAAGACAAAAAAACGGTTTTATGCCACACTTTAAATGGTTCAGCTTTAGCATTACCGAGAATTGTAGCTGCCTTACTTGAAAACTTTCAAGATGAAAAAGGAATAAAAATTCCAAAAGCTTTGATTCCATATACAGGATTTGACAGAATAGAACATTAATTTTTCTTAAAATTAATATGGTATTTTTCATGTAAATAGGGTCTTTAAGAAAATATTTATTTTATTTTAAGCACCATATTCACTTTAATTTTTTTAATTATAGATTTTTAACAAATAAGAATTAAAACGTGTTTTTTATTCCATTACTTTTGTAAGCGAACACTTACTTACTAAAAGTATAAAAGATGAATGGAAAATATAATATCGCAATAGGTTTTTTCACTTTAAGTGAATTTATGGCTTATGGTTTTTTGTTAATTTATTTTAGAGATTTTGCTCCAGATAAAGTGGAGTGGATTAACTCTTACAGCACTGGAAAACATTTTGAAAGTAGATTGGCCCACGTACACGGAAACCTATTTGCATTTTTAAATATTTTGATTGGTTACTTATTACTTCATTTTAGTAAAGAGCTTAAATTCATCAAAATTATCTCATGGCTAGCATTAATTGGTCTTTTAATGCCTTTAGGGATTTTGGCAGAAATCTATTTTGGTTTTCCTCCATTATTGGTGCTAATTGGAGCAGTTTCTATGATTTCTTCTGTGATATTTTTAGGATATTCTTTTATCAAAATAAATATAAAAACTGCATAAAATGAAACAACTACTCGTTTTATTAGTTGTGTATTTATTCACAACAACACTCTTTTCTTTTAAATATACTGAACAAAACAACTATTCATTAAGTGTAAAAGTTTCAAATCTTAAAAATGACAAAGGACTTGTTCAATTTACTTTATACAACAAAGAAGGTACTATACCTGATGAAGACTATAAAAATTATTATAAAATCTTGAAATGTAAAATTGAAAATGGTGTTTCAAAAGTAACTTTTAAAGACCTTCCAAAAGGAAAATATGCAGTGAATATTTTACATGATGAAAATAAAAATGGTAAAATTGACAAAGGGATTATTTTTCCGAAAGAAGGAGTAGGATTTTCAAATTTTGAATCCATTGGATTTTCAAATCGACCAAATTTTAACAAAGCAAGTTTCGAAATAAATGATAATAAAACACTTTCTGTCAAAGTGATTTATTTTTAATTAAACCTTCATTCATTAAAAAATTACAAGCATGAAAATTACAGAAAAAACGTATGTATCAGAAATATTAAAAGAATATGGAGACATTGCTGATGTGATGGAAGTTTTTGGCATCAAAAAAGTAAGTGGATTAAAATTGAGAAAATTCATCGCCAAATTCATTACAGTTAAAACGGCCGCTTATATCCATAAAGTTCCATTAGACAAATTCATTTTAATGCTGGAAAAAGCAATCAATGAAAAAACCAAAGTAAATAAATAATCAAATACGATAATTGAAAATAAATGAAAAGTCCACTGTTTTTTATTTTACTTTTTCTTTTACAGATTCAATTTGTAGAAGCACAAAACAAATACACCTTAAGTGGTTATGTTAAAAACACTAATAATGGAGAAGAGATTATTGGTGCTAAAGTATTTTTAAAAGAACCTTTTTTTGTAGGTGCTGTAACAAATGCTTACGGGTTTTATTCGATAACTTTACCTGAAGGTGAATATACTATTTCCGCTCAATATTTTGGATACGATACAAAAATTTTGAAAATCAATCTTAAACAAAACTTAAAACAAGACTTTTTACTATCAGAAAGTATTAATCAATTAGAAGAAGTGGAAATTAGTGCGAAAAGAAAAGATGAAAATATTACAAATATTCAAATGGGTATGGCAAAAATCAATATGCAAGACATAAAAAACATTCCAGTTTTATTTGGCGAAAAGGACATTTTGAAAACGATTCAATTGTTACCCGGAGTAAGCTCTACTGGAGAAGGTAACAGTGGTTTTTACGTAAGAGGTGGAAATGCTGATCAAAATTTAATTTTACTTGACGAAGCTACAGTTTATAATGCTTCACATTTAATGGGTTTTTTCTCGGTATTTAATGCAGATGCTATAAAAGATGTTTCTTTATATAAAGGGAGTCAAACTTCAGAATACGGTGGGCGTTTATCGTCATTACTTGACATTAGAATGAAAGATGGAAATGATAAAAAGATTGGAATTGAAGGGGGTTTGGGTTTAATAGCATCACGATTAGCAGTGGAAGGACCTATAGTAAAAAATAAAGGTTCATTTATTATTTCAGCAAGACGATCTTATGCTGACCTTTTTCTAAAACTTTCTAAAGACAGTGCAATGAGAGAAAGAAAACTTTATTTTTATGATTTAAATGCAAAAGCCAATTATAGAATAAACACAAACAACAGAATATTCCTTTCAGGATATTTCGGGAAAGATGTTTTTAAATTTGGAGATAAGATTGGCATAGACTGGGGAAACGCCACAGGAACATTTAGATGGAATCATCTTTTTAGTGCAAAAGTTTTTTCCAACACCTCTTTAATTTTTAGTAATTATGATTATAGCATTAATACAGTTTTAGCTGGTACAAATGGAGAAATTATTTCTAGAATTCAAGATTATAATTTTAAACAAGATTTTCAATACTACCCTAATTCAAAAAATAAACTTTCATTTGGATTAAACTCAATATACCACAAAATTATACCGGGGGTAATAAAGGAAGAAAGTGACTCTTCTATTAATGAACTCAATATAAACTATAAACATGCTCTAAATAACGCTTTATACTTTTCACATCAATTCAACTCAAATAAACTTATAAGTTTTGAATACGGATTTCGTTTTTCATTTTTCAGTACACTTGGACCAGGAAATTTTTATTCCTATAACTCTTTAGGTGAAATTAATGACAGTACTTATTACAGAAAAGGAGAAATAGTTCAAAATTATTTTAACATCGAACCAAGGTTTTCTTTAAATTTCCTTTTGAATGAAAAAAGTTCAGTCAAATTCGCGTATGGAAGAAATACTCAAAATCTTCATCTTTTATCAAATTCAACTTCTGGAAACCCAACTGATCTATGGATTCCAAGTAGTAATAATGTAAAACCAGAAATTTCTGATCAAGTTTCATTGGGATATTTTAGAAATTTTAAAAATAACACATTTGAATTTTCGACTGAAATATATTATAAATATTTACAAAATCAACTCGACTATAGAGATGGTGCTGAACTTCGATTTAATGAGTATGCTGAAGCTCAAATTCTATTTGGTATTGGAAGAGCTTATGGTTTAGAGCTTTTTTTAAAAAAGAAATATGGGAAATTTAACGGGTGGATTGGCTATACATTATCCAAATCAGAAAAGAAAATCAATGGAATAAATAACGGAGAATATTATAATGCAAAACAAGATAGAACACACGATTTATCTATTGTCGCTATTTATGAGTTTACAAAAAAATGGACTGTGTCAGCCACTTGGGTTTATTACACAGGAAATGCGGTTACTTTTCCAAGTGGAAAATATGAGGTTGCTGGTCAGATTGTAAACTATTATACCGAAAGAAATGGCTACCGAATGCCTACTTATCATCGACTTGATATTGGGGTAACTTGGCAAAGAAAAACAACAGAAAAATTTGAATCAAGTTGGAGTTTTTCATTATACAATGCTTATGGCAAAGAAAATGCATATTCCATCACTTTTCAAGAAGACCCTACAGATGCAACAAAAACTCAGGCAGTTCAAACGACATTATTCAGATGGGTTCCATCAATTACGTACAATTTTAAATTTAAATAAATGAAAACTAGTATATTAAACATTGTTAAATTCAAAAATTATTTTTTGATTAGTTCAATATTAATATTTTTTTCTTGTGAAAAAGTGGTGGACATCAATTTGAATGAAAAAGATCCGCAAATAGTAATTGAAGGAAATATAAACGATCAAGCAGGACCATACTTTGTTAAATTAAGTCAAACTGTTAATTATGATCAAACCAATGAATTTCCTGAAATTAGTGGCGCTTTTGTTCTTATTAATGACAATTATGGAAATTTGGATACGCTATTTGAAACGGTCAATCCAGGAATATATGCAACAAAATTTCTTCAAGGTGAAAATGAAAGGACATATACTTTAAAAGTTGTAACAAATGGCAAAGAATATCTTTCCACTTCAACCATACATTCTCCTGTTCAAATAGATACGCTTACAATTGAAAATCAGAGTTTACCAATGGGTAATAAAAAAGTTATCAATGTGGAATTTCAAGATGTTGCTGGAAAAACCAATTATTACAGATTTATTAAAATAGTTAACAATGTAGTTCAACCGACAATTTATTTAGCAGAGGATTTAACACAAGATGGGGAAAAATTAAAAGTCAGTTTAATTGATAAAAAAAGTGAAGATGTAAACATCAAATCAAAAGATACTATTACCATTGTTCTCGAGTCAATTGATGAAAACGTACACGCCTATTTCAAAAGTTTATTAAAGCTAAATAGCGGAGGTATGATTAATCAATCTTCAACACCCACCAATCCAATTTCAAATATTAATAACAATGCTTTAGGTTATTTTAACGCTTGTTCTTTGACAACTAAAACTATTATTCTACCCTAAATAGTCTTTTTAAGAAAAGGCAAAACACTTCGTTATTCAATTTATTGATACAAACATATACAAAAGTTATGTCAAATTGAAAAAATACAACATACGAACAATTGTATGTATTTTTACGCAAATTAAATTGATTTGGACAATACAAACATAAATACTTTTATTAAAAAGTGGAAAAGTGGTAAACATTTTTTTCTGGATAATGAAAATAATTCTGACTATTATAGTGCATTAAATCAATACATTAATGAAAGTATTTTGCCTGACGAAAACATACTATTACCAAGAGTGATTTTACTTTTCGAAACCATTGAACAACTTAATGTTTACATCTCCACTTTTGAAAAAAATCCAATCAATAAAGATTTGATATGTTGTGAAATAAATGAGAAAAAAAACAAGATAAAGCTCAGAAACGATCTATATCAAGGTGTTGATGTGATTTATGGAACAATTCCATCAGTTATGTTTTTTTATCTTCAAAATGGCATTTCATTAAGTATTTTAAAATGGATGTATATTGAATTAAATAGTAAAAAGCATTTTGCTTCTTTAATTAGAATTATGGAAAGCATGAAAAAAGGTCAATTATTGCTTTGTACCAATAAAAAAATTGTTGATTCTCTAATCCAAATGGATTCCTTAAATAATAAAATCAGCCATTTCAATGAATAAAAAATGGTTTCCGATTTTTTTGCTAGTTTTATTAGCTTGTATTTGGGGTAGCTCGTTTATTCTAATGAAAAGAGGGATGATTGCACTTGATGGAAGTGCTTTGTTTTCAGACAAACAAGTTGCATCGTTGAGAATGTTTATCGCTTCAATTGCATTGTTTCCATTTTTTTTAAATTCTGTCAAAAAAATTAAATCTTTAAAAGTGTTTCTATTTCTTTCTGTGGTTGGTGTTTGTGGAAATTTTATACCCGCATTTTTGTTTACCTATGCTGAAACAGAAATAGCCAGTGCTTATGCAGGATTATTAAACAGTTTCACTCCAATTTTCACATTAATACTAGGCACTTTATTATTTAGGCAAAAATTAAAATGGAATCAAGTGTTTGGTGTACTAATTGCTTTTGTTGGTGTAGGATTTTTGTTGTTGTTTGGTCAGCCAGAAATTCAAAATAAAGCACACTTTTTACCCACTTTAGCCATTATTTTAGCAACTTTTCTCTATGGTATTTCATTAAATACAATCAAACATAAATTATCTCATTTAAAATCCATGGAAATCACCTCCTTGTCTTTTGGTATTTTATTTTTACCTTCTTTATTAGCCGTTTTTTCAAATGAGGCGTTTACAGTGATAAAAAATCATCCAAAAGCATACGAAGGATTGTTTTTTATTTCAATTCTCAGTTTGTTTGGAACGGCATTTGCCTTAATTATTTTTAATCGTTTGATAGCATTATCCAACACTATTTTTGCCAGTAGTGTAACTTTTTTAATACCCATTGTTGCTTTGTTTATTGGGATTTCTGTCGGTGAAAAAGTTAGTTGGGTTCAAATATTATCTATCTTTATTGTAATTGTAGGTATTTTATTTGCAAATTATTTTGAACTTCTTAAAGAAAAATTTTTAAAACGTAAATAGTTTACGTTGTTGGAGTCTTAACTTTGTTTCATAAAATTTATCATTATGGAAAAAGTTCATTTAATCAACAGAATTAAAAGCATTGAATTTCAATCGAATAAACAAAATGTATGGATGTTTCTAGAAAGAGATTCTCCAAGAAAAAATACTTTAGAATTTTCCTTAAGTCATAAGGAATTAAACCAATTTTTGTTAAGTCTTACTCCATATCTTGTTCAAGAAGAGAACAATGAATTACTATGGAGTGAACAAATTTCCGAAGAAGAATTTCTCTACGGCTTGCATATCGATGCCTTAAAAGGAAACTGGATTGAGTCTTTACAAGGATTTATTGACAACATTCAATTATCTTCTGAAAATAAGGAATATAGATTCATTGCTTAAAAAAATATATAAAAAGACAATTATTGCATAAATATCTTAAATAAAAAAAATGTAATTTTACTTTTTTAAACAAAACAAGGATACTCTGTGCTGTCAATTTTATTTTTTTTAAGTTTTTCATTTTACAACCTTCATCAAAGTTATTTTGCTTTTGCAGAAATGGAGTACCTAAAAGAAAAACAGCGAATTGAACTAACATTGCAATTTACCACCCACGACTTAGAAAAAGACTGGTTACAAAAGGATATTATTAATAAAGAATTGAGTTTAATCAAACAAGATTCGCTTACACTTTCAAAAATTGAAAACGGCTTAAATCAAGGTTTTTCGATTGGACATCAACAAAATATTATACCTTTAAAGTTATCTGGTTTTGAAACTTCTAAAGAAGGTATTTGTTCTTTTTATTTATATTCAGAAAAAATACTTTTAAATTCAGAAATTACAGTTCAATTTAATGCTTTAATGAACACTTTTCCCAAACAACAAAACAAATTGACTTTTATTAATAAAGGTAAAAAACAGACTTTTGTTTTCTTAAAAAATCAGTCCAAACATAAGATTCCTATATAAATATTTCGATATGAAAATTTTTACCACTCTTTCACTTTTTATATTTTCAAATGTCCTTTTTGCTCAAACAAAATTTGCACAACTAGATATTGAACTTCCAACACCTAACCAATATAGAAATGCCTCAGGTGCACCTGGACATGGATATTATCAGCAAAAAGCTGATTATAAAATAAAAGTTACTATCGATGACAAAAAACAACAATTATTCGGTGAAGAAGTCATTACTTACACCAATAATTCTCCAGATGTACTTGAATTTCTTTGGTTACAGTTAGATCAGAATATAAATCAAGACGATTCAGATGCAAAATTAATCCAAATTGAAAAAATGGAAGATTTTAAGCAAATCAGTGATGTCAAACGAAAATTATTTTATTTTGATGGTGGATTTAAAATTGATAAAGTTGAAAATTTGAATGGTGATAAAATGAAATTTTATATTCATAAAACCATGATGAGAATCGACCCTTCTAAACCTTTATTGCCAAAACAAAGTATCAGTTTTAAAATTAAATGGTGGTATAACATTAATGACAGAGCTAAAATTGGAGGTCGATCTGGTTTGGAATATTTTGAAGAAGAAGACAATTATCTTTACACTATCGCTCAATTTTTCCCTAGAATGTGTGTTTACAATGATGTGGAAGGATGGCAAAACAAACAATTTTTAGGAGCTGGTGAATTTACTTTGCCTTTCGGTGATTATGAAGTAGCTATCACCGTGCCAGACGATCATATTGTTGGGGCAACTGGAATATTACAAAATGGACAATCTGTTTTAACTAATGAACAAAAAAATCGTTTGAAACAAGCAGAAAATGCTGACAAACCTGTTTTTATAGTCAATACCGACGAAGCCCTTCAAAGTGAAAAATCAAAAAGTTCTTCATTTAAAACCTGGGTTTTTAAAGCACAAAATGTAAGGGATTTTGCTTTTGCCAGTTCACGTAAATTTATTTGGGATGCACAAGGCATTCAAATTAATGGTAAAAAAATAATGTGTATGTCTTTTTATCCAAAAGAAGGAAATCCTCTTTGGGAGCGATATTCAACAAAGCTTGTAGCTCATACGATAAAAACTTATTCCAAATATACTGTTGATTACCCCTACCCTGTTGCTATTTCTGTTCACACCAATAGAATCGGAATGGAATACCCCATGATTTGTTTTAATGGAGGTCGGCCTCAAAATGACGGCACTTATTCAGAAGAAACAAAATACGGTATGTGGGGCGTTATCATTCATGAAGTAGGTCATAACTTTTTTCCAATGATTATTAATTCTGATGAACGACAATGGACTTGGATGGACGAAGGATTAAACACTTTTGTTCAATATCTTACTGAACAAGAATGGGAGAGAGGCTATCCTTCTCATCGTGGACCAGCACATAAAATTACTGATTATATGAGGGGTGATAAAAAAACTATTTCTCCCATTATGACCAATTCAGAAAGTATATTTCAATTTGGCGACAATGCCTATGGAAAACCAGCCACAGCATTAAATATCTTACGGGAAACCATAATGGGAAGAGAATTATTTGATTATTCGTTTAAAACCTATTGTGAAAGATGGAAATTTAAACACCCAACTCCAGCTGATTTTTTTAGAACAATGGAAGAAGCTTCCTCTGTTGATTTAGATTGGTTTTGGAGAGGATGGTTTTATTCAAAAGATTATGTGGACATCTCACTTGACGAAGTGAATTATTTCCAATTAAACACTAACAATCCGGAAATTGAAAAAGAATGGTTAAAAAATAATGAAAATGACAAACTCTTTATTTCAAACATGAGGAATAAAAATTCCATACAAAAAACGGTCAACGAATTAGATCCTGAAATTGATGATTTTTATGCCAAAAGAAATAAATTTATTGCAGATACTTTAGATAAACTTCAATACAGCGAGTGGAAACAAAAAATGAAAAAAGAAGAATTGGATTTACTGTCTTCTAACAAACATTATTATGAATTAAAATTCAGTAATATTGGTGGCTTGGTTTCCCCGATTATCATTTTAGCAATTTTTGAAGACAATAGTGAAAAACTTATTCATATTCCAGCTGAAATATGGAGAAAAGAAGAAGAAAAATGTTCAAAGGTTTTTATTTTTGACAAAAAAGTAAAGTCTTTTGTATTAGATCCATATTTGGAAACAGCAGATTGTGATACAGACAATAATTCATGGCCAATAAAATTTAATCCTACTCGATATCAGCTTTTTCAACAACAAAAAGATAAAGAAAACCCCATGCAAAGACAGAAAAAAGTTGAACAATTGAAAACTAAATAATATTTAGTCAAAAAGTTTTCTTCAAAAAAGTTAAAAAATAAAATTTAATTCGATTTTTTTTTCAAATTTTATTATTTTTTCGTAACAAAATAGTGTTTCATTGCTTTTGTAAAAACTATTTAAGAGAAAAACGAAATCACATGGTTTAACTTGACCAATATATATTACTTTTGTTAGTCAAAACAGATTAAAATGGATTGGAATCAAGAGTTAATTGAAAAAAGAAAAAATTCAAAGTTAGGTGGTGGGCAAAAAAGAATTGACAAACAGCATGAACAAGGCAAATTAACTGCAAGAGAAAGAATTATTTTTTTATTAGATGACAATTCTTTTCAAGAAATGGGAATGTTTATTCAACATCGATCTACTTCTTTTGGTCTTGATAAGCAAACATTTCCTGGAGATGGAGTAGTAACTGGTTATGGTACAATTCACGGCAGATTAGTCTATGTTTTTTCACAAGATTTTACAGTTTTAGGTGGGTCATTATCAGAAACACATGCAGAAAAAATTTGTAAAATAATGGATTTAGCTTTAAAAAATGGAGCACCTCTTATAGGATTAAATGATTCTGGAGGAGCAAGGATTCAAGAAGGAGTGGTTTCCTTGGCTGGTTATGCCGATATATTTTACCGAAATACTAGAGCGTCGGGTGTAATTCCTCAAATCAGCGTAATCATGGGCCCTTGTGCTGGAGGCGCGGTTTATAGTCCTGCCTTAACGGATTTTATTTTTATGGTAGAGGACACTTCTTATATGTTTGTAACCGGACCTAATGTTGTAAAAACAGTTACTCATGAAGAAGTGAGTTCTGAAGACTTGGGAGGAGCTAAAGCTCATGCAGAAAAATCAGGAGTTACTCATTTTACTGCCTCAAACGATGTTGAGTGTTTAAAAAAAGTTAGAGAATTTATGACCTATATGCCACAAAATTATGGTGAGTTGGCTCCTAGTACTAAATTTAAATACAGTAAAAACAAACAAGAGATTATTCAAAAAATATTACCTGAAAATGCGAATTTTCCTTATGATATACGCGACATAATCGATTGTATTATTGACGATAATTCTTTTAGAGAAGTACAAGAACTTTTTGCCAAAAATATTGTCGTTGGTTTTGCTCGTTTGGAGGGTAGAACAATTGGAATTGTAGCCAATCAACCTAATGCATTGGCGGGTGTTTTAGATATTGATTCATCTAAAAAAGGAGGACGATTTGTACGTTTTTGTGATTCTTTTAACATTCCTTTATTGGTTTTAGAAGATGTACCTGGGTTTTTGCCTGGAACAGATCAAGAATGGAAAGGAATTATTAGTAATGGTGCAAAATTATTGTATGCTTTTTCAGAAGCCACTGTTCCTAGAATAACCGTTATAATCAGAAAGGCGTATGGGGGTGCTTTTGATGTGATGAATTCAAAAAATATTGGTGCAGATTTAAACTTTGCCTGGCCAACAGCAGAAATTGCAGTGATGGGAGCCAAAGGAGCTGCTGAGATAATCTTCAAAAAAGAAATCAGTGAAGCAAATAATCCTGAAGAAAAATGGAAAGAAAAAGAAACTGAGTACGCTACTATGTTTGCAAATCCCTATAAAGCTGCCGAAAGAGGTTTTGTCGATGATGTAATATTGCCTGAAGAAACAAGATTGAAATTAGTGTTGGCCTTCCGTTCTTTAGAAAATAAAGCAGAAAGTTTGCCTAGAAAAAAACATGGTAACATTCCATTATAATTTTTATGGAAATTACTTCTGCAATATTTAAAATTAGTTGTCCCGACAGAAAATCGTGTCCTAAAGAAACAGTTCCAGAATTTTCCTTTATTGGACGTTCAAACGTTGGCAAATCAAGTCTAATTAACTTTTTATGTGGAAATAAAAAATTAGCTAAAACTTCTTCAACGCCAGGCAAAACACAACTTATTAATTTTTTTGAGATCAATCATACATGGAATTTAGTAGATTTACCTGGATACGGTTATGCAAAAGTTTCAAAAGGAAAAAGAGATGTATTTGAACAATTTATTTCTGATTATTTATTAAATCGCGAACAATTAATCAATACTTTTGTTCTAATCGACTGCAGATTAAGTCCACAAAAAATTGATATTGAATTTATAAACTGGTGTGGGGAGAAAAATATACCTTTTTCGTTGATATTCACAAAGATCGATAAAATTTCCTCCTCTGAACTCCAAAAAAAAATGGCAGAATTTAAGAAAGAACTCTTAAAATATTGGGACGATTTACCTCCTATTTTCACAAGTTCAGCTGTTTCGCTTTTTGGAAAAGAGAAAGTATTAAATTACATTGAAAAAATACTGAAATCTAATTAAATAGTAGTTTATTATTCAAAGTTGATATATTAAAAAAAAGATAATTTTGTTTCAAATATTTTGTTAAAAAAGAGATTAAATATTAAATTCAATGTTATAGTTTTATTACTAATTTATTTATTTAGTAATAGTCCTAACGTACTATTTCACCATCACGAAGTTGAACATTCTTTTTTTCAACATGCTGATTCTTGCGAAAAAGCTATTTATTTCGCTGATTCAGAGAACTATTGTAAACACAAAACACATATTTCTGAAACAAATGAAGAGTGTTCTATGTGCGACACGCACACTTTTTCTCCACATTCGAATCAATTATTTTATGGAAACTATTTAATAAATGATTTAAACAAAATATTTACTGAATTTTCTTCACCTTATTTTCCCCTAACACCTTCTTCTTTATCTAATAGAGGACCTCCAAAAGTCTCATCAAACATTGTTTAATCAAAACATCAAGTATTAAAATAAGGTCAAAATTTGTATAAGAATTTGTTAACAAAGCAGATTTTTAGTATTTATTGACTTAATTTAATTATGCAGTTTTAAATTTCTAAAGGAGTTTTTAATTTCCTGTAATCTAGTTTATTAATTATCAAAAAATATTAAAGATGAAACTAAAAATTATTTATAATATTGCTCTATACGTTTTCGTAACACAAAATATTGTTGCTCAAATTAAAATTTCTGGCAATATTAAAGACGAAAAAACGCAAGAAAATGTAATGGGAGTCGCCGTTTACATAAGTGAATTGAAAGTAGGAGCCGTAACAGATGCTAAAGGTAATTACAAAATTGAAAATGTGCAAAAGGGAACTTATTTATTTGAAATAAGTAGTTTAGGATATAAAAAAAGAGTTACAAGACTTGAAATATATAAAGACACAATAATTAATTTTTTCCTAACCGAGTCGGTAACTGAAATAAGTGAAGTGGTCATAACCGCTGTTTCACATTCGACAGAATTAAAATTAAGTCCAATTATCATCAAACCGTTCGATATGAGTGAATTAAATGAAAACAGTTCAACTAATTTAATTGATGTATTAAAGAATGTGCCAGGTGTAAACCAAATTACTACAGGTGCTGGAGTTTCTAAACCCACCATTAGAGGACTAGGATATAACAGGGTCATTTCTCTTTACAATGGAATTCGTCAAGAAGGTCAGCAATGGGGAGACGAGCATGGGATTGAAATTGACGAATATTCTATCGATAGAATAGAAATAGTAAAGGGTCCAGGAAGTTTAATGTACGGATCCGATGGTATTGCAGGAGTTTTAAATTTCATCTCTCCAAAATCTCCAGTTATGGGAAAAACTAAAACGCAACTCATTTCCAATTATCAGAGTAATAATAATTTAATTGGCTACTCATTTTCTAATGCTGGAAATATAAAAGGATATCAATGGTTGGCTCGATTTAGCAATAAATTTGCTGGGAATTATCAAAATAAATACGACGGAAAAGTATATAATTCTGGATTTCAAGAATATAATGGAAACTTATTTTTAGGACTAAATAAAAAATGGGGTTATATTCATTTGAATTTAAACACCTTTAATACAATATTAAACATGATAGAGGGAGACAGAGATAGTTTGGGCAATTTTATTTTCGCTTTACCAGATGGAATGGGTTCAACAACCGAAGTGACAGCAACTGAAAATGATTTAAAAGGATATAAAACTGGGTTTCCTCACCAAGAAGTCAATCATTTAAGGGTACTAATCAATAATTATTTTATTCTTAAAAAAGGAAATATTAATTTAGATTTAGGATTTCAAAATAACAAAAGAAAAGAATTTGGTGACATTTTAAATCCCAATGATAAAGCGTTGTTTTTTGATTTAAACACCTTTAATTATAATTTAAAGTACAATTTTGCTCAAAAGAAAGGTTGGGAAACTTCCATTGGTGTAAGTGGAATGCAACAAAGTAATACCAATAAGGGTTTAGAATTTCTAGTTCCTGCTTATAAATTGTTTGATGTTGGTGGATTTGTTTTTACTCAAAAAACCTTTAAAAAACTAACTTTTGCTGGTGGTTTACGCTTTGACAGTAGAAACATCAATGCAGAAGAATTGATATTAGATAGCTTGGGAAATTCAGTCAGTGTTGAAGACAGTACTACTGAATTAAAATTTAGTCATTTTGAAAAGAACTTTAGTAGTTACTCTGGAAGTATTGGATTGACGTATCAAATTAAAAAATTTTCAACACTTAAATTCAATATTTCAAGGGGTTTTAGAGCGCCAAACATAGCGGAACTTGCTTCTAATGGTAAACACGAAGGCACATTGAGATTTGAGTTTGGAACAGTTGATTTAAAACCTGAAATAAGTCACCAAATTGATCTTGCATATTTTATAAATTCAGACCATGTTACCATTGAATTTACACCATTTGTGAATTTTATTTCAAATTATATTTTCTCAGAAAAATTAAAAAATGTATTTGGTGGCGACTCAATTCCTGACCTGTCTGATCCTACTCCTGCCTTTAAATTTGCTCAAGGAAATGCAACACTTTTAGGCGGTGAATTTTATTTTGATGTTCACCCACATCCTTTAGATTGGTTACACATTGAAAATTCATTTTCATACGTTCAAGCGACACAAAATAATCAAACTGACAGCACAAAATATCTGCCCTTTGTCCCTGCACCAAGATATAGAGGAGTGTTGAAAGCACAATTTAAAAATATTGGCAACAAATTGACCAATGTATATGCTAAATTTGGCGTGGACTACTTTTTTCAACAAGATAAATTTTTTCAGGCTTACGGAACAGAAACCACAACAAATTCATATACTTTATTAAGTGCAGGAATTGGAGCAAATGTTAAAGCGTTTAAAAATGCAAATTTTTTGAATGTCTATTTGAGTGCTGAAAATTTAACCGATGTTGCCTATCAAAGCCATTTAAGTAGATTAAAATATGCTCCTGAAAACCCATTGACTGGAAGAACTGGGGTGTTTAATATGGGCAGAAATATTAGTTTGAAATTGATTTTTAATCTTTAAAAAATAATGATGAAACGTCATTCGAAAGAGTGGCGTTTTTTTAATAATCGAACTCAGGTTATTATTTCAATTACTCAACACCCAATTCCATTTGTCTTTTAACCTAAAATATTCTGTTACAAAGTCTTCTAAAGCAATATTTTTTGACGTTCTGTGAATTTCCGAGTTTTGTATATATTGAAATGCCCTTTGAATCAACTCTAAAACTGGGGAATCAATATATTTTTTTGAAGTATTTATATCAAATTTAAAAGAAGAAAACAAAGCATTAATTTTTAACATATTTTCAATATCTTCATTAGTTTTTTCCTCTTTAACACTCAATGTCAGATAGATAGGTAACAAACGGAAATTCACTTCTATAAAGTGTTTAATTACATTCAACCCGACATTGGTCAAAACTATCTCTTTATAAGGCATGAATGATCGATATGTAAACTGTTTGTTCATCTTGTTTTAATAACGATTGAATTTTTAAAAGGTTGTATGAAAAACTTACAAATTGAATAAAAAGCAGCTTTGAATGAGCAAAAGCCAATATTGATTTATTATTTGAATTCACCATTCCTATTTCTCCATTCTCCATTCTAAATTCTAAATTCCTAATTCTCCATTCCTAATTCTCCATTCTTAATTCCTAATTCTCCATTCTTAATTCTTAATTCTCCATTCCTAATTCTCCATTCTCCATTCTCCATTCTAAATTCCTAATTCTCCATTCACAAATAAAACCGAAATGATTTTCATGAAATTTATAGTAAAAAAGATATAAACATATTTAACAAAAGACTTTCTTTTTCAAAAAATTACTTTATATTTGCCATCTTAAAATTTTAGGATACGAACAAAAATATAGATTATGGCTACAGAAAAAACAAGATATTCTGACGATGAGTTAAATGAATTCAAAAAATTAATACTTGAAAAAATTGAAGAGGCAAATGAAGATTTGAAACTTTTAAAAGGAACACTTTCTTTGAGTGATGATCACGGCACAGATGATACAGGTCGTACTTTTAATATGATGGAAGACGGATCTGAAACATTATCAAGAGAAGAAGTAGCACAATTGGCAGCACGTCAAGAAAAATTCATACAAAATTTACATAATGCTTTATTGAGAATTGAAAACAAAACTTATGGTATTTGTCGAGAAACAGGTAAATTAATACCAAAAGAAAGATTAATGTTAGTACCTCACGCTACACTTAGTATCGAAGCAAAAAACGCACAAAAATAGTGAAGAACAAGCTACTTTGGGTTGGATCCATAGTTTTTTTCATTTTATTGATTGACCAAATTCTAAAGATTTGGGTAAAATCAACATTTACTGTTTATGATGACCCAGTACACCTTTTAGGTTCTTGGTTTAGACTGATTTATGTAGAAAATCAAGGCATGGCTTTTGGTACAACACTTGGAAGTAGTCTTTGGGCAAAACTTTCGTTGAGCATCTTTAGAATAATCGCAATTATTGGAATATCATATTATTTATTTCAACAAATAAAAAAAAATGCGAATTTAGAATTTCTTATTGCTGTTTCTTTGGTTTTAGCTGGAGCAACTGGCAACCTAATTGATTCTATGTTGTACGATTTTATTTTCCCTTATGATCCTTGTATGCCTTTCAACCAATTAATAGGTTCTGGAAACAAAATTGATTGTGGTTTTTTAGGAATTATTGAAACAAAAAACACTGGTTTTCTCTTTGGAAATGTGGTAGATATGTTTCAAATAAATTTAACATGGCCAAAATGGATTCCATGGCTTGGTGGTGGTGAAGTCTTTCCTGCAATATGGAATATAGCTGACTTTAGTATAAGTGTAGGTGTTATACTAATGCTAATTCGTCAAAAAAAATATTTCCCTAAAAAGAAATAATAAAATCCTTATATTTTCTTCTCAATTTTCTTTACTATAACTTTATTACTTGGAGTTGTTATAGTTAAAAATATCACAGAGTCCCCCTTTAAAAAGGTAACTTTAGCTCCTGGATGAAAAAATTCATAATCAGAACCTGTTCCCTCTTCTCTTATCAAACCAGTGTCTTCATCATAAAAATCTAAAATTTTTCCTTCTCTTTGTGTTTCAGTTATTGGCATTTTTTATATATTTACAGTTAATATGACCAAAAGTACTATTTTTTTTCTTATTATAAGAAGTATTAAAATACTTTTTTTTTCTTTTTGTCTTAGCAATATATCATTTGGACTTAATATTGATAAAGTTTATGAAGCTAAATTATCCAAAGCAAAACACGATACAATAAAATTACAATTATATTTAGATTGGATTAATGACATTAATGAAACAGATAATGCTAAAAAAGTAGAATTATTTAAAAAAATAAAAAAGAATAATTATTATAAAAAATTCAATTACCATAAATCATTATTATCTGAAGCCAAGTTTTATAGTAATAAAGGAGAATTTAAAAAAGCGATAAGTTTAGTTTTTAAAACAATTAACGAAGCTAAAAAATTAGACAATTATACTAAAGCAGATTACACTGGAAGAGGTAATTCTTTGTTAGCTACTATATATAAAAGTGAAGAGAATTATGAAACGGCAATTTATTATCAAAAATTATCCATTAAAGAATATAAAAAATTAATACCTTATAGTAAAAATGATGAGTCTTTTTATTATGCTTTTCAAATGAATTTGGCTGATTTATATCGTTTAAATAAGCAAGTTGAAAAGGCAATAAGTTTATACAATTTTATAGAAAAAAAACTCATTGAATTTAATGATAAAGAAAATTTATATTTTTTATATACTGGAAAGTTAGCATGTTATGAGAAAAATTTAAATTTCAAAGAAAAAATTATTTTACTAAACAAAGCAGAAAAAATAGCTAAAGAATATTTCAATGATGACCCAAGTTATATAGCTTATATTCATAACAGTTTAGGTTCTGCTTATGAATATAATAACAATTTTCTGAATGCTATAATACATTATAATGAAGCAAATGAAATATTTAAAAAATTAAAAGATATTAATAATCAAATGATTTTGTCTTATAATTTGGCTTTGATTTATAAAAAATTAAAACAATTTGAAAAATCAAATAACTATATGTTACAATATCTTTCAATGAAGGATACTATTTTTAACATGGAAACTAAACAAACCATACATGATTTATCCATTAAATACGAAACAGAAAAGAAAGAACAAGAAAATAAACTTTTAACAAAAGAGAATGAAAAAAAACAATTGACCATATATTTTGTTCTTGTTGCAATATGTCTCGTTTTAACTGTTTTAATAGTAATTTATCGAAATAGCAGAATAAAATCAAGAATCAATAAAGAATTGGCTGAAAAAAATAAAATTATTCATGAGCAAAAAGTAATTGTTGAAGAACAACATAAAGAAATTACCGATTCAATCAAATACGCAGAAAGAATACAAGGAGCAATTTTACCACCAGACCAAAAATGGTTAAAAATATTGCCCAACTCCTTTGTTTTGAATAAACCAAAAGACATTTTAAGTGGTGATTTTTATTGGATTGCACAAACAGACGAGCACATTTTTGTTGCTGCTGCAGATTGTACTGGTCATGGTGTTCCAGGGGCTTTAATTTCGATAGTGAATTTTAATTTGTTAAATAAAGCTGTTTTAGAAAAAGGATTAAAAAATCCTGGTGAAGTTCTAGATGCTGTAAACATTTGGCTTACTGAAAGTTTAAATCAAACTATTGAAAACAGCTCTATCAAGGATGGAATGGACGTTGCTTTAGTGTCTATTAATAAAAAAACAGGTCAAATTTTATATTCAGGAGCCAACAATCCATTGTATTGGTTTCATAAAAATGAATTGATTGAAATTAAAGCAGATAAATTTCCCGTTGGTGCTTTTATTAATGAAGATGTGCAACATTTTACAACTAAAGAAATACCAGCTCAATTTGGAGATACTTTATATTTATTTTCAGATGGATTTGCCGATCAATTTGGTGGACCTTTAGGAAAAAAATACAAATACAAACAGTTAAAAGAAAAATTCTTTGAGATTTTACAAGAACCTATGGAAGAACAAAAAATTAAATTGGAGATAGAATTTCGTTCTTGGAAAGGTGAATACGAACAAACAGACGATGTATTGATTATTGGAATTCAAGTTAATTCAAACTCATCATCTAAACTGATTTGAAATAAAATTTTCTATATTCTTTCTAAAACATACTGAATTAATTCGTTCATTTCTTTAGAATAACCTTTTGAAAATTCACGATTTGGTCTGTTCGCTATTCCTAAACAAATTGTACAAACTTTGTGACCGAGATTTTTTCCTAAGAAAAATAAAGCGGAACTTTCCATTTCAAAATTATTGACTTTTAATCCATTGTAATTAAATAAAGCTAAATTTTCATTTAAATTTTCGCTTGCCAATCCAAGTCTTAAACTTCTACCTTGAGGGGCATAAAATCCACTTGATGTTACTGTAATTCCTTTAAAAGTTTTTTCACTATTTAATTTATTTATTAACTCTTCGCTTGCAGAAACAAAATAGGGTTTAATTTTTTCAGGAAGTTGTAAATAACTGTCTAATAAGTCGTTTAGTTTCTTTTCTTCTTCAGTAAAATCAGCTGGATAAAAATGAGCAATATTATCTAAACCATAAGCATGTGTTGAAAGAATATAAGAGTGAACAGGAATATGTGCCTGTAAAATCCCACAGGTACCAATCCTCACCAAATTTAAAGAGGTAAATTGTGCATTATCTTCTCTTTTTTCTAAATCAATATTAACCAAAGCATCTAATTCATTGATTGCGATATCCAAATTATCTGTTCCAATACCAGTGGACAAAACTGAGATTCTTTTCCCTTTATATGTACCAGTATGACAAACGAACTCTCTGTGTTGTGATTGATGTTCGATTTTTTCAAAAAATTGAGATACTAAATTTACTCTATCTTGATCTCCGACTAAAATTACGTTTTCAGCAATTTGTTCAGGAGAAAGACCTAAGTGATAAACTTGTCCTTTATTATTTAGAACCAATTCAGAAGCAGGATATTTCATTTAATATTTATGTAAAAAAACAAAATTAACTAAAATATTAATTTGTTTGTGATTAGAACTACTTTTACTATTGAAATAATTAATTTTGCACTTTTTAAAATGTTTAAAAACAAGTCAATTAAAACTATTGTTAAAATAATCATTCTACTGTTTTCCTTTATTGGATTTGGTTTAACAATGGCGTATATAGCTATTCAATTTCAGTGGACAAAGCAGGATGGATCTATAGATTCTAATTCAAGATATCTTGAATACGTTCATTCTAAAAATCAAACAATCAACTCTTTAGATGAGAAAGAAAAAAAACTTTTTGCTGTTAATTTATTAAAAAGGATACTGTTGTTGAACAAATTTTATCCAAAACATGCAGAAAATATTATGATTGTTTACAAACAAAACAATTATTCAGAGTGTGCTAAAATGTTAGAAATTGTTGAACATTCAATGGAAGCAAATTCTTCTTACAATAAAGCACTACAACTTATAAATAAAATCACTAAACCTATTAAAAACAAAAAAAATTTAGTTTTTGATTGGATGAACAGAATAGAATGGGAAGATTTTAAAATTGCTGTAAAAAAAGACAAAAAATTAATAGATTCTGTTGAAAAAGTAACTAATGTTGAATCAAGATTAATTGTTTCTTGTTTAGTTGGCGAACAGATTAGACTGTTTAATTCCAACCGAGAGGCCTATAAAAAATGGATTGGACCATTAAAAATATTATCCGTTGAATCACAATTTTCTCTTGGAGTTACTGGCATTAAAGACTTTACTGCTGAAAGAATTGAGAAAGGAATTAAAGATCCGAGCAGTCTTTTTTATTTGGGAAAACAATACGAACATTTGCTTGATTTTAAAACGGAAAACATTCAAGAAGAAAGATTTAAGCGACTAACTTCTTTTCGTAATCATTATTATTCCTACTTGTATGCTGCATTATTTTTAAAACAAATGAAAGTACAATGGGAAAAAAGTGGTTATTCTATTGATAATCGTCCTGAAATATTAGCAACCTTGTTTAATGTAGGATATGCTCAATCAAAACCGAATCCATCACCTAAAGTTGGTGGCTCTAGTATTGAGATTAATGGAAAAAAATATACTTTTGGAAATATAGCCCATCAATTTTATTATTCAGGTGAGTTGATCGAATTATTTCCTATCAACATAAAAAAATTCGATTTTGAAATCTAAAATAGCTTTAAAAAATCGTTTTTTATCCCCTATAGCTTTGCACTTATTTTTCCTTTTTAGTATTGTTCAATTTGTTTATTATGCACAAAATAATTCAAATCCTACTTTATTTTTTGAATGGAAAAAAATATGTAATGGTCTTGAAACAGCAGAATTCTTAGCTCCAAAAAAATCAATTTTAGGCGACTCAAAAATAACTGTTGTAAAAATAAATCCAAACCACTTTGAAATTGAAATGCACACCGCAGGTAATGAAAAAAAGAAACCTTATACTGTGGAACAATGGTCTGATTCTTTTCGATTAAATATTGTATTTAATGCTGCAATGTATGAATTGTCAAATCCTTTAAAGTCAAGAGGGTACTTAAAAAACAAGCAGTATTTAAACAAATCGGAAGTTCACCCTTCATTTAATGCAGCCATTTGCTTTAATCCTTATCAAAACGATAGTCCAAAGATGGATATTGTGGATTTAACAAACACTTCTATTTCTGAACTATCGAAAAAATATTCTTGTATTGTTCAAAGTTTAAGAATGATAGATCACAATGGAAATCCAGTTTTTTGGAAGAAAAAAGCTCAATCATGCAGTATGTTGGTTGCAGCAGTTGACAAGGATAAAAATTTTTATTTGATTTTTTGTCGTTCTCCATATACCCACAATGAAATGATAGAATTTCTAATACAATTCCCTACAAAATTATACAATGCCATTTATTTAGAGGGAGGACCACAAACCAGTTTATATATTGATTTACTACTTGAAAATGAAGAATTAATCTGTATTGAAAAGGTTGGAAGTTTTGTTTCCGAAACCTATCCTACAAATAAAAATATGCAATTTTGGGAATTGCCAAACATTATTGGATTAAGGCTTAGGAAATAAAATTTTGAGATTATTCTAAATACAATTTTTAAAATTAAGACAAATTTATTTGGAAAATCTTGAATATGTATTAGGTATTAAACTTTCCTGATTTGTGTGGTTTAGTGCGGTAAAAAACA
The DNA here is from genome assembly GCA_016183815.1 of Flavobacteriia bacterium. Taxonomy (GTDB): domain Bacteria; phylum Bacteroidota; class Bacteroidia; order Flavobacteriales_D; family Crocinitomicaceae; genus M2408. Next base: position 30,729 of record JACPDW010000029.1, read on the forward strand.
AGAAAAATAAAATATAGTTTATTGTAAAACAATTAGTTATAAAATATATTCATTTTAAGCGGACAAGTCAGACATACCAAAGCGATTCCGAAGTTTGGGAAAGCTATTGAAATGGCTATTGAAACTGAGTTTTACACGAGGGAACTTGTAATTATAGGGCGATTAGGTAGCATAGAAAATAACTAATCAATTGGATACAACATTTGACCATCTGCTCTTGCATAGATGCGACCATCTGGCTTTTTACATATTTTTATATTTGTTGTTTTAAACTTTGTACCTAAGTGATATCTATCTAAATCTCTAAAAATCTTCAAAGATTCGACCATTAATGAATTTGGTAATGCTGGACATTTTATTGTCCTAATCCGAACTCTTCCAGTCTCAGGGTCAAGAAAAGATTCACATAAAATATTGTTATAATAATCACCTACTTCCATAAATATAAGTTTTGAAAAGTAATAAAAATTAAAGTTTTAATTCATTAATGACCAAGTTAATTTATCTCTCGAAAAAGCTTCAGCTATAAAGCCAATTCTATTTGAATCCGAACATGTAACACCTAAATAAAATGCAGCACGAGATAAACCCACATATATGTTTTTGAGTAAGAGGTCTTCATCCGTTTTACTTATTTTCTTACCTTCAAATAAATTGTCAATATTATGAAAAAATGCCGCTTCAAATTCCAAGCCCTTTACGTAATCAATTGAGAAAACTCTAACTGAGTTTTTATCTCCTAGTATTTGACCGTTTTCGCACGGGACAACATTAATTCCAATATCACACAGTAAATCTAATTGACCAAGTGTTTTAGAAAAACGACTTAAATCTTCATTAGGAGGTAAAAAGATTGCAATTGAAGGAATCATTTGACCATAAGCTTGATAAATTTCTACAATACGTTCTGCAAGCCATTCTATTTTTACAAACTCATTTTCGCTTTCAAAAAATAAAGGCACAGGTTATAAGGGGTCTTTATCAGTAAAACTTTCATATACAGAAGGATGACCTATTGCTTTTTCATAGATTTTATTGGCAACTTCTAACAAAGTTGGACTTTGACGGTATGATATTTTTAATTCATTGATTTGAAAATTTTTTATGAAGGGTTTTAGTTCCTCCCATTTTCGAATACCATCTTTTGTCAGTCGTTGCATTAAGTCACCCGAATAAGTCACGGAAGCAATTTCTGGATGTTTTAAGCTCTCCATTGCTATCAAATCAATAATATGAAAATCTGTTGCTTCATCAATACCTATCACTGGACAAGCAATCTCTAGAAAAGCCTCTATGTATGAGTGATTCAATTGCTCAAATCTTGGCTTCGATATTTTTCGAGATTCTACCACTAATTTATTTGCAAAGTAAATTAGAAAGGCATGTTCATTTGGATGAATTCTTTTATTTCGTTCTTTTGGATCATTGATTATTGCATCCAATATTGTTCGATTCCATGTTGTATTGTCATTCAATAATTCATTCCTTCTGTAATTTTTATAAACTTGAGGAAATCTACTAAAAACATTAGAAACGACACCTTTAGTATATTTAACAAAATATTTACTGAAAAAAGCAAGCTCAGCAACTTTAATGAAATTAGAATGAATTTCAAAATCAGAAGATGATTGTAAATCTATATAAAGTAATTCTTGATTTTTTGTCAAAGATTGTTTACCATCAAATTGTGACAATGCTTTCTTTCTAATAAGTGATTTAATTTGTTGTAAGGCAAAATGATCGATATTTAATATTAACTCTTCATCATCTTCTTCGTCTTCCAGATCATCATCTTGATACGCGGTTTGATTTTTTTGCCATTCAGAAAAGAACAATTCAATACTTCGCCATTTTGATGACTTTTTTAGTAATACAAGAGATTCTAGGGCTAAATCATTTAAAATGGTTGAATACTCTTTGTTTATTGAAGAAAATGATTCATTGAAATTGGATTCCAGCTTAAAGAAGAATCGAAGTAAATCTGAAATTGAAATTATTTTTTTGTAGTCACTTAAGTCTTTTTTTATTAGTAAGACGTCTTTATGCCAGAAAAATGAGTTTGTCTTTAATGTTGCTATTTTTTCAAAAGATGAACATATTGATTTTATAAAAAAGACTTCAAAATCATCAAGGATTTGTTTTAACTTTTTAGCATCTCTTGGCAATAATGTGTCTTGTTGATACTGATTAAAAAGTAAAAAGGGATTCCTTGTTTCTGAATTTATGAATTTGTATTTTTTTATTAGAAGATTTTTAAAATCAGCCCAAACCCACACGCGATTATCCTCGGCTTTTAAACCTTCTTTAATCATACTGTTCTTTAAAAATAATTTTAAAAGCTCACTTGGAGAAAGGAAAATCCAGTTATTAGTGCCAAAAAGTAAGTCTTGTTGAATTTTCGACATATTAGGAAAATAGCCTTCTTCTAAACCTTCTTCAGAATTTGCGGAAGCTGAACCAAGCATAGCTGTTTTGTCGGTCAAAAATTTGATACGTTGAATGAGAGCGGTAGTTTTACCAGTTCCTGGACCACCGTTTATCGCCATTGCTCCTTCAAATAAATGACTACGTTTGATTTCTTCTTGCCATTTATCTAATATTGGTTGGTGACGTAACTCAGCATGCTTGCGTATGAAACTGCGTGAATTTGCATATTCGGCATTAATTCTTTCTTTAAGTTCTTGGAGTTGTTCTACCAACTGAAGCTTATCTTGCTCTAATTCTAATTTTCGAAGATTATCTGCTTGTTCTAATTCTTGTAAAACCTCTCTTTTTGAAAGATTTTCAAGTTCAGCTTGATCTTTTTGTAAGCGTGTATTTAATATTTCTGAATTAATTTCATCAACTAATAATTGCAAACTTTGAAATGATATTGGTTTTGAAGAACCCAAGTTAATAAGTAAATCAGAAGCATCTGCATTATTGTGATTTGGAATATATGAGGTAAAATTAAATATTTCAATTTCCTGAGGACCTTTTGGAGTATGAAATGTATGTTTTCCAGTATAGTTGGTAATCAGAAGTTCACCCATTTTACTATTCTTATATATAGGTATACCATCATTTGTAATCGTTGTTCGACCTCCTGCCATCGTACCAACAAAATCACCAACCACATTTCTATTGACACCAAAACTTCCTAAGTTTTCAGATGGTGTGAGCCAAAACTTCATTTCTTGACCAAAATAATAAACGTTAGAATGAGCAATTGCAAGATTCTTGTCAGGTCTTTGTAGTAAATCTGCCTCTAAAACACGGTGTTTTTTTATATTTTGACCAATTTCAGCTATCCACTGATTTTTGTTTTGTTTTCTCTTTGCCATTACTTTTAATTTTATGAAACGACGAAATTTTAAAATCTAAAATCTTCCAAATATCGACCTTCTTCCGTTCTGAATGTTTTGTAAACATTGTAAACATGAGATTTATTTTCTGGACGATATTTGATTGACATTTGAAAAAATGCTTGATTTAAACTTGAAAAATCTAAATCTAGTTCTTCATGAATGCTCCTAGAGTTGACAGTTAAAATTCTGAATGAACAGCGAGAAATGAGAGAATCTTTATTATTCTTTTTTGACATGATTAATGGTTTTGTTAAAATCCCATAAAAATGAAAAGCATCATACTCACAAGAAAATGAAAAGTGTAAATAAGTACCTTCACTTAACATTTCTTTTACTTCTTCCTTGTGTTAGTATTCATGAAAAAGAGCCACTTTTATTCATCAAAAGTGTACCAGCAAAATTAAAATTTTTTAATCATTTTTAAAGTTTTTTATTCTAAAACTTTCACCATTAATTTTAATAATATGTGCATGATGAATAATTCGATCAATAATTGCCGATGCCATAGTGTAATCCCCAAAAATAGCTCCCCAATCTTCAAAATTTCTATTTGTTGTAATAATAATAGAACCTTTCTCATATCTTTTACGAATGACCTCAAAAAAA
>JACPDW010000031.1 GCA_016183815.1 Flavobacteriia bacterium
ATTTGGATTGCCACCACCATTTCCTCCACCACCTAGCGTTTCATCATTCCCACCTCCAGGAACAGGTCCAGGTTCTGGTTCAGCCATTTGGTCACATGGATCTTGGATTGTATTTATAATTTTGTTAACCAATACCTCTTTCCCTCTTTTGATAGTTCCATTTTTATCAATGTATAGTTGGTAATATTCTTGATCATTTAGCGTGTTGTTTCCATTTCCATTATTTGAAGAACTATCGATGTATGGAATAGAAGTTAATGATGGTATATTTATAGCATTAACATCTGCTTCAAAAAAAGCATTTTGTTTAACTTTCAATTGACCATTCACATCTAATTTCACACTAGGTGAAGTGGTTCCAATACCCACATTTCCATTGTTTGGAAATACATTTTGCTGTGCATAGATTTTTAAACTAAACAATAAAACAGCTAAGATTAACGTAATTTTTTTCATCTTTATCGTGTATAAATTTACACAAAGCAAAAAAAAAAAACGATTTTCGCAAATAAAGTTATGAACAATTAAAAATAGTTGTTAACAAAATGAAAGTAGACAACGCCAATATTGGCATCTATGATAATTTTAATTGATCTTTCTTGAATATGCAAACGTTATAAATCTTCCTAATTAGGATCTTCATAGTGTAATTTGAATAAATAAAATTAAACCAAACAAAATTCACAAAAATCTACTTATTTTTGCTCTCAAATTACATAATAAATACTTTCATATTCCATTTCTATGAGTAAAAAAATGAAAACATTAACTGAACCATTCAAAATTAAAATGGTTGAGCCGTTAAAAGTTACTACTGAAGAATACAGAAAATCAGCCCTTAAAAAAGCAAATTACAATCCTTTTTTATTGATTTCAGATGATGTTTTTATCGATTTACTTACCGATAGTGGTACTGGTGCGATGAGTGAACAACAATGGAGTGCAATGATTCAAGGTGATGAAAGTTATGCAGGTGCAAGAAGTTGGTTGCGTTTAGAAAAAGTAGTTCGTGACTTAACAGGAATGCCTTTTATTTTGCCTACTCATCAAGGTCGTGCTGCAGAAAGAATTTTATATTCTATTTTAGGTGGAAAAGGTAAGACTTTTATTAGCAATACGCACTTTGATACCACAAGAGCTAATATTGAATTTACCTCAGCTGAGGCCGTAGATTTAGTTTGTAAAGAAGCAACAGACAATCAATCCGATTATCCTTTTAAAGGAAATATGGACATTGAAAGATTCCAACAGGAAATAAGCAAAAGAGGAAAAGAAAATATCGCAGCGGTGATTATGACGGTTACTAATAATTCTTCTGGTGGTCAGCCGGTTAGTTTAGAAAACCTTAAAAAAGTTAAACAAATATGTGTTGAAAATAATTTACTTTTTGTTTTAGACGGTTGTAGGATAGCTGAAAATAGTTATTTTATCAGACACAAAGAAAAAGGGTATGAAGACAAAAGTTACAAACAAATAGCTCAAGAAATTTTTGCTTTGTCAGATGCTTTTGTGATGAGTGCTAAAAAAGATGGATTAGTAAATATGGGTGGTTTATTAACCTTAAGAAATGAAGATTTAGCACTTCAATGTAAAAATTTATTGATTATCTCAGAAGGATTTACGACTTACGGCGGTTTATCTGGAAGAGATATGGAAGCACTTGCAGTCGGTTTACAAGAAGTTTTTGAAGACGATTATCTGCATTATAGAATAAGAAGTACTGCTTATCTTGGTGAACATCTGAAAGCAATGGGAATTCCAGTTGTTTGGCCAATTGGTGGTCATGCCGTGTATGTTGACGCTAAAAAATTATACGACCATATACCTGTTGAACAATATCCAGGACAAGCATTAGTTTGTGATTTATATATCAAAGGTGGTCTAAGAACAGTTGAAATAGGCAGTGTGATGTTCGGAAAGTATGACCAGGAGGGAAAATTGATTCCAGCAGAAAAGGAATTAGTTCGTTTAGCCATTCCAAGAAGAGTTTACACTCAAAGTCATATCGATTACGTTATTGAAGTTTTTGAAGACATTCTTACTGATAAAAAACAAGCAAAAGGATATAAAATCACGTATGAACCACCTTTTTTAAGACATTTTACAGCTCATTTCTCACCCCTTTAGCTAATTAATGATAGCAAAAGAGCTGTTTGATCCAAAGAGCATTGTTGTCGTTGGAGCTTCTGATAATAGGAGTAAACCTGGTGGCAAAGTGTTGTATAACCTCATTGAAAATAATTTTGAAGGGGAAATTTTTGCTGTAAACCCAAAAAGAGTTGACCTTGATGGAATTAAATATTATTCAACAGTTGAAGACTTGCCTTTTGTTGATTTAGCCATCATTGCCATTCCTGCTGAACTTTGTTTACAAACCTGCGAAGTTTTAGCTCTTCAAAAAAAAACGAAAGCATTTATTATTTTTTCTGCGGGCTTTTCTGAAGTCGGCAATTTTGAGTTAGAAAATAAATTAAGAGAACTTATTCAATCAGTAAATGGTGTATTGATTGGTCCAAATTGTATTGGAAGTATTCAAAAAAAATATAAAGGAGTTTTTACCTCACCAATTCCAACTTATTACGATGAAGGATGCGAATTGATTTCCAGTTCTGGTGCAACTGCTGTATTTATAATGGAAGCAGCGATAACGATTGGATTAAAATTTTCAAATATCTATTCAATTGGAAATGGTTTACAATGTGGAGCTGAAGAGATTTTGGAACACATGGATGAATCATTTGTAGAAGGGCAAAGTTCAAAAATTAAACTGCTTTATCTTGAACAAATTAGAAATCCATTTAAGTTTTTAAAACACGCTTCCTCTCTGATATCAAAAGGTTGTAAAATTGCTGCCATCAAATCAGGGATTTCTGAAGAGGGGAGTAGAGCTGCTAGTTCACATACAGGAGCGCTGGCGAGTTCGGACATTGTTGTTCGGGCTCTTTTTAAAAAATGTGGAATTGTCTATTGTAGCAGTAGAGAAGAACTGATAAGTGTTGCTGGTGTGTTTCAAACAAACGAAATTAAAGGGAAAAATTTTGCTGTAATCACTCATGCCGGTGGATCTGCTGTGATGCTTACTGACACTCTTACCACCAATGGACTAAATGTTCCATCTATTGATTCTGAAAAGACTAAAGATTTATTGAAAAAGCTTCATCATGGCTCTTCAGTGAGTAATCCATTTGATTTTTTGGCTACTGGAACAGCTGAACATTTAGGTGAAATTATTGATTTTTGTGAAAATGAAACCCTTTTTGATGCCATGGTTGTGGTGTTTGGAAGTCCAGGTTTGTTTAATGTGAAAGATGTTTACCTCTGTCTTTTAGAAAAAATGAAAACCTGCAAAAAACCAATTTTCACTGTCCTTCCTTCTGTAATAAATGCTAAAAATGAAATAGAATTTTTTTTATCTAAAGGTAAAATTAACTTTTCTGATGAAGTAGTATTAGGTCATGCTTTAGCCAATGTGTATTCTGCAAAAAATAATTATTTAAGAAATAAAATTCAATTGACTGCGATGGATTTTGCTGGTATTAGAAATATTATTAACGCTAGTGACAATCAATGGCTTCAAAATAAAGAAATTAATGAATTAATGCAAGCGGCTGGAATTGAACTTCCATTTTCTGTTGAAATCAAAGAGGAAAAAGAAATTTCACTTTTTTATACTAAATTTGCGTTTCCTTTGGTAATGAAAGTACAAGGAGTTGTTCATAAAACAGAAGTGAATGGCGTACGTTTTCCTATTCAAAGTGAAAATGAAATGTTATTACATTTTAAAGATTTAATGCAGATACAAGGGGCTACATCGGTTTTAATTCAACCTTTTCTTAAAGGTGAAGAATTGTATTGTGGCGCTATTAAACAAGGGGATTTTGGTCATCTTGTATTAGCTGGTTTAGGTGGTGTTTTTTTGGAATTGTTACACGATACTTCAGGTGCTTTAGCTCCTATTGATAAAGAAGAAGCAAAAGAAATGTTGACAAAATTAAAAGCTTATCCAATTATTAAGGGATATAGAAATAAAAAAGGAATAAACGAGGAGTCATATATTGATTTAATCACCAGATTAGCCGCTTTGGTTTATGTTGTCCCTGAAATTGAAGAAATAGATTTAAACCCAATCATAGCTACAGAAGATAAACTTTATCCTGTAGATATTAGAATTAGAATACAGTAATGCAAGTAAAACCCATCTATATTTTTGTTCTTCTTAGTGTTTTGTTTTTAACCTACTCTTCAGTATTGTACCTATCTGATGAAAAAGAAATTATAATTCAAAGGGCTACTAAAAAAGATTTTAGTGCTGAAGGTAAATTGATCTTTCAAAAATACAATTGTCAGGCCTGCCATCAAATCTACTCTTTAGGTGGTTATCTTGGTCCAGACCTAACCAATGTATATTCAAAATACAATAATGAAGACGTGATAAAAGCATTTATGAAGGGTGGGTTTAAACAAATGCCTTCCTTTAAATTGACATCCTATGAAGAAAGTGCTTTAATTCAATTTTTTAAAAAAATGGATAAAACAGGAACGGCGGATATACGAAATTTTGAATTTCAAGCAGATGGAATGATTAAACCAAAACAAGAAAAAAGATGACAAATCCAGGTAAAAAATTTGCTATTTTGGCTTTATTCATGTTATCCATTGCAATTATTGCTGGATTATTGGCATCAATTAGCTATTTGTCTCCCGAATTTCTTAAAGAAAAAATAGGATTTTCTGTATTGAGACCGGTTCATGTGTCAGCTGTATATTTCTGGATTTCTTTGAGTGCAACCGCTGGCGTTTATAGTGCTTTGTGGAACAATAACATGAGTTCCTTTACTTCAAAAATGTCCTATTTCCATTTTGTTTTAATAGCCATATCTGCACTTGGAATTTTAATAAGTTATTTCTTCAAAAATTTTGGAGGAAGGGAATATTGGGAGTATAATCCTTATTGGGCTATTCCAGTTTTAATTTCTTGGGTTTTATTTTTGATCAATTACCTTCACTCGGCTTTAAAAATCAAAAACTGGCCCGTTTATTATTGGATGTGGTTTACTGGAATACTTTTTTTTATCTTTATTTTTATTGAAAATTATTTATGGCTAATCCCTTCAATAAGAGAAAGTTTTATTAAAGATTTAACTATCCAATGGAAAGTGAATGGCTCCATTGTTGGAGCTTACAACCAATTGATCTACGCTACAGCATTTTATCTTATGGATAAAATTACTGATAATAAAGCTCATCAAGTAGGACACAAAAAAATAGTATTTGCAATGTATTTTTTGGGACTAGCTAATTTGATGTTTAATTGGAGTCATCATATTTATACTTTACCTAGTGATATGTATGTGAAATATATCGGTTATTTAGTAAGTATGACCGAATGGGTGCTGTTTTTAAGAACAATATTTCTTTGGAAAAAAACTATTGATGAATTTAAGATTAATGCTCATTATTTTCCTTATCGTTTTTTGATTGCCTCAGAATTTTGGGTATTTATCAACCTTTTTCAAGCATTATTAATGTCTATCCCTGCAATAAACGCCTATACACATGGAACTCATGTTACAGTGGCACATGCTATGGGAACCACTATCGGCATCAATACTATGATTCTTTTAGCTGCTCTGTATATGTTTTTTGATGGGAAGAACGATCAAGATTCTCATTCACATAGAAGGTACTTAAAAAATAATTTTTGGTTTCTTCAAATCTCCTTATTGTTTTTCTTTTTAAGTTTAGATATATCAGGTGTTTTAAAAGGTTTATGGCAAATGGATAAACACGCATTGCCCTTTTCCGATATGATGGCAAATCTTCATCCATGGTTTATTTTGATGTTTATCTCTGGTTGTGGATTGTTTATCTCACTTGGAATATATTGTTATTACTTATTATCAGTTTTACTAAAAAGAATTACTAATTATTCAATATAAAAATGGAAAATAAATCAGTTAATTTCGATGATGTAAGCATTGCTTTTAGTTACAAAAGTGATGCAGAATTGAAACGTATGTTTTTTGTATATCGTTTGATTCAAAAACCTTTTATGGTTAAATTTTTAACAAGGGTTGCCTTTTGGATAATTAAATACAAACTTCCATTTAAGTTTCTTTTAAAAAACACCATGTTTCAAGTGTTTTGTGCTGGTGTTGATTTAAATGAAACTAAAAAAACTATGGCTCATTTAAAAAAATATGACGTTTATACTGTTTTAGATTATGTTGCTGAAGGGGATAAATCAGAAGTCGGTTTTAAGAAAAACCTTCAAACGATAATAAAAAATATCGACTGTGTGAAAAATGAAAGTCCAAATGCTTTTGTAGGTGTAAAAATCTCTGGTTTAGAAGATGTTGAATATCTAAAAACTTTCAAACAAGCAGATTTTGTTGAAAAATTTAAGACAGAACATCGACTTCAACTTTTACATGAAAGAGTTGAAAAAATTTGTCAAGAAGGTGATAAAAATAATGTGAAAGTTTATTTTGATGCTGAAGAAAGAAATACTCAAGATATTTTCGATTATCTAATTGAAGAAATGATGAGAAAATACAACCGTCAAAAAGCAGTGGTGTACAATACTCTTCAAATGTATTTAAAAGACCGAATTGATTACTTAAATAAATGCATCTCTGAAGCAAAAAACGAACACTTTTTTATCGGAATGAAACTCGTTCGTGGTGCTTATGTTGAAAAAGAAAGAGAAGAAGCCAAAAAACTAGGTCTTGAAAGTCCAGTTTTTGATACCAAACAAGGAACTGACGATTCTTTTAATCATGCTGTTCAAATCTGTCTTGAAAACCATGATTTAGTCGCAACTTGTATTGCTACTCACAACATGGAAAGTATTCAAAAAGCGATAATTTTGATACATGAATATCAGATAAATGATCATGAGAATAAAGTATTTTTCTCACAATTGTACGGAATGAGTGATAATTTAACCTTTAATTTAGCCAAAAATAAATACAATTCATCTAAATATGTTCCTTATGGTGAAGTAGAAAAAGCCATTCCATATTTGTTACGAAGAGCTGAAGAGAATACTTCAATTGAAGGTCAAGTTAGTAGAGAGTTTGAAATGTTAAAACAAGAAAAAAATAGACGTAAAATATAATGGAACACGACCATAGTGATTTTAATAAAGAGATAGATTTTCAATCAAAAGAGAATCCGCTTTTATGGTTTAAAGATTTATATCAAGATGCTATTTTAAAAAATTGTACATCTCCTAATGTCATGGTCGTTTCTACTTCTACATTATCTCATCGAATAAGTTCACGAGTTGTTTATTTAAGAGAAATTCTTGAAGAAGGATTGTGTTTTTATACAAACTACAACAGCAGAAAAGGGAAAACTTTAGAAGAAAATCCTCTTTGTTCAGCACTGTTTTTTTGGCAGGAATTAGAGATTCAAGTTCGAGTTGAAGGAATTTGTGAAAAATTACCTTCTGAAATGTCTGATATTTATTTTTCATCTCGTCCACGTTTAAACCAGTTGAATGCTTGGGCTAGCAAACAAAGTGAAAGCATCAATTCTCGTAATGATTTGGAAAAAGCAATGGAATATTATGATAAAAAATTTCCTCAAATTGTTCCACGACCAGATTTCTGGGGTGGATTTTTAATTAAACCAAACTATTTTGAATTTTGGAAAGGACGTTTAGGTCGTTTACATGACCGATTTTCCTACGAATTAATCGATAATAATTGGCAAATACAACGTCTAGCCCCATAAAAACTCTAAACTTCCATTTCTCTTTCCAATTGGATAAGAATATTTTTTCCTTTTTGATATATTTCTTCAATATCCATAAACTCATCAAATAAAGCAAATTGTTTTTCTTCATTCTCTAAATAAAATTGTTCAATCTGTTTTATTAAATCAACTGAAAGAGGTATTTCATTAAGATTTGCCAACAAAAGTTGAAGAGAACTTGCTTTTTCGCCATTTACTAAACTACTTAAATACAAAATCCAATCATTGTAATTTTTGTAAATAACTTTTTGGGGTTCATTTTTTGTAATAGCAATTTCTTCTAATTGTTCCCTTAGGTTTTTTATTGTTTGCTTTTGATTTTTTTCAACTGGAATCTCAGGTTTTTTATTTCTTTTCTTTTTAAGCTGAACAAAAAGTAAGCCACCAGAGATTACTAATAAAAATGGACTAATAATCGACCACCAAAAAGTAAAATCCTCCTCGTTGTTTGATTTTTTTATTTCTGGACTTGTTGTGGTATGAATTATAGAATTTTGTTGATCGTCTTTATCTTGTGAGGGTTTGAATCCATTATTACCTATTTGCAACATAATTGGTTTTGAAATTGCCATTTCATATTTGTGCTTATTTGGATTAAAAAAAGCAATTTTAAATTCAGGTAAGGAAACGGCACCTAATTGAGTTGCTTTAACAAAATAAGTATATTTTACTGAACCACTTGATCCATTTTTTCCAAATGAAATATTATCCTTAGTTTCAGGGTCAGCATAAAAATGTAATCCTTTTGGTAAAGAAAATTTTGGTACTTGTAATTGATGAATATTTCCTTCGCCTTCAAAGCTTAATGTTAATTCAAAAACTTCGCCTAAAGAAATGTTTTTATTGTTAACAGAACTGTTTAAAGATAATTTCCCGACAATACCTGTAAATTCTATTGGACTATTTTTAGGAAGGGGGACAACTTCAATAATTGCTGCATTTGACACAAATGAAATGTCATCTGAAAAAATACTTCCGTTTTCATATTCGATTTTCATCTCAAAAGGTTTTACTTTAATCATTCCAGTTTTTTCTGGGAAAAATACTCTTTTGTCGTGAGAAAAAGAATAAAATTCTTGACCTTTCAAAACTTCTTTTTTAAGTAATAATCTATTTTTTTGATCAATTTCTTTTTTTTGAGCATCTCCATCAAATATATATTCTTTATAATCAGACATCATGTTGATATGCAAGCTTGTATAGACTTTTGCTTCTAACAATAAGGCCTCCCCTTCATACACTTTTTCTTTTGATCGTTTAATAATCCCAAAAACGGGCTGTTTCATTATTCGTTGAGAAATTTCTTCTTCAACAGAAGGTGAGAGTTTTTCTTGAACACCAATACTTATTTTAATAGGATTGGATTTGTACACTTTTTTTGCTGTCTCCACATAAGCATAAATCGTAAAAGTTCCATTTTCTTTAAAAATTCCTTCTTGCGAAAGGTAATAAATAGTGGAAATTTCACCAGTTGAATAATTCACTTCTTGCTCCATTCCACTCATACTTCCGTACGAACGCAAAAAAGTTTTTGGAAAATCTATTTTAATATTTCCTGAAATATTTGTTTTTACAGTAAATCTTACACGATCGTCAATTTGTGCAGAAGTTTGTTCACACGACAAATGAACCGATACTTTTTGAGCATTGATTTTAAATAAAGTTAATAAAGTAAAAAATATCAATATAAATTTCATTACCAATCTTTTACGTGTTTATTTGTTTTTTCATTTCCAGAGGATTCTTTCCTATTTTGACTTGATTTTTTTTTGGTTTCTGCTTCTTTTTTTCTTAATTCATCCAACATTCTGTCCACTTTTTTTTGTTCATTATTTTTTTCTGATGAATTTTCTTTCTCATTGATTTTGTTGTTTTTCTCTTGTTTTGACTGATTGTTTTTATTTGGAGAAGAGGAATTGTTTTGCTGTTTAATCATTGCTTTAGCCAAATTAAATCTACATTCTTCATCTTTTGAATTTAAACGTAAAGATTGTTTGTAAGCTTCAATGGCTTCGGAGAGTTTTTGTTGTTTTAGATAAGTATTACCTAAATTATAATAAGACAAGGCCTTTTGCTCCTTAGTTTTAGCTAAATTAACAGAAGAAGAGTATTTTTTTTCTGCTACATCAAATTTTTCTGAACGATAGGCATTTTGTGCGATTTCTTGTTTAAAATCATTGGTGTTTGGTGCTTTTTTTTCTATGTTGGAATAAACTTTCGAAGATTCTGTATATTTTTTATTTTGATAAAGCTTTCTTGCGTCTTTAATTTGCTTTTCCCATTCTTGAGAAAAACTTAAAAAAGAGAAAAATAAAAAAACTATACAAAATATATAATTCATAAGACAAAATTACTAGTTAAACAGATTCTATTTAATTAAAATTTGTTAATTGTTTTGTTTGATGAATTGATATAAATCCTTTTTATTTTCTGTACATACAAGATTTAATTGCTTCAATTAACCTTTTAACATTTGGTAATGCTTCATCAATTAATGTTGGAGAAAATGCAAATGGAGTGTCTGTTTGTGTAACTCTTTTCACAGGTGCATCGAGGTAATCAAAAGCATAATGTTGTAAATGGTAAGCAATTTCAGAAGAAATAGATGCTAATGGCCAAGATTCTTCTAAAACAACACAACGGTTGGTTTTCTTTACCGATTCAACTACAGTAGAATAATCAATTGGACGAATGGTTCTTAAATCAATGATTTCAATTGAAATTCCTTCTTTTTCAAGTATTTCAGCAACTTCAAAAGCTAACTTAATAATTTTCCCAAATGAAACAAGGGTTAAATCTTTACCTTTTCTTTTTACTTCAGCTACTCCAATAGGAATTAAATATTCGTCTTCAGGAACTTCTCCTTTATCACCATACATTTTTTCAGATTCAAGAAACACCACTGGATCATTATCACGAATAGCTGATTTCAACAAACCTTTTGCATCAAAAGGACTTGAAGGAGTAATTACTTTTAATCCCGGTACATGTGCATAAAAAGCTTCAAAACTTTGTGAATGCGTTGCTGCTAACTGACCTGCTTGTCCGTTCCCACCTCTAAATACAATAGGACAAGAATACTGACCTCCAGACATTTGTAACATTTTAGCAGCACTGTTTATGATTTGATCAGCAGCTAATATAGCAAAATTCCATGTCATGAATTCAACAATTGGTCTAAGTCCATTCATAGACGCTCCAACAGCAATTCCAGCAAAACCCAGTTCAGCAATAGGTGTATCAATTACTCTATTTGGACCAAATTCGTCCAACATCCCTTGAGAAACCTTATAAGCTCCATTGTATTCTGCTACTTCCTCACCTAATAAAAATACGGATTTGTCTCTACGCATTTCTTCCGACATCGCTTCTCTAAGTGCTTCTCTGTATTGAATTGTTTTCATGTATGGTTAAAAATGAATGTCAAAATTAATAATAAATGATTATTTGTTACTTTTTTGTTTTGGAAATAGTAAAAATGAACTAACTTACTGCCCTTGTAAAAATTCTTGATTTCTTTTTCTATCTTCTTCCGTTCCGTTATCAGTACAGCCATTTTTTCGTTTTGAAAAAAGTCGTATCCATTTTATTCCAATCTGTACTGGATAATATTTAGAAGAAAACCAATGAAGAGCTTGAAAAGGAAATTCATACAAACCTAAAACAGGAGCTTGAACAAAGGGAATTAAATAACTTCCCCTTTTAAGTCTAAATCCAAAACCAATCGATAGATGTAATTGGACTTTTGTGTATGGCGAAAAATGAGCATTATAAGCAGTAAAAGTTGAATAAGTTGCAGGATTTGTAAGCATTTGATATCCTGCATCTATGCCTGGTGCAAAATCAACAAATCTATTTCCTTTTCCTAAATAAAAAAGATGATGAAGTGAAAATCGTGCTCCAAGATATCCTTGATAAAATTTTGCTTGAGAATTGATTGGAGTACTTAAAGTTCCATCATTTAGCTTGTTTCTAATTTCTGTTGCTTCGTTAATATGATAAGTTGAAAATTGTATTCCATAATCAAAATAATGATAAATTCTTCCAATACGTGAAGTAGTTTTTTTAACATTAAAATGTGCCAATCCAAGACCTAAAAAAAATCCAATTCCTCCTTTGGCTTTAATTTGTGCTTCATAACTGATGTCGTCAGTAACATTTTGTGATTTAGATGGAAAAGTATTGGTTAATCCAGCTTCTATCATCAATCCCTTATTGGATAAAACACGATAATCTTTTGCACCTCCAAAATAGTCTTTTTTGCTTTTTTTATTTTTATAAACACTTTGTGAATAGTAAGTTAACACTAAACAAAATGAAAGTAAGAATAATATAAATTTCATTTTAAGATCGTTTTACAAATTTTTCTTTTTTCTTTTTCTTTTTATCTTCAGGCAATTTGTCGTCTTCTTTACCTTTGTTGTCTTGAACGCCAATAGAACTTTTTAAAATCCCTTGTTCGTCATAAATCTGTTCAAAAATCAAAATATTGTCTTTATAAACGGCTTTTCTTTTTATTTTTTGATCATAAAAATATTCTTCAAAACGACCATTTTTAATGCCTTTTTGATAGGATTCAATGGACTCAACAAAACCTTGGTAATAAAAGCTTTTAAACTCACCATTTTTTACGCCTTTTGACCAATTTTCAGTACGAAGTAATTTTCCATCATCGTAAAAATAAGTGGCTTCTCCTTCTTTTTTACCTGCTTTGTAATTCACTTTTTCAATTACAACTCCTTCTTTATTATAAATGAGGTGTTGACCTTCTAATATTCCTTTTTTGTAACTAATTTCCTGATGTTTTCTTGATTTTGAATAATAAGTTCTTTTGATACCATCTAAAACATCATAACTGTAATTTTCCCATAAAGTAGTATCCCCTTTTTTTGTAAAATAAATGTGCTTTCCATGTTTTTGACCAGCAAAATAATTCATTTCCCATGCTAAAAACTGTGTACTGTCATAAAAATATGTCCATGTACCATTTTCTGCTCCTTGTATATGATTTCTAATCACCATTGGACAACCTGATTGGTAATAAGCAGTATCAATTCCGTTTTCTCTACCATTTACAAAAGTTACTCGTCTTTCAATAATACCATTGATATGACACGTTTCACACATTCCAGTATAGGGAGCACCGGACCCTTTTGAATACACAATACTGTTTCCAGGATCTAAATCTAATTTTTCATTACAATCAATAATCCCTGGAATTTTACCACATTCCCATTCTATAAAACGTTGACCTTTTTTAGCTTGTGCTTTCTCAAAACATGGTTTTTTTTTCGTCAACATCGAATTGATTTCCTGAGCATTAAGCTGTATTATATTAAACAGATAGAATAATAAAATTATCTTTTTCATTTTTTTTCTAATTGATTTAAAATTGGAATCCATTCGGGATAAACTGTTGTACTTTTTTGTATATTAAAATTATAACAAACCAAAACAGATTCACCCATTGCTTTTAACTCATTTTGAATGAGCAATTCGTATGCCAAAGTAAAACTTTTATTTCCTATTTTTTTAAGTAGAATAGTAATATTTGCTTTGTCATGTAAATATAAAGGTGAGAGGTACTCTATAGTGTTTTTTCTTAATATTATTCCTTGAGTTTTCCAATCCCAATTCGGTAAAAGTTGACTAAAATAATGTATTCGAGCATCTTCAAAATAATTTAAGTAAGAGGCGTTATTAACATGTCCCATTAAATCACAATCAGAAAAACGTATAAAAACAGGAAAAGGAGTTAAATTCATTTATCTAAGCTACTAAATTCAGAATTATTACTTATATATTCAGGAACAATTTCTTTCATTACTTTAACTAATTTCATGTTGTCTTGTTCATTAAACAAAGAGATTAAATTGTCAATTTTTTCTTCTATATCTGAATCGTTAATTTTTGTTTTTGCAATTAAAATTTGAGGGTGATGTGTTGGTATAGTTCCTTCTTCATCTGAAAGCAATTCTTCATATAATTTTTCCCCAGGTCGTAATCCAGTAAATTCTATTTCAATATCTTTTCCCTCTATTAATCCACTTAGTTTAATCATTTTTCTTGCCAAATCAATAATTTTCACTGGTTTTCCCATGTCAAAAACAAAAATATCCCCACCATTACCCATAAAAGATGCTTCTAAAACCAATTGACAGGCCTCAGGGATGGTCATAAAAAAACGAGTAATTTTCTCATCGGTAACTGTTATTGGTCCACCTTGTTGAATTTGTTTGGTGAATAACGGAATTACAGACCCATTTGAACCGAGAACATTTCCAAATCTTGTTGTAATAAATTGACAAGTTGTATTTTTTCTCGATTGGGCATATATTTCAGCAATTCTTTTTGAACAACCCATTACATTTGTAGGATTCACTGCTTTATCGGTTGAAATCATCACAAACTTATTAACTTGATGTAATATTGAAAGGTCAACCAAATTTTTTGTTCCCTTTACATTAGTTTGAATTGCTTCAGTGGGATTATCTTCCATTAAAGGTACGTGTTTATAGGCTGCTGCATGAAAAACAAAATTTGGTTTAAAATATTGAAAAACCCTTTCCATTCTGTTATAATTTCTTATGTCACCAATAACAATCTCATAATTTAAATCTGGGAAATCTTTTTTGATTTCATAATCTAATTCAAACAAAGCCGACTCCGCTTGGTCTAATAAAATCATTTTTTTTGGATTAAAATGAGCCAATTCTTTCACCAAACCAGAACCTATCGACCCCGCTGCACCTGTTACAAGAATTATCGAAGGATTAAACTCAATTTTCATTTTGTCTAAACTTAAACGGATAGGTGTTCTGCCCAATAAGTCTTCAATTTTTATATGACTTAATTGTTTTGTAGAAAACTCTCCATTTACCCATTTTTTTGCACTAGGAACTTGTAAAATAGAGATGTCATTTTGTAAACAAAATTCTATTACTTTTTTCTTATTCTCTTCATTAGGATGTTGAATAGCAAAAATTATTTTTTGAATAGGGATGTTTTTGTTCAACTGTTCTAAATCATCAAAGCTATAAATTCTAAGCCCTTCGATATGTGAACTTCTCAGCTTTGGATTGTCATCAATAAAACCTATAATATCGTAATTAATTGCAGAATCATTAGTAATTGTCCTTTTAGCTACTAAACCAGATACTCCAGTGCCATAAATTAATACAGGAACATAAATTAATTTTTTATCTTTTTTACTCTCTAGGTATAAAAATTTTATTGAAAATCTTGCTGTTAATAATAAAAAAGTAGAAACTAAAAAATCAATAATCAATATAGAAAGTGGAAATAAATAATATCCATCTAAATAAAAATGTCGAATAAAACCAAATATCAAAAATATCAAACTACATAGTGTATTGGCAAACAAAATTCTTCTAATATCCTCGGAAGAAGTATGTCTAATAAGTCCTTTATGTATATTAAATAGAAAGAAAATTAGTAGTTTAGTTACAAAAAACACTAAAACATAAGGAGCTAAAATAGACCATTCTTTAGACAAAATCTCAAAGGAGGTATTTAACTCAAAACGAACTAAGTAAGATAAAAATAAAGATACAGTAGAGATAAAAATATCTAATAAAATTACTTTGATTCTATTGACTTGAAATTGAAACATCTTAGTTAGCAAAGGTAGAAATCATTTGTTTATACTCAAAAGAATTCTTTCAATTTTATTAGCTTTTGATTGTTTAAAAATAACTAATATAACCAAAATGAACTTTACCATCTTTTAATTGAATGGCTTGATTAAATTGACTTCCAAGAGCATAACTAATTGCAAAATTCCCTAAATTTGTACCAAAAGTAAACCCTGCTCCAAATCCAAATGGAGTATCGTGAATGAATGTTTTTGCTTTATTTTCATACCAAGCTTGGTCATAAAAAAGAAAAACAAATGAGTTTTTGTCTAGTAAAAATCTCGGTTCTAATGAAAAAACACTTCTTGAGGTGGCGAATAACTCTTCTTCGTTAAATCCTCTAAAACTATTTTGACCTCCAAAACGATAAATTTCATTTTCAAAATAATTTGGTGCAATATATACTTCTGTATTGTTAGATATTTTTAAAATAAAACGTTTGCTAACAGGAAAATATTCTTGAACATTTAAGTCAAACTTTGCAGTTGTTTGTTTTTTAATAAAGTTCGTGTCTTTTGTGGTTCGTTGCCCAGCTGATGCTTCAATTTGAAAAACAAATCCTTTTTTTGGGTTTGGTAAATAATCCAATTGTTGCCTTGAATAACCAATACCGTATAAATGGCTTTCTACATTGGATAAATTGCTAAAAGAAGTATTATTATGTCCTGCTTTTAAAACACTTGATGAATATCTTTTATACAAAACTTTTAAAATACTACCATCGTTTAAGGTATAGTTTATTCCTCCAGATAACTTTAATTCTAAAAAAGTAGTGTCTCTTTTGTACAACTGAAATTGCAAATCAATACCAAAAGGCGTCCTAAATAAGTTTGGAAATGTGGTTTGAATTTTCATGTTTTGCGTTTGAGCTTGAAGACTTCTCCATTGAAGGTCAATCAACTCTGCCATTTTAAGTGAATTGAGCAATTTTAACCTTACTTCACCTGTTAAAAAATATCTTTTTGAGTTATTTTTATTGATTAATGATATATTGTTATTTGGCTGTAATCCTATAACACCATTGATTAAACTTACTGGTTTTGATTTCAAATAAATAAAAATTTCTACGCCTTCTTTTGTAAATAAAAGTTCTGAAGGTTTAATTTCTTCTAAAAAGGAGATTTGTTTTATTAAATCTGGAATTTTTCTAATTTTTTTTTGATTAAAAAAATCTCCTTCTTTTAATTGTAAGTAGGACAATAAAAATTTTTCTGAAATATGACTATCTCCTGGGAAATGGATTTTCTTAATTTTTAATTTTATACCTACGTCAATTCGTAAATTGGCATAAAGAACGGAATTTTGGATGTCAATTTTTTCAAAATATGCTTTTACAAAAGGATACCCATTGTTTTCATAAAGATTTATAATGTCTTCCATTAAATTGGAAATATCATTCGGTCGAAAAACTATGTTTTGTATTTCTTTTTCTCTATACTTTCCTTTTTTCTTAAGGAATCTCATCTGATCCTCTTCAATAATTAACTTAGCTTTTTTAAATTGTTCACCTACATAAAAAGAACAATTAGCGTGTTTATTTTCAAAAGAAACACTGTCAATTGATGCCAATAAATAACCTTTTTTCATTGCAAAATATCTGAAATCCTTTATATATTTGATTAAGCTTAAACTGTCTTTAAATTTTAAATCTGGATTTTTTTTTACGGTTTTATATGAAAAGTCGGAAAAAGATAAAGTGTATTTTATTTGACTTAAGCCCAATTCAGAAGAAAAAAGCACAATCGTACTGATGAATATTAATTTCAAAAAATAAGAGTAAAAATGTCCTTTTTTTGTGTGTTGCATTGAGTAAAATTAAAAATTTTCAATACAACTAGAACGAAAATCTTAATCCAAACCTCAATTGATAATTATTGATTCTTATATTATAATTTGGTCTTCTTATAAAAGACGTCAAACCCAAACTATTGTTTTGTTCAAAAAATAAGTTAAATCTAGACTGAAAATTTGTTTGAAACCCTAATGTTACAATACCCTGAAAGGATTTTCCTAAAAGTGGGGATTTGTTTTTAAATTCTCTTACATTTTGATTTTCTTCATTTGTGATTTTAATTAAAGAGGATCTTTTACTCTCTAAATCCATTGATAACCCAAAACGAACATAAGGTTGAATTTTTTTATCTGAAAAAGAATATTTTAATGTAAATGGAAATGAAAATTGAGTGCTTTTATAAATAAATTGTATTTTAAATAAATTACTATCTATAGAAGAAAAAGAATTGCCCAACTCTTGATTATCTATACGAATTTCACCTTCAGGAGAGGAAATTTCATAGTCTTCATTTGATTTTTTTGTAATGTATTTTTCAAACTCTTTACTTTTTCCAGATGCTTGAAGTCTATTTATACCACCATTTATACTCCATCTAGGAGATAATTGATAAGATACTTCAAGAGAATAAACTAAGTTTTTTATTGGATGACGTCGTTTTTTTACTAAATCATTTTGTAAAACAGCTTTTGCTGTTGGTTGAATAATTCTAGATTGTATTCCTACTGATGGTGACAAACTAATTGTCCATTTATAAATTTTCTTAGCTTTTTCAAGTTTTAAATTTTCAGTATTATTTATTTGTTTGTTTTCCTGTATAGTTGTGTCAATAGATTCCTTGTTTTCATGAATTGCTTGTTTTTCTGAACTAACACTGTCTTTTGGAATTTCATTTTTATCCTTTTCATTTGTTTCTAATGAAGAAATAATGCCAATATCTTTAGTAGATGTATTTAAACTCTGATCTTCTTGATTTTCTAATTTGGAATGAGTGTTTGAAATAAAATTTTCATTTTTTGATAGTTCTTTTTCTTTTGTGTTTTTGTCCTCATTTTTTGAAAAATCATTGATTGAAGTTGAATTAAACTTATCTTTTGATTTATTTTTTGTTCTATCATTTATTTGTTTAGAGGGTTTAATAATGTTACTTTTAGTTTGAATTGAATAGATTTGTGAGGTTTTATTTGAAACAATACTATCTTTTTCTTTATTTTGGGAAATTAAATTTTCTGAATTTTGAGAATAATTTATAGTTGAATCTTTTTTCTCTATGATTTCATTTTTTTCTTCAACTTTAATTGTCAATTCATTTTGAGTTGGATTTGCTTTGTTTTTGCTTTGAGTTGCATTATTTGTTGTAATTAAATAAATTAAACTTCCAACTAAAATTATAGATGAAGAAGATATCCAAAATAAAGGAAGTTTCCACCATGAAGATTGAACGGTAATTTGTTTAAATATTTCAAGAAACAAACCTCTTGGAGGGGAAATACTCTCCTCTTCAAAGCGATTTTGAAAGAACTTTCTTAATTCGTTATCTTGATCTAATTCATTCATTCTTTATTCTTCATTTTTTTTGCAATAGCAAAGTCCTTTTCTATAGCATTTTTTAATTCTCTTTTTGCATCAAACAATTGAGATTTAGATGTTCCCTCTGAGATGTTCATCATTTCTGCAATCTCTTTATGGGAATAACCCTCAATAAAATAGGCACAAAAAACTTGTTTACGTCCTGGTGAAAGTAATTGGATGAAATGTAATAATTCAGATTGATTTAAATCTTGAAGTAAAGTTAAATCGATAAATGAATTTTCATATTTACTGCTGTCTTCAACAGCGTTGACTTCTGTATTTTGTTTTCTAAAATGACCTAAGCAACAATTAACGGTAATTTTTTTCATCCATGCTTTAAAATTTTTTTCCATTGAAAATTGACCAAGGTTTTTAAAAATAAGCACAAATGCGTCTTGCAATAAATCCTTGGCTTCTTCTCTATCATTAATGTATCTCAGACAAACGCTGTACAAGAATGGGCTGTATTTGTCGTATAGCTTTTTACATGAACGCTGCTCACCTTTGATACATTGCCTAATTAATTCAAATTCTATTTCGTAACTTTCTTGCACTAAGGCAAAAATAATCTTTTTAATGAATAGATGTAGATTTTTACCAAAAGGTTGGGTGAAATAAAAAAAAAAAATTAAATCTAGTTTCAAAATGTTTGTTTTTTTGATTCCTATTTTCTCAAAATTAAATTTTAAAACTTATTTTGTACAATTTAATCAATAAGTACCACTTCTAAATAAAGAGGTCAATTAAATTATAATTGCTTATATTAAATTTGTGTTAAATTAAATAAATTATGAAAAAATATATACTTATTAAAGAATATTGGATTTTTTCCGATAACGGTAATTAGTTCAGCATCAAAAAATATACATTTAGATTCATTTATTAGAAAATCACCAAAACTAGAGTTACGAAGTGTTTTGGGTTTTCTTGCAAAGACAAACTATGCATTAACCGCTACAACTTCTTCTATTGAAGGAATATGTTGTTTTAACAAGCTTTCTATTCCGAATTTTAATGTAGCAGTTGATGAAGGGCAACCTGAACAAGATCCTTTAAGTAATAAATGTACTTTACCGTCCTGATAACCAACAAAATCTATTGCACCGCCATCTCCTTCAACAGCTGGACGGACATATTCATCAAGTAATGAAATAATTTCTTCATCAAATTCACTTTTAGTAAATTGAATTGTAGAATTAGTATTGTCACTTTCGTTTCGATTTTCTGGAAATTGAATGATTATCTCTTTGTCTTCAGATAACCATTCCTTTATAAACTCACGAACTTCCATTTGTACAAAATCCCAAGGAACCTCTTCTGACTTTACAACTGTGATAAAATTTGATGCCATGAATACACCTTTAACAAAAGGAAAAAGAAAAAGTGCTTCTGCCAAAGGAGATTTACCTTTAGCATCTAGTAATGAATTAAATTCTGCAGATTTAGCGGTAGGGATAATTATTTTATCTGCCACAAACTTTAAAGAATTTGGGTTTGGTGTCATTTCAGCATAAACGTTTATTGCTTGTTTCATGTCGTTTTGAAATTAAAGTATAAAATTAAGTAAAATAAGTAATATGCACTATTTTATTGAATTTTTATAATTTTTTTTTAAAAAATGTTTGCATATTAAATTTTTAGTGTAAATTTGTGCCATTATTAACAAAAATAAAAACTTAATTATTATGAAAAAAGTATTAGTTATTGCTGCTTTAGGAGTATTTGTTTTAGCTTCTTGCAAAAAAGACTATGTATGTAAATGTACTATCGATGGAGAAACTTACACTTACGATTTAGGTAAAATCAAGAAAAAAGATGCAAAAGATGCATGTGATTCTGCTGGAAGTATTTGGTTATTAGCAGGTGGTACTTGTGATTATGAGAAAAAATAATTTGTACACAAGTTATTTAAAAGGAAGCTTTAGCTTCCTTTTTTTTTGTTTTAAAATCAAGTTTTTGGATTTGAATTTAAATTTTTTTTAATATTTATCTTATAATGAAAAAAATATATTTCTTCGTATTCGTATTAATCAGCACTTTAACTATCGTCTATTTTAAAACAATAGAAAGACTTTTAATAGAAAATAATTTTTCATGGACAATTAGTAAAGCCTTGCCCTATTTTTTAGTAGTAGTATTAGGTTTTATTCTAAGTTATTTTATTTACAATTTAGCAAAAACAAAAATAATAAAACTCATATTGTCTGTATTTGTAGCTGTTTTACCTTTTATTATTTCATTTATTTTCCATCCAATTTATGAAGGAGATTTTTCTCGTGTAGGAACGTCTTATCAATTAAAAAATGACAATCAAGATTTTCAAACTGTTGATTTAGTAGTATTAACCATTCCTGGCTGTCCATTTTGCCACGAATCTACAATTTATTCGAATAAAATGTTACTAAGACAACCTAGATTAAAAATAAAATATATTGTTTGCGACACCAATACCCGTGAAATAGAACCATATCAAAAAAAATTGAATAGAAAGATTTCAGTTTCCCTTGCAAAAGATTTAAAACTATGTATAAATATTTCACAAGGTTCCTTTCCTACTTTTGTAGCTCTTAAAAATAAGAAGATTGTTGAGAAATGGTCTAATGATCAGTTCGGAGTAAGAGCAAAAGATTTTGTTGAAAATTTTATTCGATAGCTTTTTTAAGTATTTTTGAAGAAAAAATACGTATGAAAAGTGTAATTATATTATCCTCAACATTAATATTTATTATATTGATGGTGTTTTCATGTTCAAAAGAATATTCTTGTGAATGTTGTTTGTCAAGTAATGGTGAAACAACTTGTACTACATTTAAAATTAAAAAAAGAAAAAAAGAAGCAGAAGCTGAATGCAAATCTACTGCCTCATTATATTCATACTGCACTTTTAAATAATTTTTTTTTCATATCATTTTTTTTTACATTTGTAAAAAAAAATGATATGAAAAAGATTTATTCTTTAGTTTTGTTTTTGTCATTGTTGACAATTTTTAGTAATAAAGTCTTATCTCAAGATTTTACACATGACTATACTGGTGCCTGCCCTGATGTAATTGTTAACTTTCAATATACAGGAAACAATCCTGACGTTGTATATTTTTATTGGGACTTTGGTGATGGGGAATCTGATCAAGGTACTAATACATCAACAAGTCATAATTATACAACTTCTGGTGATTATTATGTTTATTTGAGCTTGCTTGATATTAATTTTAATTTTATTGATAATTCTTATACATTATTGAGCATAGGTGGAGGAACTAACTACATTGTTTCAAATGTATTATTTGCATCAGTTGGTCAAAATGTAAATTTTTCAATCGATGGTGAAGGAACATTTTCGTCTATTTTATGGAATTTTGGTGATGGCACACAAAGTACAGAATTTTCTCCAACTCATTCCTATTCAAATGTAGGTGTGTATAATGTAACAGCTTTAACACAGAATGATTGCGGTCAAACACTTTTAGAATATCAAATTGCAGTTTCAGATTATACTTTTACCTATTCGTCATTAGATTCGTGCGCGAACTCTACTTTTGACTTTGAACCAAATATTACAGATAGTACTGGATTAAACTTTTTTTGGGATTTTAGTGGAATTGAGGTATCTGAAGATATGACACCATCAATTGAATTTGCAAACCCAGGACAATATATTGTAAATTTTTATGTCACAGATGAAAATTGGAATATTCTTGGTGGATATACCGATACGGTGAATGTAAATGGAGATATTTACACAATTTCGGCAAACCCTTCTTCATCTAGTCCAAATACACCAATCGAATTTACAATTATAGGTGATCAAATACCTTCTTCCGTTGTATGGGACTTTGGAGATGGCAATACCTCAACAGAAATGTCTCCTACACATATTTATACCACTACAGGTGAATATTATGTAACAGCAACTGTACCTTCGTTTTGTGGAGATATCACTTATACCACCAATGTAAATATTTCTAATATTGATTTTACTTTTACATTAAGTTCAGAATGTTCTCCTTCACAAGTTAGTTTTCAATATACAGGTACAGAGCCAGGAGTGATAAATTATTATTGGGAATTTGGTGACGGACAAAGTAGTTGTTGTGATGAAATTAATCCTGTTCACGATTTTAGTAATGGGGGAGATTATGCTGTTTATCTATGGGCGTTTGATTCACTTGGGAATGCCTTGGGATATATTTATAAAAATATACACATTGGAAGTGGCTATTACAACGAAATATCACATACTACTTGCGGTTCATACGATTGGAATGGACAGACTTATACACAATCAGGTACTTATACTTTTTCCACTCAAACACAAGATTTGTGCGATTCAACAGTTGTATTAAACTTAACGATTGCTGATTTTATTGAAAATAATAGCAATGTAAATGCGTGTCAAACTTATACTTGGCCTGTAAATGGAATGACATATACTTCTTCTGGAGTTTATTCAGAAACTTATACAAGTTCTCAAGGATGTGATTCTATTGTTTCATTGAATTTATCAATAGGGAATCCGAGTACTGGAGAAACATCAGTAAGTATTTGTAATTCTTATTATTGGAGTTTGTCAAATGAAATCTATACCCAAAGTGGAGATTATACAGCTACTATTTCAAATATTTATGGTTGTGATTCAACGGTAACACTTCATTTAACAATTATTGAACCTTACCAAACAGTTGAAGATGTTTCTGCTTGTAATTTTTACATCTGGGAAGTAACTGGACAGTTTTTATTTATGTCTGGTACCTATACTGAAACACTGATGGCAACTAATGGTTGCGATTCTATATTGACTCTGAATTTGTCAATCGGTTACCCGACTTTTGGTTCAGAAACACAATCTGCTTGTGATAGTTATACTTGGCCTTTAGACGGACAAACTTATTATGAAACAGGTTCCTATTTTGCTACCATTCCGAACGCTTTAGGTTGTGACTCGCTTGTCACTTTAGATTTAACCATTAATGCAATTGATAATTCAGTTTCTGTTGTTGGAATTACCATCACAGCAAATGAAGTTGATGCTCAATATCAATGGTTAGATTGTAACAATGGAAATACTCCTATTGTTGGTGCAAATTTACAGTCTTTTACCCCAACTCAAAATGGTTTATATGCAGTTCGCATCACTAAAAATTCTTGTACTGAGGAAAGTGATTGTGTTACAATATCTAGTGTTGGTATAAATGAATCAACTTCTTCTAAGATTGGCATTTATCCTAATCCATTTGAAAATTTTATAATGGTTAATAGTGAATCGAAAAACATAAAATATTCGATTTCTGAAATTAGTGGAAAAATTGTTGAATCAAACCAAATGATACAAAACAGCAAAATTAACACTGCCCACTTACAAAAAGGAATTTATATTATTGAATTGTTTGACAATAATGACAAAGTAATGCATAAAGTGATAAAAGAATAATTATATTTTTATAGTTTTTAATATAAGCTCAAACGAAAGTTTGGGCTTATATATTTTTTTTTCAGACAAATCAAATCAATTCAATTTAAATTTATGATTAATAGATGTTTATATTAGATAAAATTTACCCCTTGCTAATTAATAACCTGAGTTCGATTATTAAAATTGGATTCAGACCGCTCAAAAACAATGAGTTACGAATGACGCTTTTGAAGATTTATCGAGATAAATCGATAAAGGGTTGTGAAGTAAATCGTTGTTTATCAGCGGAATATTTTTTTACTTTATATAAAAACCTGTTATACTTCGTTGTTTTCTCTCGATTTAGCCAGCTAAATTTTCGATCAAAATCCTTGTCTAACAGTTCTTTATATTAATCTGAATTTCAATTTTACTATCGAACTAGGTTAATACAATATACAATTTTAATAAGTCCAAAATTTTAAAATATGCCGATACAATATGAAAATATACACCGCCAAAGGCAACATCGAAGATAATTTTTAATTAGTCTATAATGAATATGTAATCGGTATTACTTTTTATTATAGATTATATAATCTATGTATTTTATACTATTTTCCTCTAGATGAACCTGTTTTGATTGGACTAGCTTTTTTAGTGCCAGCAGATTTTAAATTAGTTTTAGAAGTGGTTTTAACATCTTTTTTAATAACTTTTACTTTATTTGGAGATTCTGATTTTACTTTTTTCTTTTCGGGTTTTTCACCTTTTTCTAAAGTCTCAGTTTCTTCAACTACTTCTTCACTAATTTCTTCTTTTGCAAACAAATCTCCGGTTTTGTGAAGTAAGTTATACCATTGAAATATTTTCTTTACATCAGAAAGATAAACTCTTTCTTTATTGTAGTTTGGTAAAATTTCAGTTAAATAATTTTCTAAATTTTCTTTATTTTCTTTATAAGAAATACAATTATTTTTATCTTCTTTTTCAATAATTTTTAGAAAAACATCCTTTAAAGATACGTCTTCATCATAGGTATAAATGCTAATGTCATCTAATGCGGAAATCTTATCTTTTGTGTAGGCTGGAAAACGTTTTTTATCCTCTAAAGATTCTACAATAATATTGTTTTTACTTTGAGCTACAACCTTATATAGCCCTGGTTTACCTGAAATAGAAATGATACCTTTTAAATTCATAATTAATATTAAACATGCAAACTTACATATTATTATTTATACGACAAAAAATATGCCATTTTAAAAAATGGTTTCTTTTTAAAGATTTTGAAATAGTTTTTTCTTAATTTTTAAATGAGATACAAATGTATGATTTTAACTATCAAGATAAATTTCTTAAATATAGATACTTGGATTGATTACTATAATTATAGCTTAACTAATTTTACATTTATATCTTGACCTTTATTTTCCATATAATAAATCCCACTTGCCAAAGAACTTAAATCAACAATTTTAGTTGTATTCCCATTGATTTGTAGAGATTGGATCTTTTGACCTTGAGTATTTGTGATTATAAAAGTTTGATTTGTTTTAGTATTATTGAAAATTTGAACAGAGTTTGAAAATGGATTTGGAAAAACTGAAATGTTATTTTTCGTAGTTATTTCTGAGTTTGAAAGTTGATTAGTGCTCATACAATTAGAAGTAGATACACAACCTTCAAAAGTAACAACTACATAATAACTTCCTGCTTGAGAAGGATAAAATATTTGTTGATTTGCCCCTTCAATCATCTCCATTGTTTCACAAGAATACCATTGATAAGCACTTCCTTCTGTAACAGACATTAGTCCACTTTCAAATTGATCTATGACTGCGTTGCCATATACCTCAAAAATAATTATATTGCTTATATCTGTATTTTCATTTGCACATTCATTATCGGTTAATATTTTACAATAGACATAATCACCATTTAATAAACCTGTTATTTCAATAGTAGGTGAATTATCACCAGTTAACACACCATTCCAAAACCAATTATAATCAGCATTTTGACCTATGTTTTGTACTGTACTTGTAAAAGTTACAATTTCCTCAGGACAGATCTCAACATCACTAGCACTTATATTTACAGTGGGGCTTGTTATTGGCAATATTTCTAATACTATTTCATTACTTTGAACAGGATTTTCGATTGTACATGTTTCACTGCTAATTAACTCACACGAAATAATATCATTATTGGTTAATGAAGATGACGAAAAATTGGGACTTGAGCCAGATGGTACTCCATTTACATACCATGAATATTGAGGATTTACCCCACCTCCATTAATGGTTGAATATAAAGATACCAAATCTCCCTCACAAACACTAATATCTGGACTATTAATACTAATTGTTGGATTTATTGGCGATAATTGATTTATTAATTTAGAAGCAGAACTTTTACAACCTTTATTATTCACAACTTCTAATTCAATATTTTGAGCACTACTTACGTTGATTTGTGAAGTGGATTCACCAGTGCTCCATAAATAATTTTCAATGGTTTCTGAAGTATTAACTCCTAATACAATTGGGTCGATACATAATTCATTTGGACCTGAAATTTGAATATTAAAATTAGTTTCTAATAAAAGGTTAAAAGCATGAGCTTTTCCATAACCGTATGCAAAGTTTGGAACTGTACCTGTGTATTGGTCTGTAAAAGCTGTATTGATTAAATCATCTTTAAAATCTTGATAAGTTGAAAGAGGACATTTCTCTAGATATAGAGCTGCGATGCCAGCAACAACGGGAGATGCCATCGAAGTGCCACCGTTTCGAGCAAACCAACCACCTTGTAAAACTTTAAATTGTTGTGCAGGATTTTCTAGAATACACAAAGGTGCAGGAGCAAATGAACCATCGCCAGATGCAGAAATCTCTGGTTTTATAATATTTGTTCTTGTTGGCCCTATACTTGATGAGCTTGCTAAAGCTCCTCTTGGAGGAACAACAGCAGAATTGTCTTGTAAATCGCCATTGTTGTCAATATACATAACTCTGTTTCTCAAATTTGCAACCGATACAATTTTATCTGAACAATTCCAATCTGAAACAATGGATTGTAAAGAGTCTGGTAAAACATAATTCACAATATTTGGGTAGGTTAACACATCAGGTATGTTTTCAACTATTTGATAAGCATCACCATAATTTGCTCCAGTCCATGCGTCATAAACACCGCTTCCTGAAGTATTAAAAGAAATGTAATAATTTGTTGAATCAATGCGTTTTATATGTGCAAACATATTATAGGCATTTGCTTGAGGACCTGAATATATATCAATTAATGCTATAGTGTCGCCTGTTGGACTTAAAATATATTCATTTATTTCAGTACCAAGTGTGTTTAAAACATTATAAGTATTTGTTTGACCTCTTGTTTCATAATTTGAATTTGGATTAATAGCAGAGAAAGAATAATTAATGTTAAACACTTCACTTTGATTGCCCCAAAGATCAAAAAAAGCTGAATTAGTTCCAAAAGCACCAGCTGGGTTATTAGCTAGCCAAATAAAAGAGGGAGTACTAGTAACTACATTGTGTACATGAAAATTCTTAAAATCACCTCCATTTCCTGCTGAGGATAAAATAATACGACCTTCTTTTTCATCGAGTAAGGTATTCATCAATTCAGAAGCAGGATCTTCTCCATCATGAGAACCAAAATAGGAACCTAAACTAATATTAATTACAGCAGGTAAACCATATTGATCAGCAATTTTAAAAATATAATCACAAGCATCAGCTACTCTGAGGGTCCAATTATTTCCATCATCAAAATTAAAATCAACGATGATAATTTTAGATTCCGGAGCCATTCCTGCATTGGTGCCATTTGCTAATCCACCACCTGATCCAGCACCTGCTACTGTAGTTCCATGACCTATATTGCATTGCAATGGCAACAAGGTGTCGTTCAAATCTATAGAATCAAAAATTTGACCATATCCATATTCTTCGGGAGTTCTTTCGGGGTCAACAGCCATATTGTGGTCCCAATACCTAATAATTCTTGAATTTCCATTTTCATCTTTAAAATCAGGGTGTTGATAATCACAACCTGTATCAATATAACCAATTATGACATTTTTGCCTGTATATGCTTGTGTAAGTGGGCTTTGTCCAGAATGAACTTCATTAACAAAATGCATTGCACGGGAAGAATCATTGAGTAATACAGGAGAATGAGAAGAAAAGTAAAAATCATTTATTTTATTTTCAGAAATTAATTGATTTATGTCAGTAGGTGTACAAGTTACATAGATGTAATTTTCCGTGCTTTTTTTAATTTTTATCTGATTATTTTTTTTGATATCTTCGAGATTCACACCTTTGGAATCTATTGCAAAAGGCATTTTTTTACTTCCTTCTTCTTTTAAAAGCAATTCAAAACCGAATTTATTTGATTGAGAATAAAAGGTGTTAATCAAGAAAAATAAATTAAAAAATAAAACGATTTTTTTCATAAAATAAATTTGAGATAAAAATACAAATTATAATTCATATAAATTCAGTAAAGTTTCAAAACTACCATTTTAATTAATATTTTTAAAAGATTAATTATCAAATTTTCTAAAATTATTTAAAGAAACTAAATCTTTTTGGAAAATAAATACAATCAATTTGATACAAATCCAATAAAGTATTAGTTATATGTCTTAGTTTTAATTTGTTTTTAAATTGATATTTTGAATATGAATATTCATTTTTCATTTTATTGTTCAACCAAATAAAACATGGAACATTTGTCATATATTTTGATGGTAGTAAAGCTTGATTATGCCCGACAAAAAAACGATAATCATAAACTTCGTCTCCATGATCAGAAAAATAAGTAAGCGAAATAGAAAAATCTTTGTAAAATTTTAAGTTTTTAATTAATTGATATACAATATAGTCATTAAATAAAACAGAGTTGTCGTACTGATTAATTATTAATCCTGCTTTTTCCCCAAATTTTGAATTAATATTTTTAAACTTATCAAACTTTTTCGAATAATTTTTTTTATATGGAGTATGAGTTCCTTTAAGGTGTACAAAGATTACTTGTTTTTTATGTTCATTTTTTTTAATTAATTTTCTAAAATGTTTTAAAACATGATAATCAGTTGCAATTGAATTGATTGGATTTATAAATTTTGAGTATTTAGAACGTTTTGAAATAATTGTAACTGGAGTATTACTTTTTTCAAAATATGGTTGATTGCTTAACCAACAAGTATAAAAACCAGAAATATTTAAAATATCTATAATACTGGATTTTTTTTTGTTATTTATTGAAAAGGTAAGTATATCTTGTAAAGATTCAATAGTATGAACTTTTTCTGTGTGAACATTTGTAAATAATATTAGTTCGTTTTTAATTTTGCTAAGTAAAGGATTGGTTTTTCTTTTATATCCATATAGACTCATGTGGTGTGCTGATGTGGATTCACCTATTACAATAATATGAAGTTCTTTTCTTGTTTTGTTTTTAATTAATATGGTATTTTTATTAAGTGGCTCATTACTAGCGTTTTTGAGTTTGTTGTAACTGGCATTAAAATCAATCCATGCTTTTATCATTCTGATAGTAGGGATATTAGTTATATAACTCAAATTAAATCTAATTAATAAAGGACTTAAAAGAATGAGAAATATAAACATAAATTTAATTGATTTTATTTTTAAATATATTTTTAATTTATAAAAAAATATTAAACATACAATGTAAAAACCTAAATAAAATACATGATACCACTCAATATAAGTAAAGAAAAAATCATAAGCTAATTCACTATTAAAATGACCTAAAGTAATATAACTTGATTCATGAAAATTTACTTTGAAAACAAATAGGTGATATAATTCGAGAAAAGAAGGAGGTGAAATAAGAAAAATTAGAATAACTAAAAAAAGGTTTTTAAAACTTTTTAGAAAATAAAAAGGGACATTAATAATTATACAAAAAATGCAATGCCAAAAAATTAAAAGTACAAAATGAATAATTAAATTTTTATTTATTGAGTCTGTAAGATTTATAAATGTTATAATATCAATGATAAATATTGGTGCAAATAAGATTAAAAAGATATTAATTCTTATTGGGTCAATTTTAAGATTTAACTTTTTTATAATAGCCATTTAGGTATTTTATTTGCAAATGTTGTTTGAATAATATAAACTCTTAATATCATGTATTTTAAATATAATGTACATATTTAATTTTTATCAATTTTAGTTCATAATCAATATTTTCAGCTATAAAAATCTTTTTTAAAATATTCCTTTTATTTATGTTGATTAAATCTTGTATCTTACTATTTAAAAGCACTTTGATAAAGCATGAAAAATTGAATTTAGATAATTAGATAAAATTATGTATATTTTTTTTTGTTTTAAAAATTAATTAATTTAATGTAGATTTGTAAAATAAATACAAATTTGTTTAAAATTAATATTAATTCTATGGCACTAAAATTTTTTCACTTTTTTTTATTGATTAGTTTATCTTTAAATGTGTGTTTATCACAAGCTTGTGATCCTGAAATCCTTAATTGGTACAATAAAAAATCCCCGGGAATGAATACAGAAAAGGCCTACAAAAAGGTTTCTAGTAAAAAAAGTAAAACTGTAATTGTGGCTGTAATTGACTCTGGAATAGACATCGAACATGAAGATTTAAAAGGAAAAATTTGGACAAATCCCAAAGAAATCCCAAACAATAAAATTGATGACGATAAAAATGGGTATATTGATGATATTCATGGCTGGAATTTTTTAGGAGGCTCAGATGGGAAGCATCAACAGTACGCCTGTTTAGAAAAAACAAGAATTTATAGAGATTACAGAGATAAATACGAAAAAATCGAGCCGAATCAGGTGTCAAATTCAGAGTTGAAAGAATACGAGCTTTATAAATTGTTGAGAAAAGAAGTTAGAGAAGAGAAAGAACAATACGAACAAATTCTAAGTCAAATAGATATGTTGCCTATGATTATAAAGATGGTTCCTGATATGGTTTCTAATGCAATAGGAAAAAAAAATTATACCAAAAAAGACTTAGAAAAGTGGAAACCAACTGATGAACAGATGTCACAGATAAAAGATTTGGCATTAGCAATTGAAAATGGTGAGTTAAGTGATGAGGCTATTAAAGAACAGAAAGATCAAGTTTATGCCATGGTGAATTACCATTATAATGTAAATTATAACGATAGAGAAATTGTAGGTGATAATCCAAAAGATTTTTCACAAAAAAACTATGGAAACAATGATGTTGAAGGTCCAGATGCTTTACACGGAACACATGTAGGTGGTATAATTGCATCAATTAGAGGCAACAATATAGGTAATGATGGAGTTGCTAGTGATGTTTTACTGATGTCATTACGTGCGGTTCCTGATGGAGACGAACAAGATAAGGACATAGCATTTGCAATTCGATATGCGGTTGATAACGGTGCTCAAATTATTAATATGTCTTTTGGAAAACAATATTCTCCTAATGCAAAAGAAGTTTATGAAGCATTAAAATACGCTGATTCCAAAGGGGTTTTATTAGTTCATGCCGCTGGAAATGAAAATAAAAATATAGATGAAAATGAAAAATATCCAACTGCAAAATATACTTTTCAAAATGAAAAATTCGTTCATTATCTGAGTATTGGTGCGAATACTAGATTTAGTAAAAACACTTTGGCTGCTTCCTTTTCAAACTTCGGAAAAGTTAGCGTTGATGTTTTTGCACCAGGTCATGATATTTTTAGTACTGTTCCACAAAGTGCTTACAAAAAACTGAACGGAACATCTATGGCCGCTCCTATGGTTAGTGGTGCTGCTGCTTTTTTAAAATCTTACTATTCGGAGTTAACAATGATGGAAATTAAAGATATTTTGATTGCTTCAGCAAAAAATTATAGTACTAATAAATGTGAAAAACCAGGAACAAAAGAACTTGTCGATTTTGGCACTCTTAGTGTTTCAGGTTCAGTAATTGACTTAAATACAGCAGTTTCATTAGCAGAAAAAAAAATAAAATCTAAATAATTATGAAAACATTTGTTCAACTATTCTATTTGTCAGTATTAGTTACTTTTATTTTTTCTTGTTCTTCAAAAAGTAGTAATAGTCTTGATAATAGCACTTTGGCTTATTTAAATGGCAACTCCAATGCTCTTGTTTTTGGTAAAATCGATTTAGAAGGAATTCTTAATAAAACTTCATATAAAGAAATTCCTAAAATGGGAGTTTTAATTGTTGAAGAGTTAAAAAAATTTAAAGGGGCACTAGATTTGAGCCAAAAAATAAATTTTGTTTTGGAAGGTCCTTTTGAAGAAAACAACCCAAAAAGAGGATTGCTTTTTTCGAAAATTAAGAACGAAGATTCCTTAAAAAACAAGATCTTGTCTATGGGTTATTCGTTACAAAAAAGAGGCAACTTGCAATTTTTTCAAGACAAAGAAGTTGCATTAGGATTTCAAGATGATTTGCTAGTTTTATTTACTCAAAAAGGTGAATATCAAGCAAAGACAATATTTCCTGAAATTTTTAAATCATGTAAAAAAGATCCAATTACAGGTAAAACTGAAAAAATTCTTTCTGAAAAGGGAGACATCATTATAGGTGTAAATTATGAAAATTTGTATAAATCTTCTGTAACTGGCAGTATTAATAAAGAAAAGCAAGAAGAATTTAAGCGAATGATGGAGGATTCCTATACTTCAATTCAATGGTTTTTTGAAAATGGATATGCTCAAATGAACATACAAAATTTATTTTCTGATGCTTGGTTGAAACGTTTGACATTAACAAGTGATGCCTCTGGTGAAATATTAAAAAAACTAGGAAAAGGTAAAGCAAATATTGGACTTTCAATTTTAATGGACACTGATAAATTACAGAGCATAGTTGATGATTACGCTTCAAACTCGATAGATGATTTTTCAAATAGTAGTTTTGAATTCGGTGGTCTATTATCGAGCTTTGGTAACAAACCATTTAGTGGAATTTGGAATGGAAAATTAGGACTTGTTCAAGTAGGAGATGTAAAAACAGACGGAAGTTTTATTCCTGAAATTAATTTTTTTATGGGCTTAGGTCACAAAGGAAAAACTTTGATAGATTTTGTTAAAGCTTTTATGCCAGGAACTGTTCAAAATCCAGATGGTACAATTACAAGTAATGGCATGAATTTCACTTTAAATGAAAAAGAAATTTCTGGTTCAACGAAAAAAAATAATTCATATAGCACCTTGGAAATTCCAAATTTTGCAAAAGGTTTTGGCACAAAAGGAATTCAATTTTTCGCTGATTTTGACAAATTAGACATTAAAAGTTTAGAATTAGAAGACAATCAGAAATTCATTTATGCCATTAAAAATATTCATTTTGAAATGGATAATGAAAAAGGCAAATTGATAATTAATGGAAAAAATGCTTCTCAAAACATCTTAAAACAAATGATTGATGTGTATGTAGATGATATTAAAGATAAAATTGGTCATATTAATTAATGAAGTTTTACATTCAATTTTTTTTTCTTTTTCTTTCATTTTTCACACTATTTTCCTGTGAAAGCATTAAATATCAACCTGTTGAAACTCCAGCTCAAAAGGAAAAAACTAGAATTAAATCAATTGAAGATCAGCTGTTTGAAACTTTTAAAAACAAAGAGATTAAATATCAGTCTGTCGCTTTTGGTACAGGCAAAATTGTAAAACCAACAGTTTATTTTACACTTGATTCTTTGTATCAAAAAAAGTACATTTTAGAAAAAAAAGGAAAGATTGACAATGAGTTAGAAAATGAAATAGATAAAACTGTAAATTTAATTCTCTCTGACACCAGTCAAATTTATTTTATTGAAAATCACGTTTTCACAAGTATAGAATTTGGTCAAAAATTCATTCAAAATGCCCAAATAATCTGTGACAAAAAGGATAAGATTCAAACTATAGACATAATTGAAAGTTATCAAATACCATCTCATTTAGATACTTATTTTTCAAAATGGGTTTTTAATGAATCTTTTGTACATAGTGGTTATACTGTTGATGAAAATGAACTTGCTTTTTATACCTTTTATCGTTCAGTTTTTGACAAACTCGAAGGCAATGAAAAACAACTTTTTTTAATTCATGTTTTAGAGTTAATGAAAATTGCTGACGATTATGATACATTAGAAAAAGGTCAACTTATACATGCGTTGTTAAACAAACATTTCAAAGGTAATTCTTTGTTGACAGAAGAACTTCAAATTGACAATATTTCTGAAGAAAGTGATGAATTCGGAAATATACTTTCATATTTTGTGGAGCTTATTCATATTAAAAGTGGATTAACGAAAAAATACTTGGTACAAATGAATCCTTTTTTAGAAATCATCGATAAAAAAGAGCAAAATTTTGAAAAAAAATAAATTATGTTTGCTGTTATTGATGTAGAAACGACAGGTGGAAGTCCAAAAAATTCTAAAATTACAGAAATTGCAATTTACAAAACTGATGGACAAAAAATCATCGACCAATATGAAACTTTAATAAATCCTGAACAAAAGATCCCTGAATTTATTATCAAACTTACAGGAATTTCAAATGAATTGGTAAAAAATGCACCTAAATTTTTTGAAGTAGCTAAAAACATAATTGATTTTACAAAAGAATGTGTTTTTGTTGCTCATAATGTCAGTTTTGATTATTCAATGTTAAGAAATGAATTTAAAAGTTTAGGTTTTGATTTTCGCTTACCT
Source organism: Flavobacteriia bacterium (assembly GCA_016183815.1). GTDB lineage: Bacteria > Bacteroidota > Bacteroidia > Flavobacteriales_D > Crocinitomicaceae > M2408. The sequence continues at coordinate 34,919 of JACPDW010000031.1, forward strand.
CATTTATGTACAGTAAGAACAGGGAAATTCTTACTACCAGGACATCCTTCTTATAGTTTGGGCAAGTTATCTCATTCTTTAGGTATAGAGTTAAAAAATCGACATAGAGCTGCTGGTGATGCACTTGCAACTACTTTAATTTTTCATAAAATCTTTGAAAAAGGATTGAGTAATGTTGAGAAATTTATTCAAAAAGAAATCAATCCAAAATCATTACATCCAAAATTTGACCTTGAATTTTATGATGAAATCCCAAATAAAACTGGGGTTTATAAATTATTTAATGAAAATAATCGTTTGATTTATATTGGAAAAAGTAAACACATTAAAAAAAGGTTAGACCAACATCTTAAAAATACAACAAGCAAAAAAGGAATTACAATGCGCAGCGAAATTGCTCGTGTCGAATTTGAATTGACGGGATCAGAGCTTATTGCTTTGTTGTTAGAATCGTCATTAATTAAACAATTTCAACCACTTTATAATAGAAAATTAAGAAGATCTATGTTTCCAGTAGGACTTTATTCTTCTTATAACGAAAAAGGTTATATTGAACTTTACATTGAAAAAAGTAAAAATCAAAACGATGTAGCCATTTGCCTATTTTCCAACACAATTGACGCCAAAAAATACTTAGAAAATGTTATTAAAACTTATGTTTTATGTAGCAAATTATGTCAATTGGAAAAAAGTCCAACTTCATGTTTTATGTACGGTTTAAAACAATGTTTTGGTGCATGTATAGAAAAAGAAAGTGCAGAAAAATACAATCTTCGAGTTTTACAATTTATTGAAAGGCAAAAATGGGAACATACAAATATGTATATTTTAGAAAAAGGTATTCATAAAAATGAAAAATCTATTTTATTAATTGAAAATGGTCAATACAATGGCTTTGGATGGATTCCTATTTACGCACTGAGAAAAGAAAAAACTTATTGGAAAAACTTCATTACAGCACAAAAAGAAGACAACGATGCTAGAGAGATTATACATTCTTATATGCGGAAAAATAAAGAATTACAACTCGTTCCTTTTTGATTCCATGTCAAAATGAGTTTTATCAAATTAAAAGCAAAATTTTCAAAAACAAGATGATAATTGTAGAAACAAACTTTTTTCGATTCAAATCGAGATTAAATTAACAATGATTTAGTGTATAAAATTTTATTTTAAAATTTCTACAACTTTTCCATTTTCGCCCCATAAAACTAGATTTTCAGGAATTTTAAATCGACTATCAGAGGAGTTTACATTAACTTGATTTTCATTTTCATATAAAATTGTTCGTATTTCAATTTTATTTTTACTAACAAATATCCAATTAAATTGATTGACTGCTTCAGCGTCTCTTGTCCAACTTTTTTTGTCGTCGGCTTTTCTTAAAGGAGCACCCCAACAACCTTCGCCTGCATAAACAATTCCATTTTTATCGTCTCTAACAAAACCTTCATCAGCATTTGTATCTTTACTACTAACAATAGGGTAGGTTATTTTTGCAGTATGTGAATCGTTTTCAAGACATAATTTTAAATTAGTGTATTTCTCAAATAAAGGTACAAAATGTTTATACTGATTTTCCATCTCCTTTTTATGTGCTACATGTGGACGAACTGGTCTATGATATTGAGCTATTTGCCAATGAAAATTTTTGTGATCTTTTAATGTTTTTGACAAGAATCGTTTCTGACCAAGAAATTTAAGAATTTCTGAATTCAAAGAAATTACATTTAATAAATTATCTCCAAATTCTGTATTAAAAACTACTTTCCTATTAGGAACATCAAAAAGTTTTACCAAAACCTTATTCGTTTTTTCATGATTTCCTCTAGTAATAACTAAAGGAGTAATTCTTCCATCATCAGCAATACTTTTTTCCCAATCTTCAAACCAATCTTTCCATTGTTTTGGCACATCTAAACCAATAAAATCTCCATTAAATAAAACCACATCAGCTTTTAATTTTGCAAGCATTTTGTTTGCTTTTGTACGAACAACACGATTGTCTCTTGAATCACCTCCTGCAATAATACTTAAAGTATCATTCTCTGATTTACTAACAGTTTCAAAATAAAAAGTTTTTGAAGTGTCTTCAGAATCAATTATATAAAAATAATATTTTGTTTTTGCTTGTAAATTATTTAACCTTACAATTTGAGTGGAAAATTTATAAAAATGATTTTTTTTATTTACAGAATGAGCTATTACTTTTTCATCATTGGAAGAATATAACTTCAAAATAGGATTTTTTCCTTTTTTTTGATTCCATATAATACTAACAGAATGGCAAGCATTATTTCTAAAAATCATTCTGATATAATCTACCTCTGCATAAAGCGAATTGATAAGTGAAATCTGAAACAAGAAAAAGATAGAATAAATAAAATTTTTTAGGAACGGTTTTATTTTCATTTATTTAAAAATAATATTTACAAATTTACTCGAATTTATTTACTTTTGATACTTGATTTAGTTAATACTTGTGTATGAAAAATATACTAATTGCCACAGACTTTTCGTCAAATGCTCAACATGCCTGCAAAATTGGAGTTGAAATAGCCCACAAAATGAATGCAAAAATACATCTTTTACATGTATTTGCACTGCCCATTGTAAATCCAGAGTTGCCAGAATTTTATGACTTTAAAGGGTATTATGACATAAAGTTTTCTTTGTTAGAAAAAGCTATACATCGATTGCCTATTGGTGATTTAGAATTTAAAATACATTGTGAGGCAGGGATTTCATTTCCTGATCAGGCGATGGAAATATGCGAAAAAGAAAACATTGATTTGTTTGTTATTGGTCATACAGGTTCAAGTGCTTTAGAAGAATTATTTATTGGAAGTAATACCACTCAAATTTTGCTCAACAAAAAAATTCCTATTTTATCCATTCCGTTATCATTTCAATGGAAAGAAAAAATGAAATTAGCTTTTGCTTATGACAATAAACCACTTAATAATGCAAAATCAATACAATCATTAAGAACTTTTGCTTCAAAATATTCTGATAAAATATTTGCTTTTCATGTAGCTAATTACAATAATAGCGAAGAAGTTTATACTCATTTAAAACAATTTATTCCTTTTAATGAATTTGAATTGACCACTCAGGTTGATGAAAATGTAAACGATGGAATTTTAGAATATGTGAGTAATCAATCTATGGATATACTTTGTATTATTCCTAGAAAACACTCTTTTATTGACCGTTTGTTTCATGTAAGTTATACTAAAGAATTTTCTAGATATTCTGCAATTCCTATTTTAACTTTACCTGAATAGATATTATTGTAAATTATTGATTATATAGAGTTTTGCAATATAATTTGTGTCTGTTATAAAAAAACACTTTTAAGTTTATTTGTTTGTATTTCCATTGAAAAACATCTTTTTTTTAAGAGTTTTTCGAAAATTAAAATTTGTTCCAATTATACTAAATACTTTATTTAATATGCTTATAATAATATGTATCCCAGAAAAAAGCTGAAAAAAAATGCCGTCAAATTTTGACGGCTTTTTTATTTCATAGAAAAATATTACTTTTTTTAATATCTATAATGTTCAGCTTTATAAGGACCTTCGATTTGAACTCCTATATAATCCGCTTGATCTTTTGATAGTACTTCTAATTCAACTCCAATTTTTGCCAAATGTAATTTTGCAACTTTTTCATCTAAATGTTTAGGAAGCATATATACTTTATTTTCATACTTATCGGAATTAGTCCATAATTCAATTTGAGCTAAAGTTTGATTTGTAAAAGAATTTGACATTACGAAAGATGGATGACCTGTTGCACATCCTAAATTAACTAATCTACCTTCCGCCAAAACAATAATTTCTTTGCCATTCAAATTGTATAAATCTACTTGAGGTTTAATTTCAATTTTAGATTGACCGTGATTTTTGTTTAACCAAGCCATATCAATTTCGTTATCAAAATGCCCAATGTTACATACAATGGCTTTGTCTTTCATTTTTTCAAAATGACGACCAACTACGATATCTTTATTTCCCGTTGTTGTAACGATAATATCTCCTAAGTGAACTACAGAATCTAGTTTTTTCACTTCAAATCCATCCATAGCTGCTTGAAGAGCACATATAGGGTCAATCTCAGTAACAATAACTCTTGCTCCTGCACCTTTTAATGAAGCAGCAGAACCTTTTCCTACATCACCATATCCACAAACCACAGCAACTTTACCTGCCATCATTATATCTGTAGCACGACGAATAGAATCCACTAATGATTCTTTACATCCATATTTATTATCAAACTTTGATTTTGTTACAGAGTCGTTTACATTAATAGCTGGCATTACTAAAGTGCCATTTTTTACTCTTTCATATAAACGGTGAACACCTGTTGTTGTTTCTTCAGAAAGTCCTTTAATTCCAGAAGCTAATTCGGGATATTTATCAAAAACCATATTAGTTAAATCCCCACCATCGTCTAAAATCATATTTAGTGGTTTTCCATCTTTAAAAGCAAACAAGGTTTGTTCAATACACCAATCAAACTCTACTTCATTCATTCCTTTCCATGCGAATACAGGAATTCCAGCTTTTGCAATTGCAGCAGCTGCATGGTCTTGCGTTGAAAAAATATTACAAGAAGACCAAGATACTTCTGCACCTAAATCTACTAATGTTTCTATTAACACAGCAGTTTGAATGGTCATGTGTAAACATCCAGCAATTCTAGCACCAGCAAGAGGTTTTGTTTTGCCATATTCTTCTCTTAAGGACATCAAACCAGGCATTTCAGCTTCTGCCAACTTGATTTCTTTTCTGCCCCAATCACCTAGATTTATGTCTTTTACTTTAAAACTCACTTTTTCTTTAATTTGATCCATATTTAAATATAATAAACAACAAAATTACAAAAAATATTTTAATTGAACAAATATAATTTAGCAATCCAACAATTTAAAAAATTAAAAGTATAGATTTTAAAAAGTATAAAACAGTATTTGTTTTTTTAGATATAATTTCGCATTTTAAAAATTTATGAATGATTTTTTTAATAAATTAAGAATTAAAGAATTTGGCAGATTAGATCAAAATAATCAAATTTATCTCGATTATACTGGTGGGAATTTGTACCCAGACTCTCTAATAAATAAGCACCAAAAATTGCTTAAAAATTCAGTTTTTGGCAACCCACATTCATTTAATCCAACTTCATTAACATCAACAAAGTTATGCGAGGAAGCTCGTCAAAGTGTACTGGACTATTTTAGTGCTAAAGACTACTATTGTGTTTTTACACTTAATGCAAGTCATGCTTTACAAATTGTAGGCGAATCTTTTCCTTTTAATGAAAAGAGTCATTTTTTATTGTTTTCAGATAATCATAACTCAGTTAATGGAATTAGAGAATTTTGTAGAAGTAAAAAAGGCACTTATTCCTATTCAAAAATTAATGTTGAAGATTTGAGGATAAATAAAATTGAATTAGAGAATCAATTAAATGATTATTCAGATAAAGAAAATAAACTCTTTGCCTTTCCTGCTCAATCAAATGTATCTGGAGTGAAACATTCGTTAGAATGGATAAATGTTGCTCAAAAAAAATCATGGTATGTATTGCTCGATGCTGCGGCATTTGTACCTACTTCTAAGTTAGACTTAAGTTTATATAAACCTGATTTTGTTTCAATATCTTTTTATAAAATTTTTGGGTACCCAACGGGTGTTGGTTGTCTTTTGATAAAAAAAAGCTCTTTTCATGTCCTAAAAAAACCTTGGTTTGCTGGAGGTACAGTAAGTTTTGCTTCGGTTTCAGAACCTACTTATTATTTACATGAAAATCATGAAAAATTTGAGAATGGAACAATAAATTATTTATCAATACCTGCAGTAAAGTTTGGTGTTGAATTTATTGAATCGATTGGTATTGATAATATAAATCAACATGTAGGTTCATTAACAAATTATTTGTTAAATCAACTAAAAAAACTGAAACATCAAAATGGACAAGAATTAATACATATTTTTGGTCCCAAAGACTTAGAAGATAGAGGTGGGACTGTTATTTTTAACATTGAAAATAAAAACAATAATCACTATCCTTTTGAAGAAGTAGAAAAATTAGCTAATAGTGCTAATATTTCACTTAGAACTGGTTGTTTTTGTAATCCAGGAATTGATGAAATTAATCATTGTGTTAGTCATGATGATTTACTTATTTTTTTTACTAGTTTGAGCAATGATGATGTTCTGGATTTAGTTAAAAAATTAAAGAGAATACGTGGAGCTATCCGTGTTTCTTTGGGGATTGCAAGTAATAAAGAGGATATAGATAAATTAATACAGTTTTTAAAATCCTTTTTAGAATAAAATTTGGTTTTTTAAGGCTTCTCTTTTTGCTAAACCCACAATATTATTTTTATTTATAAATTCAAAAACAATATCTCGATTGGTTTTTGCATATTCTCTCAAACTCCAACCAATGGCTTTTTGAATAAAAAAATCTTTTTTGTCTTTTAATATAAAAATGTATTTTGACAGTAAATCGAAATTAGTTTTTTCTTTGAATTTTAATTGAAAAATTAGGGTTGATCTTTCGAGCCAAAGATTGTTTGAGTTTGACCAATTATCACAAATGTATTCTACTTTGTTTGGATACTGTAAAAAATAGTTTGACAAACAGTTGCTTGCTAATAAATCAACACTATCCCACCATGATTTGTGGCTAATTAAATGCGATAAACAATCTATGTCTTCTTCTATCCAAAGTGTTTTTTTCCATTTTTTCATCCAATCAATTGCAATATATTGATACTCTCTATATTCCAAATCCCATAATAAAAATATTAATTCAAATTTATTTAGTGCGTTTGTCTTTTGTTTCCAAACTTGAAAATATTTTTGTTGTATTTCTTTTCTTTTAGGAGAAGAGATGCCATAAAATTCAAATTTATTTTTCATGTATTTTTTCATTGAAATAGCTTTTTCAATTTTTTGATAGCTGTTCAACTCTTTTTCTAATAGCAATAATTGATACATTTTCTCCATTTGAAAATGCAATAATATCTATTTATTTCAAAAAAAAATACTATCGATTAAAATAATTTTGCATAAAAAAATCGTGAAATTAATTTTTATCACTCTATTTGTTACAATTAGTTTAAACTACTTTTCTCAAACAAGTACAAAAAATGTATTGTTTATTGGAAATAGTTATACTTCAGTAAATAACTTACCTGAAATAACCAAAAAATTAGCTCTTTCAACTGGTGATAGCTTGTATTATGAAACACATACGCCTGGTGGTCAAACTTTAGAAGGACATTGTTCAGATCCCACTGCCATTCAAAAAATTAACAGTAAAATATGGGATTTTGTGGTTTTACAAGAACAAAGTCAAAGACCTTCATTCCCTGATGAACAAGTTCAAGTAGAGGTGTTTCCCTTTGCTCAAAAATTGGATAGTATAATTCTTTCAAAAGATTCATGTATTGAAACTATGTTTTATATGACTTGGGGTCGAAAAAATGGTGATGCATCAAATTGTGCATTTTTTCCACCATTGTGTACTTATCAAGGTATGGATAGTCTTTTATATTTAAGGTATATGCAAATGGCTGAAGAAAATAATGCAGTTGTTTCGCCAGTTGGAGCTTTATGGAATTATATTAGATCAGTATATCCTGAAATAGAATTATATTCGTCTGATGAAAGTCATCCTTCCTTACTTGGAAGTTATGCCGCTGCTTGTTGTTTTTACTCAACAATATTTTTAAAAAATCCACTATTGATTACTGAAAATTATTCGATTGACGTACTTACAGCTGAAAAGATACGAAACGCTGCTAAAATCGTCGTGTATGACAGTCTTTCAAAATGGAAGTCTTTTTTGTATATGCCAGTTGCTTCATTTGAATATACAATCAATGGAGATTCTATTATATGTTTAAACCAATCTTTAAATTCTACAACTTACGAATGGTATATCAATAATCAGTTCGTATCAAATGATGAAAATATTACTGCTGAAATTCTAAATGATACAATTTTTATTCACTTAGTTTCAGCGCGTTGTAATTCTAACGACACTATACAATTGATGTATATTAAAGACCTAACTCAATTGGATACAATTAATAAGGTTAAATTTAATATTTTTCCAAATCCATTTGAAAGAGAATTAATATTTGAAGATGAGACAAATATTCAGTCTTTAGAACTTTTTTCTTTAGATGGTGTATTAATATTAAATGAAACGTTGCTTGGTTTTAAAAATCATATTATTAGTTTATCCAAGGGTAATTATTTTTTAAAAATAATATTTTTAGATAACACAATAGGATATTACAAAATTATAAAAGAATAAAATTCTAAATTTTTTTTGTATTTTAATTGAATTTACTCTTTTTCATTGAATATATTATCAAACTTAAAATTATAGAATTTATATTAATAAGTATAAAAATAATCTTTTTTAAAATTTGATAATTATTTATACTCACTTATAGTCAAATTTTACTCACTTGTGTATTTACTCAAAAAAAGTAAATAATAAGAAATACTTTTGCAATTGTTAAACAAGAAATATTTAGAAATAAACAAATTTCATTACTATAATTATGAATTTAACAACTATGAAAAAATTACATAAAATCAAGACTACATTATTCTTAATTATTTGTATTGCATTGAGCTTTGAATATAAAGCTCAAACAACAGGAATGATTATCGAACCTGCTACAGGAGTATCTGCTTCAATTTTAGATCCAAATGGTGATGGATATATTTCTACTACCACGTTAGGGTTTTAGTTGATATAGATAATCTTATCGGACCAACAGATGATTGTTATCAAGCTGGAGTAAATCCTGGATTTGAATTAGAAATAGTGTTATGTACAAAATTTGGTGTAAGAATTTATGATCATAGAAGTTCAAATCCAACACCTTGTACACCCGTATTTAATTACTTGCCTGAAAGAATTCAAAAATCTATAGCAGCTTCTACCGTTTGTACTCAAATTAATTTCTTTTTAGAATATTATGTAGATTGGGCAGATTTAACTTCTCAGTTTGGGATTGACGAAAATACTTCCACTATGAGATATGCCATTGTAGATAATATGGCAGCAGATAAATCTACCATGTGAAATCCAAGTTCTGCTTCAGACATTGGTGGAATAGATGATTCTGCTTGTGGAGATTTAGCATCCTGCTTTACAACAATTATTACAAATCAACCGCCATGTGCACCTAGTTCTACAACGTCAAACTGTCTAAAAACCCCATATAAGTTACTAACATTCTAATTGTGAATATCTTAATGCTTTATTGTTTGTTTATTATATTGATTTTCAGTATCTTTACACTATGAAATTCATAAAAGGTAAAAACAGAGATCAAA
>JACPDW010000006.1 GCA_016183815.1 Flavobacteriia bacterium
GTATTTACTTAATTAATTGATAATCAAGTAAATATAAGAATTATTATTGACGCAACAATAAGTTAATTCATTTATTTTTAAATAGTTATTAAGTATTAATTGTTAATATCAATCTAAAAAAAAGTATGAGTTTGCCCTGATCGCTTAAATAAAATATTTTTAATAAAGGGGAAAATTTACTATTTTTGCATTCGAAAGATAAATTTATGAAAAAAGAAGTTTTTATTGTAGCCGCCAAAAGAACTCCAATGGGCTCATTTTTAGGTAGTTTAAGTACTTTAACCGCAACTGAATTAGGTTCAATTGCAATTAAATCATGTATTAAAGAATCAAAACTTTCAGAAGACACTATAGAAGAAGTTTTTATGGGCAATGTTTTGCAAGCAGGAGTTGGTCAAGCACCTGCACGACAAGCTGCAATCAAAGCGGGTTTATCGACTCATGTTGCGTGTACCACAGTAAATAAAGTATGTGCATCTGGAATGAAAGCAATGATGTTAGGTGCTCAAAGTATATTAGCTGGAGATAGAGAAATAGTTCTAGTTGGAGGAATGGAAAGTATGAGTCAAACGCCACATTATCAAGATGCTAGAAGAGGTTCAAAATTTGGCAATATCGTTTTACAAGATGGGATAATGAAAGATGGTTTACTTGATGTATATAATAAAATTCCTATGGGCAATTGTGCAGAAGTTTGTGCTAAAGAACATAATATTACTAGAGAACAACAAGATAATTTCGCTATTGAATCCTATACTAGAGCTGCAAAAGCATGGAGTGAAGGTCGTTTTAATAACGAAATAGCACCAGTTAGCGTTCCTCAAAGAAAAGGAGAAGATTTGATTATTTCAGAAGATGAAGAATACAAAAATGTACAATTGAATAAAATCCCTGAATTAAAACCAGCTTTTGAAAAAGAGGGTACAATAACAGCTGCTAATGCCTCAACAATTAATGACGGTGCTTCTGCATTAATTCTTGTTTCAAAAGAGGCACTTGAAAAATATCAATTAAAAGCAATCGCCAAAATTATTTCATATGGAGATGCAGCACAAGATCCTGTTTGGTTTACAACTTCTCCTTCAAAAGCAATTGAAGTGGCTTTAAATAAAGCAAATCTGAAAACTTCTGATATAGATTTTTGGGAATTAAATCAAGCATTTTCAGTTGTTGGATTAGCTAATATTAAAATTTTAGGATTAGACCCTTCAAAAGTTGATGTAAATGGTGGAGCAGTTGCTTTAGGACATCCACTTGGAAATTCAGGTTCAAGAATTGTGGTTACCTTAATTAATGTATTAAAACAAAATAATGCAAAATATGGAGCTGCAGCTATTTGTAATGGTGGTGGTGGTGCTTCTGCAATTATTATTGAAAATTTGTAAATAGGTTTGCAATAAAATTCAAAAGACTTCGTTATTCTATTTTGCTAAAAAAATAAATAGATCTTTGTATTCTTGATAAAATTTATCAAAATTTATTAATGTTTTTTCAAAAAAATCGTAGATAATTTCAGTATCATGACTATTTTTATAAAAGACATGGTCATATTTCCATTCCAATCTTAACATTTGAATATTTTGCTCATTATAATCTTTTTCAATTAACAGAGGATGATTTATAATTTGTTCCATGATTTTTTTTAATTCTAGAATTTGATCAAAAAAAACTTCCCTCACTTCTAGAGATTGGTGTTGAATATCAAAACAAACAGACACACTGCTTTCTTTTGTGACTAAACGTAAATAAAAAAAGTTAATTTCGGTAGGGTAGTGGAGCCAATTAATCTTTTTTCCATTGTATGATCTATGTTTATTCATTCGTTTTTTAAACGAAGACCAAAAATGAATGTGATATTCTTTCTTTTCTTCTTTAGTCCACACTTATTTTTTCCATTTTTTATAAGTTAGAATGAATTTTTTCTTATTAAAAATATAGTTTTTTAGTTGTTTTTTGTCATTATAAATCAATTCAATATGTTTACTTTTTTTTCCAACATTCCATTCCATAAATAAGATTGGTTGATTGTAATCATTATATTGCCATTCTTTACATTTTTCTAAAATAACCCATTGTTGATTTAAATGGTAACTTTCAAGAGGAAAGAGATTGTCTTTATATGTAATTATTTTTTGAGCAATATCAAAAGTGAGTAGGGTAGAATCAATTTGTTTTATTTTATCAATAAATGAGGTGGCGCTTGTGTTTTTATGAACAAAAACTTCTAAATAATTAATAAAATCTCCTATTTTTTCTTTAATAATTGAAGGATTTTGAGAATTTGGGTAATAAAACAAACTGTCATTTTTATTAAAATTTCTTTCCTTTATAAAACACTCAAATTGTTCGGTTCTATATACTTTTACAGGTGCTTGATTTCCGATTAAAGCATATTTATAGATAATTATCCTATTGAGAATTTCGTTTTGATATAGAAATTCAAAATTATCAACTAATAAAAAAGTATCTTTTGTAGCAAAATAGGATGAAATGTCTAATGTACCATCTTTATTAAAATCAAATTCTTGACTTTCATAAACGGTATTTTTATCATAGTCTGAACGATATTGGATTAAAATTTTTTGTATTTTTTTTTGTTTAATTTTTTCAGTAAACCATGGATTTGGAGAAATAACAGGTAATTGTAATATTTTATCTATATAAAAAGGGTTAATCATATTATATTGATTTTCATATAATTTTCTATGTTCAGCTTCTTTTAATTCAGGATTACATGAAACCAAAAAGAAAATAAACAAAATAAGATGGTAATATTTAAAAAAAATCATCATTTATACAAACACTATAAAATTAAAAAACATTTTTGTTTAATTATAAATAAGATAAAATTTTGTTTAAAAATCGGAAAAAATTTAAATTAATTACAGAAAAGTATCTTAAGTTACATACTGAATAAAGTTTTAAATATTAAATTTGTGTTCAATTCTAATGATAAATGTTATGTTAAATAGAATAGCAGTAATATTAATGATACTTTTTGTCAGTTTTTCTTGTAATGCACAAGGGAAAGGAGTTAAATTGATAAAAAATACAGAATTAAAAGAAGTATTACAAAAGAATAATAATATTCAACTTATTGATGTAAGGACTGAAAATGAATTTAATTCAGGAACAATCAAAGGTGCAAAAAATATAAATTATTTTTCAAAAGATTTTAAACAAGAAATATCTAAATTAGATAAAAATAAAGCTATTTATATTTTTTGTCAAGTTGGAGGTCGAAGTGCTAAAGCAGCAAAAATTGTATCAGAATTAGGTTTCAAAGAGGTTTATGATTTAAAAGACGGTTATTCTGAGTGGAATAAGTGATTAAGTTTTATAAGAATATAATTTTGTACTAATTATTAAATATTTCTATTTAACATAATATTAATTATAAGACATTTTATTAATTTATTAATAAATCTATAAAATTTTGCATTTTTTCTATTTTCTAATTAGTTTATTAATATAAAGCGAGTTTGTTGGTAATAAAATTTAAGCGTCAATATTGGCGTATTTTGCATTTTTTTCAATAAACTTTCTTCTTGGTGGCACATCGTCACCCATTAGCATCGAAAATATTTGATCACATTCTGCAGCATTTTCAATTGTTACTTGGCGAAGAGTTCTGCCTTCAGGATTCATAGTTGTTTCCCATAATTGTTCAGCGTTCATTTCACCTAAACCTTTATAACGTTGAACATTTACAGATGATTCTGAACCTGCACCTTTAAATTCATCAATAAGTCGGTCTCTTTGATCTTCATTCCAAGCATAATTTACTTTTGTACCTTTTTTTACCTGATACAAAGGCGGAGTAGCAATATAAATATAGCCATTTTCAATTAATTCCTTCATAAATCGGAAAAAGAAAGTTAAAATTAAAGTTTCAATATGGGAACCATCAACATCGGCATCACACATGATAATAATTTTATGGTATCTCAATTTTTCAATGTTTAGTGCTTTACTATCTTCTTCAGTACCAATTCTTACACCTAAAGCCGTATAAATATTTTTAATCTCCTCATTTTCAAATATTTTATGATGCATTGCTTTTTCAACATTTAAAATTTTACCTCTTAAAGGCATTATAGCTTGAAAATGGCGATCTCTACCTTGTTTTGCTGTACCACCCGCTGAATCCCCTTCGACAAAATAAATCTCGCATAATGCTGGATCTTTTTCAGAGCAATCCGCAAGTTTACCTGGCAGTCCTGATCCGGTTAAAACATTTTTTCTTTGAACCATTTCACGTGCTTTACGGGCAGCGTGTCGAGCTCGAGCAGCTAAAATGACTTTTTCAACTATTAATTTAGCTTCGTTTGGATGTTCTTCCAAATAATTTGCTAACATTTCAGAAACAGCTTGAGATACAGGAGCCGTAACTTCTCTATTTCCTAATTTCGTTTTTGTTTGTCCTTCAAATTGAGGTTCTTGAACTTTTACTGAAACAACGGCTGTTAATCCTTCTCTAAAATCATCGCCATCTATTTCAATTTTTTCTTTAGCAAGAATTCCACTTTCTGTTGCATATTTTTTTAATGTATTCGTCAATCCTCTTCTAAACCCTGATAAGTGAGTTCCACCTTCGTGTGTATTGATATTATTTACATACGCTTGAATATTTTCAGTATAAGAAGTATTGTAAGTTAAAGCAACTTCAACTGGAATACCTTCACGTTCTCCTTCAAAATAAATTACATCATTGATTAATTTTTCACGATTTCTATCAAGGTATTGAGCAAATTCACTTAAACCACCTTCGCTAAAAAATGTTTTTGATGGATTTTTTCCTAGATCATTTAATGTTCTTAAATCGGTTAATGTAATTGTAATTCCTTTGTTAAGATAAGCTAATTCTCTCATACGAGCGGCTAAAGTGTCGTAATTATATTCCGTTGATTCAAAAATACTTGTGTCTGGTTTAAAAGTTACTTCTGTACCTGTTTTATCAGAATCGCCGATTATTTTAACATCATACAATGGTTTTCCGATAGAATATTCTTGTTGATACATTTTTCCATCACGTTGTACAATGGCTGACAAATGGATTGAGAGTGCGTTAACACAAGACACCCCTACTCCATGCAAACCACCTGAAACTTTATAGGTATCTTTATCAAACTTTCCTCCAGCATGCAACACTGTCATTACAATTTCTAAAGCTGATTTTTTTTCTTTTGTATGCATTGCGGTAGGAATACCTCTACCATTATCTCTTACAGTTACTGAATTGTCTTCATTTATATATACTTCAATTCTATTACAATATCCAGCTAAAGCTTCATCAATGGAGTTATCAACAACCTCATAGACTAAATGATGTAAACCTTTTACACCAATATCACCAATATACATTGCGGGTCTTTTTCTTACTGCTTCTAAACCCTCTAATACTTGAATATTATCTGCTGAATAACTATTGTTTTCTTCTGACATAATTTAATGTTGAATTTTTTAATTTAAAGAGAGCAAATTTACAAAATTTATCTCACTTAAAAGGAATCAAACATAAACAATATTGAAGAGTTATTAACAAAATAATTAAGGACAGATTCAAAATTATTACGCTAACTAAAAACTTAGATTTTGAATAAATTTGTTATTTTTGCATAAATTCATCTCATGAGTAATATTATCGCCATTGTTGGCAGACCAAATGTTGGAAAATCCACCTTATTTAATAGATTAACAGAAAGCAATAATGCAATCGTTAAAGAAGTGAGTGGTGTTACAAGAGATAGAATTTACGGAACTGGTGAATGGAATGGAAAAAATTTTTCAGTTATTGATACTGGTGGATACATTCACGGATCAGAAGATGTTTTTGAGAGCGAAATAAGAAAACAAGTAGAATTAGCCATTCAAGAAGCAGATGTGATTCTTTTTTTATTAGATGTAAGTACTGGAATTTTAGATTTAGATTTAACTGTTGCACAATTACTACGTAAATCAAAAAAGAAAATATTTGTATGTGCAAACAAAGTTGATGGAAATGAACGTGTGGGTTGGTCTTCTGAATTTTGGTCACTTGGATTAGGCGAAGTATATGACTTATCTGCTATAAACGGTTCAGGAACAGGCGATATATTAGATGAAGTGGTAAAAGACTTCGAAAAACCTACATCGGACACAGAAAATGAAATAGAATTACCTAGAATTGCAGTTGTAGGAAAACCCAATGTTGGAAAATCTTCATTTATTAACGCTTTAATGGGTGAAAATAGAAATATAGTAACTAACATTTCTGGAACAACAAGAGATTCAATTTTAACTCATTACAAAAATTTCGGATTTGATTTTTTAATAATAGATACGGCAGGGATTAGAAAAAAAGCAAAAGTTTTTGAAGATATAGAATATTATTCAGTTGTAAGATCAATTAGAACAATTGAAAATTCTGATGTTTGTATTTTTATGGTTGATGCCCAAGAAGGTATTCAAAAACAAGATTTGGCGATTTATTACATGATAGAAAAAAACAGCAAAGGAGTTGTATTACTAGTAAACAAATGGGATTTATTGGAGAAAGACCACATGACCATGAAAGCTTTTGAAGAAAAAATAAAACAACAATTGGCTCCTTTTAATGATGTACCAATAATTTTCACTTCAGTAATCAATAAACAAAGGATTCACAAAGCGATAGAAAAAGCTATGGAAGTTTATAAAAATAGGGTTTCAAAAATCTCAACTTCTGAATTAAATGAATACATTTTACCTGTTATTCAAAACAATCCTCCACCAGCAGAAAAAGGAAAATACATAAAAATAAAGTTTGCAACACAGTTACCCACTCACGCACCTTCTTTTGCTTTTTTTTGTAATCATCCTCAATATATTACTGAAAGTTATAAAAGGTTTATCGAAAATAAAATAAGAGAAAAGTATTCTTTTTCTGGAGTTCCTATAAAAATATTTTTTAGAAAAAAATAAAATACTTACTTTAGCTACTGAAATGAAAAATTTATTCATATTTTTTTTACTTATTTTCAACTTTTCAGTTTTTTCTCAAAATCATGAAAAAGAATTGATTGGCACATGGAAAGGTAAATTAAAAATTGAAAACGAAAAAAGTTTAAACATTATTTTTCATTTTTCTTTAGATAAAAATAAGAAATTAATGGCTTCAATGGACAGTCCAGATCAGGGAGCTTATCAACTAGAAATGGAAAATGTTCGTCTAGTTTTAAAATATATAAAAGCTGAAATTCCTGCATTTAAGATTTCTTTTAAAGGAAAAATTGTTTCAAAAGACTCCATTGCAGGCGAATTTTCTCAAGGAAACCTTAATAGTATTTTAAACTTAAAAAAATCAAGTTCAGAAGTTAAAAGATTTGTTCGTCCACAAGAACCTGTTCCACCTTTTCCTTATAAAAAAGAAGAGGTAGTTTTTAATAATAATCAATCAAATATATCATTGTCAGGAACACTAACTTATCCGAAAGGTAAAGGTAAATTCCCTGTCGTGGTGCTAATTTCTGGATCAGGACCACAGGATAGAAACGAAGAAATAATGGGACATAAACCATTTTGGGTTATTGCTGATTATTTAACAAAAAATGGAATTGCAGTATTTAGGTACGACGACAGAGGTGTTGGTGAATCAAAAGGAGATTATTCAACTGCTACTACAGCAGATTTTGCACTTGATGCTCTTTCTGCAATTCAATTTTTAAGAAATCATCCTAAAATTAATCATCATAAAATTGGACTAATTGGTCATAGTGAAGGAGGAATGGTTGCTCAAATGTTGGCTGCTTCAGACAAAAATATTGCCCACATAATTTTAATGGCTTCACCTGGTATTCCAATTAAAGAATTAATGATTCAACAAACGGAATCTACTTTAAGAATGAGTGGAATTAAAAAAGAGGAAATTGATGTTAGTATTGAACTAAATAAAAAATTTTATTCTTTGATTATTAGTAACGATGATGATGAAAAGTGTAGAGGTGAAATAGAAAAAATTATTAATGACCATTCAAACTCAATGCCTACTTCTGAATCAAATGAATTAAAGAAAAAAACACCTTATATTATCAAGTCTTTATTATCTCCTTGGTTTAGATATTTTATTCGTTTTAATCCAGAATTTTATTTAAAAGACATTAAATGTCCAGTTTTGGCTTTAAACGGAGAAAAAGACGTTCAAGTTCACTATAAAAATAATTTAAATTCTATACAAAGTATATTAAAAAACAATGGAAATAATCAGGTTAGTATAAAATCCTTTCCTTCGCTAAATCATTTGTTTCAAAATTCAACAACAGGTGCTGTTTCCGAATATCCATTGATTGAAGAAACGATATCGCCAGAAATATTAGAAGAAATTAAAAATTGGTCAATGATTCATTGATTTTTTAGCCTTAAGTTCTTCATATAAATTCATAATTTGAATCGAAAATTTTTCCCATGTCAATTCTTCTTTCAATTTTTCAATATTTTTTTTCATTGTACTTTGATAGTCATTACTATAAAACTCAATGATTGATTCATAAAGTAATTGTACTTCGGGTTTTTCAATTATAAGTCCTGTTTTTTTATCTGTAATTGTTTCTTTCAAACCACCAACATCTGTTGCAATAATAGGAGTTAAAAAATGTGTAGCAATTCCAGTTATACCACTTTGAGTAGCTGATTTATATGGTAAAATACAAACATCACAAGCAGAAAAAAACACAGACACTTCATTATCAGGAATATATTGATTAAACATTGCTATTCTATTTCCTAATTGGTGTTTTTCTATCAGTTGTTCGTATTTATCAAACGAACCATATACTTCCCCAGCAATAATTAATTGATATTCATCATCCAATTTAGATAAACATTCAATCAGTAAATCTAATCCTTTGTAATCCCTTATTAAACCAAAAAAAAGTAAAGTTTTTTTATTTTCATTGAGTTTTAATTGTCTTCTAGCTGTTTTCACATCGATTTTTTCTCCAAAATGTGAATAAATAGGATGTGGTACCAAGCGATAAGTTGCCTTTGGATTATAAAAAAGTAAATCATTTTTCACTTTTTCTGTCATTACTATAAATCCATCATTATTATTGATAAAAAAACGATTAAATGGGTTGTCAAAAAAACGCTTTTCATGTGGAATTACATTGTCTAAGATACTTATACGGACAGCTTTTTTGTTTTTTTTAAGGACAAAACCTAATGATGGTGCAAAAAATGTCATCCAGTATTTACTTAAAATTAAATCAGGGTTTATTTTTTTTACATAATTTGCTGCACGAAAATAGGTTAAAGGATTGATTGAATCTAAGATTCTTTTTGAAGGTATTTTATCTGCCTCATCGTTCTCATTTACCATTTGAGTTTTGCCAGGAAACAATAAATTAGGATATTGACGTGTAAAAGTTAAAGCGATAATTGAATTTTTAAATTCTAAAACTCTATATAATAGTGCGTTAAATTGTGCAATACCACCTCTAAAAGGATAAAAAGTTGATAAATAAACAATTTTCATTAAAACAAGCTTTTTACTGCATTAAAAACTGAGACTGGAGTGATGTCGTGCATACAAGATGTGCCTTTTTTACAGGTATTACCGTAATAGCAAATACAATCTAATGGTGGACTAACTATCACTCCCCTACCGTATAATTCAAATTCATATTTATTAAAAATATTATTCATTAAAACTAATTTTTTTTGTAAAGCAGTTGCAATATGCATCATCATAGATACTTGAGTAACAATCAATTCACAAGAATTAGTTAAAGCGATAAATTCTTCAAGAGAAAAATATCCTGGATAATACACATTAGTAACTCTTGCCAATTCTTCATTTTTTTCGTGTTCTAATTCTCCACCTAAAAATACAGGAAAAAATCCATTTTCATCAAGTAATAAAGCTAATTCTTGCCAAAATTCAATCGGCCAAAGTCTTGTATTCCATCGAGGACCACAACCTGTATTTAAACCGATGATTTTTTTGTTTGTAAAATTTTGAAATTCAATTTTCCATTTATCAGACAGAAAATGATTTATATGAATTGAATATTCTTCTTTATTAAAAGAAAAATCGCAAATTTCAAATATTTCTTCTAAATAACTTTTTGTATTTTTTTTAGAAATTTCATCGAACAATCCAGTAATTAATTTGTGTTCAGCTCGTTGATTTACCGCAGAAATATGATTATTTTCCCAGGTAAATCCATATTTTTGTTTTGCATTTATTCTTGACAACAATTGGCAGGCCTCCTCTTCTTTATCTAAATTAATTGCGATGTCAAAATGAACTTCTTGCAAACTAAAAATTGAGATACCATCCCATTTAAGTATTTTATGTATTTCATTTTTAGATAAAATTTCTGGACTTTGGGTTATCCATGTAAATTGCACGTTTGGATACAAAGAACGGAACTTTTTCAACAATGGAGTAGTTCTAATAACATCACCTAGAGCACCTAATTTTATAATAAGTATTCTAGTTTTAATCGGGTAATAATCCGAACAGTTTTTACAAATTGAACCCTTTTCTTTATTAGGTGCACAAGGAACACCCCCTTTAAAATGTAAACAATCGAAATGTATTTCATTATAATTCATATTAGTCAAATTAAAATTTATCAAGTTTTTTCCATGAATTCTTTAAAATTTTCCAATCTTTCCAGATAGTATAATCTCTAGCGTACAACCAATTTATTTTATCAATAGAAATTTCTTTTTTAGAAGGATAGGAATCTAATGGACTTAAAATTCCTCTTTTAATTTTTGGTAGATTTTTAGCTTGATTTTGTATATTATATTCATATCCAACTATACTTTTTTCACCTATTAAACAAAACAACATGTTTAGCAAAAATCTTCTTTTATTATTATAAAAAAATAAAAAAATAGGACTGAAAAGCAAAAAGATTAAAGAAATGAAATGGTCAAAAGTTCTTTTCCAACGTATATTTTGTTTTTTACTAATTTTATTTATATCTACAATATATAATTCGCCACTGGTTTCAATAGAGTTACTTCCAATTAAAAAGGGACTTTCTGCTTGTGCTATTTTAAAATCGACTTCTTTTTCTTCCAATTTACTCATGGTCGTTATAATTTCATGAGAAGATATGTTTTTAGCACAAAAAATTACCTCATTTATCAAATATGCTTCAATCAATTGATCTAATTGAGACAATATACCAATATCATTTTTGTTTTTAACAGTGGTAGAACTTACGGTAAAAATTCCTTCATTTTGATTGTAAATTTGATATAAAAAATCTTGAACTCTTTCAGTTTCGTCCTTTTCACCAACAATTATAAAGCGTTTTTTGACATTCGATGAAAACGAAAAAATTTTCGGAAATAACAAACTAAAATACCACCTTGAAATTAAAAAGTAAAAAAATGACCACACACTACCAATTAATAAGTATAACCTTGAAAACTGATA
This sequence comes from Flavobacteriia bacterium, assembly GCA_016183815.1. Classification (GTDB taxonomy): domain Bacteria; phylum Bacteroidota; class Bacteroidia; order Flavobacteriales_D; family Crocinitomicaceae; genus M2408. The sequence goes on from JACPDW010000006.1 coordinate 11,414, forward strand.
CTCTTTAGGTAATAGACCATAAATTAATAATAAAATTAAAAGACCAAATACGCTTCCAAAAAAAAAGTTTTTAATCAGGATAGGTTTGTCATAAGAACCAGAATAAAAATGTGATATTATCCAAATCAAAGCATAAAGTGGAATTGATATAAAATATATACTGTCTGGAAAAATAATTCCTTGATATTGCCAATAGTTGCACAATAAGGTCAAAGAAATAAATAAAAGAAAATAATCGCTAGCAATTAAAAAAGTTTTTTTGATAAATCGATTTAAAATGGCCAAAGTTGCTCGAAAATAAATTGCAATATGGATAAAAAATGAAAATAATCCTGCATTTTTTTTTTGAAAATGTTTTTGAGCAAAAATAATCATTGCTCTGTAAAAAACAAAAACGTAGTTTATCGAACTTTTTTTAGTGCTTTCACCTTTATAGTGAATAATACTTGTTTCTGGTAAGTAATAATTATCATAACCAGCTTTTTTAATACGGTAAGAAAGATCTATATCTTCCCCATACATAAAAAAACTTTCATCTAACAATCCAATTGTATCCAGTACACTTTTTCTAATTAGCATAAAGGCACCACTTAAAACATCCACTTTATGAGTTTCAAATTCAGACAAAAAACTAAGATGATATTGACCAAACCTTTTCGTTTTAGGAAACAATCTAGAGAAACCAAATATTTTATAAAAAGCAACCATTGGAGTTGGCAAACCTCTTTTAGATTCAGGTAAAAACTTTCCTTTTCCATCTAACATCCGAACACCTAAACCACCAGCATTTGGATTTAGTTCCATAAACTTCACAATTATGCTAAAAGTATTTTCTTCAACTATGGTATCGGGATTTAATAAAAGAATATATTTCCCTTTTGCATTAATTATGGCTTGATTATTTGCACGTGAAAATCCAACGTTTTCTTTGTTTTCAATTAAATTACAAAGCTTAAACTTTTCTTTAACCATTGTTACTGAATTGTCAATAGAATTATTATCTACAACAAAAACCTCTCCTTCAATATTTTTTAATGCTTTAATAACAGAGTTTAAACATTGCTCTAAAAAATAGGAAACATTATAATTAACAATGACAATAGTTAAATCCAATTTCAATTATTTAATTGCAATACAAGAAATTTCGATTGGAACATCTAAAGGCAAACGACTAACCTGAACCGTCTCTCTGGCAGGAGGAACTACCTTAAAATAAGAACCATAAATTTCATTAACTTTTGCGAAATCATTTAAATCTTTTAAGAAAATACTACATTTAACAATATGAGTATAGTCCATTTCTGCTTCCACCAATAATTTTCCGATATTATTCATCACTTGAGTACAACTCTTTTCTATTGAATCAATTACCAACTGACCATTTTCAGGATTGAGAGGAATTTGACCACTAACAAATAATGTGTCTTTTATTAAAATAGCTTGGCTATATGGTCCAATTGGTGCAGGTGCATTTGGAATTTGAATTGCTTTTTTCATTATAATTATAAATTTTCTGCAAGTTTACTAATTTTAACTCAATTTTAATAAAGTAATATTGTATTGTTTTAATCAAAATTTGTGCAAATGAAAGTACTTTTAATAGACAATTATGACTCATTTACTTATAATATTGTACATTATTTATATTCTTTTACTGAAAATATTACCGTTATTAAAAACGATGAAATTGAAAATAAATTTTACGACTATGATGCAATAATTATATCTCCTGGTCCTGGTTTGCCCTCCGAATCTGGAAATCTAATGAATTTTATTGAAAATCATTTCACTCAAATTAAAATATTAGGAATTTGCTTAGGAATGCAAGCGTTGGCTTTTTTTACTCATAAAAATTCACTTTTTAATTTAAAAAAGGTTAAACATGGAATACAAGAACCTATTTTTATATTAGAAAAAAGTGATATTTTATTTAAAGATTTACCGAAATCATTAAATGTTGGACTTTATCACAGTTGGGCAGTTAACGATGATATTGAAAACGAATGGTTTATTACGTCTAAAAATAAGGAGAACATCAATATGTCCATCAAAAATAAAAAATATCCAATTTGGGGAGTACAATTTCATCCTGAATCAATAATGACTGAAAATGGAAAACAAATTATTAAAAATTTTCTTTTTTCATGATTATTTTTTAAAATATATTTATATTAGACGAAATTTTTTATTGTAAATGGATTTTTTTGATCAAATGGATGTATTGGAAAGAACTTTTTGGTTCATTGCTCTTCCAAGTAGTTTATTTTTTATAATTCAAACCATTATGACTTTTTTAGGAAGTGATGCAAGCGATGGTAATGTACCAGATTTTGATGGAGATTTTGATATTGGTCACGCTCCCTTTCAATTATTTTCTTTAAGAAATTTAACTCATTTTCTACTTGGTTTTTCTTGGACTGGAATTTCATTTTATCACTATATCAGCTCTTCTGTTGTTTTAATTCTTTTATCCTTGATTGTCGGCTTGAGTTTTATTGCTTTATTTTTCTTTCTTTTAAAAGCTATAATGAAATTAGGAGAAGACAATACATTTCAGATTAATCAATGTCTTCAAAAGACAGCAACAGTATATATTAAAATACCTGAAAAAAAATCAGGAGTAGGTAAAATTCAAGTTTCAGTAAATCACACCATTCAAGAATTATCTGCTATAACAAACGGTGACGGTGCTGAAAGTGGAAGTTTAGTTAGGATTATTGAAATACTTGATAATCAGTTAGTATTAGTTGAAAAAATTTAATAATTATTGATATGATTTTATTAGAAAATTCAAGTGCTGTAGTATCACCTGTTACAATTATAGTTGTTGCAGTAGTTGTTGCTTTTGTTTTAATTACTGCGATGATTTCTCGCTACAAAAGATGTCCCTCCGATAAAATTTTAGTTGTTTATGGAAAAACAGGTGGTGCATCAGCTAAATGTATTCATGGAGGTGGTGCGTTTATTTGGCCTGTAATTCAGGATTTTGCCTATTTAGATTTAAAACCAATTTCTATTGAAGCTAACTTAACCAATGCATTATCTAGACAAAATATACGAATTGATGTACCTTGTCGTTTCACAATTGCAATTTCTACTGATCAAGAAAGTATGGGAAATGCTGCTGAACGATTATTAGGATTAACACAAGAGCAAATACAGGAATTGGCAAAGGATATTCTTTTTGGTCAGTTAAGATTAGTAATAGCGACTATGACAATTGAGGAAATTAATTCTGATAGAGATAAATTTTTAGATAATATATCCAAAAATGTAGATACTGAATTAAAAAAAATTGGTTTAAAACTTATTAATGTAAATGTTACTGATATTAGAGACGAATCAGGGTATATAGAAGCTTTAGGAAAAGAAGCAGCTGCCAAAGCAATAAATGAGGCAAAGATTAGCGTAGCTGAACAAGAAAAAATTGGAGAGACGGGCAAGGCAATGGCTGACCGTGAAAAAGATGTACAAATCGCAGAAACCCATCGAGATAGAGACGTTAAAATAGCTATTACTCAAAAAGACAAAGAAATAAGTATAGCTGAAGCAGCAAAAGATGAAAATATTGGTAAAGCAGAAGCCGAAAGAGATAGAAGAATAAAAACCTCAGAAGCTAATGCGCTGGCCGTTAAAGGTGAAAATGAAGCAAAGATAGACATTGCAAATTCCGATGCTTTAAGAAGAGAAAAAGAAGCAGAATCATTAAGAATTGCTATTACAGCTGAAAAAGTTCAACAAGCTAGAGCATTGGAAGAAGCATATCTTGCAGAACAAAAAGCAGAAACTGCTCGACAAGAAAGAGAACGTTCATCACAGATTGCAAATATTATCGTTCCAGCTGAAATAGCTAAAAAAAGACAAATAATTGATGCTCAGGCAGAAGCTGAAAGAATTAGAGAAAATGCAAAAGGCGAAGCTGATGCAATATATGCTAAGATGGAAGCTGAAGCAAAAGGTTTGTATGAAATTTTAACTAAACAAGCGGAAGGGTACGAACAAGTTGTCAAAGCAGCTGGTGGTGATCCTACAAAAGCTTTTCAATTGTTATTAATCGAAAAATTACCCGAATTAGTTAAAACTCAAGTTGAAGCAGTTAAAAACATTAAAATTGATAAAATAACAGTTTGGGATTCAGGAAATAATAACGAGAATAATGGATCTTCAACATCTAATTTTGTTTCTAATTTAATGAAAACAGTTCCTCCTTTAAATGATTTGTTTAATATGGCTGGTTTAAATTTACCAACTTATTTAAAAGGAAATGAATCTAATGATAATAAAGTAAATAATTCAGATAAGGATAAATCTGAAGAAGAGTCGAAATAATTTATAATATTATAGATAGTGAATTTAAACAGAAAATTTAGAGAAATCCCTTTATGGTTAGCTTTTCTTCCCATTTTGATATTAGTAATTTTTTTAAGTGTAAATGTATTTGTTTTTCCTGATGCCTTAGGGGGACCAAATCAAATTGCTTTATTACTTTCGGCTGGAGTTGCAGGTTTAATTGCTTGGTCTCTTGGATTTTCGTGGCATAAATTACAAGAAGGAATTTTGCAAAGTATTCATTCCTCAATGAGTGCAATACTTATTTTGCTCATAATTGGAGCTTTGGCAGGAACTTGGATGGTTTCAGGAATTGTTCCTACAATGATTTATTATGGTTTAAAAATATTACATCCCTCCTATTTTCTAGTAGCTTCCTGTGTTATTTGTTCCTTAATTTCATTAGCCACTGGTAGTTCTTGGAGTACAGTCGCAACAGTTGGCGTTGCATTACTTGGAGTTGGAAATGCTTTAGGAATAAACGAAGGGATAACCGCTGGTGCAATAATTTCTGGTGCTTATTTTGGAGATAAAATTTCTCCACTTTCTGACACAACCAATTTAGCTCCTGCAATGGCTGGAACAGACTTGTTTACTCATATAAGGTATATGACTTTAACTACAATTCCAACGTTAGCAATTACTTTAATAATTTTTACTGTAATTGGTCTTTCAACTAATTTTCATGTATCAAAAAGCGGTGTTGATAACTTGCTACATGCAATTGAAAACAAATTTTTTATTTCACCTATTCTTTTTTTAGTACCAATAGTAGTTATTGTATTAATAGTTAAAAAAGTAGATGCCCTACCTGCATTATTAATTGGCAGTTTATTAGGGGCTTTATTCGCAATAATATTTCAAGCTCCGATTATAAAAGAAATATCAGGAATTTCAAACAATTATTTTAAAGCGTCCTATTCTACTTTTTTTCAAAGTATGTCTTTCAAAACATCAATAGATACAGGAAACGCTACCATAAATGATTTATTAACAACAAAAGGTATGCATGGCATGCTTAATACAATTTGGTTAATTGTATGTGCAATGACTTTTGGTGGAATTATGGAAGCTAGTGGTATGTTACAAAAAATTACTGATACTATTGTTAAAAAAGCTAAATCAACAGGTTCTTTAATTTCTAGTACTGCTTTAACTTGTATTTTCTTTAATGCAACTGCATCAGATCAATATTTAGCAATTGTGGTTCCTGGTAAAATGTTTGCAAAAACATTTAATAAGAGAGGATTAGCACCTGAGAATTTAAGTAGAACTTTAGAAGATTCTGGTACCGTTACTTCAGTATTATTCCCATGGAATACTTGTGGAGCAACACAGGCTTCAGTTTTAGGCGTTGCTACTGGAAGTTATTGGATGTATTGTTTTTTCAATTTAATTAGTCCGATAATGACAATTATTTTTGGTATATTTCAGATTAAGATTAAAAAACTAAAAATAGATGAACAAATAAAATCTTCTTCAGATTAGATTTCATAAAAATCCAATAATATAAAGGTAAGAGTTCTTGTTTTTTAAAAAAAATGTTTAAGTTTGTTAAAAATTTATTAATATTTTCTTAATACTTGGTTTATATAAATTATGAAAATTCAAATCGTTATCGTCTTATTATCAGTTTTTCTCTTATCTTGCAAAAAAGAAGAAGGGACGGGTGGCAAGGCGTCAATTCAAGGTTTTGTATGGCTTAAAGAATACAATTCAAGTTTTAGTACCCTACAAAAAGAAGGACCTGGATACGATATTTATGTATATATCATTTATGGAGATGAAATCAGTTATGGAGATCGTATCAAAACTAGTTACGACGGAAGATTTGAGTTTAAATACCTTAGAAAAGGAAAATATAAAGTGTATTGCTTTTCTAAAGATCCAGAAGATACAGACAACATAAAACCTGAAGAAACAATGGTTGTTTTAAAAGAGGTTGATTTGACAACAAAAAAACAAGTTTTATCTTTAGATACACTTATAGTTTATGATTAGAATCTTTCCTATTCTTTTTATTTTAATTCTTTCAAATTTGTTTTTTGCTCAGTCGAAAAAAAAGTTGATTAGAAATAATATCACATCAATTCAAACTGAAAAAATTACTGATTCAGGAAGGCAAATTGTTAATATAAAGAAATTTAATAAAAAAGGTGAATTAATTTTAGAAGAAGATTATGATAAAAATGGTAAATGGAAAAGTAAAGATGAATGGATTTATGATAAAAATGGTAATATCATAGAAAAAACAGAATATAAAGAAAATAATGAAATTAAAGCCAAAGAAATTTATCAATATAAAAATGATTTCCTTATACAAATTACTTATTTTAAAGAAAAAGAGATAGAAAAAATAGAACAATACGCCTACAATGCATTTGGTGAAAAAATTGAAGAAAAAATTTTTAATAAAAAAAATGATTTAATTGAAAAAATCATCTATGAGTACGACAAACATGGTCTTAAAATAAAACGGATAACATATAACGCTTTAAATGAAATATTAGAACAAAGAATTTACACTTATCAATGACTATAAATTTAGATTTATTAAACGAGTTTAATCCCATTAGTTTGGAGCAAATGGATAATGTGGCACTCATGGATCGTGTTGATACTAAATTTATTTTTAATCAGATTACTTTAAGTGAAATTCTTAATGATTTAAAAGAAGATTATTCTGTCCTTGAAATAAACCAAATTAGAGCATTTCAATACCATTCTCTTTATTTTGATACTCCTGATTTTAAATTGTTTTACAACCATCATAGAGGTAAAACAAGTCGTTTCAAGTTTCGTTTTCGTTCTTATATCGAAAGTAAATTGACTTTTTTTGAAGTAAAATATAAAGATAATAAAGGAAGAACCAAAAAAAGTAGAATTAAAGAAAATCATAGTGAATACTTATTAAATGAAAATACGAATATTTTTTTAAATGAGAAATCTACATTTAAGAACATAGATATTGAAGAAAAAATATGGGTTAATTATAAAAGAATAACTCTTGTGAATAATACTGAAAATGAAAGGGTGACTATTGATATGGACATCGAATTTCTCAATCAAAATGAAACATTTAAATTAGAAAATATAGTTTTAGCAGAGGTTAAACAAGATAAACAAATTAACTCTGTGTTTAAAAGAATAATGCATAAAAAACATATACGTCCAGGTTCAATTAGCAAGTATTGTCTTGGAATATGTTTTTTATACAAAAATCTAATTCATAATAATTTTAAACCTTATATTCACCAAATTCAAAAATTTACAAAAAAACAATTGCAATATGCTTAATTTATCTTTTATGGCTGTTCAGTTTACAGGAAATAGCGAGTTTTATCTACGTTTACTAATTGACATAGTTAGTTGTTTAGTATTAATTAGATTAATCTATTACCCAATCTATAAAAACAGAGAATTTTTCTTTACGTTTATTATTTTCAATATTATAATATTTTTTATCACGTATTTGATGAAAAACGTTGAAATGAGTATGGGAGCTGCTTTTGGTTTGTTTGCGGTTTTTTCAATGCTTCGTTATAGAACGGAAGGTTTGTCTATGAAAGACATGACATATCTTTTTTTAGTCATTGCTTTAGGTCTTATCACAGCTATTGGAATGGGTACATTGATTGAAATTACAATTCTTAATGCACTTATCATCATTTTTACCTATGTTTTGGAAAGCAATCTGTTAATTAAGAAAGAGTTTACAAAAGTGATTCAATACGAAAATATTGAGTTAATTAAACCTGACAAATATAATGAGTTGAAATTAGATTTAGAAAATAGAACAGGATTAAAAATTACTCGAATTGTTGTAGATAGAATTGATTTCCTTAGAGATACAGCTTTACTTACAGTTCATTATAATGAATAGGTTTGTATTATATTTAATTTTTATCTATCCTTTTTATTCAATAAGTCAATTTAAAGATTTGGCATTATGGATGGAATTGGACTTAGAAAAAAAAATAAACACACAACATTCTATTCTATTTTCACAGAATTTAAGATTAAATGAAAATTTAAGTCAATTAACAACACATTTTTCTCAGCTAACTTATTGTTTTAAAAAAAAAGATTGGAAATTTAACACAAGCTATCGTTTCAGTGAAAAATTTAAATTCGATAATTCAATTAATTATAGGCATCGATTTATGTTGGATATTATTTACAGAAAAAAAATTCAAAATTTTTCACTTTCATTAAGAGAAAGAATTCAATATTCAAGTGAATATCCATTAGACAATTTCAGACGAAAATCAGTTCTAACTTCAAGGCATAGATTAGAGTTTTCTTACGATTTATTCTATTTCGATTTAGGTCTTTCTGGAGAATTTTTTTTAGAAAAAGCTTATGATTTAAATGAATACCGAACTATAATTTCTTTAAATAAAACATGGAACAAATATATTTCATCGGAATTATATTATGGTATTCATTTTGACCGTTCTTCCTCTGTTCCTAGTGATTTATATATCATCGGTTTAGGTTCTAAATATAGATTTTAAGCAAAATATATTTTATGTTTAAAGTAACTAATCTAAGCGTTGAAAGAAATAGACCAATTATAAATGATATTTCATTCTCAGTAAACAAAGGAAAATTATTATGTGTAGTTGGAAAAAGTGGAGTTGGAAAAAGTACACTTTTACATTGTTTAGCAGGTTTAATCCCACAGTCTCAAGGAACAATAGTACTTAATCATCAAAAACAAAATTTTTCTGATCAAGGATTGATTCCTGGTTATAAAGATGTTGTATTAATGAATCAAGATTTTGCATTAGACAACTATCATCTTGTGGAAGAAAATTTAAAAAATGCGTGTTCTCTACTACCAACTCCTATTCAACAAGAATGGGTCAATGAATTGTTGACATTATTTGAGTTAAATCATTTAAAAAAAGAAAAAGCCATTCATTTGTCAGGTGGAGAACAGCAGCGACTTGCTTTTGCAGTAGCTTTAGCAAAAGAACCTTCAGTTTTGCTTTTAGACGAACCATTTTCAAATATGGATGTTCATCTTAAAGACAAAGTTATGAATTACCTTATTTTATTAAAGAAAAGGCAAAAAACAGCAATAATTATGGTTACTCACAACGGACAAGAAGCTTTGAATATAAGTGATCATATTGTATTTTTGGAGAAGGGGAAAATGCAAAGATTTGCACAACCAAAAGAAGTTTATTTTTTTCCTTTTTCTTTTTATGAAGCTGTTTTTTTTGGAAAGATTAATGAGATAAAAATAAATAGGGAAAAACTTCTATTCAGACCGCAACAGTATGAAATAGAGGAAAATAAGAATGCTATATCTATAGAAATTCAATTTAAGAGGAAACATTTTTATGGTATCTTTGAATTATATGAATATTCATACAAGAAGACTCCTATTTATTTATTACAAAAAAATGATGTAATTTTAGAAAAAATATTTGTAACTGCATCAAATGAAAAAAAATTGGAATAAATTCAAATTTCCAGTATTAAAACAAACCTTTATAGAATTTTTTAAAGAGAATAGTTTTGTTCATTGTGCTGCTTTTTCCTATTATACTGTTTTAACGATTGTACCAGTAATTTATTTAAGTTTTGTTTCATTTGGTAAAATTATTGGACAGCAATCTATGCTCAACATCATTCAAAATTTTTTAAAAGAAAATGTTGGTATTGAAGATGTTAGTGGTATTATGTCTTTTTTAGATGAAATTGATTTTGAAAAAGGGAATATTATTTTGGAAATTTTTGGGTTAATTATGTTGCTATTTTCTGTTTCTGCATTGTTTAATACTTTAAGATTCAGTATTAACGAATTTCTAGATATTACAAAAGAATTTGAATCGAAAAAAAAAGCTTTTTTAGCCGGATTAAAAGCACGTTTAATTTCTGTCTCGTTGATGAGTTTTTTTGGATTGGTGGTGATTTTAACTTATTTCGTTCAAACAGTCATGATTTCAATTGGAAAAATTATTTTTTCAGATTTCAATGAGTTTCAACAAATATTGTATGTAATAATTGAACACAGCATTTCCATCACATCAAATATTATTATTTTTTTATTGATATTCAAATATTTACACGATGCTAAAGTTCCTTGGACTTTTGCATTAAGAGCTTCTGTATTCACTTCAATTTTTTTATATTTCGGACAATTAGGAATCAAGTATTATATCAGTCATTATTTTTTCGCTAGAAATGGTGGAGTAGCTGGAAGTATATTTATTATTCTAATTTGGATGTATTATTCTTCTCATATAATTTTCGTTGGTGCTAAATATTTAAAAGTTTTTGCAGATTTTAAAAACAAAAGTTTAAAAGTTGATTAATTTTACCATATGAAATACGACATTGCAATAATTGGAGGTGGAATTGTTGGTGCAGCAACCTTTTATAAATTACAAAAAAAATATCCAAAATTAAACATAGTTTTAATTGAAAAAGAAAAACATTTAGCAGATCACCAAACAGGAAACAATTCTGGAGTTTTGCATTCTGGTTTATATTATACTCCTGGTTCATTAAAAGCTAAAAATTGTGTCGAAGGACGAAAAGAAATAGTTGCCTTTGCAAAAGAAAATAATATAGCCCACGAAGTATGCGGAAAAGTTGTTGTCGCTACCAATGAAAACGAGTTACCATTCATGGAAAAAATAATCCAAAATGGAATTGCAAATGGAATTGAAGGAATTAAAAAAATTGATTCTTATCAAATTCAAGAACTTGAGCCTTTTGTAAAAGGAATTGCAGGAATTTGGGTTCCAGAAACTGGAATTATTGATTTTAGAGCTGCTACCGAAAAAATGGTTGAATTGGCTTTAAATACTAATACAGAGAGTAAACTTTTATTAGAACATGAAGTTTTAAGTATTTCAAAAGATAAAGTTTTTTCATTAATTAAAACCAATAAAAGTACTATTGAAGCTAAATACCTTATTTTTTGTGCTGGTTTACAAGCCGATCGTTTAGCAAAAAAAGACGGTATTCAACTAAAAGAAAAAGTAGTTGGTTTTAGAGGTGATTATTACGAATTGACAGATCAAGCCAAACATAAGGTTAAAAACTTAATTTATCCTGTTCCAAACCCAGATTTTCCGTTTTTAGGTGTTCATTTTACTAGAATGACCAATGGCGACATCGAATGTGGACCAAATGCAGTATTCACTTTTAAAAGAGAGGGTTATAAAAAAACAGATTTTTCTTTCACAGATACTTGGGACGCTTTGACTTATAAAGGCACTTGGAAATTGTTCTTCAAAAACATGAAGTTTGGTATTGATGAGTACAGAAGGGCTTTTTCAAAAAAATTATTTTTAAAAACCTTACAAGGACTTATCCCCGATTTAACAATGGAAGACATCAAACCAGGAAGAGCAGGTGTTAGAGCACTTTTATTAAGAGAAGATGGAGATACAAGAGATGATTTTCGTATCGAATATCAAGGAAATTCTATTCATGTACTCAACGCCCCCTCCCCTGCTGCAACTGCTTCATTATCAATAGGAAATTACATTTGTGAAGAAGCAGAAAAACATTTTGGTCTTTAGTTTTTTTTAGACATTTCTAAATATAGGGTTAAATTTATTGCTTATGAAATGTGTTTTTTTCCTATTTTTTCCATTCGTTTTATTTTGTCAGAATGAAGCCAGTACTTTATTTTTTGGAAATGCATTAATTGATTTTAAAAGCATTCCTCCTTCAGTAGTTTATCCGCTTGAAATGAACACTTTAGAGTGTGCTACCTCAATTTGTTCACAAAATGGAGAAATTCTATTTTACTCCAATGGTGGAAAAAGCCCTACATCAAATATTTTTGGTGGAATTTGGAATAAAAATAATCAAATAATGGAGAATGGAGTACTTGGAACCGATTCAAGTGGTTGTACCAGTTCTTTTCAAGGAGCTATTATTGTGCCTTTTCCATCAAGTTTAAAAAAATCCAACGTCGGTTTATATTATTTGTTTACTAAAGACTGTATAGAAAGTTCATTTTCAAATAACCAATATAATTCTTATTTAAATTATTCTATTATTGATATGAATGAAAACAATGGATTAGGCAAAGTAATTCAAAAAAACACTCCTCTTATTCCCTATTCTGTTGCTGATATGCATTCTACAAGTTATGAACCAGTTACAGCTATTTTACATGGAAATAATACAGATTATTGGTTGTTTTCATATACAATTGACTCACTTTATCGTTTATTGATAACAGAAAATGGAATTGAAGGTTTTAAAACTTTAGTAAAAGATAAAGGAAGGATAACTATTTCTCCTAATCGATTGTTTCTATGTACGGACAATAATAAAATATATCATTTTAACCCTAATACTGGAGAAATTGAATTTATAACCAACACTGGTGCTTTAAATTCACTTACTTTTTCACCTGATGGAACAAAACTTTACGGAATTGAAGATTCAAAACTCTATCAATGCGATTTAAATCAAACCAATTTTTTGGAAAGTAAAACATATCTTGCAAATACTAATTGTGAATTATTTCTTGCACCAAATAATATAATTTACTTATATTATGAAGAAGCAAATAATTTTTTGGGTGAAATTAGATGTCCAAATGAAATTGGAGCAACTTGTGAATTTTCATTTACCAACACTTTACTGCCAAATGTAAGTTTGTTCGCCTATTCTAATGTCATGTCGCATTATTTATATTATCAAGGTAATTGTGTTGCAAATATTATAGAAAACTCGTTAGAAACAAAAATTATTATTTCACCAAACCCATCTTACAATTTAATTTTGGTTGAAAGTGAAGAGGAACTTTTCGGAATTGATATTGTTGATTGTTTAGGGAATTTGATTTTTAGTGAAAAAATCCATGAATACAATTACACAATAAACACTTCTAATATAAGAAATGGAGTTTATTTTATAAAATGTTTTACAAAAAACGATAATATAGTCATGAAAATTGAAATTGAAAAATAGAATTTTTACAATTCTCTTTTTATTCCTAAATAAGCAAATCTTCTATTATCAACAACTTCAGCTAATTTTTTTAATGCTTGTTTTGCATTATTATCATTTTGTGCTTTTATGCTATTTAGTAGTTGTTCTTTTTCTACATTATAGTTTGAAGCCACTGGAGCTTTCACCGATTTAGTTAATTGAATAACATATACTCCTTGTTCACCTTTTAAAGGAATAGTAACTTGACCATTTTTCAAACCTGAAAACAAAGAACCTACTATTTCTGGTTCGTAGCCTCCGTTTGGAATTTGAGGGTTAGCAAAAGTGACTTCTGCTTTATTTACTGTTGTATTCAATCGTTTAGAAAGTTTATCTAAATTTCTTTCATTTAGCATCATTGTAATGAAACGTTTAGCTTTTCTTTCTTTTACTACTTCTGCTTTCATTCTATCGTAAACATCTTCATATTTTGGAACACCTTTTTCACGAATAGAACTCACCATTGCTATAATAAATCTTTTTTGATCTTTAATTGGTGCCGAACAAAGAGTACCAATTTCAGCATTCTCATCGTAAGCTAATTTGAAAATTTTGTCTTCAGCAAATTTGGTTTCAAAACCATTTAATTTTGGATTTTCTTCAAAAATTCGAGCTGGTCGTACAAAAAATCCTTCTTTTTTAGCAAGTGTATCAAAAAGAGCTAATTTTTCCATAACAGATGATTTTCTTGAAATCTTTTCATCTAATTTGTACAACAATTCATGTGCTTTATCACTAATCATTGTTTCGGTTTCTTGACTTGCAGTAATTGTTTTTTCAATAACTGCTAACAATGGGAATTTAACTTCTTTTCTATCTAATACTTCGATGATATGTACTCCAAAATCAGTTTGAACTGATCCAATTTTTCCTATCGGTTCTGTAGTTGAAAATTTTGAAAATTCAGGAACCATTTCACCATCTATAAAATCCTCATATACACCTCCTTTGTCAACAGAACCTGGATCTTTTGAATATTTTTTTACATATTCTTCAAAGTTGTCTTTATTTAATGATTTCATCAAACTATCAGCTAATTTTTGAGCTTCAGTCATCTTAACTTTATCGTCTTTTGGAACAGACAATAAGATATGACGAACTTTACATAATTTTGTATTGAAATCCAATACTTTAGCCATACGTGTTTTTCCTTTGTCGTCATATGGACCAATGATATCACCAATATTTGCCATTTTAAATACAGTATCCATAGCTAATGGAATTGTTAAACCTTTTTTTGCTTTAGGGTCATTTTCAGGTCTAAATGCCAATCCTTTTTGAGAACTAAAAAATTTAAAATCACTATTCGATAAAACAAACAAACTGTCTTCTTTGGTATTAACAAATTCATTTTTTAATTTAGCCATTAACAGATTAAAATTCGTACTGTCTTTTTTGCTTGGTTGTATCAGGATGTCAAAAAACTTCACATCACGACCAGCTGTTGATTCATATTTTTTTTCATTTTTATGTTCCTCATAAAACTTTTTGACCATTTCATCGTTCACTTTTATTTCATTATCAGGAATTTCTGAATATCTTTTTACAACAAATGAGATATTTTTCATTTCTTTTTGAGCAAGATATTCGTTTTTAGCTTCAAGTTCTGTTACATATAGACCTTGAGAAAGTAATTGAAAATATTTTTCGTTTTTTCTTGATTCTTTTAACTGTAGTTTATTGTTTGCCCAAGATTGAGAAGTTTTTGGATCACTTGAGTTTTCCATTTCTTCTATTCTTTTTTCAAGTAAACGTGGACTAAATTGACCAGTTAATGAATCAATAAAATTTTGAGCTAAATCTGGTAATACAGAAAACCCATCTAATCCATATAAATAGGATTCAAGTTCTTTGTCACTACAATCGATACCTAAAGCATCAAATTCTTTTTGTAAATAGATTCCTTCCGTAATCATGCTCCAGGCTCTGTCAGCCGAATTGTCTTGATCACGTTGAGTATATTCTTTTTGTTGCTGTTGTGCTTGTTGCTGATCCATCATCATACTATTGTCAACGGCAGCTCTATACTTATTTTCATCAACTTTTTCACCATAAACGGTTCCTATTCCTAAGGTGTCAGAATAAGATCCAAACATAGAATCCCATCCACCCATTATGAAAGCTAACATAGCTACACCTACTACAATCAATAATAATCCTGATTTTTCTCTGATTTTACCAATTATTGCCATACACTTTTATCTAAAAAATTTTATTTAAGGGTGCGAATATAGTTAATTTACATGAAATAACAAAAACTCATTTTTTTTTTGTAACCTTTTTTTAAATCTGCCGTTAAAGGAGATAGGATCGATATATTAACATCTACAGGTTAATATTAAAGGGGTAAAGCGAAAGTTTTACCCTTTTTTTATTTTTATATAACTCAAATTTTTTGTTATGCTTAACTTTGCATCAATGAAACAAAGAGTGGTTGTTGGAATGTCAGGAGGTGTGGATTCATCTGTAGCCGCCTACCTTTTAAAAGAACAAGGTTACGAAGTGGTTGGAATGTTTATGAAAAATTGGCATGACGAAAGTGTTACATTGTCTGACGAATGTCCATGGATTGAAGACTCTAACGATGCAATGTTGGTAGCAGAGCAATTGGAAATTCCTTTCCATGTAATAGACTTAAGCACAGATTATAAAAATAGAATTGTTGACTATATGTTTGCTGAATATCAAGCAGGTAGAACACCTAATCCTGATGTTTTGTGTAATAGAGAAATTAAATTTGATGTTTTTTTAAAAGCAGCCAAAAATTTAGGTGCTGAATTTGTTGCAACCGGGCATTATTGTAGAAAAAAAGTTGATTCACATGGATTTTTTCATCTTTTTAGTGGATTAGATAAAAATAAAGATCAATCCTATTTTTTGTGTCAACTAAATCAATACCAACTCTCCAAAGCGTTATTCCCTATTGGTGAACTACAAAAAAATGAAGTTCGAGCGATTGCTGAAAAAGAAAATTTGGTGACAGCACAAAAAAAAGATTCACAAGGATTATGTTTTGTTGGAAAGATTAGTTTGCCACTATTTTTGCAACAAAAACTAAAAATAAAAGTGGGAAAAGTTATTGAAATCCCCTCTGACCATAATCTTTTATTGGCATACTCTCAAATTCCAGTTGATTTATCCAATGTACATAAACTTTCCAATAGATTTCAATTTGTTGAAAACGATGGAATTGAAGTAACACAACATCAAGGAGCTCATTTTTATACCATTGGACAAAGGAAAGGTCTGCATATTGGGGGAAGACCTCTACCCTCTTTTGTTATTGAGACAGATATTAATCAAAATATTGTTTATAGTGGACAAGGAGAAAATCATCCAGCATTGAATAAATGGGCTTTAAGAATTAAAAAGAACGATGTCCATTGGATAATTCCTGATAATACAATAAAAGAAAATGAAACTTTAGAAGTGTACTGTAGAATACGATATAGACAAGCTTTACAAAAAGCTACTCTTTTTTTAAATTCTGATTTTTTATACGTTTTATTTAAAGAAAAACAAAAAGGAGTTAGTCCTGGTCAATTTGCTTGTTTTTATTTAGATGAGGAATTAATCGGATCAGGTATTATTGAATCTTGAATCTTTTTATAACTTCGATTGACTATTTGTTTATATGAAAGTATTAATTTACTTTTAATTATAATTAAAGAAGGAATTAAAGAAAATGTGCTGAATTTCTTTACACTAGATTGTTATGTACAATAAAGTATCATTATCTGTTTGTCCACTTTTTCTTATAAAGATAATTTTTAATAGATTTTGAATTAAAAAATCTAACTAATTTTTTTATCAAATAAAAAAAGTTCATTTCTTTCTAAGTCATTCCAAAAATTTATTGCTTTTTAATGTTATTTTTGTTTTTACAATTATTTTACTCGTTTTCAAAAATATTAAATGGAACTCAAAGAACTTAAACCACGTATCACACTCAACAAAGCTTACTTAAAAATAAAGCCAAATCGTTCTGAAATTGAGGGTTTTAAATTCAATTTAATTCAATTACTTGATCGAACGAATGACAAGGAATCGGAAGAGTTTCATAAAAATTTAGTCATTGATTTTTTGAAGAAAACTTATTACGAACCGATGCATTTTGTCAATACCAAAGGACGTAATGATTTGGTGATACATAATGGAGCAGATGCCAAAAGTTCTGTTGGTGTAATTATTGAAGCAAAGAAGCCTACGAATAAAGCAGAAATGCTCACAAAAAGTAAAATCAATGTTAAAGCTTTTCAAGAATTGGTATTGTATTTTCTTCGTGAACGAATTACACTCAAAAACCTTGAAATAAAATACTTAATTGCGACAAATATCAATGAATGGTTTATTTTCGATGCGAACTTTTTTGAAAAAATATTTGCTCAAAATAAGACTTTTGTAAAGCAATTTACTGATTTTGAAAATGGAACTTTGACCGGAAAAACGACCGATTTTTTCTACAAGGAAATTGCGGAACCATTTATTGCAGGTTTAAAACAAGATATTGAATTTACGCATTTTGATATTCGGGATTATGACAAACCGCTACGAAATAATGACAAGCTAGATGATAGACAATTGATTGCTTTATTCAAATTATTGTCTCCGGAACATCTACTAAAACTCCCTTTTGCAAATGACAGTAATACGTTGGATAAGCGATTTTATGGCGAATTACTTCACATTATTGGTCTGACTGAAAATAAAGTAGGAGGTAAAAAGATCATTGAACGTTTGCCGAAAAATGACCAAAATACAGGTTCCTTAATTGAAAATGCTATTATTCAACTAGATAGTTTAGATAAGATAGGTCAATTGAATAACCCCTCACATTTTGGAGATAGCCATGACGAACGATTGTTTAATGTTGGTTTGGAATTAGTTATTACTTGGGTAAATCGGATTTTATTTTTGAAACTACTCGAAGCTCAATTAATTACTTACCACAAAGGAGATAAAACGTACTCCTTTTTAAATATCGAAAAGTTACATGACTATGACGACTTAAACAGTTTATTTTTTCAAGTGTTGGCAAAAAAGCATGAGGATAGAAATAAAGATGTTAAAAGTCCATTTGAGAAAGTTCCTTATTTGAATAGTTCCTTATTTGAACCAACCGGAATTGAACACGGTACTATTTTTATTAGCAATTTAAGAGACGACAATACAATTCCTGTTTACTCTTCAACTGTTTTAAAGGATGAGAATGGCAAGAAAAAAAGCGGCGAAATTAATGCACTTGCCTACTTGTATGAATTTTTGAGTGCTTATGACTTTAGCAGTGAAGGTTCTGAAGAAATACAGGAAGATAATAAAACCTTAATTAATGCTTCTGTACTTGGACTGATATTTGAAAAAATTAATGGTTATAAAGACGGTTCATTTTTTACTCCTGGTTTTATCACGATGTATATGTGCCGGGAGACCATCCGAAAGGCTGTTGTACAAAAGTTTAATGAAACAAAGGGCTGGAATGTTGAGCAATTTGAGGATTTGTACGATAAAATTGAAGACCGGACAGAAGCGAATAAAATTGTTGATAGTTTAAAAATTTGTGATCCTGCTGTTGGTTCTGGTCATTTCTTGGTTTCTGCCTTAAATGAAGTTTTAGCCATAAAAAATGATTTAAAAATATTACAAGACCGAACTGGAAAACGTTTGAAAGAATACCAGTTGGAGGTTGTAAATGATGAGTTAATTGTTACGGACGAAGAGGGAGAATTATACGAATACAATCCTAAAAACAAAGAAAGTCAACGCATACAAGAAACGCTTTTTCATGAAAAACAACGTATCATAGAAAATTGCCTTTTTGGAGTGGATATCAACCCCAATTCGGTTAAAATTTGTCGTTTACGCTTGTGGATTGAGTTATTAAAAAGTGCTTACTACAAAAGTGAAACTGAATTAGAGACCTTACCAAATATTGACATCAATATTAAGTGTGGTAACTCTCTCATTTCTCGATTTGATTTGGACGCTGATTTAAGTGAAGCTTTGAAAAAAAGTAAGTGGAACATACAAAGTTACCGTTTAGCTGTTGACACTTACCGAAATGCGAAAACAAGGGAGGTGAAACGTGAAATGGAAAGTTTTATACAAAAAATTAAAAGAGATTTTAAAAATGAAATCTTCCAAACTGACCCAAAAGTTCAAAAACTAAAAAAAATACAATATGACCTAGGGTTAAGCTCTTCAGTGATGCTTTTTCATGAACCAAGTGCTTTTTATGGAAACGAAGAAAATGAGAAAAAAGCTAAAGAGCAACATGAAAAAAAGGCAAAGGAAGAAGAGAAACTAAGAAAAGAAATAGATGAAAGTATAAACAATAAAATCTACGACAATTCTTTTGAATGGCGATTTGAGTTTCCTGAGGTTTTAGATGATAATGGAAATTTTATTGGTTTTGATGTGGTGATTGGGAATCCGCCTTATGTTGGAATAGAAGCAATTAATTTTGATCAGAAAAAACATTATGAAACAAAATACGAGACAGCAGTTGGAAGATTTGATTTATATACCATATTTATTGAAAAGGCTGAATCAATTCAAAATTTGAAGAGTGCATTTTCTTTCATTATCCCAGGTAAATTCTTAAATAACAAGCAATTTGTGAACGCAAGAAAAATTTTGTGTAAAAGCTCAAAAAGTGTCACGGTAATTAAAATTGATAACAAAGTTTTTGATGATGCACAAGTTGATAGTGTTATAGTTGAAAATTATTTTGATAAAAAAGAAACATATAAAGTTTCTAAATTTATTGATAAAATCCTGACTAATACATCCGAAACTATTATTAAATCAATATTACAAGATAAAGAAGTTATTTTCAGAATTGAATTTAATGCAGAAATAGATAATTTGTTAGCGAAAATAGAAGAAAATTCCTTTAAAGTAAAAGAAATAGCTGAGGTGAAAGATGGAATAATAGCAGGCAGAGTAAAAGATATTTTATATGTAAATGAATCAAAAGGCGATAATTATTTTAAATTGTTTTTTGGAAAACATCTTTCAAAATATAATCTTACAGATACTGAAGTTTGGGTGAATTATAACCCAGAAGAAGTAATGAAAGAAGAAATGATAAGAGTTGGAGGAAAAGGACCAGGTCTAAGAATGAGAAATAAAGACATATTTCAAAGAGAAAAAATACTTTCAAGATTTGTAGCAAAAGAAATTATCGCAACATACGACAATGAAAATAGGTACTATGAACACACCTTACATAGCACACATGTTTTTGATAAAAGATTTAATACAAAATATGTCTTAGGTCTTTTTAATTCTTCACTTTTAAAATTTTATTATCATAAAACCAACTCACAGGGAGGAGATATTTTCCCACAAGTTAGAATATCATCAGTTGAGAATTTGCCAATTAAAATTGTTGATTTGAAAAAGCAAGAACAGATAATAAGTTTAGTAGACAAAATTTTAAAAATTAAGGAGGAAAATCCAGTAGCAGATACAACAGAATTAGAAACAGAAATTGATAAGTTTGTTTTCAAATTTTATGAGTTGACAGAAGAGGAAATAAAATTTGTTAAGGAGAGTGAGGGATGAGAAAAATGTCCAAAACTAAAAAATAAACATGGTAAAGTAATGATAAAAAGTATTGAATTAAAGGATAATATTTTAAAAGAGTATCATTTTGATGACGCACCTTTCCTCAATGAACTTGCTAAAATTAATGTTTTCATTGGAGGAAATAACTCTGGTAAAAGTAGGATTTTAAGATATCTTTTTGCAGATAATGATAAATATAGATATTTTGACTACACAAGCTATGCAGATGAAAAATGGAAACTTTTAGTCAATAATTTAATTCAGCATACTAAAAGCGCATTAAAAAGAGTTAGTGAAAGTGATTTTGTTGAACAAGATAAATTAGCCATTTTAAACGAAATTGAATTAGTAGTTAATGTTTCATCGCAAGTAGCCAGAATATTGCGAATTATTAATTTAATAGAGCATTTAACACCTGCAGATTTTAGCACAATAAATAGACATCAATCAAATACTGTTTCTCATAGTTATTTTCAAAGAATTATGCAGACGATAAAACCGTATTATGATCAATTAGCTTCAAAAACAACTAGTGAATCAAAATTATATATCCCTATATTAAGAGGGCTGAGACCTATTCAGCATAAAGAAGGAAAAGTTTTTTCAAATTTTGATAGTTTCAAATTAAGAAGTTCAATTGATTATTTTGATGAAATTAAAAATGACAATCTCAATATCTTTTCGGGATTAACAATGTATGATGAAGTGATGAAATTGCTTTTAGGTTCCGTTTCAGATAGAAAATTAATTGGCGATTTTGAAGATTTCTTGGCGGAATATGTATTTGGAGAAAATATTACGTTGATACCAAAATACCAAGACGATGTTTTACATATTAAAATTGGTGATGAAGAGCAACTAGAAATATATAATTTGGGTGATGGTTTGCAAGCTTTAATTTCGATTTTATTTCCTGTTTTTATTAGAAAAGATAAAAAAATGCTAATTTTTATTGAAGAACCTGAAGCACATTTACATCCAGAATGGCAATTAAAATTATTAAGTGCCTTGAAATCTTTTGAAAATCATCAATATTTCATTAGTACTCATTCAAATGCATTTATTAATGATGATCAAGCTTCCATCTATCATGTAAAAAGAGAAAAAGAATTTTCACTTATAAAAAATTCAAATTTAGAATTTGATAAATTAAATATTATTAAAAATTTAGGATATAGACAAAGTGATTTACTATTGGCGAATTTTATATTGTGGGTTGAAGGACCAAGTGATAAAACCTATTTCGAATATTGGATTAGTAAAATCGCACCTGAACTGAGAGGGGGTATTGATTATACAATTATGTTTTATGGAGGTAGTACATTCAAATATCTAATCGAAAAAAATCAAATGATTGATTTATCATTTATAAAAAAAATAAATCAAAATTTTGGTATTGTCTTGGATAGTGATAGAAAATCAAAATCTGAAAATCATAATTCAAACAAAAAAGAAATTGAAAAGCATTTTTTGGATAATGGTGCGTTTTGCTGGTTAACCACTTTTAGAGAAATTGAAAACTATATTGATTATGACGTTTTCTCTGATGCTGTTAAAGCGTTTCACAAGAAAAAAAATATTAGTATTTCAAGTGGAAATTTTGACGATAGATGCATGGTTCTTGATAATGATGCAAAATTGGAATTCAAACCCAAAATTCAAATTCCTCAAGAAATATTTAAAAAAATCCAAAAAAATAAGGATGGGACTACAAAAGGAATTGAATCTAATATATTGAGAAATGCCATTGAAAATGCTATTCAGGAAACTGGAAAATCAGTTTTTAAGGTTGATAAAATCAACGTAGCTAAAGTTGTTGTCGATAATAATCCAGAAATGAGTGAACCAGAATTAGTTAAAAAAGTACAGGAATTGGTTAAAAAAATAAAAAATGTAAGATGAAATTTGTTTTATGACTTTTAATATCAAACAAAAACACCAGTGAAACAAGAAAATTATATCGTCGAAATTTAACAGCTTCTGCATAATGCTAGGCAACAGGCGTATCGAGCTGTTAATAGTGTCATGGTAGAAGCCTACTGGAAAAGTGGAAAACGAATTGTTGAAGAAGAGCAAGGTGGAAAAGATAGAGCTGCATACGGAAAAGCAATTCTTAAAAACCTATCTCATGCACTTACAGAAGAATTTGGGCGTGGCTTTTCTGAACGAACTTTAAGAGAAATTCGACAGTTTTACCATACTTTTCCTAGTATTGGGGAACTATTATCTCTTGATAATGAAAAACAGCGAACAGCAATCGCCAATTCAGAAAATGAAAAATGGCGAACAATCTTCGCCAAATTGAATTGGACACATTTTCAACGCGTTTTAAAAGTAAAAGATGAACAAGCACGTTACTATTATTTGAAAGAAGCAGCAGAACAAAATTGGTCGATTGGAACACTTGACCGAAATATTTCAACACTTTTTTATCAACGGCTACTTTCAAGCCAAACAAAAGATGAGCTTGAACAAGAAATGAAAAATAAAACCAAAATTTTCCAGAATGATTCATAAGATTTTATTAAAAACCCATCCGTTCTTGAATTTTTAAATTTACCAAGTAATACGAGCTATACAGAACAAGAATTTGAAAAAGGTTTAATTGAAAACATACAACAATTTTTGTTGGGAACTTGGAAAAGGATTTTCATTTGTAGCAAGATAAAAACATATTCGAACAGAAAGTGCTGATTTTTATATTGACTTGGTATTTTACAATTACATTTTAAAGTGTTTCGTGATTCTCGAATTAAAAACAACTAAAATAACGCATCAAGATATTGGTCAACTGGACATGTATGTGCGTATGTTTGAAGATTTAGAACGATTACACTTGCATTTTATTTGCTAACTGACCACAAGCGGCGTCAATATCTTTTCCCCTACTTCGTCTAACATTTACAATCAAATTTTTACTTTCTAAAAAAGTAGCAAAAGCATCGACCTTTTCCACTTCACTTTTTTGATAAAGTTTATCCCCTATTGGGTTGTATTCTATCAAATTTATTTTGCAAGGAACACTTTTGCAAAATTCAGCTAGTTCATAAGCATCTTGAAGTGAATCGTTAAAATCTTTCAACATTACATATTCAAAAGTGATTCTGTTCTTTGTTTTTTCATGAAAATAAATCAATGCATCAGTAAGAGATAAAAGGTCATTAGAATCGTTTATTTCCATAATTTGACTTCTTTTTTTATCGTTTGCAGCATGTAATGAAAGAGCCAAATTAAATTTTACTTGATCGTCACCTAATTTTTTAATCATCTTAGCAATTCCAGCAGTCGATAAAGTAATTCTTCATGGTGAAATTTCTAAACCCTCTTTTGAAGTAAGAATTTCGATTGATTGAAGTACATTCTTGTAATTGAGTAAGGGTTCGCCCATTCCCATATACACTATATTTGTTAAGCCCTGCTGATATTCTGATTCAGCTAAGTTTTTTATATACACCAGCTGATCTACAATTTCTCCGACACTTAAATTTCTTTTAAAACCTAATTTTCCTGTTGCACAAAATTTACAAGACAAACTACAACCCACTTGAGATGAAATACAAGCGGTCATTCTAATTGAAGTTGGAATCAACACACTTTCAACCAATTGATGTTCATCTGTTGTTTTAAAAGTACATTTAAAAGTTTTATCTTTTGATTTTTGTTGATGTATTTGTTCTATCGAGTCAATATAGGCAATTTCTTCAATTTTTTTTCTGAAAGATAGAGGAATGTTGCTCATCTGATCAAAAGAAGAAGCATTTTTTTTCCACAACCACTCGTACAATTGATTGGCTCGAAACTTTTTTTCACCATACTTTTCTGTAAGTGTTTGAAGTTCCTCTTTCGATAATTGTCTAATATTAATCAAAGTAAACTATTTACCGTGACATTGTTTGAATTTTTTACCACTTCCACATGGACAAGGGTCATTTCTATTTATTTTTGGTTCAGCAATAATTGGAGTCTTTTTAACTGGCTCACTATAAGAGTTTTCTATTGCTTCTTGATAACCTTCAGAACTATTAAAACGAGGAGCTGAAGTTGAACTTTGATTAGAAATGCTTGCTTTTTCATAAGCATTAGGTCCTTTTACACTTTTATTGGTGCTTTTAATCTGTTCTAAGTATCCTGGAATATCCATTTTGACAAGCATTTCAATGGTTTCAATATTCATTCTTGACATCATACTTTTAAACAACTCAAAAGATTCTAATTTGTAAACCAATAAAGGATCTTTTTGCTCATATACAGCTTGTTGAACAGATGTTCTCAAATCATCCATTTCTCTTAAATGTTCCTTCCATTCATTGTCAATTAGTGATAAAACAATATTTCTTTCAAAAAAATCAACTAAATTTTTACCTTGACTATCGTAAGCTTCTTTTAGAGGAACGATTATTTGTAATTCTTTTTTGCCGTCAGTTAATGGAAAAGCAATGTTTTGATATTGATTACTAGGATTTTCAAAAACAGATTTTATTTGAGGAAAAGCCATTTGTGTTATCCTTTGGTTTTTTACTTTATAATGACTTAAAACAGCATCGTATAATTTTTCAGCTAGTTCAGTTTTATTCATTGTGGCAAATTCTTCTTGTTTAAATGGAGTTTCAATGCCTAATACGCGATAGATTTCCAAAGTTAAATCTTCATATTGATTTACATTAGGGAAATTAAACATAATGTTATCACAGACATCGTAAAACATATTAGCTATATCAAATCCTAAACGTTCACCAAAAAGTGCATTTTTTCTCTTTTTATAAATAGCTTTTCGTTGTGCATTCATCACATCATCGTATTCCAACAATCTTTTTCTAATACCAAAATTGTTTTCTTCCACTTTTTTCTGAGCTCTTTCGATAGACTTAGAAACCATACTGTGTGTAATCACTTCACCTTCTTTTAAACCCAAACGATCCATGATTTTAGCAATACGTTCAGATCCAAACTTACGCATTAAATCATCTTCCAAAGAAACAAAAAATTGTGATGAACCAGGATCTCCTTGACGACCAGAACGGCCTCTGAGCTGTCTGTCAACGCGTCTTGAATCATGGCGTTCTGTTCCGATAATGGCTAAACCACCTTTACTTTGAACTCCTTCTCCCAGTTTTATATCTGTACCCCTACCTGCCATGTTTGTAGCAATAGTTACAGCACCAGATAATCCTGCACTTGCAACAATTTCAGCTTCTTTTTGATGTAATTTAGCATTTAAAACATTGTGTTGAATACCACGCATTTTTAACATTCTGCTCAACATTTCAGAAATTTCAACCGTTGTTGTACCAACTAACACTGGTCTTCCTTGTTCAACTAGTTTAACTATTTCATCAATAACAGCAGCAAATTTCTCTCTTTGAGAACGGAAAACCAAATCGTTTTTATCTGTCCTTGAAATGGGTCTATTAGTAGGAATACTAATTACTTCAAGTTTGTAAATATCCCAAAATTCTTTTGCTTCTGTTTCTGCAGTACCCGTCATACCTGCCAATTTATGGTACATCCTGAAATAATTTTGTAATGTAATGGTTGCATAAGTTTGTGTTGCTGCTTCTACCGTTACATTTTCTTTCGCTTCAATAGCTTGATGTAAACCGTCTGAATATCTTCGGCCTTCCATAATACGACCAGTTTGTTCGTCAACAATTTTCACTTTACCTTCCATTATCACATATTCTACTTCTTTTTCAAATAATGTATAGGCCTTTAGCAATTGATTTACAGAATGAATTCTTTCCGATTTAATACTAAAATCCCTTATGATTTCATCTTTTTTCTTCAATAAATCTTGAGGATTGAGAGAATGTGACTGTAGTTTAGCTATTTCACTACCAATATCAGGAATAATATAAAAATCCCTACCTTCAGATCCTGAAATTAAATCTATACCTTTATCAGTCAATTCAATAGTATTATTCTTTTCATCGATTACAAAATACAATTCTACATCGATTTTTTTCATATTTTTACCTTGTTCCTGTAAATAGAAATTTTCGGTTTTTTGTAAATGAGCTTTAATTCCTGACTCAGATAAAAATTTAATTAGAGCTTTATTTTTTGGTAGTCCTCGGTGGGCACGTAACAAGGCAATTCCACCCTCTTCCAACATTGTTTTTGTGTCTTTTTTATCGTCTAATGGAGAGTTGATGACTTCTAATTTTTTCTTTGCTTCAACTAAACACTGATTTACATAAGATTTTTGAGCATTAACTAACTTTTCAATTCTCGGTTTTAACTCATGAAATTCATGTTCATCACCTTTTGGCGTTGGACCAGAAATAATTAAGGGAGTTCTTGCATCATCAATTAACACAGAATCCACCTCATCTACTATTGCATAATGGTGTTTTGCTTGAACTAAATCTTCCGTTGAAGAAGACATATTGTCTCTTAAATAATCAAAACCAAATTCATTGTTTGTTCCAAAAGTAATGTCAGACAAATAGGCCTCTCTTCTTTCTTGGGAGTTAGGACGAGTTTTATCCAAACAAGACACTTTTAAACCATGAAACTGATATAATGGCCCCATCCATTCGGAGTCTCTTTTTGCCAAATAATCATTTACCGTAACTAAGTGAACACCTAATCCAGTTAAGGCATTTAGATAAACTGGCAAGGTTGCAACAAGTGTTTTCCCTTCCCCAGTCTGCATTTCAGCGATATTTCCTTTATGTAATACTGCCCCACCCATAAGCTGAACATCGTAATGTACCATATTCCATTTCACCTTTGTTCCAGCAGCAGTCCATTCGTTATGCCAAATTGCATAATCACCATCAATGGTAATACCATCTTTTTCTTTAGCTAATTGACGATCAAAATCTAAAGCTTTTACTTTTAAATGCCCGTTTTCAACCCATCTTCTCGAGGTTTCTTTGATAACCGCAAAGGCCTCAGGCATTATTTCTAATAAAACTTCTTCTAATTTAGTGTCAATTTCATTTGTAATCTCATCAATTCTATTGTACAATTCGTCTTTTTCAAAAATAGGTGTTGAATCTAAATTTGCTTTGTTTTTTAACTCGTCTAATTCTTTGTCAAAAGAGGAAATCGACTCTTTAAGTTTTACTTTAAATTCAAAGGTCTTATTTCTTAATTCATCGTCTGTTAAAGATTGTAATTTTTCAGAATATTTTTTTGTTTGATCAATTATAGGTTGATATTTTTTTGTGTCTTGAGCAGATTTATCACCAAAAATGGTTTTTAATATGGATGTTATCATTGTTTAATTAAATTATTATACAAAATTAGCTAATATTTAGCATAAGTTTTCGTATAAGACTAAAATCATTCCAAAAAAATCAGATATGACAAATTGTCGCTATTAATTTCAATAACTTATGATAAATCAAAACTTGCTTTTTTCATTTTTGGATTTATTTTTGTTAGAACTATTTTGATTGATGAATAAACTGATTTTTACATTTTTTTTTCTTAAAATATTATTACCAAATGATGTTTTTTCTCAGAACTGGATAAGTAATTTTACACTTTCTGTTTCGCTTGGAACACATCAACAATCTATTGGAGTTAAAGCAAATATTGGATTAAACTACTATTTTGTTCAAAATAATTTTTCAACATCATTTAGATATGTTTTTAATTCGTACGGAAAAAGAAGTAATTTTTGGGAAAATAGAACGGGAGTCGGGATTGTTGTAATGGGTGGTAAAAAAGAAAATAATCTCCCCTATCAAATTAGTGAGATACATCATAACACTAAGTACTCTTACTCATTATCTTACGCTTATTTATGGTATTTTGACCAAATAGGGACTTCTCAAAGGTCTGGTTTATGGGCTTCTCAAATTAAAAATGTTTCGATAATTTTTGAAAACGATGTGTTTGGTGGACAAGCTCGTGATAGATTTAGAACAGGTTTACTTCGTTTTTCTTATAATCAAAAAGACTATTCTATTTTTACAAAATTAATTATTTGGACAGGTGAAACAAAAAACTCATTTTGGGACAAAACTCCTTATCCTCAATCTCCCTTTGGATATAGAAGTCTAGAAAATTTACCCTACGGAAAAACTAGTCATGGTATTGTAAGTATTGGTTTTCAAAGGCATTTGAATACTTTTAACCAAATACAAATTGAAAGTGGACTAGATAGTGAAGAAATAAGACATTTTTTTCAGAATAAAATTTCTCATGACCTTATTTTATTTCCTGCAAAGATGAAAAGAAATACTCCACATTATCCGAGATTAGACAAAGAAGGATGTGCTGTTTTTGATAAAAAGGAAAGAAAAAAAGACCGTTTATTTTTTCAGATTTCTGTTAATGAAGGGATTAGTTATTAGTGTTGGATTGTTGGATACGCTACGTTATGGATGGTTGGATTGTTAGATAAGCTTCACTTTGGATTGTTAGATGATTAGATAAGCTTCGCTTTGGATTGTTTTAAATTAACTCATTCCTCTATTCTTTTTAATATTTTCGTATGCCTCTTGAATTTTTTGAAATTTTTCTTTTGCTCCTTTCTGGAATTCTTCACCCATTGATGCTACTTTGTCGGGATGATATTTAATAGCCATCTGTCTATATGCTTTTTTTACTTCTTCATCACTGGCGTTTTTCGTAATTTCTAAAACTATATAATCAGAGTTCACATCTCTATAAAACATGTTTTTAACGCTTTCAAAATCAGAAGAATGTAAGCCTAATAGTCTTGAGATATTTTGAATGACATTCATCTCGCTAGTATCCACATGACCATCCGCCTTGGCAATACCAAAAAGATAATAAAGTAATTGAATTCTCACTTCTTCAGAAGTTCTATTTCTAATATCTAAACAAATTTCTTGAAGTGGAATTTGATTCGATTGAATATACTTTTTTAAACTTTGTAAATGATCTGCTGTAAAACGTGGTCCAAATTGTTGTGAGAAAAAATTTTTAACAAAATCCAATTCATTTTTTAACACTTTACCATCTGCATTCATTACTGCTGCCGACAAAGCTATCAACATCGTAGCAAAATCATTTTGAGACGACCTTTGTTGATAATGTCGATAAAAATCGTCTGATGAAAATCCTTTTGAACTCGACCCTGCTTGAGAAGAATACTTTTTTATTTGTTGAAAATTATCTATAAATGTTCCGACAAAAAAAGCTAAAAAAGACAATGCAATACTTCTAAAAAAGAAATACGCTAATAAAGGTAAAATAAATTTAAACAAGTGTTCTTTTTTTATTTAAAAAAAATGGATAGATCAAAATTAATCTACCCATTTTTTAATTTTATACTAATTCTATACTTCTCTCTATAAACTGATTAAGTGCTTCTCCTTTAAGTAAGTTTTGAGATAACATCGCAATGTCTGACAATAATTTAAGTTTATTTTTTTGTTCCTCATTGTCTTTAATTGCCAAGATTGATGAAATTTTAGGGTGATTACTGTTGACAATCATATTGTACATTTCAGGAAATGCACCATAAAATCCTCCGCCACCCATTTTTTGTTGCTCCATCATTCTTCTTATAAATTCTTGTTGAGTAATTAATATTGGCGACTCATTTTCGTTCATACTTTGAAATTCAACTTTAAATTTATCTTTGTTTACTACTTCTTCAATTAATTTCTGTAGTTTTTCTTCTTCTTTTTTGCTTAATTTAGATGGAATTTCGTCTGATTTCTCAATTAATTTATCTAACGTATTTGAATCAACACGAACAAAAGTGACATCTTGATCATTTTGTTCCAATTTAGAAATCCAATGAGGAGCTAATGGACCATTTATTACTAATACATCATAACCTCTGTCTTTAGCAGATTTTATCGGACCAAAATGAGCTTCTTTGTCATGAGTGTAAAGTACCACAACTTTATTTGATTTATCTGTTTGAAGAACTTTTATTTTTTCTTTATATTCTTCAAAAGTATGGTAAGTATCATCGGTACTTTTTAACAAAGTGAAATTTTTAGCTTTTTCTGCGAATTTTTCATCGGTTAATGAGCCATATTCTACGAAAATTTTTAAATCATCCCATTTGTTTTGAAAATCCTCTCTGTCTTTTTTAAACATTTCAGACAATTTGTCGGCAACTTTTTTAGTGATGTGTGTAGAGATTTTTTTCACATTAGCATCACTTTGAAGGTAAGACCTTGAAACATTTAATGGAATATCAGGTGAATCAATCACTCCATGTAATAAAGTTAAAAATTCAGGCACAATTTCTTCTACGCTATCCGTTATAAAAACTTGATTACTGTATAAATTGATTTTGTTTTTTTGTATTTCTACATTTTCTTTGATTTTAGGAAAATAAAGAATACCTGTTAAATTAAAAGGATAATCAACATTTAAATGTATGTGAAACAATGGATTATCAAAAGTCATTGGATACAACTCACGATAAAAACTTTTATAATCTTCGTCGTTTAAATCAACTGGAGCTTTTGTCCATGCAGGACTTACATTATTTATTTGATTTGGATTTTCAACAGAAATTCTTTTAACGTGTCCATCTTTGTCTTTTTCACCTTTTGGATCGTCAATGTAGTCTGTTTTAGTTCCAAAAATAACTGGAATAGGTAAAAATTTACAGTATTTATCTAAAATTCCTTGAATTCTATTTTTTTCTAAAAATTCTTTAGATTCTTCGTTAATAAATAAAACGATATCTGTTCCTCTTTCGTTTTTATCAATATCAGTGATTGTATATTCTGGAGATCCATTACTTTCCCATTGAACCGCTTTGGCATTTTCAGAATGTGATAAAGTTTTGATTTGAACTTTTTCGGCAACCATAAATGCAGAGTAAAAACCAAGACCAAAATGACCAATTATTTGTTCTGCTCCGTCTTTTCCTTCGTATTTTTTAACAAACTCTTCAGCTCCAGAAAAAGCAATTTGATTGATGTATTTATCGATTTCATCAGCTGTCATCCCTACCCCTCTATCTCTGATAGTCAAAGTCTTTGTTTCATTATCCAACAAAATTTCGACTTTCAAATCACCAATTTCACCTTTTAATTCTCCAGTTTTTGATAATACTTTCACTTTTTGTGAAGCATCAACTGCATTAGAGACCAATTCTCTTAAAAATATTTCGTGATCTGAATATAAAAACTTTTTAATAATTGGAAAAATATTTTCCGTTTGTACATTTATTTGACCTGTTTTCATTTTAATTATTTTTTCGACTATTACTCAACTTGTATGCCATTTGATGAAAACTGCCAAACTGTCACTTTTTAAATAGTATTAAATGTACTAATAAGAAAATCTGTCGCCATAAAGTGATTTTTTTAAATGAATTGTTCTATTCAAAGTCTCTAAACTCACATAAGACATTGATTTAATTCATTTAAATCAGTGTTGTATTTTAAAAGTATAAATCAAAATGTATCAAGAGTAGTAAAATTTTTGAAATCATTTTTATAAAATAACATTTAAATTTACTAAAGTTACATTAAATATGCCATTTAACATTGAGAGATAACGAAACTATTTATAATATGTAAAGTAATTTTCTTATAATTTGTAAAATAAAATAGTTATAATTTGTAAAATAAAATAGTTATAATATGTAAAATAATTGTATATTTGCAATAAATTATAGAATATAAATGTCAAAAAGTACAACATATATTGAGCGTATTTCAGATACTGAATTAAGGCGAAAACTAAATGCTTCGGGGGTATTGTTAATACGAGGAATGAAGGCATGCGGTAAAACGCAATCAGCTAAACAGTTCGCATCAAGCAGTATCTCTTTTGATCAAGATGAGCAAATCTCCCTACTTATGGAAACGGCACCTCAGCGACTATTGTTAGGAGAATCTCCACGTTTAATAGATGAATGGCAAGAGTTTCCAAAAATTTGGAATTATGTCAGACATGAAGTAGATCAGCGTAATCTGGTTGCACAATTTATTTTAACAGGATCTTCAAACCCTGAAGAAAGTGCCAAAATACACTCTGGAGCAGGCAGATTTACTGTGTTAGATATGCGTACTATGAGTTGGCAAGAAATCGGCTGGTCAACAGGAAAAATAAGTTTAGGTAAATTGTTCTTAGGTAAAAATCAAATTGCAAATGATAGTCCCACTGATTTAGAAACTATTGTAGAACGTATTATTAAAGGTGGATTTCCAGCATTAATCAATAAAAATTTGTCGCAAGCAATGGAAATAAATCGTGCTTATATTGATTTACTCACAGAAGTGGATATGAGTAGAGTTTCTAACATGAAAAGAAATCCTAGTAAAGTGCTAAGTCTTTTGCGTGCTCTAGCTAGAAATACTGCCACAACTGTAGATGTTACAGTATTAGAAAAAGATGTTAAACTTAAAGAAAATACCGATATTTCACGACCCACAATTTATGATTACCTTGAAGCACTAAACCGTCTTATGATTATTGAAGACCAAGCTGTATGGAATGTCCATATTCGCTCTTCGGCAGCTTTGCGTAAATCTTCTAAGCGTCATTTTTCTGATGTTTCTCTAGCTGTTGCTGCCCTTGGTGTTGGAAAAGAAGCATTATTAAATGATTTGAAATTTACAGGATTTTTATTTGAGTCTTTGGCAGTACATGAACTTAGGGTGTACGCCCAAGCAAATGACGCAAAAGTCTATCATTATTATGATTCAACTGGACTTGGAGTGGATGCAATTGTGCAAAAATATACTGGAGAATTCTGTGCATTTGAAATTAAATTAGGAATTGGACAAATCGATGATGCAGCTAAAAATCTATTAAAATTCCAACAAATATTAGGTGATACAAGTAGATCCAAATTAATTTCTTTAAATGTGATTACTGGTACAGGAATTAGTTACATTCGAAAAGATGGAGTAAATGTTATTTCTTTAGCATCTTTGGGTTATTAATCAAGCTGAGAGGTTTGTTATCCTTTACAAAATCCATTAAAAAACAAATTTAAATTTCATAATTTATTTTTATTTCATATTTTTATTTTACATTTGTATTTTATAAATAAGCTGATGATTACATTTACTAGTACACTACCAAATGATTTACTGCAATTGCTTAATGAAAAAGCAAAAGAGTTATCCTTGCCTAAAAATAAATTAATAGAAAAAGCATTGCGTATTTATTTAGAGCAATTGAATAAAGCAGCTTACCTAAAATCTTATCGAAATATGAGTGATGATGTTGATGTCTTACAATTAGCAGAGGAAGGAATGGCAGATTATCATAAGCAAATTAAAAAGTGAAGCAAGGCGAAATTTGGTTTGCGTCTTTAAATCCTATAAAGGGAAGTGAACAAGTAGGCTTCAGACCGGTTCTAATTGTTAGTGGAAATTTATTAAATGAAAATGCACCAGTTATATTTATTTGTCCTTTAACTACAAAAATTAAAAATTATCATGGCAATTTAATCTTAACTCCAAATAAGGTTAATAAATTGAATAAAAAATCGGAGGTTTTAACTTTTCATATTCGTTCTATAGCAAAAACAAGATTGAAAGAGAAAATTGGGAAAATTGATTCAAAAGAGTTAGCCGTAGTTCACTGTTGCATCAATGATATTTTGAAGTATTAAACATTCTTAGTTTCGCTTCTCCAGCTAAGATAGATATGCAATCTTTTAAAAAAAAAATCCTTTTTTATAACCATTTTGATATTTCATCAAAATTTATTAACTTTGTTCAAATATTAATCCAATGTTTACATACAAAATTCATTTGCACAAAGAGATAGATGGTGGTTACACAGTAAATGTTCCCTCTCTTCCAGGTTGTGTTACTTATGGTGAAAATGTTGATCATGCTATTGAAATGGCAAAAGAAGCTATTGAATTGTATTTAGAAGAATTAAAAGAGCAAGGTCAAGAAATTCCTGATGATAGCAATACTTTAGAGTATTCTTTAAATTTATCTGCCTAAAATTTTAAATGAACTTAACCACAAAATTTTTAATAAAACTATTAGAAGATAATGATTTCTTTTACAAAAGAGCAAAAGGTTCCCATCAATTGTTTTACAATTCTACTACTAATAAAACAGTAATCGTACCAGTTCATTCAAAAGATATGAAGAAAGGAACTTTTTTAGCAATACTAAAGCAAGCTGGAATTGATAAAAATCTATTGGGTTAATTTAAATTAATAATTCTAATTTCATTAAAAATAATGTAATGATTTTAATATTCGTTCTTATATAAATCCATTAAAAAACAATTTTAAATATCATAATTTTTTTCATTTTGAATTTATCTCACAAAATTTCTCTTTTCTTAAATGCTAAGGTTATAAAAATAAACTAACTTTGTATCAGCAAATCATCTGTCGCTGGCTCAAAGAAATTTGGGAAAGAGGAAAGTCCGGGCAGCAAAGAGAGTCGTACTTCCTAACAGGAAGGTCTTTATTTGGTGACGAATAGGGAACAGAAAGTGCCACAGAAAGGAAAACTACCTTCGATTCGTTCGGGGGAAAAGGTGAAAAGGTGGAGTAAGAGCCCACCGTTTCCGATAGTAATATCGGGATGCAAGGTAAACCTTACGAGCTGTAAGACCATGTAAACTGAGGTTTGTTTTTACCTCAAGGTAATTAACATAAAGGGTTTCTCGCCCCACTCAGAGGGTAGGTTGCTTGATCCTAAAAGTGATTTTAGGACTAGATAAATGACAGATAAAAAAGTTTTTTTAACTTTTTGAAACAGAACCCGGCTTATGATTTGCTTTTTTTTATAAATTATATAACTAAATTGATAATTTTTCGTATCAAGTTTCAATGAGAACAAAATATATAGATTTAATAGATCAAACATTTGAATTCCCACAAGATGAATTTAATTTAAAGGACGACCGATTAATTTTTCATGGGATTGATTTAATGCGCTTGATAGACGAGTATGGTACACCGTTAAAATTCAATTATTTACCGCAAATTTCGTATAATATTCAACGTGCCAAAGGTTGGTTTCGTGAAGCAATGAATAATTTAGGATATGGTGGAAATTATTATTATTCATACTGTACGAAAAGTAATCACTTCTCTTATGTTCTTGAAGAAGTTTTGAAAAACGGTGTGCATATTGAAACTTCCTCTTCTTACGATATTGAAATCATTCACCATCTATATAAAAAGAAAAAAATTGATGATGGAAGTTATATTATATGTAATGGTTTTAAACCAGAAAAATATTTAGAAAATATTGCCAAACTTATTGAAAAAACAAAATTGGAAGTAATTCCTGTTGTTGATAATACTCAAGAGCTACAAGATTTAATGAATACAATCGACAAACCATTTAATATTGGGATTAGGATTGCTGCTGAAGAAGAACCAAAATTTGAATTTTATACTTCACGTTTAGGTATAAGATATAGAGAAATAGTGCCATTTTATAAATCAATGTTACAAAATAATCCACAGGTTAAAGTAAAAATGTTGCATTTTTTTATCAATACAGGAATTAATGATACAGCATATTATTGGAATGAATTAACCAAATGTTTAAGAATTTACTGCGATCTTAAAAAAGTTTGTCCTGAATTGGATTCTTTAAATATAGGTGGAGGTTTTCCAATAAAAAAATCCTTAGCTTTTGATTACGATTATGCCTATATGGTAAAAGAAATTATTTTGCAAGTTCAAAAAGTTTGTGCTGATAATGAAATTGAAGAACCTCATATTTTCACAGAATTTGGTTCATTTACTGTCGGTGAAAGTGGTGGAGCGATTTTTAGTATTCTTCACCAAAAACAGCAAAATGATCGAGAAAAATGGAATATGATTGACTCTTCTTTCATGACCAATTTACCAGATACATGGGCAATAAATCAACGTTTTATTTTACTACCAATTAATAGATGGAACGACGATTATGAAAGAGTCCTTTTAGGTGGTTTAACTTGTGATAGTGATGATTATTATAATTCAGAACAACATTCAAATGCTATATATTTACCAAAATTTAATAAACAAAAAATATTATATATAGGATTTTTTAATACGGGTGCTTATCAAGAAACATTAGGTGGTTTTGGCGGTTTGAAACACTGTTTAATACCAGAACCAAAACATATTTTGATTAAAAGAGATGAACATGGGAAAATTCAAACTGAGTTATTCTCAGAAGAACAAACTGCAAAAGATTATATGAATTTATTAGGATATTGACATTGAAACTTTTTTAAAACTTTTACGTTAAATTGAAATGTTTTTCGTTTTGTTCAAAAATATTAATTATATTCGGCACGAAAATTGAAACTAATTATTAAAAAATAATTTATGAAAAAAATACTTACTTTTATTTTTATTTGTCAATTAGGATGGTTTTATTCACAACCACCACAATTTGATGATTTATTAATACTTTTTGCAGATGGTAATTATCCAAAACTCATCAGAGAATCTATAAAATATAGTGAAAAAGATGCTACGAAAGGTGATCCACTTGTTTATTTGTATCTCGCAAAAGGATATTATAAAATTTCATTCGTCGCAGATAGAGACGAAGAGTATAAAAATGCTTTTAAAGACTGTTTAGGAGCAATTGGAAAATGTATTGGTAAAGACAAAGATGGTAAAATAAGAGAAGAACACCATGAGTTTATTTCTCAATTAAAACAAACACTTTTAGAAACCATAATCAATGATATAGATGCTAAAGACTATAGAAAAGCATCAGGTTGGGCAAATAAAGTATATAAAGTTAGTCCTAATGATATCGGAGCCAAGTATTTAGAAGGTGCATGTAAATATCAATCTGGAGATAAAGGAGGAGCTAATGCCTTTTGGAAAGAAGCAGATAAATTATTTACTGGAATTAAAGATTTTAGCACTATGACACCTGAAGATAAAGAATTATTAAAATTGGGTATTTACGAAACAGCTCAATGTTATATGGCTATGCGTCAAGCAGAAAAAGCAAAAACTCTAGTAAATAAATTTTCCAAACATTTTGAAGGTGATGCTTCTTTTAAAGAGAAGTTTGAATCTTTTATGTAAATTATAACTACACTCTTTGATGGACAATCAGCATTTAAACGAATGGTTTTCCAAAAGAGAAAAACTTAAGTCA
Source organism: Flavobacteriia bacterium (assembly GCA_016183815.1). Classification (GTDB taxonomy): domain Bacteria; phylum Bacteroidota; class Bacteroidia; order Flavobacteriales_D; family Crocinitomicaceae; genus M2408. The sequence continues at coordinate 49,297 of JACPDW010000006.1, forward strand.
GAACATACTGCCGAAAAACTATTTCCTCAATTGATAAAAGGAAGTATTATAGCCTTGTCTAAAGCTATTACTTTAATCGAAAGTAAAAAAGAAAACGATAAAAAAGAAGCAGATTTTTTATTGCAAAAATCATTACCTTATACTGGTAAATCAAAAAGAATTGGAATAAGTGGTATTCCTGGGGTTGGAAAAAGCAGTTTCATTGAAAATTTAGGATTAGAATTAATAAAAAAAGGGCATAAAGTTGCTGTTTTAGCTATTGATCCAAGTAGTGAAAAAAATTTGGGTAGTATATTGGGCGACAAAACTCGAATGCAACTTTTATCACAAAATGAAAACTCTTTTATCCGTCCTAGTCCTTCGAACTTGAGTCTTGGTGGTGTTGCCAAACATACAAGAGAATGTATCTATCTATGTGAATTAGCTGGTTTCGATATTATTATAATTGAAACTGTTGGTGTTGGTCAATCGGAAACCCAAGTGAAAAAGATGATAGACTATTTTCTTTTACTTCATTTGCCAAATTCAGGTGATGAATTGCAAGGAATTAAAAGAGGTATTATGGAAATTGCTGATGGTATTGTAGTAAACAAAGCAGATGGGGAAATGCAAAAAAAAGCTCAACTTGCAAAAAAAATGTTAGAAAATGCATTACATCTTTTTCCAAAAAATGATATTAATTGGACGGTAAAAGTTTTTTGTTCAAGTATTTATGATATTTCTTCCTACGAAAAGATAATTCAAAATATTGAATATTATTTTTTACATTTAGAAAAAAACAATCAATTAAATGAAATAAGAAATTTACAAGATATTTATTGGTTTAGAGAATATATAAATGAACAAATACTATCTTATTTCACTGAATCTACAAATGCTAAGGAAGAATTAAAGATTCTAGAGCAAAAAATATACTTAAAAGAACTTCCTGTTTATGTTGCATCTAAAGAATTTCTAAATAAATTCAAGTCTAAATTTTAATTAATTTCAAAAATTTCATTCACATTTGATTTTATTTTTAGACAAAGTTCGTCAGTGGGTAAATCGTTGTCGTCTTTTCCAAAAGGATCTTCAATTTCTTCTGCAAGTACTTCCATACTAACTAAGACATAAAAAACATAAGTAGCAATTAATGCAGAAAAATATCCAAATATACTAACAAATGCTAAAGGTAATGTAACAACGTAAATAAAAATAAATTTTTTAATAAACAAGCTATAAGAAAATGGAATAGGCGTATTTTTTATCCTTTCACATGAACCACATGAATCCATTAGTGAATTTAAATTCTTATCAATTAATAACAAATCTTCACCAGTTAATATCTTTTTATCTTTTAACAACATCAAATATTCATACATTATTTGAGTTATTGCTAAAGGTATATGTTTTTTATTTAAAAGAAATTTTTTCTCATTATTATTTAAATCTAATTCATTCCAAAGTAAGGTATTACGTAAATGATTTTTTGTAGCGAAGGTAAAATTTGGAATCATTCTTTTAAAAAATTGTCTATCTTCTTCATTTTTTAGCAACGAATTGATTTTCAACGCAATATTACGTGTGTCATTTACCAATTCACCCCATTTTCTTCTCCCCTCCCACCATCTATCATAAGCAGTGTTTGTTCTAAATACTAATAAAAGTGATATGACAAAACCAATTAGTGAATAAACTGAAATTAATTTTTCTAAAACTTGATAATTAGGGAAAAAACGAATTTCAATAAAAGAAATGAACAAAGTGAAAACACCCATATACAACAATTCTTTCCATAGAATCCTGAGTGTGTCACTTTTGTGAATAGCAAAAATAAGAGTAATCCAACTTTTTGGATTATAATTTATCATAAAATTTTACTTATTTAGTCTGGTCTCCGGGAAGAATTGCATCAACTACTTTTTTTGTTACTTTTTTGTCTTTGATAGCAAAAGCCATTCCAACACATATATGAAAACTTTTCTGTGAATTTCTTGAAAATAAACCAAGAATATTATCTGTTATTAGATAAGTTTGAAAAGGTCCTCCAGCTTTTATACTTAAACCTAATCCTAAATTAGACCAAGATTTATTAGCATAAGTATAATTGATGTTAAAAGTCAACCAATTTTTAACTGCTGCATTAAATCCAAGAGTAAGAGCAGGTAAATGTGTTTTAGAAATTTTATAATCTTGAAAAAGAAGTGAAATATTCATTTTTTCACCTAATTTATAAAATGCACCAAAATAATATTTTGTTCCTAATCCTGTTTTATAAGAATCGCTATTTTCATTTGTTTTGAAAATTCCTGTGATTGTATCTTTTAGTATTTGAGTAGCCGATTTACTTGAATCGCTTAAAAATTCATTAAAATCAACACCTCTGAATTTAAAGTTAAAATCTTCTTTTACATAATTTTTAGTATTGTTTTTCCAATTAATTGATCCAATATCAATAACACTTGCAGTAATTGTTAAAAAATCATTTAAATCATACGATGCACCTAAATCTAAACCAAAACCTTTGTTTTTAAAATTAAAATTGTTTTTTAAAATATCTGACGCTGTTTTAACAATAGAACTGTCTTTAAACAAACCATCAAAACCCGAAGTGTTTATTTCACCATGTCCATCTATAGTTAAATCAAAAGTATTTGGATCGGTGTAAATACCTAATGATAAGTCTTTTGTTGTAAAATTTGTTCCTCCAGATAAAAGTTTAATTCTACCTCCTACTGACAATTTATCTCCTATTTTTCGAGCAACACCTAAACCATATTCCATATAAGTACTTAAATTGAAAGCTAAACCATCGAAAGAAGCCCTTTTATCAAGAAAATTTGCACCATTTCCTTCTAATGCAAATTGAACAAAATCTTTAGGATAAGTTAAATCTAATTTAAATCTATTAACAACTGAACCAGAAAAATAAAATCCAGCGGCTTTAACAGCAACACAAAAAAATTCATTTTGAGTTTCAAAAGATAAAGTGTTTTTGTCTTTCAATTTACTTACAACACTTTCGGAATCAAATAAATATTTTCCATTATCATCTTTTTTTACTAAATCATTGAAAGTTATACCAGTATTACCATAATAAAAATTTTGCATACCGATTGGCAAAGCAACATAAACTTTTACCTTTGGAATAAAAGAAGGATTTACATAAGTTGCCTGATGTAAACCTCTCATGTTATACAAAGTCAAATTTCTTTGACTAAATCCAATTTGGAAAAGCAAAGAAAAACAAAATAGAAAAGTTAAATTTTTCATAGTGATTAGTTATTTTTTTTAAACTTTAAATCCATTGACAATTGAAAATCTAATTTATAAAAATCATAAAATTTTACAATTTGTGATCCACTCGGGTTTGATGGATTGTATCCTGTGGAATTGGTTTCAGCCCTAATAATAATGTATTTTACATCTTTAAGAGATTCTAAATCTCCTTTAGTTAAAGAAATATCATTTATTTTACTCAAAGAACTCGTAACCTTTCCATTTGCATCAACAGGTGCTCCATCAATAATTTTATCTCCAATATTAAATAGATTAAAAAGAACTTTATAATTTTTATCTACAAATTTTATAACAGGAGAAACATCTACTGGGAAACCATTGTCACTTATTAATCTAAATAAAAGACTTTCTATATTTTCAGTTTTTTGATTAAAAGAAAAATCAAAGGTATCTTGAACATAAAATCCATACATATATCCTTCCAAAGGTAAATTTACATCAGCTGAAATTTCAAAATTACTATTTTCATCAACAAAATTCAAAACTCCAGTATTCCCCAGAGGATTTGGCAAAGCATTGGCTTCAAAATAAAAATATTTAGGAGTAGGAGAAATAATTGTATTTAAATTTGTTGTATTGTCTTCATTTAAAATTAAACTGGTTGAAGCAGTTTGACCTGGATTTGTAGGAGTATTAACCGTTATTGGAGAGGGGAAACCATTTAAAGGAAAAGTTTGCCCTCCTTCAAATGCTTGAATGGTTTTTAAATTATTAAGATGTAAATCAATAGGAATACCGAAAGAATTTACAATATTAAATTCTACTTGTGGATTAGAAAATTCAAAGTGACCAGCTGTATCAGTATTTTGAAAAATACGAATTAAAATAGAATCTTGATCGTTTACTAAAGAATTTTGACCAAAATATCCATCCATATTTTTAAAAACCATGTCTTGAGAGGTTAAATTTACATTAAATAGCTCATTACCAACAATATCATTTTGTCCATTTCCAACAACTTGAATTTGGATTTCTAACTCAAGAGCATTAAATTGCGTACCATCAATTGTAAAATCGCCATTTAAATTGGTTAAATCTAAAGGTACGTCAAGAACAGTAGTATTACCACCTGTATAAATTAATTCTATATCTTGGGTAATAGGAGTTGAACCGTTCAACAATCTAGGATATGTAATCGTTAAAAATACGTTTTGTTTTAATTGAGTCTCAAAATGGAAATTAAAAAATCCACTTTTAAAATTCATGTGATGTAATTCCTCTCCATTTTGTGTTTGAAATTGTAAAATTTCTGTCCTAATAGAATTTATTGTACCATCAAAATTTGCACTAGGAGTTAAATTTAAATCAGCAATATTATATTGATAGTCTTCGTTAAAAGAAATATCACCGTATAACTCTTGGGCAGTTAAAGATTTCAACACTTTGGAATAAACCAGAGAAATAGCTCCGGTTGTCGGATTAGAAATTATCAATTCTGAGGAATCATTTTTTGCCAATACATCTTTCACACCAAACGATGAATAAGCTAATGGAAATGCTAAATCAGGATTCCAAGCTCCATCAAAAACATCTTTATCGAATTTCTTACAAGATTGAATAATTAAGACTAAAGTAGTTAATACTAAGACTAATTTAAATATTTTCATGACACAAAATTTGTATAAAGTTAGTATTTTTTTTAATTTTACAAAAATATGTTAAAAAAAATATCGTTTTATTTTTATGAGTAAGTTTTTACTAATTTTTGTTTTTATTCAATCTGTTGTTTTTGCTCAATTTCAAAACTTCAAATCTAGGTCAGAAGTTGGAATGTCTTTAGGTGTGATATACTATATCGGTGATTTAAACCCTACCTCTCATTTTAAATTTTCATCACCTTGTTACTCAGCTATATATAGATATACGATTAATCCAAGACTTGTAATAAAATCAACTATTTTAGGTGGTAATTTGCTTGCTGATGATGCTCAATCAAGTTCGACTTATCAAATAAATAGAAATTTATCCTTTAAAACTTCTGTTTATGAATTTGCAGCAGGATTAGAAATTAATTATTTAAATTATTTTACTGGAAGCAAAGACAAACGTATTACTCCATTTATTTCCTTGCAAATGGCTCTTTTTAAAATTAATCCTAAAGCAAATTATAACGGAGAGTGGATTGATTTACAAAGTTTAGGTACTGAAGGTCAAGGCACAGAACTGTCAGGGAAAACCTATTACAAAAAAGTTCAATTGGCTTTTCCTATTGGTATTGGACTAAAAGCATCTATTTCTAAGAGATTTAGTTTCTGTTTAGAATATGGATTAAGAAAAACTTTCACCGATTACATAGATGATGTCAGTAATTTTTCATACATTAATTATGGCAAAATGGTTGAAATTAACGGACCAATCGCTGCTGATTTATCTAATAGAAGTTTGGATAAAAATCCTTATGGTCAAAGAGGTAATCCTACTACAAAAGACTGGTATTTTGTTTGTAATGCATCTTTAAACATAAAACTAGGAAATCCAGATAAATGTTTTTACTAAACTAACTGTATTTTAATATTATTAATTACAGTTTTACTTTTGACATTCTTTGAGCATATTTTCCGCTTCTTCTTTTCCCCAATTTGGATGTAAATCTGAAGCTAATGTATATTTATTATATAACTCTACAGATTTTTCAAAAAGAGGTTTAGCATTTTTTTTACCTCCTCCAAATTGTTCAGGTGTGTTAACAACAGTTTGAGCTTCTAAAAAATAAATTCTTGGATTACTTGGTTCAATTACTTTGGCCTCTTTTAAAGCATTACTAGCTTTTTGACCATAAGTCATCCATCTTGTCATTGGATCAGTACTCATCTGCATGACAAACATCATCTGACGTAAACAAAATAATTCTGCATTGTTTTTTTCTAATATTTCTGCTTTTTCAATTAAAGCTAAAGTCTTTTCTGATACTTTGTCTTTGTCGGCTTGCAAATCCCAACCTGAAAGATGATTGTATAAAGCAGCGTAATAATAGGGCAGCCATTTGTCCTTCTCTGCATTAGCAATTCTTTCAAAATAAGCAGAAATTGGAATATATTCCGATGGTTTTGATGTTTTTTTTGCATCATCTAAACCCTTTAACATAGCTAACTCATACTTAGATTGAGATAAAGATAATAAGGAAATAAAAAAGACTAAAATAAACAGTAAGTGTTTCATAATTTTTTTTTTACAAAAATAAACAAAAATTGTTCCAAAAAAAATACCGATTATTTATAATCGGTATTTATATTTTCAATGAATAGTGTTTTTTATTTTATGACTTCAAAACTTTTAACAATTGTTTGTTCACCAATCAACTGTAAAAAGTATTTTCCATTTGACAAATGAGAAACATCAATTGTACTGATATTATTAGAAGAGAAAACTTTTCTTCCTAAATTATCTAAAACAATTATATAGTTTATTTTCATATTATCTGATACTGTTACATTTATAAAATCAATACTTGGATTAGGGTAAATTGATACATAATTTGAAATATTTTCATGAATTCCCCCACAAATATCGACATATAAAACCAAGCTATCACTTGACGAACAATTATTTGCATCAGTACCTGTTACATGTACAGTTATATATTCATTAAATGGTACTCCTATCTCCGATCCATAAATTAATACATCGTTGATAATGTTGTAATCCCAGTTATAAGAAACTGCCCCAGTTGCAGAAAAAGTAACTTGATCAATATCACAAATTGTCATATCAGTACCAGCATCAACATTTGGCAAACTATTTACTGTTACTTCCACTTCATCAGTTGATTGACATGAATTTACATCAACTATTGAAGCGGTATAAGTTTGAGTAACTGAAGGAGTGAATTCTTCTCCATTAATTACACCATTGTTCCAAGTAATGTTACCAGTTCCTGTTGCTGTTAAAGTAACACTTGATCCAAAACAAATAGCAACATTGCTACCTGCATCAATTGTTGGTAAAGAATTAACAGTAACTAAAACATCATCAGAAGCTGAACAACCATTTGCATCATTTATTGTTGCAGAATAAGTTTGGGTTATAGATGGCATAAATGCCACCCCATCTTGCACTCCATTGTTCCATGATACAGTTCCTGTTCCATTTGCAGTTAATGTTACATCTTGACCTAAACAGATACTTACATCTGTTCCAGCATCAACAGTTGGATTTGATAACACATTTACTGATATAGGTAATGAAGTTGAACTACAGTTTCCAGCACTAACTGTTACATAATATACCCCTGTTGTGTTTACATTAATACTTGCAGTTGATAATCCATTTGACCAAGTAATGCCAGAAGTAACATTTGATATTAAATTAACGCTTTGTCCTGAACAAAATTCAGTTGGTCCATCAGCAACTACAACTGGTGTAGCTGGAGCTCCAGGGTCTGAAATTGAAATAGATAATAGGTTAGATGAACAAGCTTGTTCAAAAACCACTGAATAAGAACCAGCTGTTAAATTTGAAATCAATTGAGGTAATTGGATGTTATTTATAGAGCCATTACTAGTTCCTGACCAAGTTAAAGAGCCATTACCAGAAGTACCAGAAATGAGTATTGATGCATCAGAACCTCCACATGAACTTGGACTATTTTGTGAACTTAAATTAATTATTGGAGAAACAAGTTCATTTATATTAAGCATATTTGAAATACTACTACAACCATTTTCAGTTAATGTAGCATAATATGTACCTTCTGCTGAAACAACTATTGAATTTCCATTTTCACCATTTGACCAAATTAAGTTACCGCTTATATTTGAACTTAAAATAGTACTAGTACCAGGACATAAATCTAATCCATTGGAACTAGAGATAATTGGTGCAGTAGGAGCTCCTGGGTCTGTTAATGTCGTAGTTTCAGTTGATGACATACATCCATTAAAATCAACAACATGAACATAATACACTCCAGCACCAACATTATCAATACTCAATGGTAAGGTTCCTAAATCATTACCTGTTTCTGTACCTGAATAATACATATACACTTCACCTGTTCCGTTTACAATTATTGAACCATCATTGGTCCCACAAGCACTTGGATTTTGATTACTTAATGAGATTTGAGGTAAATTATTTACCGTAACTATTACTTCATCAGATACTTCACATCCATTTGAAGCTGTTGTTGTTACTGTATAAGTTTGAGTAACTGAAGGAGTAAATGTCATTCCATCTTGTACTCCATTGTTCCAAGAAAAAACACCAGTTCCATTTGCAGATAATGTTACATTATTACCAAAACAAACAGAAAGATCATTACCAGCATCAACAGTTGGATTTGATAAAACATTTACTGTAATTGGTAATGAGGTTGAACTGCAATTTCCAGCACTAACTGATACATAATAAACTCCAGAAGAGTTTACATTAATACTAGCTGATGATAAACCATTTGACCATGTGATTCCATTGGTTACATCAGAAGTTAAATTCACACTTCCGCCTTCACAAAAAGTTAGAGGACCATCTGCAACGATATTTGGCATTGATGGAGCCCCAGGATCTGAAATAGAAACTGAAATAGTGTTAGAAATACAAGCTTGTTCAAAAACCACCGCATAAGAACCAGCACTTAAATTACTAATAGTTTGAGGTAAAGAAACGTTATTTAAAACGCCATTAGATGAACCACTCCAACTTAAATTACCCATACCTGAAGAACCAATAATTTCAATTGTTGCATCTGAACCTCCACATGAACTTGGACTATTTTGTGCATTTAATGTAATCATAGGAGCAGAAAGTTGGGTTATTTCAATTGTATTTGATGAGCTACTACATCCATTTTCTGTCAATGTTGCGTAATAAGAACCAAATCCATTTGAATTAACATTAATTGAAGTGCCTGTTTCTCCATTAGACCAAATTATGTTTCCTCCGACATTAGATGATAAAATGGTACTAGACCCTGGACATAATTCTGTTCCATTTGAGCTAGATATAATTGGTGCAGCAGGAGCTCCAGGTTCAGTTAATGTTGTGGTTTCTATTGAAGACATACAACCATTTTGATCGAATACATGAATCATATATACACCAGAACCTAAATCACTAATATTAAGTGGTAAATTCCCAGTTTGAGTACCAAAAGCAGCACCTGAATAATGTAAAGAAACAGATCCAGTTCCATTAACGGTAATCATTCCATTGTTAAATCCACAAGCTGAAGGATTTTGAGAAATTAAGGTAATTTGTGGTAAATCATTTACTGTAATTAAAACTTCATCTGAAGATGAACAACCGTTTATATCAGTAATTGTAGCAGTATAAGTTTGAGTTACAGAAGGTGTAAACGATACTCCATCTTGAATTCCATTGTCCCAAGTAATAGTTCCAGTTCCACTTGCAGATAAGCTAGTGCTTTCACCTAAACAAATACTAAGATCAGAACCTGCATTTACAAAAGGTAAAGAATTAACAGTAACTATAACCTCATCAGATGAAGAACAACCGTTTATATCAGTAATTGTAGCAGTATAAGTTTGAGTTACAGAAGGTGTAAACGATACTCCATCTTGAATTGCATTGTCCCAAGTTATAGTTCCAGTTCCACTTGCAGATAAGCTAGTACTTTCACCTAAACAAATACTAACATCATTACCCGCGTTAATAGAAGGTATAGAATTAACAGTTACAGTAATTTCATCATAATTAGTACATCCATTTACTCCTAAACCAGTAACCATAAATGTAGATGTATTAGTAATCGTGAAAGGTACACCATCCAATACACCGTTATCCCAGGTATAAGTTAATGCTCCATTTCCTGATAATGTTATTTCTGATGATCCACAAACATTAAAGTCTGAACCTGCATTTACATTTGGTAAAGATTTAACCGTAACAAATAAAGAATCTTTATTAACACAATTGTTAGCATCGGTAGCAGTAGCTACATAATATTGACTATTAGTAGGAACAAATATCACACCATCAATCACTCCATTATTCCATGAAATAGTAGAAGTTGAAGTGGCATTTAAACTTAAACCATTTCCTTGACAAGCTGCAGTATCTATACCCGCTTCAATATTTGGTAAACTTAAAACATTAACGACAACATCATCTGAAGAAATACAACCATTTAAATCAGTAGCAGTAGCAGTATATGTTAATGTTGAACCAGGACTAAAAGAAACTCCGTCAGTAACTCCATTATTCCAAACCACTGTACCACTTGTTAAAGCTGTAAGAGTAACTTGGTTACCTAAACAAACATTTTCATCGATTCCTGCATTAATCATAGGTAACATATTAACTGTAACCAACACATCTTCTGTAGCTGTACATCCATTTAAATCAGTTACGGTAGCCGTATAAGTTTGTGTATTTAATGGAATAAAAGGAGTAGAATTAGTAATTCCGTTACTCCATGAAATTGTTCCTGAACCACTTGCAGTTAGTGTAACGCTTGTTCCTGAACAAACAGTAATATCATCAGATGCAGTAATAGTTGGAGGAGTAGAATTAATTGAAACAACAATATCATCAGTTGCTGAACAACCATTGGCTCCATAACCAGTAACATTAAAAGTTGTTGTAGAAGTAATATTAAATGGAACACCATCAATTACACCATTATCCCAAGTATAACTTACTCCACCTGTTGGATTAAATAAAAACATTCCAGCTTGACAAAGTAAAGTATCATTTCCTGCAAATACATTTGGTGTAGGATCTACAATTACACTAGAAGAAACTCTTTGACTTGTTCCACAAAGACCTAAATCTTCTTGAACCCAAAAAGTTACATTTGAAGTTAAAGGTGGTGTTGAATAAGTTGTTCCAGTAAAAAATGGTAAAGTTGCAAATTCAGAATCATACCAATAAATTGACGAACCTGAATATTGAGGATTAGCAGAAAGTGTTGCACTTGTTCCGCTACATATTACTTCATTGTTAACGGTTAAATCAACAATTGGATTTGGACATGCACTTAAATCACAAAAAGAAGTATGAGATCCTAAGTTCGTAATATCATCATTTGGCATAATAATCCATTCAGACGTAATTTCATCTATACCAGAGGAGATATTCCAATCGGGATTTGGTGTACAAACACTTGATTTTCTTTTTAAAGTATGATTGATTGCTCCATTAACATCACCAGCAACAGACCAAGAAGTACCAGGATTTATACCTTCAATTCCTACCCTATCAATAACTGTTGAAGCATTCAACAATTGTAACGCATCATTCCCATTAAAAGATGTAACACCTCCACTAATCAAATCTGCTTGAGCTAATATGGATGCATTAGCTGATGTATTAGCTACGATGTAAACGTCATAAGGTGCTAAATTACCAGAAAGATTTAAAGTAGAATTTGCTGTTGCTGAACCATTTGAAAACAATTTAATCGAATAAGTTGATAAATCTATAGTATTGTTAGTAGGGTTATAAATCTCAATGTATTTATTATTACTTGAACCTTCACCGTATTCAGAAATAAAAGCATCAGAAGAAGAAACAACTGAATTATCTGAAATTGCAATTCCTATAGCAGCAACATATTGATCTCCAAATCCTAAAGGATTAAATTGAAAATCAACTCTATTCATTGCGATAGGTTGAGGACTAATTGAATTTGTTTTGGTGTAATTCAAATTTGTATATCCTAAAAAAGTATTTAAATCATATGTTAATACACAAGCCAAATATCTTGTATTATTAGTTAAAACCAATCCACCTAAATCAGCATAAACAGTAGTAGATTGAGCTTCTGATGTGAAATCATAGTTAACACTATGAAAACCAGTAATATTATATGAACTTAAATTAGTGTAATTTGGGTCGTTCATGTCCGTAAACACATCATTCCATTCGTAAATATCTATAGCAAAGGTTTGTCCCATTAAAGTACTTCCATTATTTGTTTGAGCACTAAAGTAAATTCCATCCAATTCCAAAGAACCTGTTGGTGGAGTTTTATAGAGCATACATGAACTAAACTCTGAAGTCATAGAAGATGGTTTGTAAAAATTTACTGGAGTTGGTTTGTTTTGAGCATCTAATTGTGCATAAGAAACAATACCATTGGTAAGATAAAAATCAAGAAATGATAAATTATCTGATGGATATTCTTCAGTCTCATCAGCAGTTAAACTATAAGAAAGAGTATAAGTTCCTGAAAGATAAGTAGTTTGTGAAAATATCGGAAAAGAGACTGTTCCAACATTCCCATTCAAAACACTTCCAATATTAACTGATTCATTATATAGTACATTTCCTCCATAAGTTATTTGACATGTAGCAATTACATTGTTTTGAATTTGTGATCCATCATTTGAGTATTCAAAAGAAGGAGTAAATCCGTTCATTTCAACATTTCTGTTTGTTATAGGGGAAGGAATAAATGAACCATTCTCTGTAATTGACATATTATTATTGTAATATGGACTTCCAATAAAAACATTTACTGTATTAGAAAGATTCATTTCATTAGCAATCAAATTCCCATCTGTATTACTAATTAGAATTACAGGTATATATACATTAATACCATCTACTCCTGATCCAATATTAAGAGATACATCATCTCTATTAATAATTACAACGCCAATTGCACCAGCACTTTGTGCATTAAGAGCTTTTGTTCCAAATTCGCATGTATTTCTATATATAACTGCAATTTTTCCTGTAAGATCATTAATTAAAGTATTACATCCTTCACGAGAAATTGGATTTCCTTGTGCATTTGTACCAGATGATCCATCTTCAACAAACATCAACTCACCTGTAATAGCATTCATTGGATTTGTTAAATCACCTACTCCCCAGCCGTCTGCTGAGCTAGCATAACTCAAAGAATATTGATTTGCAATAGAAATAGGTGAAGTAACTTCAAAAATTACTTGTGCTTTTACAAAAGTGATACAAGTAACAAAACAACATAAAAGTAAATTTATCTTTTTCATAGAATTTTTTTTTTACAAATTTAAAATTTAATTTAGATATTTTTAAAAAACATATTGAAAAATTGTAAATTCGTTATCATATTTTAAATATTCGTAAATTTTACTTTTAATTTTATAAAAATTTAAAAATTTACTTCCACTTAAGTCCTTGATAAATATCATTTTCTTTACATTTTTTTAACAAACGTTCATTAAACTCAAAATTTTTTAATCCATTCCATAATGGTGCTATTAATAAATTGGGAGGAGACTCACTAATAAACCGTTCAATAATTATATCTGGTCTTAAAAACTGAATAAACTCGGTTAAAAATGATAAGTATTCATTCACATCAAATAATTTAAAAAAACTTGGGTCTTCTTTGAATTGATGAGCCATTAAACTATGTTTAACTATTTGTAAATGATGAATTTTTAATGTTTTTATAGGTAATTGCGACAATTGTAGTGCATGACTTAACAATTCATCTTTACTTTCTTGTGGTAAACCTAAGATTATATGTGCACCCAAATAAATGCCCCTGTTTTTTGACATTTCAAATGCATTTATTGTATCTTCAAAAGTATGACATCGATTAATTAATTCTAAAGTTCTATTTAAGGTGCTTTCTACTCCAAATTCAAGAGAAATATAATATTTTTTTGATAATTCTTCTAAAAAATTTAACAAATGTGTTGAAATACAATCAGGTCGTGTACCAATTACCAATCCGATTACTTCAGGGTGAGAAAGTGCTTCTAAATAATGTTTTTTAATTTCTTCGATTTCACCATACGTATTGGTATAAGATTGAAAATAGGCAAAATATTTTTGTGTTTTGTATTTTAGTGAGAAAAAAGAAATTCCCTCATTTAATTGTTGTGTAACCGATTTACTAGGTTTACAATAATCAGGACTAAAGGTGTGGATATTACAATAAGTACAAGCTCCATAAGCTTTCGTACCATCTCTATTGGGACAAGATAGACCTAGATTAATAGAGATTTTTTGAATTCTTTCTCCAAATTTTTCTCTTATATATGAAGAGTAATCATTGTATGGTTTTGATGTTGACAGTTTCAATCCCAATCCAATAAACGTTTTTGACCTTCTAATTTTTGAATTTCAGTAACATCTTGAGACATTTCAATTACACCTTTGTAATTTTTATTTTTGTCTCTTACAGCGAAATAACGAATATGAATCATTTTGTCCTTAAACGGAATCCAAAATTCAGCTACATCTTTTGTGCCTGCTCTAAATTCTTCTACAATTCTTAGCACCATGTGAACACTTTTTGGAGGGTGACAAAATTTCACTTCACGACCTATAATACCTTTACTTCTTGGAAAAACACGATCCTCTCCCCTATTGTAGAATATTACTTTATCGTTTTCATCTACATAAGTGATATCAATTGGTAAAAATCTTAATAATAGGTTGACTTGTTCTGGAGTCATATACCCTTCGTCATAATGAAATGAGTTTGTTGTATCGAACGAAAGCGAACGGTCTTTAAAATCTTGACTGGGATGAACATATTCTACTTCAGGATAAGGAGCTGGTTTATCTTTTAACATCCAACCTATTTCTTCATCACCTTCATAAAATTCTTTCCAATCCTCTTCTGATAGTAATTTCATTGAATTAGGAAATAAGCGCATGTTTTCAATATCTAACAAACGTTCAATATTTTCGATAATATGAGGTAAATTTTCTTTAATTTTTGAAAAATCTTTCTCTTCATTGGCTTGATTTACGAAACGAAACATCTCTCTAATGTTGTCATGAAAAGACCACATTCCTTGGCTTGGACCATTCCAACCATGTTTTTCTAAAT
This sequence comes from Flavobacteriia bacterium, assembly GCA_016183815.1. Lineage (GTDB taxonomy): Bacteria > Bacteroidota > Bacteroidia > Flavobacteriales_D > Crocinitomicaceae > M2408. The sequence continues at coordinate 64,313 of JACPDW010000006.1, forward strand.
AAGGAAATAATTGATTTTCTTTTCGTACAAATCGTTTTTCAATAGTGGACAAATGATTAAAAAGGTTATAATATTTTTGAAAATCCTTTTCGATATCCACATTTTTAATTTCGTTTAATAAATTCTGTATTAGTTCTCCCTCTTTGTAATATATTTTAACTGGGTGATTTTCAGGAAGCTCTTCAATTAATGGTAAAAAAGTATTCATTTTATTTTCTTTCGACAAAATTAGTTAAATAATTATAAAAAAGTAGATTATTTATAATAGTTTTAAATAACGTAATTTGTAAATCTATTAAATACGATTTAAAATAAATGTTCAGAAAATCTAACAATTTTTAGAATAATCAGCTAAAAATTTTTCTAAACCAATATCGGTAAGTGGGTGTTTAACAAGAGCCATTATTGCATTTAAAGGGCCGGTCATCACATCAGCACCAATTTCGGCACAATCAATAATATGCATTGGATGTCGAATAGAAGCTGCTAAAATTTGAGTTTCATAACCGTAATTGTTAAATATTACCCTAATTTGAGCAATTAAATCAACACCTCTTACAGATACATCGTCTAAACGACCTACAAAAGGAGAAATGTAGGTAGCACCTGCTTTCGCAGCTAAAAGAGCTTGACCTGCAGTAAAAATTAATGTACAATTTGTTTTTATCCCTTTAGAAGAAAAATATTTTATTGCTTTAATTCCGTTTACTGTCATTGGAATTTTTACTACTATATTTGAATGTAAATCAGCTAAAATTTCTCCTTCTCTAATCATCCCTTCAAAATCTGTTGCAATTACTTCTGCACTTACATCGCCGTCAACAATTTCACATATTTTTACGTAATGTTTCAAAATATTGTCATTCCCTTTTATCCCTTCTTTTGCCATCAATGATGGATTGGTTGTTACTCCATCAAGAATTCCAAGATTATTGGCTTCGATAATTTCATTGATGTTTGCTGTGTCGATAAAAAATTTCATTTGTTTATTATTTGAAAAAAATAGGGTAAGCTACTTTTATCGCACCGCTCAACCTCACTACCTTTGCTACGTTCCCGTCCTGGAGGATTCAGAGGGAGCTGGTCGTAAAAGACTTACCCCGCACAAAAGTAGTAAGATTTTTGAAAATAATGAATAAAGAAAAAAAATTGCATAAAAAAAGTCGACTTTAATTAAGCCGACTTTAAATTAATAATAAAATTAAGTATGTTTTTTTTAAAATTAAACCAATCCTTGATCAATCATCGAATCGGCTACTTTAACAAAACCTGCAATATTAGCTCCTTTTACATAATCCACATACCCATCAGCATCTTTACCATACTGAACACAGGCGTTATGTATAGAAATCATAATATTATGTAAACGCTCATCAACTTCTTCAGCCGTCCATGAAAGGCGTAAAGAATTTTGAGACATTTCTAGTCCAGAAGTAGCTACACCTCCCGCATTTGAAGCTTTTCCTGGTGAAAATAAAACTTTTGCAGTTTGAAAAGCTGAAATTGCTTCAGGAGTTGAAGGCATATTTGCACCTTCAGCTACACATTTTACGCCATTGGAAATTAAAATTTTAGCTTCATCTCCATTTAATTCGTTTTGAGTTGCACAAGGCAATGCAATATCAACTTTCACTTCCCAAGGTCTTTTTCCTGAAATAAACTTCGCTGTTGGATATTGTTTTACATATTCAGAAATTCTTCCTCTTTTTACATTTTTTAAATCCATAACAAAAGCCAATTTATTAGCATCAATACCAGCTTCGTCATAAATATATCCTTCTGAATCAGATAATGTAACCACTTTACCTCCCAGTTCAGTTGCTTTTTCACATGCATATTGAGCAACATTTCCAGAACCAGAAACAGCTACTACTTTTCCTTGGAAAGAATCGTTTTTAGTTTTTAACATTTCTTTTGCGAAATAAACTGTTCCATAACCAGTAGCTTCAGGTCGAATAAGAGAGCCACCCCAATTTCTTGCTTTGCCGGTTAATACGCCTGTAAATTCATTTCTAATTCTTTTGTATTGACCAAACATGTAACCAATCTCTCTTCCACCTACACCAATATCACCCGCTGGAACATCTGTATCAGCACCAATATGACGACATAACTCTGTCATAAATGATTGACAAAATTTCATTACTTCATTGTCTGATTTTCCTTTAGGATCAAAATCTGAACCACCTTTTCCACCACCCATAGGCAATGTAGTTAATGAGTTTTTGAAAATTTGTTCGAATCCTAAAAATTTCAAAATCGATAAATTTACAGAAGGATGGAAGCGTAAACCACCTTTATATGGTCCTATAGCTGAATTAAATTCAATACGGTAACCTCTGTTAACTTGAATTTCTCCTTTATCATCTAACCAAGGAACTCTAAAAATAATTGTTCTTTCTGGTTCTACAATTCTATCTAAAATTTTAGACGTTTTGTATTTAGGATTTTCTTCAATAAAAGGAATAACCGTTTCGGCTACTTCTTGAACTGCTTGAATAAACTCTGCTTCATGACCGTTTTTTTGTTTAACTTTTTCCATGAATGCATCGATCTGTGCTTGATGTTTGCTTGACATAAAATATTTTTTTTAATTTTGTAAAAACTTCGCAAATTTACAATTTTTTTTATATGCGAATAATTAAAATTAAATATCACTTAATTTTCAAAATCTCAATGCAAAAAGTAAAGTCCACAAATTTGTATCTTAATCTATTTTTCTTTATTCTTCTTTTTAGTTTTTTTTTAATTTCCTGTCAATCTAACACAACAAATACTAAAAAAGTCAAAGATCAAAAAAATAAAATCAATAATTTATCTCAAGAAATTGACAAACCTTCTATTGAAGATAAATTAAAACAACAAATCTATTCTGTTTTAAATATTGATAAAAATGAAAAAATCGATTTAAAAATTTATTTCGAGCAATTAAATGATGACAATATTAAAGATGCAATCGTTACAGTGAATCGTTTAGAAAAAGCAATTGAACACGCTTCAATTAACAAACATACTGCAAAAAGGGCAGAATTAGGATTTTTAGGTGGGTTTAATTATTTCTTTTTTTACGATGGTAAAAACGACCGTTTGTCTATACCCGTTGTTATTGCTTCAAGTGCTAAAGCACCTCTTAAAGTAGAGTTTTTACAATTAGAGAACAATTCTTATAAAAATATTAGTATCGAATATAAAATAAGAAATTCAGCGTTTAAAAATTTTTATTTACTAAATAAAAACGAATTAAGGTTAGTGTTTCAATGGAAAATGTATGATAAAATTGGATTAGAAGAATATGAAGCTTATTTCTTAGAAATGAAAAAAGGAAATTATTCATTGGTAAATGATATCTATATTTATAAAGGAATCATATCAAATTATAAAAAAAATATCGAAGATGTGTATAAATACCAACCAAATATAATCAATAGTAAGGAACTATATTATCATTTCTTTTTCGATCCGAACAAATGGAAATACGTTACACAAGACAAACCTAAAACAACACTTTAACTATGAGCACTCAAAGCATTATATTATTGTTAGTTATCGGATTAGCCGCTGGCATAATAAGTGGTTTTATTGGCGTTGGTGGAGGTATAATAATTGTACCAGCATTGGTCTATGTAATGCACATGACACAACATGAAGCACAGGGAACGAGTTTACTATTGATGTTACCTCCAATAGGAATTTTTGCTGTGATGAATTATTACAAAGCAGGTCAATTAAATTTAAAATATGGGTTTATTATAGCTTTAGCTTTTGTGTTTGGAGCTTATTTTGGTTCAAAACTTTCATTAAAACTACATCCTTCAATAGTTAAATTGGTTTTTGGTCTAATTTTAGTTTACGTATCCTTTAAAATTATTGTTTCTGGTTATAATGAATGGAAAAATGACTAAATCATATATTAATACAATTTTAGATGAAGCGGATTTTCTTCACGAAAAAATTGTTCTATATAGAAGACATCTTCATCAATATCCAGAATTGTCTTTTCAAGAAAAAGAAACATCTACATATGTTTTTAATACATTAAAAAATATTGGTATTGAACAGGTTTCATTTCTTTGTGATACAGGAGTTGTTGCCTACATTCCATCAAAAGAGAGAGACAACAAGACATGTATAGCATTTCGTGCAGACTTAGATGCGTTACCCATTGAAGAACAAAATGAACTTAGTTACAAATCTAAAAATCATGGAGTAATGCACGCATGTGGCCATGATGCACATACTGCTATTTTATTAGGTTTTGCAGAATTAGCTTGGAAACATAGAGGTAAGTTAAAAAAAGGAATAAAAATTATCTTTCAACCTGGTGAGGAAAGAAACCCAGGAGGTGCTTCACTTTTGATAGCAGAAGGTGTTCTTGAGAATCCAAAAGTCGAAAAAATATATGCTTTACATGTTTATCCTGATTTAAAAACAGGTAGTTTTGGTTATAAGTCAGGTAAATATATGGCTTCGAGTGATGAAATATATATTAAAGTTTACGGTAAAGGTGGACACGGAGCACTTCCTCATCTATGTGTTGATACTGTTTTGATAGCAAGTCAATTAATAGTACAATTGCAACAGCTTGTTTCTAGATTTATACCAGCACAAATCCCTTCTGTATTGAGTTTTGGTTATTTTGAGGCAAAAGGTTCGACAAATGTAATCCCTGATATGGCTGAAATTAGAGGAACATTTAGATGTATGGATGAAAGTTGGAGAAAAAAAGCCTTAGAAAAAATAGAGGAAATTGTTCATCAATCGGTTTTAAGTAGTGGTGGAAAAGCTGAATTCTATGTAAGTAGAGGATACCCAATGTTGTACAACAATGACTCTTTAAGTTCTGAATGGTTAAATAATATGAGTCAATATTTTGAAAGAGAAAATCTTAAAGAATTGGACTTGCGAATGACCTCGGAAGATTTTGCTTTTTATTCTTTAAAAACCCCTTCTTTCTTTTTTCGCTTGGGAGTTTCAGACATTAAAAATGAAAATCAATATGGTGTTCATCACCCAAAATTTAATATAGATGAAAAATCTTTAGTTTTTGGAGTTAAAGCTTTTGTTTTATGTGCTTTTTAATAGTATTCGTCTAAAAATTAGAGGAAAACAAAATAAAAAAGTAAAAAAAAGGTAAATAATTTGTAATTTCGTCTAAATATTCATAAATTTAGCGTTTATAACGTTAAAGTATCAATTACATTTATGTTGGAAGTTAAAGAGAATCTCAAAAGTGCATTACATACCTATTTTGGTTTTGATAGTTTTAAAGGCAATCAAGAAGCAATAATAAATAATGTTTTAAATGGCAACAATTCATTTGTTATAATGCCAACAGGTGGTGGTAAGTCGCTTTGTTATCAATTACCAGCTTTGCTATCTGAAGGAACTGCTATAGTTGTTTCCCCTCTAATCGCTTTGATGAAAAATCAAGTTGATGCTATACGAAATGTGAGTGACGCAGAAAGCATAGCTCATTTTTTAAACTCATCATTATCAAAGACTGAAATAACAAAAGTCAAAAATGACATTTCTGAAGGGAAAACTAAATTGCTTTATGTTGCACCTGAATCATTGACAAAACAAGAATACATCGATTTTCTTACATCAGTTGATATTTCTTTTTTCGCCATAGATGAAGCCCATTGTATTTCTGAATGGGGACATGATTTTAGACCTGAATACAGAAGGTTACGAGAAATTTTTGAAAAGATTTCTAATGTGCCGATTATTGCATTAACCGCTACAGCAACACCAAAAGTACAATTAGATATTCAGAAAAACTTGAATATGCTTGATGCTAAAGTGTTTAAATCTTCTTTTAATAGAGATAATTTGTATTACGAAATCCGACCAAAGAAAGATGTTGAAAAGGAAATTATAAAATTTATACGACAAAAAGAAGGTAAATCAGGGATTGTATATTGTCTTAGCCGAAAAAAGGTTGAAGAAATGGCTGAGTTACTAAATGTTAATGGAATTAATGCTCTACCCTATCATGCTGGTTTAGATGCTGTAACACGAGCACGTCATCAAGATATGTTTTTGATGGAAGAAGCTGAAGTTATTGTTGCTACAATTGCATTTGGAATGGGCATTGACAAACCAGATGTTCGTTTTGTCATTCACCATGATATCCCAAAATCTGTTGAAAGTTATTATCAAGAAACGGGTCGTGCTGGCAGAGATGGTGGAGAGGGCGAATGTGTTGTTTTTTACAGCTATAAAGACATAGAAAAATTAGAAAAATTTTTACAAGGTAAACCAGTTGCAGAACAAGAGATTGGAAAACAATTGCTTAACGAAATGGTTTCCTATTCTGAAACATCTGTTTGTAGAAGAAAATACATTTTACATTATTTTGGTGAAGAATTTCAAGAAGAGAAATGCAATAACATGTGTGACAACTGTAAATTTCCTAGAGAAAAATACGAAGGGAAAGATTATGTTCACCTTTTAATTAAAACTGTTTTAAACTTACAAGAACAATTTAAAGCAAAGCATATCTGTGCATTTGTAGCTGGAAATATAATTGCTGACATCAAAAGTTATAAACACGACAAACACCCTCTTTTCGGTAAAGGAAAAGACAAAGATGAAAATTTCTGGAATGCGGTGATTCGTCAAAGTATTGTGGGGGGGTTACTTTCAAAAGAAGTTGAAACTTATGGCACTTTAAAAGTAACAAAAAAAGGTAAACAATTTATCGATGAACCAAAATCATTTTTTTTAATTAAAGAACATGATTTTTCAAATACAGATGACGACAATGAAAATTTTATTTTAAACGGAAAAGGAGGTGTATTTGATGAAGAATTATATGATTTACTTGTTGATTTAAGAAAATCTATCTCTAAACAGAAAAAAATACCTCCATTTGTTATTTTCCAAGAGCCCTCTTTAAAAGATATGTGTTTAAAATATCCTATTACAATGGATGAATTAACTAATATTCAGGGTGTTGGAACAGGAAAAGCTAGTAGATATGGTGAACCATTTTTAGATTTGATTTCTAAATATGTTGAAGAAAATGACATAGAGAGACCACAAGATATGGTGGTTAAGTCTTTAGTAAATAAATCCGGTTTAAAAGTTCAGTTAATTCAAAATATTGATAGAAAACTACCATTAGAAGATATTGCAAACTCTCAAGGAAAAAGTTTTCAAGATGTTTTAGATGAAATCGAACAAATTGTTTCCTCTGGTACTCGAGTTAACATCAATTATTACATTGATTCCTTGTTAGATAAAGACAATCAGGAAGAAATATATGATTATTTCAAAGAAGCAGAATCAGATGATATTGTTGAGTCGTATCATTTTTTTGATGGAGATTATACCGAAGAAGAATTGCGTCTTATGCGGATTAAATTCATGAGTGAAATGGCAAATTAGTGAAACCAATTAAAGAATTCTACGTTTAAATTGTTTTATGAAATCCTTAGAATATTCAATTATTGAATTAATTACTAAAAACCCTTGTGTAATTATTCCTGAATTTGGAGGATTTGTAAGTTCTTATCAATCAGCAAGCATTGACATTGAAAAGGGTCAAATTTTACCTCCTGATAGACGTGTTCTTTTTAATCCCCGTTTAACAAAAGACGATGGATTATTGGCTCATTCTATCTCACAAAAAAATAATATTTCATACTCTGATGCTTTAGTTTGGATTTCAACTAAAGTTGCTAATTGGAAAATTCTTCTTCAAAATGGAGGAAAAATTAATTTAGATGGTATTGGGGAATTGGTCATTAATTCAGAAAAACAAATAAATTTAATTTCCAATTCAAATCAAATTTTAGCTCTGGAATCGTTTGGTTTAAAAATATGTAGGTTAGAAAAAGCAAAGTCTAGTATAAATTTAGAAACAGATTTAAATAATAAAGACGAAGGCAAACTATCTGTTCAAAAAAATGAGCAAAAACAAACAAACGACTTTTCATTTTCATGGAAAAAAACTATAAAACTTACTGCAGCTGCTTGTTTAATTCCACTTTTATTTTTTACGGTTTGGATCCCTTTAAAAACTGATTTTTTAGAGTCAGGGGTTTTACCAATAAATGAATTGAATCCTTTTTATGAAAAGAAAAATTCTGTTTATAAAAAAAATACTCAAGCAGTTTTGAATGAAATCCAAAAAATAAAAATTGAAGACACTTTTGAAAAGGATTTATCTACCTTGTCAAACGAAACTAGATTTTACTCCTACCCTCTTTCTGAGAATTTTTATATTCCAGTAAAAATAAATGAAAAAGCGGATTTAAATACTAAAAATAAGGACAAAAAATTAAACAATAGTATAAAAGAAAATCGATTTAAATTTGTTTTGGGAAGTTTTTCTAATAAAATTAATGCTGATAATTTACTTTCAATACTTAATAAAAAGAATTTTTCAGTACAAATACAATCCTATCAATCGTTTTACAGAGTTATTGTAGATGAGACAAGCAAGGAAACGAAAAATGAGTTAATTAATTTAGGTTATTCACCTTGGAAATTAAAAAAAATTTCTCAATAATTTTTTAGTATTAAAATTTTATTTAAACCACGTCTATCTTAAAGAAAATTATAAATTATTCTAAATTCGATTTTACTTCTTTTTATAAGGATTAATGTAAATCAGAAAATTAAAATCATTAGGCGTAATATTCATTTTTTCCAATCATTTAAAAATATTCGAACACTTTCGTACATTTGCTGAAGTTCTTCGTTACTAGTGTTTGAAGGTGGGTTAAGAAAAAATGTATTTCCTAATGGTCGAATTAAACAGGATAATTCGATAAATTGAGTAATTATTTTTTCTTTAATGTTTGAAAAATAGCCATTTTTTTCAGCATCATATAATTCAAATGCAATGATTGTACCTGTTTGTCTAACTTCTTTTAAAAGTTCATGTCCTCTTATTTCATTGTAAAACTGGTGATGGCTTTTTGAAATTCTGTCTATTTGATCGTAAAAGTCTGCTTGTTCTATCAAATCAAAATTAGCACAAGCTAAACTACACGCCAAAGGATTCGCAGTAAATGAATGTCCATGTAAAAGTGCTTGTTCCTTATTATCAGATAAAAAACCTTGGTAAATTTTTTCTGATGTATGTGTAATTCCCAAAGGAAGCACACCACCTGTAACACCTTTAGAAAAACAAACAATATCTGGAGTACTATTAATGTAATTCATTGCAAATAATTTTCCTGTTCTACCCCATGCTGTCATTACTTCATCAAAAACCACTAAGACATCATATTTTTTAGCAATTTGAACCCATTTTTCTAGAAATTCTGGTCGATACATTCTCATTCCAGCTGCACCTTGAACAATAGGTTCAACAATAATTGCAGCAAATTCTCCACTTTCAAATAATTTTTCAGTAAGATGAAAATTTTTCTCTTCTATTTCTGTGTTAAAAGGGAAAGGTAAATAATCAACTGTAAAAAATAAATGTTCAAAAGGTTTGTTGAAATTTCCTCTAGAGCTAACAGACATTGCACCAAAAGTATCACCATGATAGGCACCTTCTAAAGCTAAAATCTTTTTTTTTGGCTTATTTTGATTGTGAAAATATTGATAAACCATCTTAATTGCCACTTCTATTGCCGTTGAGCCATTATCAGAAAAAAAAGTACGAGTAAGTTCGTTTGGTGTAAATTTTGCTAATCTATAAGCAAGTTCAACCGCTTTGGGATGAGTAACTCCTGCAAAAAGAACATGATCTAATTCATCAAATTGCTCAATTAATGCTTGTTTTAAATAGGGATGTTGATGTTCATGTAAAATAGTCCACCAAGAAGAATTACAATCCAGATATTTTCTCCCATTTACATCAACTAATGTTGAGCCATATCCTTGAACAATTTGTAAAGGTGGTCTTTCAATTTGATGTTGAGTAAAAGGATGCCAAACATACTTTTGATCTAACTCGATAAGTTTAGACATATAAAATCTATATTTTACAACAACATTGAAACTGGATTTTCCAAAAATTCTTTTAAAGTATTCAAAAATGCTGCACCACTTGCTCCATCAACAACACGATGATCACAAGATAAGGTAAGTTCCATTACGTTTGCGACTTTAATTTCTCCATTTTTAACAATGGGTAATTCATTAACTCCACCAACAGCTAAAATACAACTGTCTGGGGGATTGATAATTGCTGTAAAAGAATCTATTCCAAACATTCCTAAATTGGAAATAGTAAATGTATTTCCCTCCCAATCAGATGGTTGTAATTTTTTATCTTTTGCTTTTTTTGCAAATTCACGTACTTCTTCACCAATTTCAATTAAACCCTTTTGGTTTGCAAATTTCACAACAGGAACTAATAGACCATCTTCTACGGCTACAGCAACACCAACATGAACATGATGATTACGTCTAATTACTTCACCAAGCCAAGATGAATTCACAGTTGGATGTTTTACCAAGGCGTTTGCACAAGCTTTTACAATAAAATCATTTATGGATACTTTAACTGTTCCTTTTTCATTAATTTTTTTTCTTGCATCAATCACCGCATCCATTTCAACTTTAAGTTTTAGATAAAAATGAGGAGCCGTAAATTTACTTTCCGCCAATCTTCTTGCGATTGTTTTTCTCATTTGAGAAATATTTTCGTCAGTAAAAGACTCAGAAAAAGAGGAGACAGAAACATTAGAATAAGCTGGAAAATAAGGAGTATAATGTTCAATATCTCTTTTAACTATCCTTCCTCCATCACCAGTACCCAGTACTTGATGAATGTCAATTCCTTTTTCATCTGCTAACCTTTTAGCTAGTGGTGAAGCAATTGTTCTATCGTTATTTGAAGTTATAGTATGCTTATTTTCAATATTTTTAGTTTCTTTAATTAAAGTATTACTTTCAGATTTGTTTTCTACTTTAACGTCAGGTTTTTGATTTTTTTCAACTTCAACAATAGTTGGTTTTGTAGTGATTAATGTAGAAATATCTTCACCTTCATTACCAATAATAGCTAAAATTGAATTTACAGGGGCAGATTTACCTTTTTCAATACCAATATGAAGCAAAGTACCATCATAAAACGATTCAAATTCCATAGTCGCTTTATCTGTTTCAATTTCAGCTAAAACTTCACCAGATTTAACTTTGTCGCCAACTTTTTTATTCCATTCAGCAACTACACCTTCGGTCATGGTGTCGCTTAACTTAGGCATATATACTACTTCAGCCATAAAATTTTTTTTAATTTAAATATTCTTTGATAAATGGATAATCTTTCTGCATATATACATCTTCATACAATTCACTACCTTCAGGATAAGGTGAATTTTCAGCAAATTCAACAGATTCATCTACCTCTTTCTTAACCCACAAGTCAATTTCATCAAATTGTTTTTGATTTAACCATTGATTTGAAGTTATAATTTTTTTACAATGTTCAATTGGATCTTTCTCTAACCATTCATTCACTTCTTCTTTGGATCTGTATTTTTGTGGGTCAGACATAGAATGACCTTTGTATCGATAAGTTCTAATATCTAATAAAGTCGGTCCATCGCCTCTTCTAGCTCTATCGCATGCTTCAGAAATAGCAAAATGAACTTCTTCAGGCAACATTCCATTGATTGATTTTGAAGGCATTTCGTAGGACAATCCAATTTTTGACAAATCTTCAACATTTGTTGTACGTTGAACAGATGTGCCCATTGCATAATTATTGTTTTCAATAATAAAAATTACGGGTAATTTCCAATTCATTGCCATATTGAAAGTTTCATGTAATGCGCCTTGACGAACTGCTCCGTCTCCCATTGATACAAAACAAACATTTTGGGTTCCGTTGTATTTTTCAGCAAAAGCTACACCAGCACCCATGGCAATTTGTGCACCTACAATACCATGCCCACCCATAAAATTCTTTTCCTTATCAAAAAAATGCATCGAACCACCTTTGCCTTTTGAGCATCCTGTTTTTCTTCCGTATAATTCAGCCATTAAAACTCTTGGATCTGAACCTAAACCTAAAGGATGAGCGTGATCTCTATATGCCGTCATGTGTTTATCTTCTGGTTTACAAGCAGAAACAGTTCCAACAACAATAGCTTCTTGTCCAATATATAAATGACAAAAACCACCAAATTTTTGTTGAATATACAATTGACCTACTTTTTCTTCAAATTTCCTCATTAAAAGCATATCTTTATACCATTTAATATAGGTTTCTTTTGAAAAACCAATCTGTCCTGCTTGAAGACTTTTTTTAGTTTTTGATGGTTTTAAAGTAGTTTTATCTGCCATTTTAATATATTTCAAAGTACAAATTTACATTTTTTTTATATAATTCAATTTGTTTAATGGAATTGTTAAGTAGATGACATCCCATTTTTCATTTGCAATTTCTAAAGGATTAAAAAATAAATGAAGAGTATCCTTTTGAATATAAAAAGCTTGTGGGTTAACTAACTGATTTTCATCTAACCAAAATCCATTTTCACTTAAAGATTCTTCATTATTTTTTAAATATTTTTCTTTTAGATGATTTAATATAACTGATTGATTGTTTGAATCGTTTTCAAATAAATCATAAAAAGTATATTTTTTTGCAGTCTCTTTATGAAAAACCAATGAATAATAAGAATAAGAATTTAAATTATTTCCTAAAAAGACCTTACTTTTTAGCCATAAAAAAGCATAGGGTTGATTAGCTTCATCGATTAGTTTAATTTGTACATCAAATTCATATAAAAATTTGTGTAACAATAAGTTGTATTCCTCTTTAGACTGTCGTTTAAATTGATTTAAATAAAAATCCATAAACTTATTGTCCAATTCAGAAGGTCTGTATATTGAATTAGATTTAAAAGGATAGATATTTTTTAAATAATAATATATTTCTTGATGAATAGAGTCTTTATAGAGTGAATCACATTTTTTATATGTCTGATATTCAATTCTAAATATGCTTGTGTCTAAATTATTACTTGAAATAAAATCTAATTTTTGAGAAAAACTTTGTATGTTTTCATTATCATTTTTTTTTGTAGCATTTAAATCTTCAATATTGCGATTTGCACAAGAAAAAAATAAAAATAAAGTACTGATTAATAATACTTTGTAGATCACAAACCAAAAGGAAAAATCAATAAATCTTTAATCGTATTAAAAACAAAAGTACGACCAGAATGAGAAATCAAATAAATTTCAAATGGCTCATTTTGTTTATTTTCATATTCGGCCATAACTTGACGGCAAGCACCACAAGGGGATAAACAGGCGTTTTCATCAATTAATTCACCTTTAGAAACAATAATTAATTTTTTAATTTTATTTTCTGGAAATAAAGTACCAAAAGAAAATAAAGCCGTTCTTTCTGCACAAATGCCACTTGGGTAGGCAATGTTTTCTTGATTTGTACCAACTATAGTTTCATTATTATCCAACTGTAAAATACAAGAGACATGAAAATGACTATAAGGAGCATAAGCATTGTTAAGATATTTCTTTGCTTTATGAACTAAATTACCTATTTCATCACCTAACTCATTGTAATGTGAAAATTCATTGTATTCTATTTGTATTTTTTTTTTCATTTATTCATGTTTAATTTGCATTAGAATCCTAAATGCTTTATCTACATCACTTTGATTAAAAATAATTGTAAATTCATTAGCTGTTGAAATCATATCAACAATATTTAATCCTTCCCAAGCTAATTGTTTTAAAATATAATAATATATTCCATATACTTCTGTGTTTTCAATAGGTAAGTGAATGGTTATCGAAGCAAGATTATCATATCGATTCAGCAAAGTTTCATTTTCAAACAAATGTAAAATATCGCCTTTATTGGGTAAATTTGTTACAATAGTAGTTTCAGAAACACCTTTTGTAATCGTATAAAATGATTTCATTTTGTCTGCTTCTAATATTTCCAATAATTTAACTTGTAAACTACTAAGTGTAGAAGAATTTTCAAATGTAAAAATAGATAAATTACTTCTAACTAAAAAGTCTCCTATACCACTAATTATTTTTTCAATTTTTAAAGAAATGTTTTTTGTTTTTTCAGGACTAAGTCTCTTTATAGCCATTATTATGGCACCTTCTTTCACATTTTGATTAAAATATTCGTCTAATTCGGGTTTTATTTTTCTAGCTAAAGCAGATATATTTATTAAGTCTTCAGCGATTGCTTCTCTTAAAAAAGGACTACGATTAATAATATCTTCTGATACTTTGCTTACTGAATACATGTTTGAATAGGTTTAATTACAAAATTAACAACAAATGTGTTAAATTATTAACAAAAGCTACAATTTTTTTTCAATATATTGTAAAGCTAATTCCAGTTGTTCGTTTTGATTTAAATTAGAATTGTCAATTACAATAGCATCTTTTACTTGTATCAAAGGGCTTTCTTTACGGCTTGTATCAAGGTAATCACGCTCTTCTACATTTTTTAAAACTTCTTCAAAACTGACATTTTGTTCTTGTATTTCTAACCATCTTCGTTGAGCTCTTACTTTTGGATCTGCGGTTAAAAAAAACTTCACTTCTGCATTTGGAAAAACTACTGATCCGATATCTCTTCCGTCCATTACGACTCCACCATTTTTACCAATGTTTTGCTGTAATAAAACCAATTTTTGTCTAACCTCTTTTACAGATGCAACTTTGCTAACCAATTGATTCACTTCCATTTTTCTTATTTCTTCATTTACATTTTGACCATTAAGGAAAATAGAATATTCGGAATTTACTTCATTTTTTATAAATTGAACATCTACATTATTGAGTTCCTTTACCAAATCAATATTTCCTATATCCAAAGCATTGATTAATTTTTTTTTAATAAAATAATAGGTAATTGCTCGGTACATTGCACCAGAATCGATAAACAGATAGCCCATTTTTTTGGCTATTGCTTTAGCTAAGGTACTTTTTCCACAAGAAGAGTAACCATCAATTGCGATATTAATTTTTTTGTTTTTCATTGTGTGCAAATTAATGTATTTTTTTGCTTTAATAAAAATTATTAGCAAGAAATTTGATATTTTTGCAAAAAAATTTAAAATGGCAACTACAGCAGATATAAGAAATGGACTTTGTATCAAACACAATGATAAACTGTATCAAATTATTGAATTTCAACATGTAAAACCTGGAAAAGGTCCTGCTTTTGTGAGAACAAAAATGCGTCAAATTGAATCTGGTAAAGTACTGGATAATACTTTTTCTGCAGGGCATAAAATTGAAATCGTTCGAATAGAAAATCGTGAATATCAATACCTTTACCAAGAAGGGAATGATTTTGTATTCATGAACAATGAAAATTTTGAACAAATCAACATTCCAGCTAAAATGTTAGAAAAGCCAAAATTTTTACAAGAAGGTATGATTTGTTCTATTTTATTTCACGCTGAAGAGGAAACACCATTAGTTGTAGAACTTCCAATGTATATTATTTCTGAGGTTACCTATACTGAGCCAGGAGTTAAAGGTGATACAGCAACAAATTCAATGAAACCAGCAACAATTGCAACGGGTGCTGAAATTAAAGTTCCTTTATTTATTGATAACGGTGAAGTTATTAAAGTTGATACAAGAACTGGAATATATGTTGAACGAGTAAAAAATTAATTTTTATTAATAATTTATAGCCATGAATATTAGTATTAACCCAGAAATGAGTCTTTTAACTATTCAAAAACAATTTACTTCTTTTTTTCCATTATTAAAAATCGAATTTTATTCTTCTAAACATGATGAAAAAGAAGGGAGTACTAAAAATGAACAATTATCAAATTCATCTATTCTCTGTAAAATAAATCCGAATATTTCGACATTTGAATGGAATATCAAAAAAAATCAAGTTGTTTCTGAGTTTGAGAAGGAGTTTCACTCTCTTTTTGGAATATACATACAGGTTTTTAGAAAAAATAAAAACACTTGGATTCAGACAACACAAACTGATTCTTGGAAATTAATAGAACAACAAGAACACGCCGAAGAAATGTCTAAAGAAATTGATGAATCTGAAACTTTAGATTATCACGAACAAGAATAATCCCTGATAATGCATTAGAAAATGCAAAATAGAAAAAGTAATTTTAATCTAACTCTAATAATTAGATAGAAACAACTTAAAATTCGGTTTTTCTCAGATTTATCGTTCAATACGGTTTTAATAAACCTCTATCACGGAATCTGGTATAATTTATTTTCTTGTCAACTGAACATATCCATGTCCTTCAACAACTTCTCCATTTAGGGCATTTCCTTTATAGGTATAAAAATATGTTCCATCTTGAGCATCTTTACCACCAGTATTTTTTCCATCCCAAGTTGGTGAAGATAAATCTCCTTCATACATTAAATTTCCCCAACGATTGAATATTTGGTAAGTAAATTCTTTAAAAAATAATGGATTTAAAGAGAACAAATCGTTTTTTGAATCATTATCAGGAGAGAAAAAATTAGGTAAATTATATTTTGGATTTGGAATTATTGTAATACTTTGATAAGCAGTATCTGAACAAGGACCGCTATAAGCAATAAGCATGATTTCATAAGTTCCAACATCAGAATAATTAGAGCCAACATTGTTTAAGTTGTAAATACTTAAAGTATCAGAATTTCCAAAATCCCAAAAGTAATGGGTTGCATTTGTACTTTCATTGTAAAAAGTAATGTCTTTTGGAGGATCAATACTTGGTTCATAATAGCTAAACGCAGCATTTGGATTGGGAATAATGTCCACAAAAACGCTATCGGCATCAAAACAAACTGCATCTTCAACATAAAGATAATACCAACCAGTAGTTAAATTTGAATATACGGTATTAGTAATGGTGTCGGTGTTATTAGCTCCTGGACCAGTCCAAAAATAATTTACAGTTCCAGTTTCTCCAAACATTTGAGCACTCAATTCTCCTGTTGGTTCACAAGTATAAGTTGGAGCTGAATTAAAACTTAAAATATTTAATGTTTGATCCAAAGTTACATTAACTGTCGCACTACCTTCACTACCACAAATGTCTTCTACATCTACTGTAAAACTTAAAGTACCATTATTTTCTATTGGGACAGTAGTATTTTGACCAGTTTGACCATTACTCCAAGTATAAGTAAAAGGTTCATTTCCATTTAAAACTGTTGCATTTATTGGAACTGAATCATTAGGACATTTAACTGTAGTATCGTTAACTTGTATAATTAATGGAGGACTTGGGTCAAAAACTACAGTATGAGTAGCTTGAATAGAATCGTTACAAGCATCAGTCATTGTTACAGTATAACTCGGTGGAGGATTACCAAGAGCAGGAGCGTTAATTGAAGTTCCTGTTTCACCAGTATTCCATTCAAAAACAAGAGGCGCTAAACCACCTGAGCCAGTTGCAGTAATAGGTATAGTTGGTGTTAAACAATTGGCATTTGGAGCACTAACTGATAAATCTAGTGGAGGTTTTTGATTAAGAGTCACTATCACTGGATGGTCAAATTCAAAGTTACATGTATCCAAGATGTGTACATTGTAAGTTAATTGTCCTGCTTGTAAAATGGGGACAAATATGGTATCTCCTTGACCGACGTCGGCACCATTTAATGTCCAAGTGTAATTGTATCCAGGGGTACCTCCAACAGCAGCAACCGTAAGCATGACCGAATCATCTGGGCAATCTAATATTGGATCATTCGACAAAGCATTTAAAATAGGTTCTTCGGTAATTGTTAATGTCTTGCTTTTAATGATTGTGTCACCACATTCTGAAACAAAAGTTACTGTTATAATCAATGTTTCATCGCCTTCAAGTCCGTCAATAATATTATCTGTTTCAATAAATAGAGAGACAGAATCTTGATCAATAAACATCACCACGCTATCTCCAGTAGCACTTGCCACATAGTCAACACCAGGAATTGCTGTTCCCGTAAATACATAATGTATCACCATGGTATCAATAGCTTGAGATAAAGGTCTTGTAAAAATAAATTCTGCTGGCAAACAACCTTCAAATATTAGGGAATCTCCTTGTGCTGTAGCGGTCTTCAAAGAAACATCTAGTCCAGTTGAAATTAAACTACCTGCTTCAAGAAAAACACCAGAATCTAAACTTTGATCCACAGCGTTTGCAATTGCCAATTTGATGTGATAGGTTTGACCACATTGTACTCCAGATATGGCAGTCATGGCAACAGTTGCCCCACTAAAACCAAAACCATCTAAAATGTCATATGTATTGGTAAAATATATTGTATTATTTATAAAATTTGGATCCGCGGCCAAACATAAACTATTATCTCCACCACTAGGTATCCCTGAGTTTACAGTATTTATACTTACTGGAATCGTACTTCCAGGCACCGTTGCTAAATTAACAGCATTATTTGAAAATGGTCCGTTTATACCTGGCCCAGAAATAAAAAAACCAAAAGCATCATTAAATTGGGAACAAGTATAACCTGGATACTCTGTCGATCCAAAAATATACCTAAACTTCACCGTATCACCAGCAGGTACAAAATCAAATTCCAAAATCGCACCATTCGTCACAGGATTATTTGCTAAATCCATTAAATCAGGATCATTCCCAATATTGCTCCCCATTGATGTTCCCATAAAAAAACCTGAAGGAAATGGAAAACCAGTTGATGTGTAAGAAGTTACATTTGGTTGAATTATTTGAGCATTTGCTGGTACGTTATTAAAACTAAAATTACTTACAGTAACCCCTTCACCAACTAACAAATTTTCAATCACTTGTTGTGGTGTCATAGTGTTGGTATGTACTATCTGTGTGAAAGTCCAAACATTTATTGAAATAAACGCTAGAGAGAAAAAAATATTTTTCTTATTGTAAAAAAGAAATAACGAATAAAAATACAAATTTATAAAAATAAATAAAACTATCAACAACTTTATTATGTAATAACCGATTTAGTTTATAATTACACCTTTTTTTCTTAAAAGTGGTAATTCTTTCATTTTGTTATCCTGTATTGTTTCAGGTAAAAAAATGTATTTTTTATCAAACATTTGATTATCGATCCAAAAACTTACCCAATATTCATTTGTCAAACCAAAAACCTCTTCCATTATGGGTTCTATTTTTGCAGCTTCGTTAGGGAGTAATACTTCTAAAGTATGTCTAAGTGTTGATGTTTTTACTTTTTCACCTGTATTTACATTTTCACCATAACCAACACTTGTAATAATGATTCCTTCCATTATTTCCTCCTTTTTAAGATTCAATAAATAGACGTTATACATTTTTTCATTAAATTCATTCATTTCCTGAACAATAGCAACGGCTACATCTTCCACTTTTGGACCTAATAATTCTTGCCTCATAACTAATTTAACATTCTATTTGCCATATCTAAATATAAAAATAAGTCTTTTGGATGACCTATTTTGTATTTATTTTTGTTAATTTCAATATTTTTTAATCTTTTCATACCTGTTCTTACAATAATCATATTTTTTTCAGGAATTGTAATTATGTATTGACCTAATATCCCACGACAATAATACACTTTAGGATTTCCTAAATACGTCCAAATATGTAAACCATATCTATAATTTGGAATATTTTCTTCAGTGGATAAATTTGGATTGGAAAAAAATTCATTCATATAAGTAGAAGAAATTATTGTGTTATTATTCCATTGTCCTTTTTGTAGTATGAGTTTACCCACCCTTGCAAAATCTCTACTAGTAGCATACAAACAACAAAAGGCCTTTTCATCGCCATTTTTTTTATCAGTTGACCAATAAGCGGGATTTTCAGCTCCAATTTTAGACCAAATTTTTTCATATAAATAAGTTGATAAATTTTTATTGCATGCTTTTTCAACGATGTAAGCCAATAATTGAGAATTTCCACTTTGATAAATCCATTTTTTACCGGGAATTTGAATACTTTTTTGTGATAATACCAAGTTTTTTAAATCAGATCCATAATAAGATTTGGCATTTTCAGATAATGGATTTACAGCACTTTCTTCCCAATCCAAACCAGAAGACATCATTAACAAATGTCTTATAGTGATTTTCTCTTTTCCGTTTGCTGAAAAATTATTTAAATACTTAGAAACAGGTTCATCAAGAGATTTAATTTTCCCTTCATCTAAAGCACAACCTACTAAAAGAGCCACTAAAGTTTTTGCTGCTGAAAAACTATTTGAAACAGTATTAGATAGATGAGTATCCCAATATTTTTCATATAAAATGCTATCATTTCTTATGATTAATAATGATTTACTTTCAAGTTTTTTGAGAAATACTTCGTCTTTTTTGTCAAGTGAATAAGTTTTGTCCGATTTTTTCCAAATATAAGTTTTTTTTGAAGCTTGAATTTTTTCAGAATGAAAAATATCTTTATCATAAATAGTTGGGCCTGTTTTACCCTGTAAGTATGTGTACCAAATTCCTTTATAGAGGTAAAATCTACCCGATAAAACTATAAATATATTTATCAATAGAAATAAACCTAAAAATATTTTACCAAAGTATTTAAGTAATTTGTACATCTAAATTATTTTTAACATATTCATAATCAAATATTTCAGACATTTTTTTCAATAATACATTTTGAACCAAACTAAAATCAACTTCCTTTTTTAATTCATTTTTCATGGAAGTTACGGATTTATCTTGAATTCCACAAGGAATAATGTTAGAAAAATACGATAAATCACTATTTATATTAAATCCAATCCCATGCATTGTTACCCATCTTGAACATTTTACACCCATGGCACAAATTTTTCTTGTATTAATAGAATTTTCATTTAACCATACACCAGTTGCCCCCTCTACTCTATCCCCTTTAATACCAAATACACTTAAAGTTTGGATAACAGCTTCTTCAAGATAACGCATATAACGATGAATGTCTGAAAAAAAATAATCTAAATCAAAAATTGGATAAACAACCAATTGACCGGGACCATGATAAGTAATATCTCCACCCCTATTGATTTTATAAAAACTAGCGTTAATTTGATTTAGTTCCTCATTTTTAAGTAACAAATTTTCAGAATTTCCACTTTTTCCTAAAGTATATACATGCGGATGTTGGCAAGTGATGAGATAATTTTTTGTTATATCTACTTCATTTCCATTTCTTTGAGCAATTTTAATATCAATATTCTTTTTAAAAAGTTTTTCTTGAAACTCCCAAGCTTTGTCGTAAGGTATTAAACCCAAATCAATATGAATAACCTCCTGTTTCATAGTTGCAAACCTACTGATTTTTTTTCATTTTTTTAAATAAACCTAATATCGATTGATTTTTGTACTTTTGTAGCCATTTTTATATAAGAAATACAATTAATGGACAAGAATTCAATTATAGGTTTAGGAATTATCGGAGTAATATTAGTAACTTTTACTTTACTTAATCGCCCATCAGAAGATGAACTAAAAAAACAACAAGAAAAAGCTAAAAAAGAAAAAATTGTTGAAGAAAAAGAGGAAAAGGAAGAACAAACTCAAACTAAAAACTTAGCTGCCAAAGAAACAAGTAAAGATACAACTTCTTCACTAATTAAAGACACCGTTAAAGCTCAAACACTTCGCTTAGAATCAAATAAATTAATTGTTGACATCAATACTCTGGGTGGCAATATTGAAGCCGTTTATCTTAAAGATTACGAAAGTTACAGACATTTCAAGTTAAACGATAAACAAATTAAAGCACTAAAATTATTTTAAACACTTCAGAGTATGTTTTTGATATTGTTAAAAATAAAAATAACACTTTGAAATTGGAATTAAATTTAGGTACAGGGAAAAAAATAGTTTATAGATACCAATTACAAAACAATGTGTACGACCTTCAATACGATATTTCTCAAGAAGGATTAAATGAAGCAGATGTTCAGATGAAATGGAAAGCAGATCTATATAAAACTGAACGATTATTAAGTGAACAAAAAAGAGTTTCTACAATTTGTTATAAATACTATAAAAAAGACTTTGATTATCTAAGTGAAATGCAAGACGATGAAGTAGAATTGGAAGATAAAGTTGAATGGATAGCATTTAAACAAAGCTATTTCACAAGTATTTTAAAGCCAGAAATTCCATTTAGTAATAAAGACTCAAAACTTAAAGTTACAAATTTTAAAAGCGGTGATAAAAAGTTTTTTTCACACATTAAAAAATATGAATCTACTGTTACAATAGATTTTTCGAAACAAAGCAAACATACATTTTCATGGTTTTTTGGACCAAACGACTTCGAAATATTAAAATCATACCATTCAGATTACGAAGATATAATCAATTATGGATGGGGAATTTTTAGATGGATTAATATCTATGCCATTCAACCAATTTTTAATGTGTTAGCAGAAACTGGACTTGGATTTGGCTTGGTAATACTCTTACTTACATTACTCATTAAAGTGGTTTTAATGCCAATTCAATGGAAGATGTATGTCTCCTCCGCAAAAATGAAAATCTTAAAACCAGAGATTGATGAATTAAGTGCTAAATATCCTAAAAAAGAGGATGCAATGAAAAAACAGATGGAAATGATGACCCTCTATCGGGAAAGTGGTGCCAGTCCTTTAGCAGGTTGTGTTCCAATGTTAATTCAGATGCCAATTCTATTAGCAATATTTCGATTTTTTCCAGCTGCATTTGAGTTAAGACAACAAGGATTTTTATGGGCTGAGGATTTGTCTTCGTATGATTCAATTTATGATTTTGGAGTATATATTTGGCCTTACGGTGATCATATATCACTATTTACTTTATTAATGTCAGTAACAACATTGGTTTATACTTGGCAAAACTCGGGTTCAATGCAACAAGCACAACAACCAGGAATGCCCAATATGAAAGTCATGATGTATATTTTTCCGTTGATGATGATATTTTTCTTTAACAATTATTCCTCAGGGTTAAGTTATTACTATTTTATTTCTACATTAATCTCCATTTTATTAATGATTTTGATTAAAAAATTCTTTGTTGATGAAGAAAAACTTAGAGCAAAAATGGCAGCAAAAAAAGCTGTTGTTAAACAAGGAGGAACAAAAAAGAAATCTAAATTTCAGGAAAAAATTGAACAAATGCAAAAAGCTCAACAAGATAGAGTAAAACAAATTAAAAAATAATATCGATACAATCTATTGTTTTGAATTTTTCAAATCAACATACACAATTTTTTGTGATATTTTGGAATTAAAAATATATATAGAATTTTGACAAAATAAATTTTTGTTTCTTAAAATGTTTTATAAATTCATATATACATCTAAATTTTTATTGTTTTCCTTTTTATTGGTAATTATATTAGGTGTTTTACAAAGAGCTTATTTTATAGGAATTAATGTATATTTACCTTATAAAAACCTACTTCACTCTCATTCCCATTTTGCATTTTCTGGATGGATTTCCCAAAGTCTATTTTACTTAATCAACCAAATGCTATGGAAAGACGATTTATGGCCTAAAAAGATACGATTCGCTTACCTTTTTCATTTTTTATGTTCCTACGGAATGTTATTTTCTTTTTTATATCAAAGTTATGGTCCAATCTCTATTACGTTTTCTACATTGTCAATTTTTTCAGGATATATTTATGCTTTATTTTTGTTTTTAGAAATTAAAAATGATAAAAGTATTTCTTTTATTTTCCTTCGATTTGCACTTATTTTTCTAATTGTTTCCTCAATTGGAACATACTATTTAGCTTATTTAATGGCAATTAAAAATACAGATTTAATTCTTAAACAAAATACCATCTCATTTTATCTACATTTTCAGTACAATGGCTGGTTTTTTTTCGCTTTTTTAAGTATTATTTTTCATTATTTTAAAGAATCATTTCTACAATTTAATAAAAAATGGATTTATCTGTTGTTTTTAACTACAACGATTAGTTATTGTTTTTTAATTGATAATCAACAACAACCTATTTTTAATGTATTTTTATTATTAGTAGCATTTATAAATATACTATTATTTTTAAAAATTATGAAAATACTGTATTTAAATGTAAAATCAAGTACAGAAATTAACAATATATTTAAAAATGGTTTAATGACGATATTTTTTTTCATTGTTATAAAATCCTTTTTCCAATTTATATCAATATTACCCTATTTTTCAAGTATAATAAAGTTAAATCATGCATTATTAATCAATTATCTTCATTTTGTTTTTTTATTGATTTACAGCTTTTTTATTTTAGTTTTTTTATATGTTACAAAACATATATTTTTACCTCAATACAGAAATAAACTATTTGTAATTTTTATAATTTTATTAGTTTTAAACCAATTAGGATTACTATTAAAAAGTTTTGATTTAACAAAAAATTGGACAATATTTCTTAATCAATTTTTATTTGTACTATCAATCTTTCTAATGTTAAATTTTGTAACATTAATTAGTCTTAACAAGAAAACAGCCGCTTTTTAAAGCTTTATGAAGAAAAGTAAAAAGACAAAAAATTAAATTTTTGAATTAACTTGAAGAATTTAAAACCTCTAAACCTTTTTTTGTAATTTGATACCTTTGTTTTTTACTATTTGGTATCTCTTTTATTGTCCATTCTAATAAATCTAATTGTTGCAAAGTATTAATAAATAACCTCTTATTTCTTGTTTGCTGACTTATTCCTAAACAATCTTCAAGTATTTCTTTGGATGATTTAGATTTAAATTTACAAAACCTTAAGATTTCAAAATGTTCCCTTTTTAATTGATCTATTGAAATATTTTTTTTCTCATTGGTTTTTGTAACTAAATATTGAGCATCAGGTTCTTTTAAAACAAAACCGGATTCATAAGGAAGATTATTTTGAAGCCAAACGATATAATCTTCAACCTTTGCAGCTAAAAAATAAGGTAAATTAAGAAGATAAAAAGTTTTTCCTAAGGGAGTTTGGACAGAATCTAATTTAAATTCTCCTGCATAAAAACGTATGGCATAATTTATTTTTGATTTTTCCATAAACAAACTCAAAGATTTCATTTTACCTTTTGAACCAGACTTAACCTCTATTGGTATTAATTTCCCATCACAAGGATATAAATAATCTAATTCAGCAAAAGAACTATTTTTTTCACGAACCCAAAATTGAAGCCCATCTAAAGGCATAAAATAAGACGATAATATTTCTTGACCTACAAGATGCTCTATCATTTTACCTTGATAAACAGAACACAAATCAGCAGTACCGATAATTTCTTTTTGTAAACCCACTTTGAAATTGATTAAACCAGTATCAAGAAAATGCAAACGAGGAGCTTTTCTAAAATCTTGTTCTATTGGAATATTATAGCCGACACAAGGATACAATAAATTTAATAAATGGGTTTTTTGAAGAGTGCGTAAAACCTCACCAACCTCTTTAGACCTATAATTTGATTTACCAAAACCATGAAAAGTTATTCTATTTCCAGCTTCATACAAAATTTGATTTAATAAAAATCTGATTAATTGAAGTTGTTCATTATTTTTTGCATATTTTTCAGCATCTTCGTGATAGGAATTTAATAATTCTTCATATATTGGTTTTAAAGCAGTTAAATCATTATTTATTGAAAAATGATTCACTATTTCTGGCATTCCACCTATTATTGCATAAGTATGAAATAATTTTAAAAGTTTTGAATGAGCATAATTATTAAGAGGTATTTTTTGATATTGCTCCAATACCAACCCCTCACCTATTGCATTTAAAAATTCTTCAAAAGAAACGGGTCTAAGAATCATATAGGAAACTCTTCCAACAGGAAAACTTATGTTTTTCCCTAATAAAGTTTCCAACATACTACCCGCAGCTATTACATGTAATTCAGGCAAATCCTCTTTAAAATACCTTAAAATATTTATTGCAGTTGGAACCTCTTGAATTTCATCTATAAACAATAAAGTATTTTTTCTTTTTGTCCACAACTGATTTTGAAACAAAAATATTTGCTTTGCGATTTCTTCAATATCAGAATAGTCTTGAAATAACTTTTTATATTCATTTTTTTCCAAATTGATATACAAATATTGCTCATAACCCTTTGCAAATTCATGAACTAAAGTAGTTTTTCCTACTTGCCTTGCACCTCTTATAACTAAAGGTTTTCTACTGTCAGAATCTTTCCATTTATTAAGAAATTTCAAAGCTTTTCTATAAAACATATCCTCAAAATATACCACAAAGATACATCTTTTTTCTTGACTTTCACAAAATAAGGGTTATTTTTTAAAATATTTACATATAATTAGGGTTATTATATAATATTTTAGTGATATAATTAGGGTTATATTTTTTAATTAATTGATTTAAAAAGAATACTCAAAAAAAATTAACTGTTCAATATGGTTTTATTTATTGTTATTTTTAGTTTCTACAATATTATTATCTTTTTTGCAATTTTGAAAAATTCAAGATTTTTGCTAAATTTGTATAAAAACAATGAATAAAACGCTAATGAGTTATACACTCATTTTAAAAGACGACAGTGCAACATACGAACGACAGAAATATGACAGCCAAAAAGCAAACACTTCTGCAAAATCAAAAGAGTTGTAAACCAAATCACAAGCTAACTTACAGTTCAATATGGTGAGAAACCCACTCGTAATAAAAAAGTTAAAGAAAAATTTGGAAATTGTTGTCTAATTAGTTAACTTTGCTTTGTGAACAAAAAAAGAAAAATAATTGCATATAAAAACTATTTTCTTGACTTTTATAAAAATCAAACCGACATTGTTCAAAAAAAGATTGAATGGACTTTAAATTTGATAAAAATAACTCAACAAGTACCAGAAAAATATTTTAAACATTTAGAAGGCACAAAAGGTTTGTATGAAATTCGAGTTGAAGTAGGTGGTAATATTTACAGAATATTTTCATTTTTTGATAAAGGAAATTTAGTTGTTTTAGGCAATGCTTTTCAAAAGAAAACTCAAAAAACACCTAAACAAGAGTTAATAAAGGCAATTAAAATAATGGAGGAATATCATCATGAAAACAAAAACTAACATTACAACTTTTGACGAATTACTTGATAAAAAGTATGGAAAAAAAGGTGAAGCAAAAAGAGAAGAGTGGGAACAAGAATTTGAAGCATTTAGATTAGGAGTCTTACTTGAGGAAGCAAGAAATAAACTTGGCTTGACACAGGAGGAACTTGCCGAGAAATGTGGAACAAATAAATCGTATATTTCACGGATAGAAAATAATTCCTCAGACATTCGACTTTCAACCTTGATGAGAATTATTCAACAAGGTCTCGGAGGACACTTGAAATTGACACTAGAAATTTAGCCACAAGCCACAAACATTTATCCGAGTAGTCGATAAAAGATATAAAAAAAGGCGATAAAGTTTAAAATTCTTTATCGCTTTTTTCTTGTACTGTTTGGGTCTTACTGCTTTTTTCGACTTATAAATTGTTCAAAGAAATTGGTTCTGTTTTATGTTTCTTCACTTTGGGAATTTGTAATACATTGTTTAATTCCGATTACATTTTCAATATTCTTGATCAAAATTTACTCAAAAGCTAACAAAATGATTTTGTTGTTAATATTCACAAACAAAAGCAACTTTTTTTGAACTTGATACTATGATAAAAAGTAAAAAAAATATTAATGAAAGTGGCTTAAAATGGAAATATTTGCTTATTTTTGAGTTGAATTTAAATAAATAAGGAGGTTTTTAGACGAACTGCCGTTGTGTGCCATATAAATAAACCGCTATGAAAGATGTTTTTGATATATTGAAAGAATTTGTACCTCTTTGGTTAGCTTTGATAACATTAGGCTTTGGATACCTAATATTCCTCTATACGAAAATATTTCGTCAGACAAATCAATTAGCTGAGAAACAAGCACAATACTTGAAAGAACAAATTGATACAGTAGATAAAACTACTGGCATATTTGAAAGAACAGTCAAGCATCAAGAAGGAGATTTAAACAGATTATATGAATTAAATAAGGAGTTAAAAGAACAACTTGAAAAACAAAAAGATTCTGAATTGAAAAGCCTTGATGGACAACTAAATGACATTTCTAAAAATCTCTTGACTATTAAAAACACACAGATTCAGCATGACGAACTTGAAAAATTGAAAGACGAAATAAAGAGAACAAAAAACTCAACTTCAATTAAATACAATGAACTTATTCAAAATATTGATTTGCAAAAACCTTCAGACAGCAAGATTGATAAAGTAAAACAGGTATTTGTTATAATGCCTTATTCTGAAAAAGCAAATAAGAATTATCAAATAATAAAAGAAATTTGTTTTGAGCAAGGGCTTGAAATTGTTAGAGCAGATGAAATGATTTCAGAGGGTGAATCAATTTCTGAAAAAATTAAAGGTTTAATTTCAAAATCTGACTTGATTATTGCAGACGTAACTGGTAACAACATCAACGTAATGTATGAATTAGGTTTTGCGCACGGTATCAATAAACCTGTAATATTACTCGCATCCAAAATTGAAGAACTGAGAATTGATGTTTCAAATTACAGAATAATTTTATTCAATGAATCAAAAGAAACCAAAGAAAAACTTGCTTCTGGACTTATGGAATCACTTGAACAAATTAAAAAAGAAGTAAAAAGTCAAAAATTCAAAGAAATTCAGGATATTCTATTTAAATCAGTGTTTGGAGTAAGTACAGATATATTAAGAATGAGATTTTAAGAAATACGGCACACAACACATAGTATAGTGCATGCGGGTTTCAGTGGTTTGCGAAGGTTTGTGGCTTGTAAAAAAGTCGGTTGTAACTTTAAAGTTTATCGCCCCCTGCTCCGCTACATTTATAATGCTACGTTTTGAAACCAAGATTATTTTGTTCACTTTATTTCTAAAACATGTTAGTAAGAATAAAAATTTTAGTGCCATAGGATTGCTAATCCAGCGGAACTTATTAAATATATTTTAATTTTCTATATTTATTCTTAAACATCTTGATAATATATTCTACCTCAAACAAAATTCTAATACTGAATTTAAAAATTCTTGAGGTTTTTCAGCATGTATCCAATGCCCAGCGTTTTCTATTTTTTTAAATTGAACATCTACAAAAACTTCTTCGATGTTAAAAATATCCTCCTCTACAATATAATTGGATAAAGAACCCCTCATAAATAAAGTTGGAATAGTGATGATTTTAGAAAATTTTATTTCTTCCAGAATATTTTCCATGCTATTTTCAATCGCTTCTAAATTCATTCTCCAAGCCAATTGTTTTTGAGTGTTCCAAAAAAGATTTTTTAATAAAAACATTTTAACTCCTTCAGAATCTATGTACTCTGAAAGCTGTTTTTCCGCCATTTTTCTATCTAAAGTTGGGCTTAATTTTACAGCATGCAAACCTGCTAAAATTTGTTGATGGTGGACAGGGTATTTTTTAATGCCAATATCGACAACTATCAGCTTTTCAATCAAATGCCCTGCTTCTTTACTAAATTCTATAGCCACTTTTCCACCCATAGAATGACCCATCAAAATAATATTTTTATAGTTTTTGCTCACAACGTATTCCTTTACGTCTTGAGCCATAAGAGAATAAGAAAAATCATCACTCCAAGGGGAATGACCGTGGTTTCTCATATCCAATAAAACTACTTTATAAAAAGAAGCTATTTTTTTTGCAAAACTCACCCAGTTGTCTGAATAACCAAACAAACCATGAATTATTATAAAAACTTGACCTTCACCAAATTCAAGACTATGTAACTTCATTTTACATTTAAAAAATTATACAAAAATACTTCTCATTTAATAAAAATGTAAAAAAAATACAAAAATTAAGTGTATATATTACCAAGGTAATTAATTTTGCACTATGGAAATAGGAAAAATGATCAATACTCGATTTGTTTCATCACAACAAAAAGCAATTGTAAATATTAGAGTTACATCAAATTGGATTGCACATCAACAAAATCTTTATATGTCAAAATTTGATTTGTCGATGGCTCAATTTAATATTTTAAGGATTTTAAGAGGTGCAAAAGAAAAGCTGAATGTCAACACAGTTAAAGAAAGAATGATAGAAAAATCTCCAAACACTACACGTTTAATGGATAAACTAATTGAAAAAGGATACATTGATAGGATTAGATGTGAACAAGATAGACGTGTCGTTTATGTTGAAATAAATATCAAAGGATTGAATTTATTAGAAAAAATCGATTTTGATTTTGAGCAACTTTTTTCATTTTCAAAAAATCTTTCAGATAAAGAAGCTGAAAAATTAAGTGAACTCTTAGATAAATTAAGAGGAAATTAACAAAACCAATCAAATTTAGAATTTAACTTTACAGTTTTTTTATGATTAAGGCAAATTATTTAAAGATTTCTATTACAGTTTTATTATTTATTTTCAGTACTAACTTATTTTTTTCACAAGTAAATAAAAATAATAATAACAATTCTCCAAAAATTGGAATATTAAGTGGAGCAGTTTTTGATTCAATCACAGGAATACCTATCGATTATTGTTCTGTTCGTCTATTTTCAGTAAGAGATTCAAGTGTCAAAGCAGGAATTTATACAGATGAAAAAGGCAAAATTTTACTAGATGAAATTCCTTTAGGTAAATACTTTATTAAAATTTCTTTTTTAGGTTATAAAACTAAAACAATCTCTGGAATAAATTTCACAGCCGAAAAACCCAACAGACATTTAGGTAATATTTCTTTAGTTGAAGACAAAGTAAAAGAACTTAATGAAGTAAAAGTTGAAGCAAGAAAAGAGTTGTTATTGAACAGTTTAGACAAAAAAGTATATGATGTTGGTTCTGATATTTCTGTAAAAGGAGGTTCAGCTAATGACGTGTTAAATAATGTACCCTCCGTAGAGGTTGATCAAGATGGAAAAATTTCACTTAGAGGAGACGGAAACGTAACCATATTAATTGACGGGCGACCAAGTTCACTTTCTGGTTCAAATGGAAAAAGTTTTTTAGATGCTTTACCAGCTAATAGTATTGAAAGAATTGAAATCGTAACAAATCCATCTTCTAAATACGATCCAGATGGTACATCGGGAATAATCAATATTGTTTTAAAGAAAAACAAAATGAAAGGAATAAATGGAAATGTATTATTAAGTGCTGGAACAGGAAAAGAATTCAATGGAAATGGCTCTTTAAATTATAGAAATGCAAAAATGAATTTATACAGTACCTATGCTTATAAATATTATGAAGGTGAAAGAAATTACGAGTCTAAAATAAAAAGAAACATTGAAGATTCAATTTTTTCTTTAATACAAGATAGAAAAGGTACTGATTTAATGATAAATAACACTCTAAAATTTGGATCAGATTTTTATTTAAACGATAGAAATACTATTGGATTTGGAATAACGGGAAATCAAGGTAAAAGAGAAAGAACAGGAGATCTATATAATTATTTAAATGATGAAAATGATGTTCAAAAAGCCAATTGGAAAAGAAACTCTTCAGACCCTTCTGACAACTTAAATTTGGATTTTAATATCAATTATAAACTTGATTTTAAACAAGATAAAGGAAATATTATTATTGATGTTAATCAAAGTTTTGGAAATGAAGATATATTTGGAGATTATTTAGAAACATATGGATACAATGCCGATAGTTTAAAGCAAAGACTTGAAAATAAAGAAAAAAATAACATTACAACAGCCCAAGTAGATTATACAAGAATATTGTTTGAAAATGTCAAACTCGAAAGCGGTTTAAAAATGATTATAAGAAATTCTGAAATAGATACTTATTCAGAAACTTATGATGAAAATGCATCTTTATTTTTAGAAGACACCTTTGCGAATTTTACCTATCAATATAATGAAGAAGTTTTTTCAGGATATTTGAATTTCGGACAATCTTTTAAAAAATTTAAATATCAAATTGGAACTCGTTTAGAAAGTGCTATGCAGAATCCTAATCTTGTCACAAAAAACATCAACATTAATAATCAATATTACAACTTCTATCCTAGCGTTTTTTTAACGTATATTGTTAACAAACAAAGTGAGATAACATTAAGTTATAGCAGGAGAATTAATCGACCATCTGCAGAAAATTTAAATCCATTTACTAGCTATGCTGACCCCATTAATTTACGAATGGGTAATCCTTATTTAAAACCTGAATATATCAATTCATACAATTTAGGTTATTCAATAAATGGAAAAGCATTTTCAGTTACTGCAAGCATTTTTTATAGACAAACAAACGATGTGATAACACGAATTAAAAACTTCTATGACAATGGTACAACTGCTGTTCTTTTCGGAAATATTGACAGAAGTGAAAGTTTTGGACCTGAATTGGTTCTTATGTTTAGACCTTTTCCATGGATGAAAAATATGTTAACTGGAAATGGTAATTCGATTAAATTTTACGACGATACTCCAGGATACGACCGAAACAATTCAGGATTTTTCTATACTTTCAAATATACAAATTCAATTGATTTATGGAAAAAAACAGCTACTTTTCAGATTAATTTCCAATATAATTCACCTAGAATTTCTCCACAAGGCACTGTTTTACCTAGAGGTGCAATGGATCTTTCATTTGATAAGACTTTTAAAGAAGGAAAATATTCAATAGGTTGTCGATTGAGTGATGTTTTTGATACTCGTGAATTCAACATTGAAGTAGATCAACCAAACAGTTATCAAAAAATGCGTTTTAAACAAAATACAAGAAGATTTTTTATTAATTTTAGTTATAAATTTGGAAAATATGAAATTAAAAAATCTAAACCTAGTATGGAATCTGGTGGTGGCGGTTTTGACTTTTAAAATAGTATAAAAACTTTAAATTAATGAAAATAATTTCAGTAATTGGAACTAGACCAAATATCATTAAAGTTGCCCCGTTTTTAAATGCAATAAAAAACCTTAATAACCAAAATATTGTCTCTATTTTGGTTCATACAGGTCAACACTACGATGAAAATTTATCCAATAATAATATCAAAGTTTTAGAAATAAATAAAATTGATTATTCTCTAAATATTGGTTCAGATACCAATGCCAATCAAATAGCTAAAACAATACTTTCATTTGATGATGTATTAATCAATGAAAAACCCGATTGGGTTGTCGTTTTTGGTGACGTAAATGCTACCGTTGCTTGTGCAATTGCTACAAAATGTAGAGGAATCAAATTGGTTCACGTTGAAGCTGGAATACGATCATTTGACAATAATATGCAAGAAGAAATGAACAGAATTTTGTGCGATTCTATTGCTGATGTTTTAATTGCACCCGATGAGTTTGCTGTAGAAAATTTAATAAAACAAGGAATTCCTCAAGATAAAATTAAAATGCTTGGAAACATTATGATTGATAGTTTAGACAGACATATTGAACAAGCAAAACTAATGGATTTATATAATATTCTTCACAATAATAAAGTGACAGAAACAAATTTAAACATCAAAAATTTTTATTTAATCACCTTACACAGAGATACCAATGTTGATTCTTTAGAATTTCTAAAACTTTTTATCGAATTTTTAAAAAATCATGTATCAAGAGATACTTTTGTTTGGATTATGCATCCAAGAACACAAAAAAATCTTCACAAATTTGATTTGTGGAACGAATTATTGCAGTTAAAAAACGTATGTTTATTAAACCCTGTTTCCTATATTGAAATGTTAGCACTTCAGACAAAAACCTTAGGAATAATTACCGATTCTGGTGGAATACAAGAAGAAGCTTGTGTTTTGGGAATTCCTTTTCTTTTGTTAAGAGAAAATACGGAAAGACCATTAACATTAATAAAAAATGGAGGGACAGGTATTTTATTTGGTACAGATGTTAGTGAAATACAAAATGGGTTTGAAAAATTAAAAAAATCTAGAGTAACTCCATTTAGACCTACATTTTGGGATGGAAAAACTGCTGTAAGAATTGTTGAAAGTTTATTTGCTCATTTCTAAAATTTTATCTCCTTTTTCAAGATGCAATTCTTTGGCTTTTTGAATAGAAATTCTTTCACCTAAATAATACGCAGTAACAAAGGCATCATAAAATTGACCAGATTTTTTAATTTCATTTAATTTTTTAACTGCCTCATCAAGAGAACTATAAATATTAATACTGTATTTGATTTTTTTATCTGGAGAAGGTGTAATCAATACATCACCCAAAACTTCTAAAGGTTTAGTGTCAATTTTTTTCTCAAAAACACCAATTTGAATTGTAAAAAACAAACCTTCTTTAACAATTCCTTCTTTTAAAGTTCTAACATCATAAAAATTATTAGAAATATCTTCAATCCAAACAAGTCTATTGTGTTTGATTTTTTCGTATTCATTTTTTGAAATTTTTGCTCTGCTTGCACTTTCTGATGTAACAATTAATCTGTCTTTTTCTATACCTCTTTCAGTTAATAATTTTTTAATATTTAATGCCCTTCTATAACTTAAATCGTCAATTGCAATTTTATCTCCAATATTATCTGAATGTCCGTGAATAATTATTTTTTTTAATGGTTCAGCGTTCAAACATACAACAATTTTATCTATTTCAACAAAATACTCTTCTTTAACTTTTGTCATTGAAACATCAAAAACAAAGATAGGATACTCCTCAAGTTCACAAACAAAAGGTTCAAATTCTTTTTTAGGACAACCTCCATACTCAATTTTCCCTGCAATGTCAGGACATAAGTCTAATGAATCAAGAACTCCATCGTTGTCTTTATCATATACAATTACAGGCAAAGTAGAGTCCGTTTTAATTTTATCTATTGGTTCAAAATGTTTTTTAATTTTCCAATCTGCATGGATTTTTTTCTTTCCGAAACAAAAAGCAGAACCAAGCATAAAAATAAAATAGTTTCCATCTCTACTATTTTTACTAAAATCACTCCAATGAAATCCTTTTGAGTAATCTTGATATAGATTTGCAGAATAACTTAAATCGCTGTGAAATGTAATTCTATCATTAATTTTAAATTGAGGAGTAATACCAATAACAA
Organism: Flavobacteriia bacterium; assembly: GCA_016183815.1. Classification (GTDB taxonomy): domain Bacteria; phylum Bacteroidota; class Bacteroidia; order Flavobacteriales_D; family Crocinitomicaceae; genus M2408. Next base: position 99,246 of record JACPDW010000006.1, read on the forward strand.
TTCCGGCTCTTTCATCACTTTTATTCTTTTTCCAAGAAGTAAAATATAGGGAATATCTATATTTTTGAACGGTTATTCCTACGCCCACATGAGCAAGTACTGAAAATCTTTGGGTCTTTTTTTCAAAGTGCATACTTCTTCCAATATTATAAATGTATTCTAAAGAATAACGATATAAATACGTTTTGTCTGCTGTAAATTCAAAATCTTTAGTGAAATTTGACATGGCAAAATTCATTTTAATTCCATGAACAGGGGTAAACATAAATCTCCCACCTAAATCAACATGTAAGTAAATTGGTTTGTTACAACAAGCGGTGTCATTTTTAATAACTGTCCCACCATTTATTTCAAGTGAGTATTGGTCAAATTCTTTTTGTGAATAAAAAATTGAATTTAAAATTATAATATAGGCAAGTATAAAATTTAATATAATTTGTATGAAATTTAATTTTTTCAAAATAATGTTGTAAAATAGGAATATTATTTAAACAAAATTAGTTTTTTTATACTTATCATTTAAAGTTTCTCCTTTAAAACATAAATATTTAATTTGATTTAATCTTTTTTGTTGAGTTTCTATTTTTTTTGCTTCATTTAAAAAATTAATAAATTCATTTTTTTTTGCAGTACTTAATTTTTCGAACAAATATTTAAACTCATTATCATCTACTAAACTTATACTTAAAAGTTCGGGATAATTATGTAAAGGGATTTTTTCAATTTTTAGTTTTAAACCCATTTTTTCATTTTCAACAGCTTCTTTTATATAATTATAAATTAATCCTTTATCCATTTCTTTAATTGAATCAAAACGCATTTGTCTTAGAGCTTTGGTTTTCCCCTCTGATGCGTTGATTAATTTTTTTTCTTTATCTTTTAGAAAAACTCCATTATAAAACCAAACTGAAAAAAAATGTTTAAATCCATGAAAACTTAAAACATTTTTATCATTAAAAGTATAAACCTCTGACCTCCATTTTTTTTTATTATCTAATTCAGGAAAATTCTCAAGAATCTCATTCATTAAACTAAATTCATTTTCCCAACTTTTCTTCATACAAATTAAGGTTTATTTTTCCAAATTTTTTCACTATCTGGTAAATAAGCCGGTAAAGCAGCTGAGCCAAACCACTGATACAATTCATAAGATAAGACTTTTTCACTTATAGACATGTCTTTTTCCAAATCTATTATTACTTGTTCTTTATCAGTATTTTGAATTATAAATATACCTCGGTATTGAGCATCATTTTTTGAAAGCGGTCCAGCTAAAATTAATTTCCCTTCTTTTTCCATTCTTTCCATATTTGAAAAATGACCTGAAAAACATTTATTTAAAAATTCTTTATCTTGAGTATTATTTGATCCAGTTTTTAATATAACCAAAGTATATGCTTTCATTCCATAAATATCAGCTCCATATTTTATAGCTAAAGTGTCATTATATAAAGGATTATCAATTTGTGAAAACAAATTAAATAAATTTGAAAAAGCAAAAACAAATGCAAAAATTTTAGTCCACATCATACTCTAAACGAATTGTAATACTTGCTGTTTTAAGTTTTGAAGTAGTATTAAATGAACCACCCCAACTATAATCTTCAGAGGAATTTCTTGCTGTAATTTGAATAACACCCATCGAAGCATTTTTTAACTTACCTAAACTTGAACCAGCATTAATTGCAATTTTTTCTGCTCTTGTTTTTGCATCTTTAGTTGCATTTTCTATCATTCTTAATTTTAACGCTCTCAAATTTGTGTAATAATAATCAGGTGAATATGAATCTAATTCAATATCTTGATTGATTAACTCTGTAATTTCTCGTGATATTTTTTCAATCTTATCTACTTCTTTCGATTCAATTCTTAAAGTTTGATTTAAAGAAAAACCCGAAAAATAAGAAGATTGTATGTTGCCCATATTATCGTAACTATTGTTATACAATTTCTGGATACTTACAGAATTAAATACCAATTCATCATTGGAAGCTCCTTTACCTATTAAGTATTTTTTAATTTTTTCCCTTTTATTTCTTAAATCTTCTGAGGCCTGTTTTAAGTCCATAGCCGTCGAACTAAATCCTGCTTTCCATACGATTAAGTCTGAAGTGAAATTTTCTTCTCCCAGACCAGTTACACTAATTGTTGTATTTCCAGTGGATTTGTTTTTATAGGCATTACCAATTATTAATGCTGCTATTATCACTGTTAAAGAGAGAATTATAGAATGTATGTGATTTTTCATAATGTTTATTAATACAAATTTAAGAATAAAAATTTGCATATAAAAATTTCTAACTGTTTTTAAATTAATAAATTGTTAAATTAAATCTGAAATTCATTATTGTGCTTTAAACATTCTTTTTATTTAAAGGAAAGATCGTCGCTTTATTTTTACACTAAATATCTAATCTATTTTTGATTATACGAGAAAAAGATTTTTTTAACTGTCTAATATGAAAGATAATAAAAATTTGGGTGTAAAAAGAATAGATTGCATATTGAAAATGATTTAGTCCAACTTGGTTTTATTCATTATTTTTTGTTCATTATACTATTTTTGTGCAATTTTGAAAAATTCAAGATTTTTGTTAAATTTGTGAAAAAACGAAGTATAAAACGTTGATGAGTTGGCGTTCAGTAATAAAATAGCTTGACAATATAAATAAGCAAAGAGAAAAGGATAATTTTGAATAAATTTAAACGGAATGATTGAAATTGCTGATAAAAAACTAAACAACATTAAATTTATTGATTTATTTGCTGGAATCGGTGGTTTTCATTATGCTCTTTCATCTTTTGGAGCGGAATGTATTTTTGCATCCGAATGGGATACATTCGCCGCAGAAACATATCAGCATAACTTTAAATTAAAACCACACGGAGATATTACTAAAATTTTAGCTGATGAAATACCACCTCATGATATTTTATGTGGTGGATTTCCTTGTCAAGCATTTTCAATTTCAGGAAAACAAAAAGGTTTTGATGATATTAGAGGAACTCTTTTTTTTGAAATCGCTCGATTAGTTGAATTTCACAAACCTAAAGTTATATTTTTAGAAAATGTAAAAAATCTTTCACAACATGATGAAGGAAAAACATTCAAAATTATTGATAAAACTTTAAAAGATTTAAACTACTCTGTTTTTCACAAGGTTTTAAATGCCAGTAATTTTGGTCTTCCACAAAATAGAGAAAGAATCTATATTGTTGCTTTTAGAAATGATATAAAATCAAATAATTTTAATTTTCCAAAACCACCAAATCCCCCAGTTTGTTTATTAGACATAATAGAAAATAGTCCTATTAATGCTAAAATTATTGAACGAAATGATATTGAAATTTATAAAGAATATATTCCGCAGAAAAATATTTTTAATGAAATGAATTTATTAAATAAACCTATTCAAATAGGTAAAGTTAATAAAGGAGGTCAAGGAGAAAGAATTTATCATCCACTTGGACATGCAATTACATTGTCGGCTTATGGTGGCGGTGTTGGTTCTAAAACTGGTCTATATTTAATTGATGGGAAGATAAGAAAATTATCCCCTAGAGAATGTGCAAGATTACAAGGTTTTCCTGATAGCTTTATCCTTAATAATTCAGATTCGCAATCATATAAACAATTTGGAAATAGTGTTGCAATTAATGTATTGCAAAATATCCTCTTGGAAATCATTAAAATCATTTGTTAAAATGAATGAAAAACAAACTCTCGGTTCTAATACAGCAAAAAATGGATTCAAAAATGAAGATGATATTGTTTTGAAATTTAATAATTGGAAAGTTGACCTTGATGCTCAAGCTTGGTTGACAATAATGAAATATAATCTTAAAGATATTCAATTTGTTGAAGCTATTAAAATATCAGGATATAAAACTGATGTACAAGTACAAGTGAATATTAAATTAAAAAAAGCTTTGGATGTTCAAAATTTACAGGTTAAATTGGTTAGTAATCCTAAAGGATTTAATCAAATTGACAAACGTTGGGTTGATAAATATCATGAGATGTGGGAAATCCCTAAAAATGTAATTTCAATTTTCAAACGATATACTGGCGAAGAAATTCCTAATATTAAGAATCCGTCTGATAAAAGAAGAATGTTTGCAAATGAATTTTCTAAATTAGAACAAACTATAATATTAAAATGGTTAAAAAAGAATCAAGTTACTTATAGTTTCTGATATTTTAAAGGGACGTGGAAAATTTGCAGCAGAATGGATGTTAGTTGCACAAAAAATGAATCAAAATGCTAGATGGATATTGAAACCAATGAATTATTGCATGAATCATTTTGGAAATGGAGACATTGAAATAACAGCAAGAGGTAATTTTAAAATAGGTAGAATTACAATGCAAAGAAAAGGTGGTGACGGCGGACGTGACACATCAAAAATGTTGCAATTCAAAATAAATCCAGCTGAATTATTTGAAAATAATTAACCTACCGTTAACATTTATCCAACTATTCTTTAAAAAGATTTCATAAAATAGATAAAGTTGATGATATGAAACGTCCTAAATAGTTCACACTTTTTATTTCTTTTTATTTTAAAATAAACTCTTAAACCAACTTCAGGACAAAACAATCCCATTTTCATTTAAAAAACGAAACCATTCGGAAGCTTGATGTTGATTCATCACTCTAGGAAATTTGTTTTGAGAACCCAATTTTCCCATTCTATCCATAAATTGATAAAAATAGTGATTGGAAATCGCCAACATTTTGGGTGCATTTAAACTATATTTACGAACAGAACGATAATCGTCGTTTAGTACACACAATTCATTGTCTAATTTATCTAAAAATTCTTTATAATTGAGTTGTGTATCTTCCGTTTGATGAACTCCAAAAACCCACACATGCCTTTGATTTAGAATATCTTGAGTGATGCAAAATTCATTAATTTCAATTTTCATTTCTTTGCAAACTGAACTTAATGCATGATTAATATTATCTAAAGACAAATGTTCACCAACAAGACTTAAATACTGTTTAATACGACCCGTAATTTTTATTTTACGTTTTTCTGTGTCGGTAAATTGAACTAAATCACCAATTAAATATCTCCATAAACCTGCATCGGTAGAAATAAGCAAAGCATAATCAACTTCTTTCTCAACTTCATCTACGGTAAGTGCTTTATAATTATTCCTTATAGTTCCTTCTGGAGTAAAATATTCATCGTTAAATGGGACAAACTCAAAAAATATTTGATTGTCCAACAATAATTTCATTGATGAATCTTCGGTATTGTCCTGATAAGCAAAATATCCTTCACTCGCAAGATAAGTATCTAGTAAATGTACTTTCTTACCAAAAGATCTATTTAAACGATTTAAATAAGGTTGAATAAACACACCACCGTGGACATATACAGAAAAATTTGGCCAAAGCTCGTGGATATTATTTAATTGATATCTTTCAATAATTCTTTCTATTAGCATGATGCACCAACTTGGTATGCCTGTCATTATTGCAACATCCCATTTTGAAGCATTTTGCACTAATTTCTCTATTTTTTTATTCCAATCTTTAATTTCAGCTATTTTATTGTTGGGTTGAGTAAAAGGCAAAACAATCCAAGAGGTATGTTTTTTTAAAATTCCACTTAAATCTCCTTCAATGTGATTTTGTACTTTTTCCAACTTAGGAGAACCACCAATTACAAGAATCGTTTTTTGATATACCTCTGGAGGCAAATTTAATTCATGTAAGGTAGATGCTTGTCGAATACTTGTTCTTTGAAACGATTTAATCAATTCTTTAGATACGGGAATTCTTTTACTTGGCGATCCTGTAGTACCAGATGAAAGAGCAAAATAACTAATTTTCCCAGGCCATGTATGATCGTGTACTCCATCAATTGTTCTGTGCAACCAAGTTCTAAAAAACTCATCATAATCTACAATAGGGACTTCTTTTTGAAAACTTTTTACGATGTCTTCTTGTAAAAGTAAGTCTGAAAATTGATGGTTTTTTCCAAAATTAGTTTTTTTAGCGTATTCTAATAAAAATTTTAATGAATTGATTTGATGTTCAAAACCATGACCTTTAATTAAGGATCTTTTATGACTAATTTCTACAGTTTTTTTTAATAAACGACCAATTATTTTCATCTGATTTTGTAGCAAATTTAAATAAAAGTTTCCACATTATTAAAAATTCTTTCAAGTTGTTTTAATATTTTTAATTCATTTTAATTAATCTTTCTCCTTTTTATAAAAAAGAGAATTTAGTAAAAAAAACAAAATTAAAAATCCACCTGAAAATAAAAGAAAATAGGAATAAAATCGTTTTCTCACCTTCATTTCAATACTGTTTTTCTCTATTGAATTTTGAAATGATTTTGATTTTTTAATGCTCGTAAAAAAATGATAGATATCTGGAAAAGAATTATTTATAAAAGTATAACTACCATGAGTCTGTTTTGCAATGTCAATAATCAAATTTTTATTGAGTTTTGAAACAACATTTTGACTGTTTTCATCTTTTTTATATCCAAATTCAGGTCTATCTGCTACTTTAGGAATAAATCCACCCGTTTTACTTCCAATTCCAACTACTAAAAATTGTAACTCCTTTTGTTGAATATCTTCTGTTGATTCACTTAAATCGCCTTCATGGTGTTCACCATCCGTCATGAGTAAAACAATTTTATTGCATTTTTTTTCAGAAAACATATTTTTGGCTGTTTGAATTGCAGCTGAAATATCAGTTCCTTGATTTGAAATCATTGTTGAGCTAATTTCATTAACAAATAATTTTGCGGCAGAATAATCTTCTGTAATTGGTAGTTGAACATACGAAGCTCCTGCAAAAACAGAAATTCCAATTTTTTCCCCACTTAATTGATTTAAAAATTGTATAAGTGCTCTTTTAACGATGTCTAGTCTTGAAAAATTTTGTGAAAGATCTTTCGTATTCATCGAATTAGATACATCAAGAGCAAGTACAATTTCAACATTTTTAGAATCTATTTTTTTAATTTTTGTTCCAATAATCGGCTGAGATAAGGCAATAATTAAAAAGAAAAAAACTGTACGCATTAAGAAAACCTTCCAAATCCATAAAAATGAAGAGGGCACAACAAACATTTTATTCTTAATTGACTCATCGAAATATTTAGACAACTGCTGTTCACTTTTATTCTTTGTCAATAAAATAATATAATAATAAAATGGAATTAAAAGCAGAAAAAATAAAAAAAATGGATAAAAAAATGAAACTGTTGAAATGGAAATTTTACTTAATATTATGTAAAATGCAAAAACTATCAAAAAAATTAGATCAAATAAAATTTCTAAAATAAAGAGCGAAATAAATTTGTTTTTAAATAATTTTTTCATTTTAAATGTGGTATAATTTTAAATAAAACCATTGAATGTAAAAAGAAATCATCAATAAAAGAAAAGACCATATAAGAAAAGCTATCGGATTAATGGGAATGTCTGTTGGTGGAGTATTTTTCTTGGATAAAGTTTTTTCTAAACGATCGATTTCTTTGTAAATATCTCTTAATTTTTCTTTATCTGTCGCTCTGTAATATTTACCTCCTGTATTTTGAGCAATTTTTTTCAAGGTTATTTCGTCAATTTCAACAGGCATCATCTGATATTGAATACCAAAAGGTGTAACCATCGGTGATGGAGCTAAACCCATTGTTCCTATTCCGATAGTATAACATTTAACACCTTTACTTTTGGCCAATAAAGAAGCGGTTTCAGGGGTGATTTCGCCTTGGTTATTCACTCCATCTGTAAGCAAAATAATTACTTTTGAAGGAGAATTTGCATTTTCTAAATGAGCAACTGCTGTACCTAAACCTGTTCCAATGGCAGTCCCCCCTTCCATTAAACCTGGTTGAAGATGACTAATTTGATTTTTAATGATTTCGTAATCTAAAGTCGTTGGACATAACATCATTGCTTCTCCTTCATAGACAACTAATCCAATTCTATCTCCTTCTCTTTTATTTATAAAATCAATGGCTACTTCTTTTGCTGCTTCCAAACGATTGGGTTCAAAGTCTCTAGCCATCATTGACAAGGAATTGTCTAAAGCGAAAATTAAGTCGATACCTTTTTTATAATTTAATTGCTTATCTTCTTTAAAACCAAATCTATAAACTGGTTCACTTAAAGCAAAAATGAAAAAAATTAACACCAATGAATAGCTTAAAGGAAGTAATTTGGAGAAAAATATTGCTTTTTGGTCTTGTAACTTTAAAAGAAGTAAAGGTGAGAAAGAAGTTTTGAGTGATGGTTTAGAATTGTTTATTTTTTTTCTTAAAAATAGAAAAATGAATGGAATAAAAATTAATGACCAAAAAAAAGAAGGAAATAAGTAATCATAATTCCATGGTAAAATGTCAATATAGGAAATTATTTCTTTCATTTATTCTTGTTCAATCAATTGTAAAAAATATTGTTTATGTTTCAAAATAAGCTCATTTTCAACTGTCGTTTGAGCAAATTTTATCATATCCATTTGTTCCAAACTAGTTTTCAATTCATTCAAAATAATTTGGTCTATTTTTTTATGTTTAAGAAGTAAAATAATTTCAGATGAACTCCTATCCATTAATGAAAGTTGATATTTCTCACTTAAAAAATATTTTAAAAGATTGGTAAACAGCAAATAATGTTTGTGTTGACTTTCTTTATTTTTCCATAAATCTTTTTCAAAAATAGAATTGAGTTCAAAAAGCATTTTTTCTTTTAAACTGAGATTTTTTTCAAAATTTTCATTTGTTTTACGTTTTTTTCTAAAAAAATAAACAAACAAAACAATTAAAATTAAAGCAATCAATACAATAGAAATAGTCCAAAAAGTTGAAAAATCTGATTTTATTTCTCCAAATTGTTCTTTGATGTCATAAAAATCTTTATTTTTAGATAAATCAGGAAATTGAACATGTATTTTTGTTTCTGGAAATTTGTACACTTTATTTTGAAGAGAAATCACATGAGAGGGGACAACAAAATATCCACTGTCCCAAATTGTTGTTTTATACTCTCCTTTCCAAAGGAATTTATTTTTACTTATTTTAAATATAGAATCAGTAAAAGGTTTTGTAATTTCTAACGAAAATTGTTGGTTTTCAATACTATCCTTTTCTACTTTAATATTTATTTTTGTAAGAGGAACAGCTTTTTTCCAAGGAATATAATGAATTTGCCCTTCATGAGAAAAAAATAAAAGCTCATAATTCAATTTGATTTCTTCTCCAATATAAAATGTATTTTTGTTGATTGAAGATTTAACTTGAGAGAATAAACATTCAGTAAAAAAAGCACTAATAAATATCAAAATATATTTCATCGTCTTCTTTGTGCAAAAAAATTAATCAATTGTGGAATATAATTACTTTGATTTTCTATTGTTAAAAAAGATATTTTTTCTTTTTTTAAAAAATCCTCCCATTCTATGTGATTAGAAGTATATGCTTTGGAAAGCATTTCTTGTGTTGTTTCATCGTTTGTATCAATCCAAAAAGAATAAGGAAATTCAACTGAATTACACTGTATTTTACCAATCTTTGGAAATTGTTTATCCAAAACATCTTCAATTTTAATTAATATAACATCATGTTTTCTTCTAAACTTACGTAAAGAATCAAAATAGGATGAGTCTGTAATAAAATCACTGATTACAAAAACTACGCTTCTTTTTTTGATTACTTTTTGTAAAAAATCAAAAGCAACTTCTGGGTTTGTTCCTTGATTTGTCGTTGTTTGATTAATTAATGAGCTTAAAATTTTTAATAAATGTTTTTTTCCCAATGAAGGAGGAAAATATTTTTCTATTTTAGAACTAAAAAAAACGGAAGAGACTTTATCTTTATTCCATTCTGCAGAAAAAGCCAAAACCGCTACTAATTCCAATAAAAAATTGATTTTTAAAGAGTTTTTAGAACCCGTAAACATACTATTTGAAACATCGATAAGTAAAAACACATTTTGTTCTCTTTCTTCTTCAAATAATTTTACAAATGGATGATGGTAACGAGCGGTGACATTCCAATCAATCTTCCTTATTTCATCTCCATATTGGTAATTTCTAACTTCACTAAAAGACATACCTTGACCTTTAAAAAAAGTATGGTAATCACCTGATATAAGATGTTTACTTAAAAGCTTTGATTTTATTTCAATTCTTTTAATTTTTATTAAAACTTCTTCAGTAGTCATTGATGAAATTAAGGTACTTCTACCCTATTTAAAATTTGATCTATCACATTGTCCACCACAACACCTTCTGCTTCAGCTTCATAATTTAATAGTATTCTATGACGCATTACATCTTTCACTACACGTCTAACATCTTCTGGAATTACAAAAGAACGAGAATGAAGAAAAGCCAATGCTTTAGAAGCTAAGGCAATATTAATTCCCGCACGAGGAGAACAAGGATGGGCAATCCAATTTTTAATGGAGTTTAATTGAAGTTCTTCTGGTTTACGAGTAGCATAAACCAAATTAACAATATATTGTTCGATTTTCTCATCCATATAAACTTCTTTCACTAAAGATCTAAAACGCAAAATATCTTCTACATTTATTATTTTGTTCACTTTTGGAAGACCTTCTTTTTGTACATTATTTCTAATTATCCACTTTTCTTCTTCTTTTGAAGGATAATCGAGTATAACTTTAAACATAAAACGATCAACTTGTGCTTCTGGTAATACATAAGTCCCTTCTTGTTCAATAGGGTTTTGAGTTGCCATTACCAAAAAAGGGTTCGGAAGAGGATAACTTTCTTCACCGATGGTAACTTGCTTTTCTTGCATTGCCTCAAGTAAAGCACTTTGCACTTTAGCAGGGGCACGATTAATTTCATCTGCTAAAATTAAATGAGCAAAAAGTGGACCTTTTTTACATTGAAATTGTTCAGATTTAGGTGAATAAATCATAGTTCCAGTAATATCAGCAGGCAATAAATCTGGGGTAAATTGAATTCTGTTGAATGATGCTCCAATTACATCAGATAATGTTTTTATGGATAATGTTTTTGCTAAGCCAGGCACTCCTTCAAGTAATATGTGACCATTTGACAATAATGCTAATAGCAACATTTCTTGTAAATGATCTTGTCCAATAATTATTTTTTTAAATTCGTTTTTAACTTGTTGAATTAAAACAGATTCAAGCTGAATTTTTTCAGTTAATATCCTTAATTGATCGGAAGGCAACAATTCACTATCGTTTGATGTATTCATTATTCAATTTTTAATTTACAAAATTGACAAAGTTTCTGTTCAATTCGCTTGAAATGGCTGTTAAATATTGTTAATCATAAGAAGAAGAGTAAAATTTTGAATATTTATCAACAAAAAATCTAAGAGCTGAATATTTATTTTAATTTTGTAGAAAATCAAAAAAAAGTTATGAATTTTATAGTTTCCAGTTCCTATTTATTACGTCATTTACAAAGCGTTAGTGGAGTATTGAATACAAGTAATACCATTCCAATCTTAGACAATTTTTTATTTGATATAGAAAATAAAGTGTTAAGTATCACCGCTTCAGATACTGAAACGACCATGATTACAAAGCTAGATGTTGAAGCAAATTCTAACGGTAAAATTGCTATTCCAGCCAAATTATTACTTGAATTTCTTAAAAATCTTCCCGACCAACCTTGTACATTTAGTATCGATTTTGAGACTAAGTTGATTGAAATTACCTACGACAACGGAAACAATAAAATGATTGGTTACGATGCGGAAGAGTTTCCTAAATTACCTTCACATGAAACTACTGACAGCATTAAATTAACTGGTGAAATTTTGTCCAAAGCAATAAGTAAAACACTTTTTGCTACAAGTAACGACGATTTAAAACCTGTCCTTTGTGGAGTGTTTTGTGAATTTACTCCTGAATATTTAACATTTGTAGCAACAGATGCTCATAAAATGGTGGTTTATACTAGAAAAGACTCAGCTGCAAGTGGTTCTGCTTCTTTTATCATTCCTAAAAAACCTTTAAATGCTATTAAAGCAAATATTAGTGTTGATTCTGAAGTGCTTTTAGAATACAATAAAACAAACGCTATTTTTAGCTTTAACGATATAAAATTAGTTTGCAGATTAATCGATGGTAAATATCCTAATTATCATGCTGTAATTCCATTAGAAAATCCTAATGTACTAAAAGTTGAACGTAATGTATTACTTTCTGCTCTAAAAAGAGTATCAATTTTTGTAAATAAAAGTACCTATCAAATTAGGTTAAAAATTGCTGGTTCAGAACTAAAAATTGATGCAGAAGACATTGATTTTTCAAATGAATCAAATGAAAGAATGACCTGTGTTTACAATGGTGAAGATATGGAAATTGGATTTAATGCTCGTTTTTTGATTGAAATTTTAAGTAATATAGATTCAGAAGAAATAATTCTTAATATGAGTACTCCAAAAAAAGCAGGAATTATTAATCCAGCTACTTACAGCAACCCTCACGAGGATTTGTTGATGTTAATTATGCCAATAACAATAAATTAATATATAATTCGTTTTTCTTATTTTTTGTTTTTAATTCTATTTCATGTCTGATAAAATGCCTCATCCCGAAGAAGATAAACAGATGTTGCTGTTGTTTATTTGGAGAAAACGAAAAATTATAAGCATAATTTGTTCCATTGTTTTTGTAATTTCTACTGTTTGGAGTTTTTTAATGACTCCTTTATTTTTATCAACCGCAATAGTTTTTCCAACTGCTACAAGTACAGTATCCTTCTCTGAACAAAGAAACGCCAAAGCTTCTTCTATGGACTTTGGAGAAGAAGAACAAGCTGAACAACTATTACAAATTCTTTCATCATCAAGGATAAGAAACATTGTTGTTGAACGATTTGACTTGATGAAAAATTATGAAATTGAAACAAATGATCCTAACAAATATTTTAAATTAGGAAAAGCATATCAACAACACATTACATTTACACGTACTAAATTTGGTTCAATTCAGATTGATGTTTTAGATAAAAACCCTGAATTGTCAACAAAAATTGCGAACAAAATTGTTGATTTAATAGATACAGTAAAAAATCAAATTGTAAAAGAAAGAACCATTCCAGCTTTTGAAATTAACAAAAGAAAAAAAGAACTTTTGGAAATTCAATTGAAAAATATCAATCATAAAATGGATTCACTGTCGAGTATTGGAGTAGTTAATTCCGAAGCTAGAGCTACTCTTTTTCAAGCGTATAATGAAGCAAAAAGTACTGTTGACAAAGCATATTTTAAATCACAATTAGATGTTAATACAAAACATGGAGCAGAATTTGAAGCACTAAAAACTTTAAGTGATGAAAAAACACTAAAATTAGCAGAATTTGAAGAGTCATACGAACAAGCTGAATCAGATGCTTATACCGATTTCAATCATAAGTTTGTTGTAGAAGGAGCTGTTGTCCCAGATAAAAAAGACAAACCAAAAAGACTTATAATAATAATTGTCAGCACTTTATCTGCCTTTATTTTTAGTATTTTTTTACTATTAATTCAAGATAGAATTAAACTATTACAGAACAAAGAGTGATTCAAACTTTTCGAGAATATCGTTTATTGATCATTTTAGTCAGTTTATTTATATTTGTTTCACTTTTTTTTGTTTCAAATAACAATTGGATACCATTTGCTGTTCCTTTAGTATTTCTGGCACTGTATTTTATTTTTTTTAATGCCAAATGGATTTTTTTACTTCTATATTTTCTCACTCCATTATCAATCAATATTGAAGAATATTCTGAATCAATAGGTTTGTTTATTCCTACTGAACCAATATTAATTTTGTTTTTATTGCTTATCTTAGCTTTAATTTTATTTAGAGGTCTAAAATATAAATGGTTATGGACAAATCCACTTATTTATATTCTTGTATTATATATACTTGTTTTGTTTATCAGCTCAACAACAAGTGAATATCCACTTGTATCTTTTAAATATCTATTCATGAAATTGTGGTATATCATTCCAATTTTTTACTTAGCATGTACCTATTTACAATCATCAAAAAATATTGAAATTATTTTATGGATGTTTTCTTCTGGAATGGTAATAGTGATGATTTATACTTTAGTTCATCATTCTCTATATCAATTTGCTGAAAAACCATCCCATTGGGTGATGTCTCCTTTTTTTAAAGACCATACGATTTACGGTGCAATGGTTGCATTTACTGTCCCTTTAATTGTTTCTTTGTTTTTTTACAAAAAAAGACATCCATTATTACAAGCGGTGTTAATCTCATTTTTTGTTATAAATCTTATTGCCTTATATTTCTCATTTACACGAGCTGCATGGTTGAGTATAGTCGTTTCGTTAGCGTTTTATTTTATCATCTATTGGAGAATTAAATTATCATTTTTATTGTCTATTATTGTTTTTTTAAGCATAATTGTATATTTTTCATGGACACCTATTCAACATGCTTTAGAAAAAAATAAATCTGAGCATACAACAGAAGAATTTTCAAAAAGACTGGAAAGCGTATCTAATGTAACAACTGACGCTTCAAATTTAGAAAGACTTAACCGATGGGATTGTGCTTGGCAAATGTTTCAAGAAAGACCTATTTTAGGTTTTGGACCAGGAACATATGCCTTTGAGTATGCACGTTTTCAAAAAGCTAATAATTTGACAATTATCTCAACAAATTTTGGTGATGGGGGTAACGCACACAGTGAATATTTAGGTCCACTATCTGAAACTGGGATTGTAGGGTTTTTATTAACCATTGCTTTAATTATATCTTTCTTTTATTACGGAATAAAATCCTATTACAAATTAAAAAATGAACAATCTCCTTTAAAAACACTAATTCTGGGAATGGTTTTAGCATTAAGTACTTATTTTTTTCACGGAATCTTAAATAATTATTGGGATACTGATAAGGCCTCGATTCCTATCTGGACGATGTCCGTTGTATTTTTGATTGTTTTTAATGGGAAAATTATTGAGAAAAAGTGATTTCAAAATTTTATTTGATTAGTTAAATAAAGAATTACTAATTTTATAAAAAAAATTAAATGAGTCAAGAAGCGTATATAGTTGGAGGTTTAAGAAGTCCTGTTGGAAAAGCCAATCGTGGTGCATTACGTTTTACTCGACCTGATGATTTAGCTGCACAAGTTTTGTTCCAATTATTAAATCAATTTCCTCAATTAGATACTACTGAAATTGATGATTTAATAGTAGGTAATGCAATGCCAGAAGCGGAGCAAGGTCTTAATGTATCTCGATTGATTTCACTTATTGGTCTAAAACATGAAAAAGTTCCAGGAATGACAATCAATCGCTATTGTGCTTCTGGACTTGAAAGTATTGCATTGGCTAAAGCAAAAATTGAATCTGGTTTAGCAGATTGCATTATTGCAGGTGGTGTTGAATCAATGTCTCTCATTCCTATGGGTGGATGGAGAGTAATGCCCAATCCTAAAATCGCCAAAACCAATCCTGATTATTATTGGGGAATGGGATTAACAGCAGAAGAAGTAGCAAAAAAGTATGATATTAATAGAGAAGATCAAGACCAATTTTCTTTACTTTCAAATAATAAAGCTTTAAAAGCTATTGAAAACAAGCATTTTATTAATCAAATTGCTCCAATTACTATCGAAAAAACTTTTTTGGACGAAAATGAGAAATTAATAAAAACAACTGAACTTTTTTCAATTGATGAAGGTCCACGAAAAAGTAATATCGAAGCATTATCAAAATTAAAACCTGTTTTTGCCTCAAACGGAAGTGTTACGGCAGGTAATTCTTCTCAAACTTCTGACGGTGCAGCTTTTGTATTGTTAATGTCTGAACGAATGTTAAATCGTTTAAAAATACAACCCCTTGCTAAAATGTTGTCCTACGCAGTTGTTGGAGTAGAACCAAGAATAATGGGAATTGGACCGGTAGAAGCTATTCCTAAAGCACTAAAAATGGTAAATAAAACTCTTGCTGATATCGATTTAATTGAGCTCAACGAGGCCTTTGCTTCACAATCGTTAGCAGTAATCAAACAGCTGGAACTCAATCCTGAATTAATAAATGTAAATGGTGGTGCAATTGCTTTAGGTCACCCACTTGCTTGTACAGGTAGCAAACTTAGTATTCAATTATTCGATGAATTAAAAAGAAGGAATCAAAAGTATGGAATAGTATCAATGTGTGTGGGAACTGGTCAAGGTGCTGCAGGTATATTTGAATTGATTTAATCTTTCTAATATAACTCTATTCTATAACAATTTTAAAAATTTCAGTATTTTCCTTTGATTTAATAATTAAAGAATAAATACCATTAGAAAAATTACCTAGATTTAAAATTTTTAATTCTTCGTTAAATGTTTCATTCAAAATAGTTTTTCCATCTAGCGAATGAATACTCATATTCATAGAATCCTGATTGTTTTTTTGAATAAAAAGTTGTTCAGAAAATGGATTAGGGAATATTTTGATTTTATCTGTAGTATTTTGATAAATTGGAGTATAAAATAATATGTTTCCGCAGGGATAAGAATTATGATTTTGCACTTCAAAAAGCTCAGCAAATTCAAATAAAGAATCAATCAATGGCTGACTGTCCTCTAATTCTCCGTTTGTAAGTAAAATAATCCCTACAGAATCTGTTTCGTTAAAATACATATCTGTACTAACACCATCATCTCCTCCATTATGACCCCATAATGTTTTTCCATTACTTATATTTTTATACCAAATAAGTCCTTGAGTTGGGTCTAAATTAGGAAAATAAACAGTTTTCATTTTATCTACAGTTGAACTGTCAAGAATTCTTGAGTTTTGATATTTACCATTATTCATAAACATGGTTAAAAATCTTCCTAATTCAATTGCGTTGCTTCTTAGTTGACCATCAGGGTAATCGGGATAACCATAATGACCATAAGAGATAAATTCGTTATTTTCAAAATAATAAGGTAAAGCTAATTGTTCTAAATTCATTCCATTTAAAAACCAGGAAGTATTTTCCATACAAAGAGGAGTAAAAATGCTGTCTTTACAATATTGATGAAAAGGAATAGAAGTAATACTTTCAACTAATAAACCACATAATGCTGAACCTACATTACTATAATCCGAATAAGTACCTGGAGCATTGTTATGAAAATTATCAACTGCATTATAATTATCTCCTGAAATAGTTAAATAATTTTGTAAATATGAACTCAATGAAATTGGAGAATCGCCTTGAACATAATATGTAGATAACACATCCCAATTGTCTTCAATAGAAGAAGTATGAGTCAATAAATGTTTAAAAGTGATTTCTTGTGTAACATAATTTGGAATTTTAACTGTAAAAGGAAGATAATTATTTATAGGATCATCTAACTGGAAACTACCATTTTCGAATTCGTTCATAAGAGCAACGGAAGTTATAGTTTTGGACACAGATGCCAACATGAAATTAGACCCATTTTGAACTGGTATTTGTTCATCAACATTAAGATAACCATGATTCGCAGACCAAATAGGTGTTCCATTTTTAATTATTAATATGGAAATCCCTGGAATATGATTTTGTATCAAATAATCATTTAAATTAATCGGAAATTCTTGAGAAAAAAAGAACAAACATTTGACTAATGAAAGAATAAGTATCGAATTTTTCATATTTAAATAATTAAAATCAAATTTAAAGAAAGTTTTTTAATAAAATTAAATAAAAGAGTATAATTAATATAATTTAATAGTAAGTTTGTTTTCAAAATACATTTCATAAATGATTCAAATTTTTCCTTTTAAGGCAATTCGACCTATTAGAAATAAAGTACACTTGTTAGTCAGCAGGCCAATTTTTACATACAAAAAGTATATTCTTAAAGCTAAATTAGAAGAAAATCCTTATACTTTTATTCATATTATACATCCTGAGTATAATAAAAGTGTTAAAACAAAACCAAACACACCAGAAAGATTTAAACAGGTCAAAGAAAAATTTATCGAATTTTTTAAAAAAAATATTTTATTTCAAGACAGTCAGCCATATCTGTATTTATATAGGCAAACTAAAGATAATCAAAATTTTATTGGAATAATTGCCGCAGGTCATGTGGATGATTACCTCAATGGAAAAATAAAAAAACATGAGGAGACCTTGACATCAAGACAAGAAACATTTACTAATTATTTAGAAATTGTCGGGTTTAATGCTGAGCCAGTACTTCTTGCTCATGAATCTTCAGATAATTTGCTAAAATTTTATCAAGAGATGATGTTCAATCGACCTGAATATGAGTTTACTACAACAGATAAAATCGTACACGAATTATGGTTATTAGACCAAAATCAACAACAAATTGTAAAAAAATATTTTGATTCATTTAATAGTATTTATATTGCTGATGGTCATCATAGATTAGCATCTTCAGCAGCTTATTCAAATAAAATTAATAAAAAACTATCAAATGCAAATTATTTTTTAGGATATTTTATCGATCAAAGATTATTGCAAATTTATGAGTTCAATCGTTTGATAAAAAATGTGGATTTTTTTAGTGAAGTTGTTTTTTTTGAGAAATTAACAAAACATTTTTCACTTCAAAAGCTCAAAGAATTTAGAAAACCAGAAAAAGAACATGACATTGTTTTAGTTTATGATAAAAACTTCTATTTAATACAAGTAAAAATGGATACTATACTTAGTCAAAATTCTGTAGATGTGCTAGATGCTGAGATTTTAACAAAATATATTTTAAGTCCTTTACTAGGAATTCATGATCTTAAAACAGACAAAAGAATAGAATTTGTCAGTGGAAATTTACCAATTGATTCTATTTCTACACCTATTCAACAAGGAAAAGCTCTTATGGGTTTTGTATTGTATCCTGTTCAATTTTCACAAATTCAAGCGGTTGCAGACGAACAGTTGTCAATGCCACCAAAATCTACATGGGTTGAACCAAAATTAAGAAGTGGACTAACCATTTTATCTATACAAGATTAATACCAAATACATATTCAAGATAGTACAAATTAATTGTTCTATTTACATATTATATCGGTATATTATAATCCCGATTTTTTTTCGAGGCTACTTTTTAATTATGGTATTGGCTTACCAATTTAAGTCGCTAAAATCATTTTTCTATTTTTACCACTAAGAAAGTAAGAACACTTTAGTACAACACCTGCAGTGTTTTTTCTTTGTGATCTTACTTTCTCAGTGGTTAATTATTTTATATATAATTCTATAAATTATTTTTTTGAACTATAACTTGATATCCCAATTATGGTATATTTAAAATTTGTATTTGGTATAATTTTTAATAAATTTATTTTTTGATAAATGGTAAAGTTAGCATTTCGTTTGAAATAATTTCAATATAATAAAATCCACTTGTTAAATTCTTTAAGTTTATTTTATTTTCATTTATAGTAAACATTTTATTTTCAATAATTTGACCATCAATATTATAAATTTTTATTGATTTCACCTCTTTAATAGTTTTAGGAAGATTTAATACATCTTCCACAGGATTTGGAAAAATTGTGCTATCATAATTTAAATTACTAATTTCTTTTAAATTTAAAACAGGCGAAGTATTTCTCCAAATTCCACCACCAGAAGTTCCAACAATTATCTCATCATTAACATGAGGATTTATCTTTGCAAAATTAAATCCAGAATGAGGAATGAAATAAGCAATATTTTGCCAATTAACACCTTTATCCTTAGATAAATACACCCCTTGTGTAATTGAATTTTCTTTATATATCATTGGACATGAAATAATTATATGATTGTCGTTGTTTGTTGAAATTTCTATGTCAATAGGAAGTGGATAATCAAATATTTCATTCCAAGTTAGACCATTATCAGAGGAGCGATAAACTCCACCATTTTCAGGCCAATCAAAATTATCTGAAACAGCAATAAAAATTTCACCTTGAGAATTAAAAACAATTTCAAGAATATCACCTTGTGGAGCTGCATCAACAATATTCCATGAATTACCAGCATCATTACTCATGTATAAAGCATTTAAAAACAAACCTCTATTGTTTAATGAAACAAAAATTTGATTAGTATTTGTTGGATTGATTGCAATATCCCAAACATTTTGAGGGTTTAAAATACCATTATTTAATGTAGTCCATGTTTGCCCATCGTTTGTACTTTTAAAAACCCCATGATGATATACTGCTGAATAAATTGTTCGATTTCCAGCAGTTCCAACAGAAAAATTAATAGCTAAATCACTTCTTCCTGAAAAAGCACCATTTGTGATGTCTTGAAAAGAAAGACCTCCATCTGTACTTTTAATCACACCACCATTTGGATAATTTTCAATATATCCACCCATAGAACCACCCCATCGACTCACATAAAGCTGACCATTATCTGGATCTATTAATACATCTTTTACACCATCCACCTCTTGAATAGTTCCAAAAGAAGGATTTTGATTAGAATCTAAACGTTTATAAGAGTTAAAATGATTTTCTGTTTTAAATAAACCCATATCATCATAAGACAAATAGACAATTTGACTGTTTGTTGGATGAAAAGTAACACCATCAATATTCATCAATTCTAAACCATTTCCAATCCATTCACTACTTGATATTTCATTAGAAAAAGCGGAGT
The DNA here is from genome assembly GCA_016183815.1 of Flavobacteriia bacterium. Taxonomy (GTDB): domain Bacteria; phylum Bacteroidota; class Bacteroidia; order Flavobacteriales_D; family Crocinitomicaceae; genus M2408. The sequence goes on from JACPDW010000006.1 coordinate 119,869, forward strand.
TAAATGTAGTTCCTCCATCATCACTTTTATTAATATAAACATTACAATAATAAACTCTGTTTGAGTTAGATGGAGCAAAGGCAATATCAAAAGCATAAGGGTCATTATACCAATTTAAATCCATCCATGCTCCTGCATTTGGTACGTATTTTAAATGCCATTGAGGATTTGATTGAGTTACATCTGTACATTCAAAAATACCAGAATTTTCCCAAAAACTTCCTCTTGTTGGAGAGATTAAAACATGATTCGGATTAATTGGATTGATGTCATATTTCCAATAGTCATAAAACATATCTTCACTCGCATCATAAATTGGTAAATCACCTGAAACATTTACCCAATTTTGACCAAGGTTATTAGAACGATAAAATCCTCCTTCATAAGAATTTGGATTTCCAGAAGTGGCAATTGCTTTTAATGTTAGATATAAAATTGGAGAACCATTTTCAACAGCTTTTTTTAAAATATAAGTATTTTCATGTGGTAAAGTTGTACTCCTATTTTGCCAGTTAGAGCCTCCGTCATTAGAATAAAAAACTCCTTTTGTCGTGCTAATTATTAATTGATTATTTTCAAGTGTTACTATACTGTGTATTGCGGACATTGAACTTAACCCAGTTACTTCTATTTCTGTCCAAGTAGTTCCATTATCAATACTTTTGTATAAACCTTCTTTTTCTTCATAATTTGCAAAAGCTTCAAAATCTGCCATTGAACCATCGTTTCTATCACCTAAACCCATATATAAAACTGAAGGGTTATCAACTGAAACAGCAAGAGTCGAAACAGAAACTGGTTCTTCATCTATAAATTCTGAATATAAAGTTTGCCAAGAATCACCAGCATTTGTTGAATGAAATAATCCTGCAGCAGTACACAAAAATAAATGAGAGGAATTATTTGGGTCAATTATAATATCACTAATCCAAAAGGCACTAGGAGTTAAATTCATTTGAGCCAAATTGGAGTTAATATTTTTCCAAGTTTGACCTCCATTTACTGATTTAAAAACACCTTCAATATCCCCTCCAGCATACACAATATCTGCATTTGTTGGGTGAACAACTAATACATGTATATCACTTCCACCTCCTGGTCCAATATTTTCCCAATCTTGTGAAAATAAGTTAAAGGAAACAGAAAAAACAAGTAAAAATAAAATTGTCTTCATAATGTTTTTTTTGCTAAATTAAAGCTATTCAAACATATATGCAAATATTTTTACGAAAAAAATTATTTTTTAAACAATTCTTCAATGGGTTTTCCAATACAGGTACTTGGTAAAGAAATTTTTAAAATCGGTGCTAAAGTTGGTACAATATCTGTAATTTCCACTAAATGAACTATTTTTTGAGAAGGTATATTGTTTCCATACCATAATAAAGGAACATGGGTATCGTAATTAAATGCTGATCCATGGCTTGTGCCTTTATGTGTGTTTTCATTTGGTTTAGATTTAGGTAAATAACCTGGTTCTAAAACAAAAATAAGATCTCCACTTTCTTGGTGTCTATATCCTTTTTTAATCATAGACAACCATTTATCATTTGCATCTCCAAATAAAATTTGATTCCTGGTATAAGCTGTTTTAATACCATCTATTTGAATTAAATAATTTGCTATTAGTTCTTCAACTTTTTCAGCTTGAATATTTTTATTAGCAAGTAATTCTCTGTTTAAATACACATTATTGTTTTCTATTTCTTCAACTAATCTTTCAGTTTGAAACTCATTTTTTAATAGTTGATTTAAATCTTCTTTAATTGTATTCATAAAAACATATCCTCCAGGCATTTTTTTATCAACTAAATATTGAGGAACTGGAACCACAGCATGATCAGCAGTAAGAAATAAAATAAATTGGTTTTTCCCGATGTTTTTTTCTAGATAGTTTAATAATTTTTCAATTTCCTTGTCTAAACGTAAATACATGTCTTCAATTTCAACGGAATATGGTCCAAAAGCATGACCTGCAATATCTGGAGTTGAATAACTTAAAGCTAAAAAATCAATCACTTCGTCAGTACCTAATTTTTCTTCTTGAATAGCAGAAATAGTGAAGTCAGTTAAATAAGAGTTTGCAAAAGGTGTGTATGTAAACCAATTGTATTTTTTATTATCAGTAATATTTGAAAATTCGTAGGGAAAAACAGGGGAACTCTTTCCTGCAATCAAATGTTCATAAGGAGAATCATCTACTTCACTTTCAGTATAATCTTGTATTGGAAGTAATGTATTCCATTCTTTTTGCATCCAAGCATCTACCATTTTTTTCTCATTAAAATCATTAACCCAGTTTGGTATTTGTTTTTTATAAAAAGTACTTGAAACCATATTTCCACTCTCATTGTCATACCAGTAAGTCCCATCAGATAAATGTCCGCCTGGTAATATAGCACTTCTATTTTTTAATGAAATAGAAACTACTTTTGATTTTGAATAGGTCAATTTAAGTTGATCTGTAATCGTCAATGTTTTTAAATTTCTTGGAGAAAATTCACCAGAAGAATTAGTATTTCCAATTGTTTTGACTGTAGAATCTGTTACACAATATTTTTCTTTTTTACTTTTTCTATCGTACCATTCATTTGCAACAATTCCATGATTGTTTGGTGTTGTTCCAGTATAAATGGAAGCATGACCAGGTCCAGTGTATGTTGGCACGTAATTATAATGTGTATTTACACAAAATGTTCCTTTTTCCATCAGTTTTTTGAAACCATTTTCTGAAAACTTTTTTTCAAAACGATAGAGATAATCTAAGCACATTTGATCGACAACAATTCCCACAATAAGTTTTGAACTTTGAGAAATTACTATAGTATTGAAAAATATAAAGAGAGAAAGGGAAAGGAATTTATACATAAAAATTTTCTTCAAATTTAAGTTTAAATCATCAAAACAACAAAATAATGTACTTTTAAGCACTTTTTTAGTAAATTTATGAATATCGATGTTATAATTCCTGCACATAATGAAGAAAAATCTATTGAAAAAGTAATAAATGAAATTCCAAAACAACTAGTAAGAAACATTATTGTGGTATGCAATTGTTGTACTGATAACACAGAAGAAAAAGCAAAAAATAATGGAGCGATTACATTGATTGAAAAAAATAAAGGATATGGGTGGAGTTGTCTAAAAGGAATGGAATTTATTTCATCAGATCCGCCAGATATTGTTGTATTTTTAGATGGAGATTATTCTGATTATCCTAAACAAATGGTTGATATAGTTAATCCAATTTTAAAAAAAGAAGTTAAAATGGTAATTGGTTCAAGAAAACTTGGTAAAGCTGAAAAAGGGTCGTTGACGCCACAACAAGTATTTGGCAATTGGTTGGCATGTTGGCTTATGAAAATTTTTTATCGAGCAAACTTTACCGATTTGGGTCCATTTAGAGCAATAGACCATAAGTCCTTAATCCTATTAAATATGATGGACAAAACGTATGGCTGGACAATAGAAATGCAAATCAAAGCACATCAAAAAAAAATCCCTTATACCGAAGTTCCTGTTGACTATAAAAAAAGAATTGGTGTTTCAAAAGTATCAGGTACTTTGAAAGGTACTATATTTGCAGGAATAAAGATTATATTTGCAGTATTAAAATACAGATTTTAAGCCAATATTTGTATTTAATTATTTGATATTTAGTATATTATATGAATAGTAAACTTTTTTTTACCTTGATTTTTTTGTGTAGTTTTTTTACTTTAAAAGCTGAAAATATAAAAATTTTATCTGGAAAAATTACTGATCAAAAGACTAATCGTGTGTGCGAAGAGGTTAAATTATTAATAAAACATCTAAATACTCAAAATAAATTTTATTCTGAAAGTGATGAAAACGGAAAATTTATTTTTAAAAATATTCCCGAAGGTGATTATATTTTAAAAGTAATAGACAAAGATTATGTAAATAAAAAATTTAATTTTACTGTTAAACCAAATTGGAAACCTGATTTAAACTTCAATATTCAATTAAAAGTATCATGGATGTTTAACTGGGGTGATAAAGGTAAAATTGAACATTATTGGTCTCATTTTTTAGCTAAAATATTTTTAACTGCTTATGGATTTTGTTTAATTCTTATCTTTTTTTACAGTATTCTTCAATTAAGTTTGGCAATTGTTTATGCTAGAACAAGAAAAAAACAAAAAAAATTGTTAGAATTTAATACTGATTTTGTTCCTTTTGTTACTGTTCAACTTCCAATGTTTAATGAGTTATACGTAGCTGAAAGGATTATTGAAACCTGTGCAAAATTTGATTATCCTAAAGATCGATTTGAAATACAAGTTTTAGACGATTCAACTGATGAAACTGTTGAAGTTATTGCTAAAAAAGTGGAAGAAATTAAAAAAACAGGAATTGATATTGTACACATACATAGAACAGATCGAACTGGTTATAAAGCGGGTGCATTAGATTCAGCAATGGACAAAGTGAAAGGAGAGTTTATAGCCATTTTTGATAGTGATTTTATTCCTGAAATGGACTTTTTAAAGAAAACTGTTCCTTATTTCAAAGATTCAAACGTAGGTGTTGTTCAAACAAGATGGGGTCATATCAACAAAAACTATTCTTTACTCACTAAACTACAAGCATTTGGTTTAGATGGTCATTTTGCGATCGAACAAGGTGGTCGAAATGCCTCTGGTCATTATATAAATTTTAACGGTACCGCTGGTTTGTGGAGAAAAACTACTATTGCTGATGCAGGTGGTTGGCAACACGACACTTTAACAGAAGATTTGGATTTAAGCTATCGTTCTCAAATTAAAGGTTGGAAATTTGTTTATTTAGAAGATGTTATTTCTCCTGCAGAATTACCAATTACGATATCTGCTTTAAAAAATCAACAACATCGTTGGATGAAAGGTGGCGCAGAATGTTTTAAAAAAATGTCGTGGAGAATTGTTTCTTCTAAAAATGTTAATATTTCAAATAAAATACATGGGATTGCTCATTTATTTAATTCTTCCGTATTTTTCTTTATTTTGCTGTTGTCTTTATTAAGTTTACCAATTCTTCATATAAAAGACAGTTTTTCAGACTTAAATTATTACATTCAGTTCGGTTCAATTTTTATAATAAGCACAGTATTTTTAATGTATTATTATTGGATGTCCTTTAGAGACAAAAAAGAAAATTTCTTTTCTTCTTTATTTTTATTTTTCTCTAGATTTTTTCAGTTTTTAATCGTGTCAATGGGTCTTTCATTAAATAATACTATTGCTGTAATTGAAGGTTATTTAGGTATAAAAACCTCTTTTGTACGAACTCCTAAGTTTAATGTATCATCAAAAAATGAGTTTAAAGGTAACAAATACGATAAAAAGAAAATTTCACTATTAACAATTTTAGAAGGAGGAATGATGTGTTTATTTGGATTTACTGCGATTAATCGAATGATTTATGGCGACTTAGGAATGGTCCCTTTTCATTTAATGTTAGCCACAGGATACGGTTTAGTTTTTGTCTATTCTTTGATAGAGCTAAAACAAAAATCATAATTAACTGTCCGATGTTTTTTTTTTGAAGAAAAATCAACGTAAAATACTCTTTTTCTTTTTATTAATCTTTTATTTTTTAATATTCCAAATTCATCAAAATCAATTTGAACTTTTATTTCCTCTTGTTTTATTACTGTTTGTTTTAAGTCATTTTATACTAAAATCAATAAATAATAAGGAGTTTTATTTTCTTTTCTCGTCTATCGTTCTAATTGGATTTTTCTTTTCGCCAAATTTAAGTAATGATTATTACAGATTTTTATGGGATGGTAGTCTGATGCATTATGGATTAAATCCATACGATTTTACACCAGAGTATATTTTAGAAAACCATAAAATTAAGGACAATAACCTTAAAGAGTTGTATATTTTTCTCGACCCATTAAGTAAAAAAAACTACTCCTGTTACCCTATAATTTCACAATTTTATTTTTATATTTCGACTTTCTCAACGAATATCTTTTTTAACCTTGTTTGTTTAAAAATATTTCTATTATCTACTATTATATTAGGCATTTATTTTTTGAATAAAATTTTGTTGTTGTTAAATAAAAGCAAGCAAATATTTTTTTGGTTTTTTCTTCACCCTCTGTTGATTATTGAAGGAATACAAAATGTCCATTTTGAAAGTATCATGTTATCATTTTTAATGCCATTTTTATATTATTTATTGAAAAAAAAATGGTTATTGGCATCGTTATTTCTCAGTTTAGCCATTCAAATTAAGTTAATTCCGATCCTTCTTTTATTTTTTGTATTAAGATTTATTGGTATATGGAATTGGCTTAAAATCAATGTGTTTACTTTTGCTTTTATTTCAATAATCTCGCTATTTTTAATTCAAAACAACAACTATTTAAATTTTTTAAGTAGTGTTTTTTTGTATTTTAACAATTTTGAATTCAATTCATTTATTTTTCATTGGACTATAAACTACAGCGAATGGAGGTATGGATACAACAGAGTGTTGACATTTGGGCCATTTTTAGCGAGGATTAGTGCAACACATATTATTATTTTAGCATGGTATGGAACAGATTTTACTTTTGAAAAAATGTGTTCAAGAATAGTAGTTGCATTTAGTATCTATTATTTTTTAAGTTCCACTGTTCATCCATGGTATTTATTGTTACCACTGTTTTTTAGTAAATTTACTTCTTATACCTATATGCAAATTTGGAGTTTTTTAGTATTTTTAAGTTATTATTCATATGAAAATCAGCATAATGATTTTTTATTAAGGTTTTTACATACGATAGAATATTTTGTTGTATTTTTCTTTTTTGTAACTGAAGTCATTTTCAAAAAAAAATTATTGAAATCAAAAATAATGTAATAATTTTGCATAAAATTTCTTAAAATGCCTAATATTATACTTATCGGATATATGGGCTGTGGCAAAAGTACCCTTGGTAAAAAATTAGCCAAAAAACTTTCTTACGATTTTATTGATTCTGATATGGAAATTGAAAAAATTACTAACCAGACGGTCAACGAAATATTTAATTCAAAAGGTGAAATTTTTTTTAGAGAATTGGAATCTGCATTTTTGCTTTCATTGAAGAAAAAAAATAATTACATATTGTCTGCAGGTGGTGGTTTACCTTGTTTTTTTGATAATATTGAGAAATTAAAAAAATTAGGGACAGTTTTGTATTTGAAATTAAGTCCTTTTGAACTTTCGTCACGTTTAAATCATTCTAAAAAAATAAGACCACTTTTAGGAGATAAAAATGAAGAAGAAATTTACTATTTTACAAAGGAAAAATTAAATGAACGAAAAGAGTTTTATGAAAAAGCTCATTATATCCTTAAAGGAAAACAACACAATGTACAGTGTATTATGGAGTTGTTGGGAATAGAAATTTCTAATGTTTAATAATTAATTTTCCATTCAATATTTTATCATTACTATAAATTTTATAATAGTACATTCCGTTATTTAATTTTTCAATATTAATGTAATTATCATTTGATTCAATTATCTTTTGAGAATTTAAATTATAAATTTCTACTGATGTAACTTTGAAAATTATTTCCTTTTGCGATTTTCATTATTAATACATTTTCACCACCATCATAGGGATTTGTAGCATATCCTACATAAAGAATACCACCATCAGATGTAGAAATAACATCGTTTATAACATCTTCATATAAATAAGACAAATCAAAATATACACTAAGAAAATATAAATCTCCATTATATCTATATGCTTTTGCATCTAAGCCATAATTGTATATAAACTCTGCTTCTCCTTCCATTGCTCTTAAAATTAAAAAATCATTTTCATAATTTTCTATAAATTCACATGAAACAGCATAATATCTATATTCAATATTAATTAATATTGTCTCTCCATTTATGTCGTGTGAGCTTAAATATAAGTTTTTATGCTCGTTTTCAAAATAATCCTTAGTATAACCAGCAATTCTTATGGTATCGTTTTTAATATTCATATCGTTAAATACTAATTTGTCTTTATTTTCATAATATTTTGTCCAATCTATTGTTCCATTAATGTGCATTTTAGATAAAAATCCAAATGTTTTTTGCCATACATTTTGATAACTTTCCCCCACAATAAAAGCCGTTGTATCGTTATACATTTTTATTGACATTGCTCTATCAACTCCATAGTTATCAATATTTTTATCCCAAATCTTTTGTCCAAAACGATTCACTCTTAAAATATACACATTTTCGTCTTCATTTGAGTTGCTTGTACTTTCACCAACCAAAATAAAAGAGGTATCTTTGAGTATCACCGCATCATAAATGTCTTCATATCCTACACCACCAATTATATTTTCCCATAATAAGTTTCCTTCAAAATCTGTTTTAAACACGTATATATCAAAAAAATTTGCTCCAAATGAGTTTGTTTGACCAAAAACATAAACTCCATCGTTTGGTACATAAAAAATTCTTCGTCCTTTATCAGCTTCACTACCACCATAATCTTTACTCCATTTTACATTTCCTAAACTGTCTATTTTTAAAATAAAACATTGTTTGTTAGAAGGCAAATAACTACTTGATGAACCAGTAATTAAATAGGATGAGTCGGGCAATTGAACAGCACCTTCTGCCCTATCGGATTCTTCGTTGATTAATTTTTTAAAAAAACTTATTTGTGAATAAGTGATTGATGTAAAAAAACAAAAAATAAAATACTTTACAAACGCCATGACCATTTAAAATTTAAATTTTTTCCATACATCTTGTTACTAAATACAGAGATAAAGTCTTCCAATCCAATAAAAAAACTCATTTTTTTCCATTGTAATCGAGAATATAAACCCCATCTAAATCCACCAAAACCACCATAAGAAAGTGCACTTCCAATTTGACTGTTTTTACGAAAGGAAAATTCTGCTCCAACAAATATTTTAGGAAAATAAGGTAAAGTGGGATAAGATTTTACACCAAAAAATGATTGCCACTTTGATGAACTATCCATTGAAGTCAATTTTTGTAAGGTGATAGAAAATGGAAGCACTTCCCACGAGTTTAAAGTATCTCTTTTGATATGTAAACTATCCATCCAAGCGTTTTCAGTGGTTTTTACTTCTGAAATTTGAAAAAGTTGATTAACACCAAAACCAGAAAAAGTAAAGGAAGTATCAGATTGAAATTCAGCTTTTTTTAAATTAACTAAACCTAAATCTTCGACTTTTATTTGAAAATAGACCTCTTTATTTTCGTTTAAATTAAATTTTAATGTTTGTTGATAATCCATTGAAAATCCTATTCCATTTGACCAATTCACCTTTGGATTTTGTGACCAATTGGCTTGTGCATCCCAATAAATAGAATTTCCATTGCTTTCATTAAAAAATTGACCATCTAAATCCCCATTAAAAAAGGAAGAAAGGTTAACAAAATTGAAAAAAATTTGTGAATTAAATTTTGGAAATGTAAGTCCTAAACCCAATTTTTGAAAAAAATAATAATTAAATCTCGATGCTTTAAAATCCAAAGTATCTCCTAAAAATCTATCGTTTCCAAAGGTTAATAATCCGAAAAAATCTTTAGAATAAGAGGAAGCAAACAATGTTTTTGTTCCTGCTTTAATATTCCAAAAAATTGGTTTTTTAACAATCTTTTTTAAAGGGATATTATTTATTTGAATAGAAAATTGATAATCTAAACCCAAACGATTAAGCTCTTTATGTTTCTGAAACATCTTTTCTTTATCAGTCTCAGAAAAAGTACCTCCTTGAACAATTTTTTTGGAATAAATATTTTGTATCGAGGAAGAATGAACATCTAAATAGGAAGAAAAAGATAACGATAAACTATCTGAATGTGAAGAAAAAGTTTCTTGCATCCATTGCGAATTGGCAAAAAAGACAATACAAATAAATAAAGCCAAAATTCTTATTTTCAATCCAAAACGTTTTGAAGGTTTATTTTACTTTTAATTCTAACGGCAAAAAAAGCATTTTCAGGTATTTCCACTAAAGTTTGTGAAGGAGTTGACGATTGGGAGTTTAAATTAAGTTCGATTGTGATATACTTAATTTTTTCTATTTCTTCAACAATTTCTTTTGGAATTGAATAAGTAAAGTTGCTAAAATTAGAAGGTATTCCTAAAGTCGTAAAATGTCCATTTTTTGAAGATAAAATCGTGTGTTTTGTTTTATCTTGATATAACTCTTGTTTGTTTTCATCTAAAAAAAGAATATTTAAATCTCCTTCTAAAGGAAAAGCATTTTCAGTTTCAATAATCAATTGAGCCGACTCGACATGTGTGTTGTCTTCATTCTGAGTTAAATTAAGTGCAAAAGTATCGGTAATTATAAATTCATTTAAACCAACTGCTAAAGGCATATTTAAAAGCCAATCAACGGATAATTCGCTTTGAGGAAAAAATTCATCCCAATTTCCAGTTATATTTCCATTTGGGTTTATTTCTAGGTCATAGTGAATTTCTGTTTGATCACCTAAATTTTCTATAAAATTCTCAATATTACTGTTTAGTGGATTAAGTTCTACAATTTTTTCCGTTGTTTGCAAAGTACTCCAACTCCCTGTTGGCAACTCGATGTAAAATGGTGTACCTAACTGTGAGTTAGATAGATAGGTTGTATAAGGTAAATCATTATTTGTATTACTAACTTTAGCAATATTCACTTTGGATAAATCTTTAATATTATTTTTAATTACAAATTGAGTTGTGATTTCAGGTAAATTGATAGTTCCTTTAATGTTATCTTTCAACCATTTAGAAATAAAAATAAAAGTGTCAGAAAAGATATGTTTCCCGAAATAACCTCTTGCATAGTCAAATTGTAAATCTTTAAATTGTAGATTAAAACGGGTAGAATCAAGACTACTTAATGTTACTGAAGTTCCATTAGGATCAGTAAGAGCGGTAATTTTAGAAGAAAGTGCATTTGATTGATATCCATCTGAACCACTTAAATCAATCCAATATCCAGATAAATCAACTGTAATTGTTGAAACTCCAGGGTTATTACCACTTTTTGCAGGTACTCGAGTTGATTTATTTAGTTTCACACCATTTATTTGCACTTTTGTTAATTCAATATTAATATCAATTGCTGTGCTTAAAGGGTTGGTCACTTCAACGAAAATTAAACCTGACTTTATTCGTGCATTTTTCATCAATGCATCTTTCATATTAAAAAAGTGGTCTTTATTATCGTTCACAAAACTAGTTCCTGGAGCAACAGTAATGTTAGAAATTGAAATAGCATAAGATTTAAGGATATTTGTGTCGGGAATTTTTAACAATTCAGAAGGTTTAAATCGAAATAAATTTCTTTTTAATGCTAGTTGATAATTTCCGTTCACAACAGATAAGGTTGAATCATTCACCCAGTTTTTTAAACTTAATGTATCAGAAATTAAAGGAGCAGTCCAGTTTGAATTCCATATAGTTGCTTCTTTGCGACAAGAATTTAATAGAAAAGTTAATATTATAAAATAAATATTAAGTTTGTAAAACATCTAGCAAAGTTATTCTTTATTTTTAGAAAATGAATCAACAAATAATATCAAGTTTTTTATTTTTACTAAATTTTAATAGAATTATTTAAATAATGGAAACTGTTTTAATTAGTGGTGCTTCAGGTCTAATAGGTAAAAATTTAAGCAAACATTTAATAATTAATGGATATAATGTTATTAGTTTAAGCAGAAATTTAAGTCAAAATACTAATGTCAAAACTTTTTTTTGGAATGTTGAAAAAAATATTATCGATGTAAACGCTTTTAGAACAATAGACTACATTATACATCTTGCTGGTGAAAATATTGGTGATAAAAGATGGTCTGATAAAAGAAAAAAAGTGCTTTTAGAAAGCAGAATTCATTCAACTAATTTATTACTATCAGAAATTAAGAAACAAAACATCAAACTAAAAGCTTTTATAAGTGCATCTGCTATTGGTTATTATGGGTCAATAACTTCAAATAAAATTTTTGATGAAAACGATTCCCCTTCAAATGATTTTTTAGGTACCATTTGTCAAAAGTGGGAAAATGCTGTAGATGAGTTTCAAAAATTAGGAATTAGAACAGTAAAAATAAGAACTGGAGTTGTTTTTTCAAAAAAAGGAGGAGCATTGGAAAAAATGATTCAACCAATAAAATTAGGACTTGTTTCAGCTTTAGGCACTGGAAAACAATATATTCCATGGATTCATATCGACGATTTATGTAAAATTTATGCAAAAGCAATTGAAGACGATTCTATAAACGGTGTTTACAATGCAGTTGCCCCTGAACACGTAAACAATGTTGAATTGACAAAAGTTTTGGCAATAACTTTAAAGAAAGCATATTTTTTACCAAACATACCATCTTTTTTAATTCGATTAATATTCGGACAAAGAGCCACATTACTTCTGAAAGGAAGTCGAGTTTCCTCAAAAAAGATTATTTCAACTGGATATCAATTCAATTTTCCAAATATAAATTCTGCTTTAACTGATTTGTTTCGTTTATAAAAGACTACTAAAAATGGTTTAGTCAAAAAAAAAAATGACAAAGCACAATTGCTAAAATCGTTATTTTTTTAGTTTAAATTTTAGTGTTATTGAATTTATAGTCCCATTTTAATAGAAAATTTACTAATATATTAGTTATATTCAAATTTAATTTGTATATTTGCTAAAATATTAGTCATTATGAACAAATATCTTTTCAAACAACCATCAGACTATTTATTAGAAATAGCCAAGAAGGAAAAAAATTTTAGAAAAAGAAAAAAATATACTCAAACAGATTTAGCAAATAGAGCAGGAATTTCGTTAGGTAGTTTAAAAAGATTTGAACAAACAGGAGAAATTTCATTCAATTCTCTTTTAAAAATTGCTCATGTATTAGATGTTTTAGAAGATTTTGAAAATTTATTTAAAGAAAAGGATGTTCCAACATTTATTCAAAAATTATTTTAATGAAAAAGAAAAAACAACAAAAGGCAAATGTTTTTATTAATTTAGAAGGAGTTAAAAATGAAATTGGAACATTAATTTATGATGATAGGAAAATTTATTTTAAAATAAAAGATACTTTTCTTGATAATAATTTACCTTTTAAAGGAAAAAAATTATCCCTTTCCCCATTTAAAATTGAGCATAGTAATCAAATTCAAGTAGCACCTCATATGCCATATGAAGGATTATTTGGCTTATTTTCTGATTCTTTACCAGATGCATGGGGAAAACTTTTAATTGATAGATATTTAAAGTCTAAAAATTTAGAACTATTAGAATTGAATCCTTTACTTCGCTTGTTGTATGTAGGAAAAAATGGAAACGGTGCATTAGAGTACGAACCACATGAAGAATATTTTAAATCTGAGTTAAGCGAAATTGATTTGAATGAATTTAATTTAGCTTCACAAAAAATTATCATTGGTGAAAACTCTATGTTATTGGATGATTTTTATAGACTTGGAGGTACATCAGGTGGTGCAAGACCAAAAATGAGCGTTGGTTTTAATCCGAAAACAAATCACCTTATTCCCATTAATTCTTATCTTCCTAAAAATTATGAAAATTGGTTAGTGAAATTTCCTTCTACTTTTGATTTGCCTGAAATTGCTAATATTGAATATGCTTACTATAAAATGGCTATTGCATGTGGAATTGAAATGAGCGATTCCAAATTGTTAGTAGGAGAAAAAGATTCTTGTTTTTTTGTTACAAAGAGGTTTGATAGAAATGAAAACGGAAAATTACATTTACATTCTTTTGCTGGATTGATTCATGATGATTTTACTCAATGTAATTTAGATTATGGTCATTTATTAGATGCAGCTTTTTATCTTGTAAATAGTAAAAGTGTACAACAAAAGATTTTCAAATTGGCTGCTTTTAATGTTTTTTCATCAAATCAAGATGATCATAGTAAAAATTTCTCTTTTATATTCAACAAAAAAAAGGAATGGAAATTTGCTCCTGCTTATGATTTAACTTTTTCTCCCTCTAAATATGATTTTAATAGTATGTCCGTCGCAAAAAAACATAAAAACATTCAAACTAATGATTTACTTGATTTAGCAAAACATTTTCAAATTCTAAACGCTGATAAAATTGTTCAAGAAGTAAAAGAAACCATAAATAATTGGCAATATTTTGCAAAAGATGCTGGTGTAAAAAAATCGACTATCTTTTATATCAAAAAAGTGTTAGAAAAAAAAATGAAATGATATAATTTAATTCAGATTAGCCAAAATATACTAAATTTAATAGGATGACAAACAAAATAACAAATAAATTCTGTTTATAATCTTTCTTCCATACCAATTAACTCACATTTCATTAGTCCTTCGCTATTGATTTGAGTTAATTTAACATCTACAATTTTATTACTTAATTCTAAAGAATAAGTAGTTATTACTTTTATGTAATTATCCGTAAATCCATACATTTTATCAGAATCGTTTTCTTGTTCAAAAAGTACTTTTTTTACTTTACCTTTTTGATTTTCATAAAATTGTCTTTTCAGCTTTTCTGATAATATATGTAAACGTTTACTTCTTTCTTTTCTTTTTTCCATTGAAACAGGATTTTCCATTTTTATCGCCGATGTATTGTCTCTTTCTGAATAGGTAAAAACATGCAAATAATGTACATTTAAACTTTGAATAAAACGAACTGTTTCTTCAAAATCATCATCGCTTTCTCCAGGAAAACCTACTATTACATCAATTCCAATACAGCTATCGGGACTGATTGAATGGATTAATTCAATTCGCTGTTTAAATAAGGATGTATCGTATTTTCTTCTCATTGCATTAAGCAAACGATCTTGTCCACTTTGTAAAGGAATATGAAAATGAGGCATAAATTTTTTGCTTTTTAACAAACAAAAGCGAATTATATCCTCGTTTAATAAATTGGGTTCAATAGATGAAATACGAATTCTTTCGATGCCGTTTAATTCGTCAAGTTGTTGAATTAATTGATAAAAATCTTCATTACTTTTTTGACCAAAATCTCCAATATTTACACCTGTTAATACCATTTCTTTACAAGCTGTTTCAGCAATTTTTTGTGCTTCTAAAAAGGTTTGTTCAATACTTGCATTTCGGCTTTTTCCTCTAGCCAATGGGATTGTACAAAAGGTACAAAAGTAGTCACATCCATCTTGAATTTTAAAGAACGAACGTGTTCTATCACCAGCAGAAAAAGATGGTTGAAATAATGTTGTATTTTTAATGGATTGTTGATAAATCGTTTTCTGTTCGCTTTCACTTTTCTCAATATAGGAAATAATATCAAATTTTTCATTGGCTCCTAAAACCAAATCTACTCCTTCAATTTGATTGATTTCTTCAGGTTTTAATTGAGCATAACATCCAATAATTATAACTTTAGATAAAGGATTAATTTGTTTAGCTTTTTTAACTAATCCTTTACATTTTTTATCGGCATTGTCAGTTACAGAACAAGTGTTAATTATATAAACGTTAGACCATTCATCAAAAGACACTTTTACATATCCAGCTTCTTGAAATTGCCTTGAAATGGTAGATGTTTCAGAAAAATTTAACTTACAACCTAAAGTATATAAAGCAACTTTACTATTTTGACTCATAAGAGCACAAAATTAAGGATAATAGATTACACCTGTACACATATCCTTTTTACTTCCAGTCACAGAAGATAAACAATTATTTTGATTATTCCATCGTAAATGGGCTAGATAAGCAAATATAATGGCTTCCTTATAATCAATTATTGAAGTACTTGGAAGTTTAATTTTCCCTTTGTAATAATGTTGGATTCGTTCTACTAAAAAAGTGTTTTTAGCACCACCACCACTGAGCAAAACAGAGTTTATATTATTATCATTTAATACTTTAGCTACTTGAATTGCTATATGTTCAACTATTGTTCGTAAGTTTTTTTCTATTGAGTGATCCATTTTTATTAGGGGGTAAAATTCATTTTCTAACCATTCTACTCCCAAGGATTTGGTTTTATTAATTTTATAAAAAGGTAGTTCGTTTAGCATATCCAGTAGAAAAAAATTAATCTCACCACTTTTTGCAATCAACCCATTTTTATCATACTTCTTTCCAAGTAATTGACTTAATTTGTTTAGAGGTAAATTACCAGGACAAATATCATATGCAATAATTTGATTATTTTGTTTATAAGAAATATTACAAATTCCTCCAATATTTAAAAAAGAATCTGCTTCTAATGAAAATAGATCAAAATCACCAACTGGAACTAAAGGTGCACCTTGACCACCGTATTGAACATTTTTCATTCTAAAATCACAAACAACAGGTAATTGAGTCATTACTGAAATGGTATTTCCATTCCCTATTTGTGTACTAAATTTCTTATCAATTTGATGAAATATAGTATGACCATGACTTCCAATTGCAGTAATTTTATTTTTATCAATTTGAAATTCTTTTATAAACTCTTCAATCCAACTTGAAAAAAGGACAGCCAAATAGACATCCGTTTTACAAAAATTTAAAGCACTATCCTCTGTAAGTTTAGATAATTTGCTAACCCATTCTTGAGAATAATTGTAAGTTTTTGAAGCAATTAAATCAAAAGTAATCAACTCAGATTTATCTTTTTTGAACTCTACATATACTATATCAGCACCATCTAAAGAAGTTCCTGACATTAATCCTAGGTAATAAAAACTTTGCATAAACACGAAATTTGACTTGAAAAGTAAAATATAAAGTTTAAATTTGCAAAAAAAAATTCTAAAACCATATAAAACATGAATTTTGAATTAAGCGAAGAACAGATAGCTGTAAAAGAAGCCGCAAGAGATTTTGCTCAAAACGTATTAAAACCAGGTGTAATTGAAAGAGATAATCTTCAAAAATTTCCTGTTGAAGAAATTAGACAATTAGGTGAGTTAGGATTTATGGGAATGATGGTCGATACAAAGTATGGAGGTGGCGGAATGGACACGCTTTCTTATGTTTTGGCAATGGAAGAAATATCTAAAATTGACGCATCAGTTTCTGTTTGTATGTCTGTAAATAATTCTCTTGTTTGTTGGGGTTTAGAAAAATTTGGTAACGAAGAACAAAAACAAAAATATCTTGTTCCTTTAGCTAGTGGACAAAAGATTGGCGCGTTTTGTTTGTCTGAGCCAGAAGCAGGTTCTGATGCCACTTCTCAAAGAACAACAGCTATTGATAAAGGAGATTATTATTTGTTAAACGGCACAAAAAATTGGATCACAAATGGTTCATCTGCTTCAATTTATCTTGTAATTGCTCAAACAAATGTAGAAGCAGGTCATAAAGGTATTAATGCTTTTATAGTTGAAAAAGGCATGGAGGGATTTATTGTAGGAGCAAAAGAAGACAAACTTGGAATTAGAGGTAGTGATACGCACACTTTATTATTTAATGACGTTAAAGTTCCTAAAGAGAACAGAATTGGTGAAGATGGTTTTGGATTTAAATTTGCTATGAAAACACTTTCAGGCGGTCGTATTGGTATTGCTTCTCAAGCATTAGGTATTGCTAGCGGAGCTTATGAATTGGCTTTAGCATACTCAAAAGAAAGAAAAGCATTTGGAAAAGAAATTTATAAACACCAAGCAATTGCATTTAAATTAGCTGATATGGCTACTGAGATAGAAGCTGCAAGATTATTGGTTTGGAAAGCAGCATTAGATAAAGATTCTGGTAAAAATTATGACTTATCTGGAGCAATGGCTAAATTATATGCGTCTAAAGTAGCAATGGAAACTACTGTTGAAGCCGTTCAAATACATGGTGGCTATGGCTTTGTTAAAGAATATCATGTAGAACGATTGATGAGAGATGCTAAAATTACTCAGATTTATGAAGGTACATCTGAAATACAAAAAATTGTGATTTCTAGAGCTATTTCTGAATAAAAAACACCTATAGAAAATTTGAGATAATTTTTGGAATAAAAATTATACAAGCAATACTAATAGCAAAAAGTGTAAAAACAAGTACAAAAGAAGAAGAAATGTCTTTCATATCTTTTATTTTGTCGTGGTAATTTGGATGTATAAAATCACAAATTTTTTCTAGTACAGTATTGATTATTTCTAAAGAAAATACTATTCCAGAACATATTAGAATCAAAACCCATTCATATTTGTTTATTTTCAAAAAAATAGAAAGCAACATAGCAAATACAAATAGTATTAGGTGAATTTGCACACTTTTTTCTTGAAGCATTAGTTTTAACCCTCTAAAAGCTGGAAAAAACTTTTTTTTCATAGTTAAGAATTTGAAAAAGATTTAAAACTTTCAGAAAAATAGACTTTTTCCCTATTGATTAATTTTTCAAAAGTTAAAAAAAATTCAGTTCTTTTATTTAAAGGAATTGCATCTGAAGGAATAGATAATTGTAAATCGTTAATGTAATCAAAAAAAATGCTTTGCTGTTGTATATCTACTTCACTTAATCCTTGAAAATAAATACTTTTCAAATCTCTATCGACAGCTAAAAGTACTTTTTTTGTCATTCCAACTCTAAATTTTTTACCGTACTTTCCTAAAAAAGCTAACACAAGATGGTCTAAGGAAAAAAGAAAAAGAACAATACTTAATGGTAAAGCATATGTTGTAAGTTGATACAATCCTATTCCAATAAAAACTTGAACTAAACTTTCTAATATAAGATATAAAAATACTTGATTAACTCGAGACTTGTCCATTTCTATATTCCATTGAAAACGATGTTTTTGATTGAGCATTTGAATACCAATCCATCTTTGAACACTTCTATATAAAAAAATTAGACCTATAAAACTTGCAATAGAGATAAAAATTTCAAATTTATAAGGTATTTCATCACCACTTGTATTAAAAAAATCAATTGGAAAATTAAAACCTATGATAATGCAAAAAAGAATAATCGGAAAATGAATAATAATCAGAAGAATATTTAGAAACTTATTCATTTATTCAACATTTTAAGCTTGATTTGTAGTTCTTTTATTTTATTTCTATTGTGTTGGATTTTACTTTCTACTTCTTTTCTAAGCTGATCGGCTCCTTTTGAACGAGCAAAAAAACCGAGATTATTTTCAAATTGAGTAATTTCTTGATTGAGAAACTGAATTTTTTGTTTAATGTCAAAATTTTCTTTTTTCATTAATTTTTCTGCTTCAGGATTGGCTTTAATATTGTCTAATTTTGCTTGAAACAACACCTTTTCTTTCTCATCACCTTCTAATTTTAATTGAGCATATTTATCATCCATTGCCTTTTTATATGCTTGAAAAATATTTTCTTTTTCTTTAAATGGTACTTTTCCAATTTGTAAAAAAACTTGTGAAAATTCTTTAATATCTTGCAAAGATTTACTTTTATCTTCGCTTATTTGATAATTATCAATCCGATTGATTAAGTCTAATTTTATTCTTAAATTATTTTCAAATTCTTTTTCTGACTCCTCAAAATGTTTTTGTTTTTTATTAAAAAAGGAATCACAAACACCTCGAAATTCTCTCCAAAGTAACTGATCCATTTTAGGTCCAGCACTTTCTAAAGTTTTCCATTTTTTTTGAATTTGAATTATCTCATCAGTAGTTTTTTTCCAATCTTCAGAATCTTTGAGATTTTTTACTTTTTCAATAAGCTGTTTTTTTACAGCAATAAATTCTTTATTTTTTTCTTTTAACTGATTATAAAATGCTTTTTTCTTTGAAAAAAAAGTATCACACTCTCCTCTAAAAAGCTGCCATAATTCTTCATTTTCCTTTCTTGTTCCAAATCCTATTTCTTTCCATTTATTTTGAAAAGCTAATAATTCATTGGTTTTTTCTTCCCAATATTTGACGTTTTGATTTTCTAAAAGTTGTTGATTAAATAATATACATTCTTCTAAAACTTTTTTCTTTTCATTAATGTTTTCAGCTAGTTCAACTTTTCTATCCTCGTAATGTAGCTGAATTTTTTGATATATTTTTTTTACATTTTCCCAGTAAAGATTTTTTATTTCTTCCCATTCTAATTGTAAAACTGGTCCAATTTCTTCAAATTCATTTTGAATTAATTTTATAGTGTTTTCTAACTCCTTAATATCGTTACTTTCGTTTAGATGAACTAATTTTTCAATGATTTGTCTTTTCAGTTGTGTATTTCTTTTTAAATCATGTTCTTTTAATTCTCTATAAATTTTTAAAGTATAAAAAAATGATTCCAACAGCTTACTAAACTCATTTTGAACATCTTGTCTAAACTCTCTTGGAATATCTCCAATATTTTTCCATTGTTCATGAATTTCTTTATATTGAGCAACAGCAGAACCGATATTTTCTTCTTCTTGAATTAATTTTCTCATTCTTTCAATCAGATTCTTTTTTAATCTCAAATTACTTTCTTGTTCAATTTTTTGAGCAGACAAAAATTTTGTCTTTTTATCTTTGTAACTATTATATAGATTGAAAAATTCTTCTTTAATTGGGGACAAGTCAATACTAATATCTTGATTTTCACTACTAGCTTCCATCAAGTTAATCTGTTGTTGACGTTCTTGCTCTAAGATATAATCTTGAAAATCGGTTTTTAGTTGATTAATTTCATGATTTACAGAAAGTAAATCTTCATTTTCAACTAGTTTTTTTAAATGTTCAATATAATTTATTTCCATAATATTTTTTAAATCAAAGAGACATTCATTTGAAATCCAGCCAATTTCACAAATTCTTGTATTCTATCCTCTAATTGTTCTGAATTGATTTCTAGAAGTCTTTCTGTACCAAATTTTTCTACACAAAAAGATGCTAAAGCAGATCCTGCAATTACCGCTCTTTTTAGATTCTCAAAACTTATATCATCGGTTTTTGAAACATAACCCATAAATCCACCAGCAAAAGTATCTCCAGCACCTGTTGGATCAAAAACTTCTTCTAGAGGTAATCCAGGAGCACAAAACATATTTTCTTCGTGAAACAATAAAGCCCCATGTTCACCTTTTTTAATAATTAAATATTCAGGACCAAAACTTCTTATTATTTTCGAAGCACGAGAAAGAGAGCTTACTCCAGATAACTGTCGTGCTTCTTCGTCATTGATAATCAATAAATCAACCTTTTTTAAACAAGATTTTAAATCATTTAGAGCAATATCCATCCAAAAATTCATGGTATCCATGGCTATTAACTTTGGACGATTATTTAAACGATTAATAACAGTTTCTTGTACTGAAGGACTTAAATTCCCTAACATTAAATATTCAGTATTTTGATAAGAATCTGGAACGATTGGGTCAAAATGTTCTAACACATTTAATTCGGTAATTAATGTATCTCGTGTGTTCATGTCGTTATGATACTTGCCAGACCAAAAAAAAGATTTTTCTCCTTTTTTGATTTGAAGTCCATCTAAATTTATACTTCTGTTTTTTAAAGTATCTAACATATGTTGAGGGAAATCTTCACCTACAACAGAAATAAGATTTTGATTTTTTTGATAAAATGAAGAAGCAATTGAAATATACGTTCCTGCACCTCCAATTATTTTATCTGTTTTTCCAAAAGGTGTTTCAATTGCGTCAAAAGCTACGCTGCCTACTGTTGTTAAACTCATATTTTTTTTTAAAAAGTTGTGCAAATATAGGAATGTTCATTCTACTTAGCAAAAAAAACATTTTTATTAACAGATACATGTATTTTATTAATTTTGTGCATTAATTTTAGAATAGATTATGTTTGCTTTATACAAAAAGGAAATAAACAGTTTTTTAAGTTCAGTAATTGGCTATACTTTTATTCTAATTTTTTTATTGACATCTGGTTTGTTTCATTGGATAATTTCATATGAAACCAATTTATTGGAAGGTGCTGAAGCAGATTTAATTCCTTTTTTCAATTTAGCCCCTTTAATTTTTTTAATATTAATTCCAGCGATTACTATGAGATCTTTTGCAGAAGAAAGAAGAACAGGGACAATAGAATTGCTTTTCACTAGACCAATTTCTGATTTTCAAATTATATTTGCTAAGTTTCTAGCTTGTTATTCTTTAGTCATCATTTCTATTATTCCTACTCTAATATTTTATATTTCAATGCATTATTTAGGAAACCCCGTTGGTGTCTTAGATGATGGAGCCACTTTAACCTCTTATTTTGGTCTAATATTATTGGCAGGAGTGTTTGTCGCTATTGGTATTTACTCTTCTTCTTTAACTAATAGTCAAATAGTTGCATTTATAATTTCTATGTTTATTTCATGGTTTTTTTATGATGGATTACATTTGTTAGGTTCATTTAATCTATTTGAAAGTTTCGATTATATAATCAAATATTTTGGAATTCATCTTCATTACGAGTCTATTAAAAAAGGAGTGATTGATTCAGCTGATATAGTTTACTTTTTTAGTTTGATTTGTCTATTCCTTTTTGCTTCTTTAACCATGATTAAATCTTTAAAAAAATAAATAATGAATAAAAAAAGGAGTATTTTTCATCTTTTTAATTGGACTTATTTTTTCTTTTTCATTTTATTTATTGTATTGGTAAATGTGATTGCTTCATTTATTTATTTTAGATACGATGCAACTGAAGATAAGAGGTATTCCTTAGCTGAAGGTACAGTCGAGTATTTGCAGGACGACAAACACTTCAAAGACAGATTATTATTTAAAATTTATCTCGAAGGAAATCTTCCAGCTGAAGTAAGAAGATTTAGGAACGCTGTTGAAGATAAATTAAAAGAATTTAAAGAATACGCTGGTAAAAGAATTGAATATCAGTTTATTGATCCCACTGAAGGATCAGAACAAGACCGTTTAGCTCTTTTTGAAAATATTTATCAAAAAGGCAAAGGTATCGTCCCAATGGAATTGTTGTACAATAAAGATGGTTCTCAAACACAAATGATGTTGTGGCCTGGGGCTGTTATTGAATACCTTGGTTCAACTGTTAATTATGTTCAATTGATACCTGGAACTCCACAAGGAAAATATTATCAATTAAATGAAGGATTTGAACAACAAATGCAAAATTCTATCAATAACTTAGAATATATTCTAATTAGTTCAATCAGAAGAAGTACCCAACAGAAAAAAGAAAAAATTGCATTTCTACAAGGACATGGAGAATTAACATACGCACAAACACAAAGAGTTCGTACTTTAATATCACCTTATTTTGTAGTAGAGGATGTGTTTTTAAAAGATTCTTTAGATGCTTTAAAAGAATATAAAGGACTAGTGATAGCAAGACCAACACAAGCATTTTCTGATAAAGACAAATACATTATTGATCAATTTTTGATGAGAGGAGGTCGATTGATGTGTTTTATTGACAAATTAAATATCAATAAAGATACTTTAAAAGCAAATGGAGTAACTCATACCATGAGGTATCCTCTTGAGTTAGATAAAATGCTTTTTGATTATGGCATAAAAGTGAATGATAATTATGTGATTGATGTGCGATGTGCTCCTATGGCTATACCTTCCTCAAAACAACCTTTAATTCCTTGGTTTTATGATGTTTTAGCAACACCAACTAAACATCCTATATCAAGGAATATTGAACCTGTAATTTTACGTTATGTATCAGAAATACAATTTGTTGGCAATTCAAACAGAGTGGCTCAACCAATTTTAACCAGTTCTACGAACTCCGCCATGACAGGTTTAGCTCCTCTTGTAAGTTTATCAATGCCTTTAACTTATGGACCAAAACCTATTCTAGTTCAAAATCCAGAAGATGAAAATAATAAATTATGTCTTGCTGGTTTGGTTGAAGGTTATTTTGAATCGCATTTTAAGAACCGTTTAGTAGATGCATTCGCTAAAAATCCAGAAACAAAATATAAAGAAAAAAGTAGTGCTGAAGGAAAGGTTTTGGTTATGGGAAATGGTCGTTTTATTGAAAATAAGTACGATTCTATACCTGATAAAAATGGGAATTGGATGTACAGGGCAAAAGCGTTTAATGAGTTACGTTTTGATGAAACCATGTCCAATATTCCAGGAATGCAACCTTTAGTTTATGGAAATCAAGAGTTTTTTCAAAATTTAGTGGACTATATGATGGGAGATCAATCAGTATTAGACATCAGAAGTAAACAAATTGATATACATGCTTTAGATAAAGAAAAAATAACTGCACATGCAACATTTTATAAATGGCTAAATATGTCTATACCTTCCCTTTTAATATTGATTTTAGCCATTTCAGTAAATTATATTAGGAGAAGAAAATATACTCGACATTAAACATTTATTTTGTTACTACATTTACCATTAAAAATAGTATGAAAAAAAGAAAATTAGGTTTAAGTATTTTAATTATAATCGTAGGTTTTTTGGCTTTTATTGCTACAAATTTTATTAGAAATAGAGGGAAATCTGATACTGAACTTTTAGAATTTAGTATAGCAGATACTTCTTCAATAAATAAAATAATTATTACAGACCCTTATGGTTTTCGTTTTGAGGTGAAAAAAAATAATGCAAATTTATGGACAGATTCAAAAGGAAATTGCATTATTCAAGAACCTGTTCATACTATGCTTGAAACTATAAAAAATGTTGAATTTAAAGGATATATACCCGAAAATTCTAGAAAAACAATAAATAATAGAATGTCCGCCATTCATACTAAAGTAGAGATATTTCAAAATGGTGATTGGACAAAAACATGGTATATTGGTTATTCTACTCAAGACCATTATGGTACTTATATGTTACTTGAAACACCAAATGAAAAAAGTGATTTGCCTGTAATCATGAAAATCAAAGGATTTAATGGCATAATTGAACCACGTTTTTTTGCCGATTATCGCAAATGGAGATGTACAGAGATTTTTTCTTATGATCGAAATGAAATTTTTCAAGTTGATGTTAAAAATTATGAAAATCCCGCATTGAGTTTTACTGTTATTCAAAATGCTTTTAATTATACTGTTAAAAGTAACGGCATAATATTGCCTAATTTAGACACCAATTTAGTAATTCGATATTTAAATAATTACAAAAAAGTACATTTTGAATTGGTTAATTATGAATTAAATCCTCATCAAGTGGATAGTGTTAAAAAAACAAAACCATTTACTGTTTTAACGATTACAGAAAAATCCGGAGCTACAAAACGATTAAAACTTTTCCGGATAAAATCTAATAAAGAACCTTTTATTGATAATTTTGGTGATACAGTCAATTATGAACCAAACCGTTTTTGGTGTCAACTGTACACAGGTGAATTAGTTAAATGTCAATACCACGTTTTTGATCCATTAATTTTAGGTCAAATCTATTTTGCATTAAAACCATAATATATATTTTTCATTTATATTTTAATACTTTTAAACATTATAGGAAATATGTTTTAAATTTGCAAAACTAAAACAAGAATTATGTACAATATTTTAATGAAATCTCATTCAGGTTTACGTTGGGTAGCTTTATTTATGTTGCTTTATGCTATTTTTAATGCAATCAGTTCAAAAAAATCAGGTCAGTATTTGAAAAAAGATAAGATGATTAATCTTTTCACAATGATTGTACTTCATATTCAATTATTGCTTGGTTTTATATTGTATTTTATAAGCCCAAAAGTGAATTTCATTGATGGGTGGATGAAGATTACACTAAATAGATTTTATGGAATGGAACATATTTTGATGATGACAATTGCAGTTCTATTGCTTACTTTTGGGCGTAAAAAAGCTGAAAAATTAAGTAATCCTGTTCAAAAACATCAAAAAATTGCTTTATGGTATCTTGTTTCATTAATTTTGATTTTAATCTCAATTCCCTGGCCTTTTAGAACTGAATTAGGCGGAAGTTGGTTTTAAAACACTTGAACTTTCAAGTTTTTATTTTCTTAAGATTTTTATCTGTCCATCTAAACCTATTTTAATTACTTGAGAAGGTGCAACTTGTATTTCATCTAAACGTTCATAAATAATTGCATCTACTTCATTTTTAATTTCATCTGGAACATCATTAAAGCAAGTTGGGTAGTGTTCTCCAGACAAATTTGCAGAAGTAGAAACTAAGGGTTTTTTTAATCCTTTAATAAGCTCTAAACAAATAGGATCTTTTGTCAGACGAATTCCCACTGATCCGTCTTCTGCAACAACTGATGGTGCTAAATCTTTTGCTTTAGGATATATGATTGTAAGGGGTTTTATTGCCAAATCTGCTAATTGATAGCAAACTTCAGAAAATTCAGGAACATAACGTTCTAACATCAAAAAGCTATCAACAAGGATGATTAAATTTTTACTTTTTGGTCTATTTTTTATATGGTGAATTTTTTGACAAGATTCCTCGTTTGTTGCGTCACAACCTAAACCCCAAATAGTATCTGTAGGATATAAAATTACACCTCCTTCTTGTAGTTTTTTTACTATTTCATTTTTTTGTTGCATGCTTATTAATTTTTACATTTATTCAAAGATAGTAGTTTTTATATAAAATAAAAAAATATTTTTTATAAATTTTAAATTCTTAATTCTTAATTCTTAATTCTTAATTCTTAATTTTAAATTCTTAATTCTTAATTTTAAATTCTTAATTCTTAATTCTTAATTCTTAATTCTTAATTTTAAATTCTTAATTAGTATTCCTCGTTAAATTTATTATAATCTTCTTCATCATAACCTTCTTCAAATTCACTTCCGAATTCGTCGTCCCATTCCTCTGAAAATTCATCCTCGTCATCAAAAGAACTATTTTCATTATCGAGAACAAAATCAATACTTTTAGAGTCTTCAGGAGGAGCAATTCCAACACTTAACAATACTTTTGGTTTGCTGATTTTTTCCTCAATTTTTTCAATTAATTCAATCAAAAAAATCCACATCCGCATAAAATCATGAACTAAAATAATTTTTTGATTTTCATTTTCAATCATTTTATTTATGTTAGTTTGAGACATGACAGAAGATTTCTCTTCAATTAATTCATCACCGTAATTGATGTCCATTAAACAAATTTCATGTCCTTTATCCCAATTTTCGTTGGATAGATAAAAAGATGCCATTTGATCACCGTTGAATGAAAAAGCATCTAATATTTCATGATAAAACGATTCAAAGTTGTCTTGATCATGTATTAGTATATCTCTGAAAATTTCTTCATTATTTTCATTGTCTAATAATACTCTAAATTTATATGAAGCCATTTGATTTTTTTGTCAAAGTTAAATAATTTATGATTAATCAATTCTTTTTAATCCCATTTCTTTGCCTAAATGCAACATAAAATTAAATGCATCTTGAGGGTTGTTTTGAATTTCACCTTCTAAAATTGCCTCTTTTATTTTGCTTTTTATAAGACCTATTTCAGCACACTGACCTAACCCAAAAGTCTCCATAATCAATTGACCATCAACAGGAGGTTGAAAATTTCTAAGTCGGTCTTTTTCTTCCACACTTTTTAATTTTTGGTAAACTATTTCGAAATTTTTTTTATATTTGTTTACCTTAATTTCATTTTTTGAAGTAATGTCCGCATTACAAAGAGTCATTAAATCATCAATATCTTCCCCAGCTTCAAACAATAGTCTTCTCACAGCAGAATCACTTATATTCCCTTTAACCAATGCAATAGGTCTTAAATGTAATCTGACCAATTTTTGTACATATTTCATTTTATTGTCTAGAGGAAGTCTTAATCTTTTAAAAATTTTTGGAACCATTCTAGCCCCTAAATCCTCATGTCCATGAAAAGTCCAACCAATTTTTTCATCAAATTTTTTTGTTAAAGGTTTAGCTATATCATGAAGAATTGCAGACCATCTCAACCAAAGATTATCTGTTTTTTCTGAAATGTTATCTAGAACTTCAAGTGTATGATAAAAATTGTCTTTATGAGATAAATTGTTAATGGTTTCTATTCCAGATAATGCACAAAATTCAGGGAAAAATACCTTCAACAGTTTAGTGGAATGTAATAATTGAAAACCTCTAGATGGTGAATTACTCAAAATTATTTTATTTAACTCATCAATAATCCTCTCCATAGAAATGATTTCTATTCTAATATAATTTTCGATAATTGCTAATAAAACAGATTTCTCAATTTGAAAATCTAGTTGAGAAGCAAAACGAATAGCCCTCATCATTCTTAAAGGATCGTCATCAAATGTTTTTAGAGCATCTAATGGTGTTCGAATTATTTTTTTTTCTAAATCAGACAATCCATTAAATGGGTCTAATAAATTCCCAAATTCAGAGGGGTGAAGGGCTAAAGCTAAGGCATTTATAGTGAAATCTCTTCTTAATTGATCGTCTTGTAAACTACCATTTTCAACAATTGGTTTTCTTGAATCTCTGACATACGACTCCTTTCTAGCACCGACAAATTCAATGTCTAAATTTTTATATACAAAATGAGCCGTACCAAAATTTTTAAAAGTTGTTACTTTTTTAACTTTTAATTTTTTAGCGACTAATTCTGCCAATTCTAATCCATTTCCGACAACAACTATATCTATGTCAATACTTTGTCTTTCTAAAAACAAATCTCTTACATATCCACCAATGACATACGCTTTTAAATTTTGTTGTGCACATATTTCGGAAGTTACTTTAAAAACAGGATGTTTGAGATAAGTTGAAAAATTCATCATGCAAAATTAACAAGAAAAGAAGCTTTTTTATACGGAAATAAATTATTTGTCAAATTAATTTTAAAATCAATCTGAGGATAAAAAATTAATTCACTGCTTTTTATTAATTTCCTTCCAAATTTGATACAATTTTTCTTGTTTTGGACGATTTTCTTCAACTTCTCGAAGTGGTTCACATAGAATTAAACTTTCATAACATTGTAGAGGTAAATGTTGGTATAATTTTGTGCCCTTTGTTTTCCAATCAAACATTTCATCAGTAACTTCTTTTATGATTTTTGCAGGATTTCCAACTACAACACTTCTTCGTGGTATAGTCATTTTTGAAGGAACAAAAGTCAATGCACCAATGATACACTCCTCCCCTATTTCTGCTTCATCCATTATCACGGCATTCATTCCAATCATGGAGTTTCTTCCTATGTGACCACCATGAATAATGGCACCATGACCAATATGTGCGTTTTCTTCTAAAATACAAGTTGTACCAGGGAACATATGAATCGTACAGTTCTCTTGCACATTACATCCATCTTTAATTATAATTTCACCCCAATCGCCTCTTATACAAGCGCTTGGACCAATATATACATTTTCACCTATTAGCACATTTCCAGTAACAACAGCTTGTGGATGAACAAAAGAACTTGCTTTTATTACTGGAGTAAATCCATTAAACTGATAAATTGCCATTATATGATTTCAATTGATTGATTTTTTAAAAACATTTTTTTTTCTAGAATTACATCAATACGACCTAATTGCACACCCGCCCAACCTACTTGTGTGATAGCTGTAGTTTTGTTTTCAAGATTAGTAATAAGTGTTGGTTCATGCAAAAAAGTATGGGTATGTCCGCCAATGATTAAATCTATACCTTTAGTTTTATTGGCTAAAACTTTATCTGAAATTTTATCGTCTTTATATTCATATCCTAAATGTGAAAGACAAATAATAAAAGCACATTTTTTTTGTTGTAAAATTTTCACCTGTTCCTTTGCAATTTCAATTGGATCTAAAAATTGTGTTTCTAAAAATAATTTGTCAGGTACTAAATTTTTCAATTGAACACCTAATCCAAACACTCCAACTTTAATTCCCTCAAATTCAAAAATTTTATGAGGTATTGACAAGCCATTCATTTCTGTTTTTGAAAAATCGTAATTGGCACAAATTAATGGAAAATTCGCAAAAGAAAGTGCTTTTTTCAAGCCATTTAAGCCACCGTCAAATTCATGATTTCCAATGCAAGAAGCATCATAGCCCATTTGACTCATCAATTTTATCTCCAGTTCTCCACCATATTTATTAAAAAAAGGCGTTCCTTGAAACATATCTCCAGCGTCTAATAAGAGTACATTTTTCTTTTCATTCCTAACTTCCTTGATAAATTCATACCTTTTTACTACTCCACCTTTACCTGGATATTTTGGGTCATTTACAGGAAAAGGATCGATATGAGAATGTGTATCGTTGGTATGTAAAATCGTTAAATGAACTGTTTTTTTTTGGTTAAATGATAATAAAGTTGGAGCGACTAAACAAGCAGAACTTGAAAGGAGTGATTTTTTAATAAAAGATCTTCTTAACATATCAAAATTTTAATCGTTCTTTATTATCGTCTAATAAAACAGGATTGTTTTTTATATAATCAATCACTACCTCACGCAAAAGTAAGGTACTTTCTCTTACTTCGAATTTTTTATTAAAAAATAAAGCGTTATCTCCACCAAAAAATAAATAGTCATTTGTGATTACCCAAAAATCATCCTCTAATACTTTTCTATTATTCATAATCAACTCATCACCAACAATTTTAGCACCTGCAATTGGATGTCCATTCGATTTTTTATACCATTGGATTAAGTCAGAAATACTTTCTTTGGGAAGTTTAACAGCAAAAACAAAATTTTCAAAGGGTAAAACTGAATATATAGTTCCAATTGTTATATCTCCTTTATTTATACTAGATCTTATACCCCCAAAATTTTGTACACAAATTACATTTTCATTTGTTAATTGAAAATGTTTTTTTGTACTAAAAATAATATCAGCAATTAAATTATTTAAATTGCCGTTTGGTCTATTTTTAACAAAATCAACTTTTGCATTTCCAATAACAATATCCATTTCTTTATCAATAGTTGTTTTATAGGGATAAATAATAGAATCTAATAATCCTTTTGTTTGATTGTTATTGTTTTCTATTTCATATAAAGCAAAATGAGTTTTTTTATAAAAACCAAAAGAGCAGGCCGAAAGACCTGCTCCTATTAGTATAAAAATGAATAATTTACGCATTAAGCGAAAATAAAATTATTTTTTAATTATTTTTATTGATTTTGAACCAATATTAACTATATACATTCCTGAAGTTAAAAAACTTAAATCGATTTGTTTTTTTCCTTCGATATTATTAAAAGTAGATTGAATTTTTCCATCCATAGACATAATATTTAAATCTGATTTAGTTTTACAATCAACGTAAACAAAATCTGTTACTAAAGAAGGATAAACAGAAGATATTAACTCTGTATTTTCGTCAATTCCAGCACCACTTACTAAAACAACATCAGCTTCAAATCTAGGATATATTTCATTATTGTATAGATTTCCTTGTTTACTAACTATACCAGTAACGTTATATATACTATTTAATATTAACATTGGATCATATAATAACGTATCAATTGTTGCTTTTCCACTTCCATCATTAATTTTATATTCGCCAAAACTATTTATTGGATCTGTTGCGGTTGCATTTAAGAACGTCACTAAAACACCTTCATATTTTTCTTTTTTAAAACCATCATCTGTTGAAATAACTGTTTGAGAAATTGAATTTCCTGAATTAACATTAATAAAATTTGAAACAGTTTTTAATTCCGTTTCCTTGCTAGTAGGATTAGTAAAATTTGTATATTCATCAACAACTGCAGTAAAAGTAACAGAGTCACCTATAGCCAAGCCACTAGGTAATGATGAACTTCCATAAAAAACTTTAATACCACTCCACTCTCCTCCTGATGAGGCATTAATCCAAAAACCTTTACTAGAGGTTGGTATTGAAGTTATAGCAGATACAATACCCCCAGTATTTACAGTTTGACCTACTAACATCGAAGTAGAATCTACATTTGTAGTATATTGGATATCATAAATGGGAGTATAAATTAACGCAGCATCATTATCCAAAATAGTTAGTGTTAATACATTTGTACCAATAATTGTTAAACCTGAACTTGGATTTAATAATGTTGCGGTAAATGTTTCATTGGATTCTTCAATAGCATCATCAGTAATATTTACTTCAAATGAAACTGAACTTGAATTTGCTGGTATATTTATAGTAAATGTTGTACTAGATGGGTTTGTAGTATAATCAGAACCATTTGTTGCTGTAACATCTTCGATTGTAACATCTATTGACTCTGCATTTGAAGAAACTGGACTTATATTTATGGTTATAGTTTGAGTACCAATATTTTCATTAACACTAGGAGTAGGATTAGAGAAAGAAATTGATGGAGTACTATTTTCAAATAAAGCTGCCCAATTTGTAGCAACTTTAATAGCATCCACTCTAACTTTAGCTTGGTTAGAAAAAATTCCTTGTCTCAAAGAAATAGCTTGTATTGCACCTGTTGGTGTAGTTCCAGAGTTATTTACTGCTTCTGCTGTACTTGGTTCAGTTAAAGAAGTTGCAGACAAAATATATAATTTTGACTCTGCTGTTGTATAATCATACTTAATCACAGCAAGATATGTAGTGTTTATCATAAAACTTGTTGTTCCATAAGTAACATCAGAACCAGTACCTCCAGCTCTTGTAACTCCAAAAAACAAATTATTATTGGCATCTTTTTTAACTGCTAATCTTGAATAAAAATTACTAGTACTATTTGTAAAATGAAAAAAGTATTCACCTATAGTTGATGCATCAGAAACATTAATTAATGCTGAAGCAAATGCTGTCCCTGTAGATATATAATTTGCTGAACCTAAATCATATTTACAATCACCAGTAGATGCTCCTACAGGAGCACTCAAGGTTGAATCTCCTAAAACAACCGAACCACCTATTTCATTAGTGGTATATCCAGATAAAATTAGGCTCGGAGATGGTTGATAAAATGCAGGTTTTTTTCCTGAATAAGTTATCCAATTTGTTGTTAATCCAGTAATCGTGTCTGCATTAACACCATACTCAAAATTTTCAACTAAAATTTGACTATTAAAAGATGCACTAAATAGTAATGCTACAAAGGTTAAATAAACTTTTTTCATAATATCTATTTTTAAGGGTTAAAGTTACAAATTAATTTTCTTTTATTATAATATCATCAATTTCCCATGTACTTCCTGAAGATGAGGAACCTAAATATTTAAAGGCAATATGTACATTATTTGTTTTATAGGCACTTAATGAAACATTTCCACTTGTTACCCATGAAAAATTGCCAGTTGATAGGATTGGATTTAATTGTGTCCACGTTGCTGAACTTGGATTTCCAGAAGTATAATCAGTAGAAACATACACAACCATTGCATCGCCATCATATTTATATGCATTTAAAAAAGTAAAGATGGGATTAGTAGAAGTACTTAAATCAACTGACGGAGAAATATACCAAGTTTCACATGCCTCATTAGTACTGTTGACATAATTACTACATTGAGCATAATATGAGCCACTTGCAGAACCAATATCATTTGTTGCCCAACTAATAGTGCCATTTACATTGACATTTGTCCAACCACCAGAAGTTATACTATTGTCTTCAAAGTTTTTGTTTAAATAACTAACTCCAGTAGAACCATCACAACGAATACCAGTCATCAACACTTCATTTGGAGTTCTTATATACAATTGTAAATCAGAATTATAAACACTAATCACACCAATAATGCTTCCGTTTCCAGTAGGCAAAGGTAAAGCTGCGAAATTTGAATATCCACTTGTTCTAACATCTAATGTGTAAAAACTACAATCTTGAATGGCTCTGTTTTGAGTACTTTGTCCTACTGCATCTGAATAAGTTAAACCATTTGGACCATCAACAAATTCAACATTTTCAATTTTAATCAAACGACCTGAATATTTAGAAATATTTTCAGTTAACTCTTGAATAGTCAATAATTTTGGCTCAATATTTATCAATGTTTCTTGTTTGACAATGTTTTTATCTACATCAACAGAATCAATTTGATAAACTCCGTTATAAGTGGATAAAACACAATTTTTTAGATTAACTCTAACGTAATCACCTTGATACAAACCACCAGAATTGAGTAATCTCAAATTAATTCCTCTTATAGAATCGTCAATATTGTTTACATCAGAAGGTTTGTCTTGTATAAAGATATTTTTATACATATTTCCGTTATTTTCATCAATTGTAACGACACCGTAAACAGAGTAATCTTCAGTAAATTTAATTGGTGCACCTTCGTGCATATTGATTAACGTATTTATACTTTGAATTTTTTTGCCCTCTGGTATTGTATTTATAGGCGGAGTATCCCACTCTTTTTTACATGAAGAGATTAGTAATGTTAGAATGGAAAAAGAAAAAATTATTTTTTTCATATTTGTTATTTATTTTATTTTTAAATTAAAATCTTAAACTTATCATTGCATAAAAAGTTGTTCCAAGGTGATAAGATAATTTTGGTGGGAAACGATTTACATTGGTTGATTCGTATCTCATTTGTTCAAAACCTCCAATAATAAATTCTTTGTTATTTAAGACATTATTTACGTTTAAATTTAAATTTAAGAAGTACTTTTTAATTTTCCATGATTTACCTGCGTAAACATCAATAGTATATTGATTATCAAATTTAGTTTGGTCAATAACTTCATTCCATTGAGGGTCAGATTCAACTAAATTAGCAACTGCTTCTTCGGTTCTTCTATCAGGATTTGGTTCAAGATAAATATCTGCAAAGTAATTAAAATTAGCTCCAATAAACCAAAATTTAGGTGCAGAATATTTTAAACCAAATGAGTAAGCTTGTTGAGGAATACCTCCTATTTTAAAATTCTTTAAATATATTAATCTATCTGAAGCCAAAACTTCAGTTGAATTATCTCTTGTTATAGTCGCAGTAGGACGAGAAGAATATCTATAATCTCCAACAGCTGCAACAATACTTGTTGTAATTGTATTAGTAATATTGTACTCTGTACCAAACTCTAAGCCCATTCTTTTTTGGTTAATTCCAGACATGCTGTAATTTACTAAAGTCTGGTATTCTTCATGATAATAACTGTTTAAAGTCGTAATATTTTTAATCTCGTTATAATACAATGAAATTCTTGTTTTTAGTTTAGCATATCTAATATTGTAATTGATATCAAAAGAACTAAGTTCTTCATTTTTAAGATTTGACACCAAAGTATTTCGTGTACGAGGGGATACAAAAACCTCTCTAGGTATTGGAGCTCTATTTAAAAAAGCTACATTCAAAGAAACAAAATGACGACCAGTAACTTTATAAGTTGTTCCTCCTTTTATACCGAAATTTGCAAAACTACTCACTTCTGATTTTCCTTCAGATTCATTAGGAAATCTACCATTTATCATTTTTCCGTCTCTCCAAAACTTTGAAGTTGAAAACATAACTGCTAAATAGTTGTCAAATTTAGGTAAATTGTAAGTTGTCTGAATAAATGATTCTGAACGATGGTATTTCAAAAAATAATCGTAACCAAATTTATCACCTTTTTTAATTAATTTGTTTGGTTCATTCACATTATTTTGAGCAATAGTAGGATCATTAAAATCTCTTTCTGCAAAGTTATCTACATCTAACCAAAAATCACCACCTAACAAATCGTTTACTGTTTTGTACATTCTTGTAGATTGAAAATTATAATTAACTCCTGCTGATAATTGAAAGTTTGGTTTAAATTGGTGATTTAACAACATATTAAATCCAGAAAGAGTAATTTCAGAAATCTGATTCTCGACTATGTACTTTGATCTATTTCCAGTATAATTTTCACCTATAGTGCCATTTAAATTTTGAACAGTATAAAGATTTTTTGAATTTGCCATATACAAGCCCTCCCAATCAATTTGACTTCTATCGTCATTATTTGCCCATTCATTACTTAAATTTTCAGCGTAAGATGGGTTCGTTAAGGTATAATAAGAAGGTAAATATCTATAATAATCTGGTCTTGGGTCTTTTGCTTGATACCAATTTAAGTTAGTTAAATTATTTTTTCCTTTTGAAAAAGAAAAGCTAGTTTCCAATTTAGTTTTCTCATTTATTTTCCAATAATCAGTAAAAATTATGCTTGGTCTATGACTTTCAGACATTCTTGCATTTCTTTTTTTACCGTCTTGATAACCCCAATTAGGATTATAGTAATTATTACCTGTTACATCATATGCTTCTTGAGTTGCTAACGTTTGTCTTCCTTGTGTCATAGGAGCTCCAAAAATTATCATTCCTAAACTGTGTTTTTTTCCAATTTTTTTCTCAACACCTAAATAATAACTCCATGCGTCAAATGAAGTTCCTTCAACATATCCTTCTTTAGCATACCTTCTTGAAGCAGAAACTGATAATGACAAACCATTATCCATAATACCAGTTGAATGAGTAATCATTGCTCTATGTCTGTAACTTCTGTTTGAATAAGAATAAGAAATACGAGTCCCTTTTCTTTGTGATGAAGCCCTTAAATCAAGATTTGAATAGCCACCTATTCCTCCAAAAGTCTTATCCGATTGGCTAACTGTTGGTTTAACTTCCATAAATCTAGTAACATCGTTTAATCCACCCCAACTTGACCATGAAGCCCAACCTGTTTCTAAATCATTAACTCTTATACCATTTAATAATACAACTGTATTTTCTGAACCTAATCCTCTAATTCTAAATCTAGCATTTCCAAAATTAAATCCAGCTGTTGAAGTAAAAATATCTCTTGATGATTGTAATAAACCAGAAACATCTTGTGATCCTAAATCTGCATTTAAATCACCCGCTGTAGTAGAAAATATTGGCATTTTCGATCCTGGAAGAGATAAACTATCTATGGTTTTAGTAGTATCAGACTGAGCTAAACTCATTAAAGAGTATAAAAAAACAATAAGGTATAATAGACTTTTTGAAAAAGAAAATTTAAAATCGATACGATGATTCATTTGTGAATTCTTGTTAAAAATTTATGTAAAATTAAATTAAAAAATTTATCTATGGTACTATAAAAATCATTTTTTTTATTTTTCGAAAAATTTAAATATATCAATTTTATATATAAATCGATATAGTACTGTATCTTATGCAAGAATATAATTTCAATTTAAAAATAAAAAAAATAAAATTTAACAATAACATAATAATATAGCATGATTATTGATTACTTTTGAAAAAAAAATCATGCAAAAAATTAAATTTCTTTTCGTATTTTTTATAGGATTTTCTACCTTCGCTCAAAGGGAATTACCTAAAGATAAATCATTTTATTCTGTTTTAATAGGATTCTATAACTTAGAAAACCTTTTTGATACCATAAATGACCCTGAAAAAAACGACGAAGAGTTTTTACCAGAAGGAGCCAATAAATGGACAAGTGCTCGTTATTTAGAAAAACAAGGCAATATGGCTAGAGTCATTGCTGATATTGGATTGGAAGCAAGCCCAGATGGTGTGGCAATTTTAGGTGTTTCAGAAATAGAAAACAAACTAGTGTTAGAAAACTTAGTTAAACAAAAAGCCATTGCTAACAGAAATTATCAAATTGTTCACTACGATTCTCCTGATCAAAGAGGTGTTGATGTGGGTTTACTTTATAATCCAAAATATTTTAAAGTAACTAATTCAAAATCTTACACTCTAAAAATTGACAATAAACCTGATTTTTACACTAGAGACCAATTATTAGTAAGCGGTTTATTAGATGGAGAAGAAGTGCATTTTATAGTAGGACATTGGCCTTCTCGTCGTGGTGGTGAAAAAAGAAGTGAACCATTAAGAATTGAAGCAGCAAAATTAAGCAGACATATTGTTGATTCTTTAATCCTTATCAATCCAGATGCAAAAGTTATTGTAATGGGTGATTTAAATGATGATCCAACTAATCAATCTATAAAAAAGCATTTAAATTCTACAGGAAATATTGAACAAGTTCATGGAAATAAAATGTATAATCCAATGTACGATTTACACATGAAAGGAATTGGTACTTTAGCACATCGTGATGTTTGGGGGATTTTTGATCAAACAATTTTAACTCAAGCTTGGATAAAAAATGACTATACTTCTTATCAATATTATACAGCAAAAATTTTTAATAAACCCTATTTAATGCAACAAGACGGAAATTTTAAGGGTTATCCATTCAGAACTTTTTCATTCGGACAATATGTAGGTGGATTCAGCGACCATTTCCCTGTTTATTGTGTTTTTTTGAAAGAAAAATAATATAAATTATTAATAAAATACTACAATGAAAAATCTTAAAAACACCATCCTTACCTTTAGTTTTTTAATTTCATTCTATTCAACTACTCAAACACAATATCCTTTTAAAATAATGGCATACAATGTATTAAATTTACAAAGTTCAAGTACAGACCGTTTTCCTTATCTTAAAAAAGTAATTGACGCAACCCTTCCAGATTTATTGGTTTTAGAAGAAGTCGCTACATCAGCAGCTTTAACTGCTTTTAAAAATTCTGTTCTAGATGGGACGTACGCCTGTGGCACTTTTATTGATGGAGAAGATTCAGATAAATGTATCTGCTATAAAATTAATCAATTTAAATTCATAAGTAATACTCCAATTCAAACAAGTCTGAGAGACATTAATCAATTCAAAATGGTTCATTTAGCAACAGGCGACACATTAAGAGTTTTTGCAGTTCATTTAAAAGCATCTGATTCCCAAGAAGATGCTTTGTCTAGGAATCAAGAAATTCAACAATTAAGAGCAGTTACAGATCAATTAACTTTGGAACAAGATTGGATAGTTTGTGGAGACTTTAATCTATACCGTTCATCAGAAGGTGCTTATCAATTACTTAAAAGTCCTAATGGTTCTGTCAATGGCTATGTTATAGATCCTATCAATATTACAGGAGAATGGGGAGTAGCTCAATATGCAGCTTACCATACTCAATCACCAAGATATGAAGAATTTGGCGGTGGAATTGCAGGTGGATTAGACGACCGTTTTGATTTAATATTATATTCTAAAAGCATCGATATGCCTGGTGGATTAGACTATGTGCCTAACTCTACTTTACCTTATGGAAACGATGGTCAACATTACAACAAATCAATCAACGCCTTACCTACTAATACTGCTGTTAGTCAAACAATAGCTGATGCACTGTATTACGGTTCCGATCATCTTCCGATTATCGCTGAATTTGTTTATACCGTTGCAGGTATTGATGAAAATGAATTGACCTTTGGAAAATTAAGTCCAAATCCAACAAATGGACTTTTTACTCTAAATTCTGTCAAAAGTTTTAATGAAGTTGAAATTTTTGATTTAATGGGTAAAGTCGTTTCAAAAATTTCTTTCGAATCAGCAATAAATGAAACATCAATCAATGTTGAAAATTTGAATAAAGGCGTTTATTATATTCAAGTTTCTTCTTTAAATAATGAATATTCACTTAAATTAATTAAGGATTAATCCAATCTCTTAATATTTTTATAATTTTAACCTTTCTAAATTCAAAACATGAAAGGACTTTTTATATTTATTTTAGCTTCTCTAATCAATTTTTCTTATTCTCAAATTTCTAAAGAAAATTCAAAAGAAATAACTGTTGAGGATATTTGGAAAAATGGTGTTTTTCGTCAAAAAAGTTTTCCAGGGTTTAATTCAATGAATGATGGCGAACACTTCACTAAAATAAATCAATCCAATACCGATTTTACTATTACTAAACACAGCTTCAAAGATTACAAAGGACAAGGTGAAATCTTAGTTACTAAAAAAGATTTAATGTTAAATGACAAGTTTATTGAAGTGGATGATTATTCATTTAACGCAGATGAAACAAAATTACTTATTCAAAGTAAAACTGAAAGCATTTATAGAAGAAGTTATTATGCTGATTTTTATATACTTGACTTAAAAACCAAACAACTAACTGTTGTTGATGACCAAAGAAAAGAAAAAACTTTAGCTGAATTTTCTCCTGATGGGACTATGCTTGCCTACGTATCTGAGAACAATCTTTTTGTAAAAGATTTAAACAATTTAAAAATTAAACAACTCACTTTTGATGGTAAAAAAAATGAAATTATCAATGGTACAACAGATTGGGTTTACGAAGAAGAATTTGCTATTACAAAAGGGTTTGAATGGTCGCCAGATAGTAAAATGCTTGCTTTTTTACGTTTTGATGAATCAAAAGTCAAAGAATTTCAAATGGCGATGTACGGAGGATTATATCCCGAACAATACCTTTATAAATATCCAAAGGCAGGAGAAGACAATTCAAAAGTTAGCTGTCATATAGTAAATATTTCTTCAGCTGAGATAATTTATTTAAATTTAGGTGAATACGAATACATTCCACGTTTAAAATGGTCAAATTCAGAGCCAACATTAATTATACAAACTTTAAACAGACATCAAAATCACTTAAAATACCATAAAATAGAAATGGCTACTACAATGCTTGTTAACAAAGTATTTTTTGAAGAAAAATCCGACACTTATGTTGAAATCGATGACAATTTAATTATATTATCAGATGGTAAATCTCTTTTAAGAACAAGTGAATCATCAGGTTTTAATCATATCCATAGAGTTTATTTTGATGGCAAAACACAACAAATAACTGACGGCAATTGGGATATTATTGAATTTTTAGGTATCAACGAAAAAAAAGCAACAATTTATTACAGTGCTGCAGAGAAAAATGCCATTTTTAAAGGTTTATACAAAATTGATTTAAACGGTAAAAATAAAAAAGCAATTAGTAAAGAAACAGGGTATAATTCTGCTGATTTTTCCTCTGGAATGAAGTATTTTATGAAAAGTTATTCAGACGCAAACACTCCACGTATTTTTAGTTTATGTACAGAAGATGGAAAAGAAATTGCTGTTTTAGAAGACAATAAAGAGTTAGCAGAAAAAATGAAAAGCTATGGACTTTCAAGCAAAGAATTTATGCAGATTAAAGGCACTGACGAATTACTTAATGCTTCAATTATTCGTCCTCCAAACTTTGACCCTTCTAAAAAATATCCGGTATATGTTACTATTTATGGTGGACCAGGAAGTAATACGGTAACTGATGATTTTGATGGAAACGATTATTTTTACCATCAATTATTAGCACAAAAAGGTTACATTGTTTTCAGTGTCGATCCACACGGAACAATGTATCGTGGAGCAAAATTTAAAAAATCTACCTATTTACAATTAGGAAAATTAGAAACAGAAGATTTTATTGCTGTGGCTAAAAATTTTAACACAATGCCCGAAATTGATATGAATCGTATTGGAATTCAGGGTTGGAGTTATGGTGGATATATGACTTCATTAGCCATGACAAAAGGAGCAGAAATTTTCAAAATGGGTATTGCTGTGGCACCAGTTACCAATTGGAGGTATTATGACAATATTTATACTGAACGTTTTATGCGCACTCCACAAGAAAATCCTAAAGGTTATGACGACAATTCGCCTATTAATTTTGTTAAAAACATTAAAGGAAAGTACATGATCATTCATGGATCAGCAGACGACAATGTACATTACCAAAACACAATGGAAATGATTAATGCATTAACCAAAGCAAATATACAATTTGACATGTTTATTTATCCTAACAAAAATCACGGTATTTACGGTGGAAACACTCGTAATCATCTCTTTAACATGATGTTAAACTATACTTTAAAGAATTTATAAAATTTTTAAGTCAATTTGTTTGTTACCATCTGAAAGTATATGACCTTCGCTCCGCTGGATTTGTAATCCTGTGCAAAAAAAACTAAACTCCTTGGTTTAACACCTTCACACTCCGATTGATATGTAATCATCGCTCTTTAGTTTTCCGAATCTTACATCCATATGAAATATAAAAATTTGTAAAAATTAAAAACCTGAGTTCGATAGTAATACCATATACAATTATTAATAACCTGTGTCCGATTATTAAAATTGAATTCAGACCGCTCAAAAACAATGTGTTACGAATGACACTTTTGAAGATTTATCGAGATAAATCGATAAAGGGTTGTGAAGTAAATCGTTGTTTATCAGCGGAATATTTTTTCACTTTATATAAAAACCTGTTATACTTCGTTCCAAAATTTTAAAATATGCCGATACAAAATGAAAATAGACAACACCATAGGCAGCGACGAAGTCTATCTAATTTTAATTATCGAACTTAGGTTACTAATCAAATTCTACTTTTTTACAAATTGAGTTA
Organism: Flavobacteriia bacterium; assembly: GCA_016183815.1. GTDB lineage: Bacteria > Bacteroidota > Bacteroidia > Flavobacteriales_D > Crocinitomicaceae > M2408. The sequence continues at coordinate 161,874 of JACPDW010000006.1, forward strand.
AAATAACGATAGTTTGACCGTTGATTTTTCCTTCAATTTGATTAGGGTTATCTTGGACTAATCGAATGTTTCTGACTGGAGTACCTCTTTTAGCCGTAAAACCACCTCCTTTTACATTTAAATCTTTAATTAACACAACAGAATCTCCTCCTTGTAAAACTACTCCATTGCTGTCAAGATGTATTGTTTTATCTGCAGTTTTTGTAAAATTATAGGACTTTGCCCACAAAGATTCATCTTCACTTAAATACATCATTTCTAATAAATCGTTTGCCCATTGTTCTTCTTTCATTCGATTTAGTAAACGCCATGAAAGCACTTTAACCGCAGGAACTTCACTCCAAATACTATCATTTAAACTACTCCATATTTTTGATTCATGTGAATTATTTTGGATAGCTTCATTGCAATCAGAACATAAAAACACATAACAATCAATAGAATAACTATTTTTTGGATTTTCAATGAAAAATGCCTGTAAATTAGTTGTTGATTTACATAATTCACACTGATTTTCACTTCTTTTTTCTAATTCGCTTTCTAATGACATCGTAATATAATTAAAATGGATAACCAATACCAAACTGTAATTTAGGTCTAAATGGTTTAGGTAAATAAGATTTATAATCTACACCAAATACAGCTTCTCCTTCTTTATAATAATTGTCTTTTTCTTGAAAAACCCATCGTTCACCATCAGGCAAAGCAGGATTTGTGATAGGGAAACCAAGATCAAGTCGGACAATTAAAAAAGTTGCGTCAAAACGCAATCCAATACCAGATGAAAGAGCTAATTGTTCATAAAACTGATTATTAAACTGACTACCTGGGCGATTGATGTCATTTTTATAAGTCCAAATATTGCTTAAATCAATAAAAATTGCTGTTTTAAATGTTGAGGATAAAGAGTACCTCAATTCGGAATAAGCAGCAATTTTCACGTCTCCAATTTGAGTGGCAGTTCTGTCAGGGTCTAAATAATATTTATACGCTCCAGGACCTAATTCTCTTGCTCTCCATCCTCTATTGTCGTTTGCTCCCCCAGAAAAAAAACTGTAATCAAAAGGAAGTGAAGTTGTTGAATTTCCTGTTGGCACACCAAAACCTAAATTTACTCGTGCATGTACACTTGTTTTTTTACCTAACGGATAGCCATAAATGTAATCTGCTTCAGCTTTTATAAATCTTGAATAGGCAACATTAAAAAATTCTTTCTGTCCAGTATTACTTGTATCCCTTAAATTCAATAGACTTAACAACCAACCAGAATTAATGATTGAAAAATTTAGTAAATGGTTTGCTTTTCCTTTTTTTTCTGCTTTATTATTATATTCAAATAAAAATTTAAAATCTTCCCAAACAAACTGATTACTATAAGCATTTATCAAAAATAAATCGTTGTTTTCATATAATTTTTCCTTAAAAAAATCTTTCATTTTAATATTGACAAACTTAATAGATGCAGCTGGGAAACCCACTTGAAATAATTGTTTTTTTCCAGAATAAAATTTCCATAGATAGTTAAACTGAAAAACTTCTCTACTAAAATCATTTCTTTTCTGATAATTGTATGCGGCAGACATTATTGTTCTCGGTCGATGTCTTTTTGATAATTTTTGTGGTTTTGATGGGAATAAACCAGGGACATCTAACTTTATTGAAGGACCGATTTCAAATGTATTAAAAGAACGACCTGCATCATTTATCTTTTCACCACTTTCTGTTTGGTCGAAAACAGGAGGTTGAGACTCAAAACCACCACTAAAACTAATTGTCAATTTATCCGATCTTCTAAAAATATTTTTATTATTGTAATTGATCGATGCAGAAAGACCAAGAAATCCATTGGCGTTAGTAAAACGAGGTTCTAAATTGAAAGTTTGTTTTTTAGCAGGCACCAAATAATAGTCAACATCAATTAAATTTGTACCTTCAACCTCTTTTATAACAGGCTTAATTGTCTGAAATACATCCAATTGCATTAGTCGATTATAAGAACGATCAATATAATATTCTTTATATACATTGTTGCTTTCTAAATAATTTTGTAATTCTAAAATACTTGGTCTTACTATGGGTTTTACGTTGTAATACACTGTTGCAAATCTCCATGGGTTTAAAGTGTCTTTATCTGTTTTAATTTTTCTTCTTTTTTTATCTCCTTTAGTCAAATAAATTTCTCTATATTGCATTGTATCCAAAGTTCTTAAAAAAGCATTTTCAGTTACTGACAGACCTTTTTTATTCAAATCATTTTTAAAATTACCTTTATAATAAGACGTATCACTTAACCTGAAATTAATATTTCTCACATAAGCCGTTTGATAAGGTACAGTGATTACTGTATCGTTTTTTTGAATTTTTCTATCATCGACAATAATTTTTAAAATCAATTTCATATCCCTTTTATTTGTATCTGCTAAAAAGGAGATACTTTGAGGACTAAAACCGTATATACTATTGTCTTTAATAAATTTAGCCACTTTTGACCGATGATCATTTAAATAATCAGAATCAAATTTTTCTCCTAAAAGCGGATTGAATAACTGTTTTTTAAAGTACTTTTGATATAAGGCCAAAACAGTTGAATTGGAACATTCAAAATAAAAACTATCAATGTAATAAGCTTTACCTGACTTGATATGATAATTTACCGTTCTTTTTTTATTGTTTTTTCCACCATCCTGAAACTCACTATACACTTCTCCATAATAATATCCTTTTTTTCGTAAATATATTTTTATTTGATCTACTGTTTTTTTATTTATAGTTGAGTCGAAAACAACTGCTGGCTCTCCCCTCTTGAATTTGAGCCACTCTCTAAAAGTCAGTTTGATATTTAAAGTATCTTTTAATGGAACAAGTCGTTGTGTATAGTATTTTCTACCTCTTTTTTTAGCTTTTTCTACTCTTTTATTATTAATTTTATTTTGTCGGTTTAGCTTTCTAGTATTAATTTTTCTAATTTTTTTCCAATGTCTTTGTGAGGCATGAGCTGTTTTAGTTGAATCTATATGATTAAAAATAAAAAGTTTAATTTTCATTCCTAAAATACTTTTGTTTGGTTGTTGTCTAATAATTAAGTTTACTTCATCAGAATTAAGTTTATCTTCATAATAATGAACAACGTTTTTGTTGACAATTTTTTTCCCATCAGGAATATATTTAGTAGGATTACAAGAATAAATCAACAAAGAGGATATAATAAAAATGCTATATATTTGTCCTTTATTCATAATTTCACGCAAAAATAACATTTTTTTTATGGAAAAGGTTTCTATCTCTAAGATGAAATTTATAAAATCACTACATTTAAAAAAACATCGAGATGAAGAAAAGCTATTTATTATTGAGGGTTTAAAATGTGTAGAAGAAACAAAAATTCATTCTTCAATTTATATAAAAGACATTTATATTTCTAACAAAGAATTTTTAGAAACTTTTCCTGAATCCATTTTAATCTCCAACAAAGAGATGGATAAAATCAGTACTCAAAAAACACCATCAGGTATTTTAGCAATCTGTTCAACTGAAATACAAATCAAAACTAAATCTAAACTTACTTTATTGCTTGATCAAATTAGAGACCCTGGAAATTTAGGTACTATTATACGTACAGCAGCTTGGTTTGGCATCGATCACATCCTTTGTTCCAAAGACAGTGTCGATTGTTTTAACCCTAAAGTTATTCAAAGCTCAATGGGTTCAATTTTTCAAGTTAAAATAGAATATTGTGATCTTCATTTAATTAAAAAAAACAAACCTATTTATGGTGCGTATATGAATTCTACACCCTATTTTACACAAAAAATTGAAAAGGAATGTTATTTATTGATGGGGGGTGAATCCAATGGGATAACTCAAGAATTAGAACATTTAATTGATTACAAAATATCTATTCCAAAAATTGGTATTGGTGAATCTCTTAATTTATCCGTTGCAACAGGTATTTTACTCAATTATTTTACTTTAAAATAGACCATAATTTTTATATTTCTTCTAGTGGGTTCCAAAGTAAAAATGAAAAGAATAAAACATCGTTAGTTTAAAAAGAAATAAAATTCTTTATTTTTGCACTTTTTTTTCTAAAAATATGGCTTTAAAATGTGGAATTGTCGGTTTACCAAATGTTGGAAAATCAACTTTATTTAATTGTTTGTCCAATGCAAAAGCTCAGGCAGCCAACTTTCCCTTTTGTACAATTGAACCTAATATAGGAACCATTTCTGTTCCAGATAATAGACTTGAAAAACTATCAGAAATTGTTCACCCTGAAAGAGTTGTACCTACAAACATGGAAATCGTTGATATAGCAGGTTTGGTAAAAGGAGCTTCAAAAGGTGAAGGTTTGGGAAATCAATTTTTAGCAAATATTAGAGAAACAGATGCTATTTTACATGTATTGAGATGCTTTGATGACAACAACATTGTTCATGTAGATGGAAATATTAATCCAATCAGAGATAAAGAAATCATAGATATAGAATTACAATTAAAAGATTTAGAAAGTATTGAAAAAAAAATTCAATCTTTAAGCAGACAGGTCAAATCTGGTGATAAAGAACTATTAAAAGAAAATGATTTAGCATTAAAAGTTAAAAAACATTTAGAAGAAGGAAAATCGGTAAGAACGATGGAATTAGATGAAAAAGAACAAGAAATTATAAGTAAATTTCATTTAATCACCTCAAAACCTGTTTTATACGTCTGTAATGTTGATGAAAATTCTGTTTTAAAAGGAAATAAATATGTTGAGCTTGTCAAAGAAAATATTCGAAATGAAAACGCAGGAGTTTTAGTTTTGGGTGCAAAAATTGAAGCCGATATCAACGAATTAGAAACGTTTGAAGAAAGACAAATGTTTTTAGATGAATTAAATTTAGACGAACCAGGCATAAATCGTTTAATCCGAGAAGCTTATCGTTTGTTAAATTTAGAAACCTATTTTACTGCCGGTGTAAAAGAAGTTCGAGCTTGGACAATCCATAAAGGAATGACAGCACCTCAAGCAGCAGGAGTTATTCACTCCGATTTTGAAAAAGGTTTTATAAGAGCTGAAGTAATGAAATATAATGATTTTATTTCTTATGGTTCTGAAAATGCAGTAAAAGAAGCTGGAAAATTTAAAGTGGAAGGAAAAGAGTACATCGTTCAAGATGGAGACATTATGCATTTTCGTTTTAATGTTTGATTTTTCATTTTTTGATGCCCTAATCAATAATTTAAGCTGAATTTACCTTAAAATCTCAATTCATAAACCACAAAGGACTATATTTTTGCTATATTCTAAAAAATAAGCACTTTAAGTGGTATGAAAGTTGTGATATTTTTTTTCAAATTTTTAAATAAAAGTGTAACCAATTTCGTTTATTACAGTTATAGTACTTACAAGACTGCAAGCTTGTAAAAATACCCCGAAATTTTGGGAAAAACAAATAAAACCGGAAACTATGATTAATGTAAAAATTCATCAAAACCACCAACAAATTGTAGATGATTTGTTTTGGATTGGTCAGGCGAAAAAAAAGCCGGAAAATTTTAAACCTTTATATGAAAAATACCATGAACCGATTTTTATTTATGTGTATAATCGTATGAATGATAGAGATTTAGCTAAAGACATTACTTCACAAGTGTTTATGAAAGCTCTAAAGAATATTTCTTCTTTCAAAGACCTTGGTTTTCCATTTTCTTCTTGGTTATTTAGAATCGCCAAAAGTGAAGTATATCAACATTTTAGAGATTTCCCCGTCCATCGTTTTGTAAACATTGACACCCATTCAATCAACGATTTTATTGAAGAATTAAATGAAGAGTTATTTAGTGAAAATGACAAAAAAAAGTTAGAAAGAGCATTAAAAAATTTAAAAGAAAAAGAATTAATGCTAATTGAAATGAAATATTTTGAAAAAAGAAGTCATAAAGAAATAGCCGAAATCATTGGCATCACAGAAAACAATGCAAAAATCAAATGCTTTAGAGCTTTGGAAAAATTAAAATATTATTTCTATTTAAAAAAGAGTTTATGAGAAAATTATATGTACTATTTAATCGAACAAAAATTAGCAAAGAAGAAATCAAATCCTACGAAAATTTTGATGAAATTTTAACAAGATTGAGTTTATCCTCAACACCTATTTATAAAAAACCACTTTTTTGGGGTTCAGCTGGTTTGGCAAGTTTAAGTTTAATCCTTTTACTTTCTTTAACTTTTCAAGAAAAGTCCTTCATTAAAAAAGAAGATAAAAAAAGTGTTGATGCAAAACTTCCTGAAGACACAGAATGTTTAGAAAAAAAATTAGAACATTTAAAAGATTCAGCTCAAACCTTTATTCTTCAACCTAATAAAAGTGCTTTGATCGAATTAAATAGCGGTTCAAGCATTGAGGTAAAATCTAATAGTCTAATCTTAAAAGATGATTCAGAAATAATTTTAAAAGTAAAAGAGTATTATTCCCCTTCTGAAGTTTTAATTTCTGGAATCAATATGGATTATAAAGACAAACACGCTTTTGAATCAGCTGGAATGATTGAATTACATGCTTATCAAAACAATAAATTAGTAGAGATAAACCATGATGTTCCTATAAAAGTCCAACTAAAATGCACTCAAGACCCCAATACTTTTAAATTTTGGAAATGGAATGAACAAAATAAAGATTGGGTTTTATATCCAAAATCTGAAAATAAAAGTCTTTTAAATGAATTAAAAACATTGAAAAACAATGCACAAAAAATCAATGAAAATATTGAAAAAAGTAAAGAAGAAATAAATAATCAAAAAGAAATTGAAAAAGCAGATTTTAAACTAAGTAAAAACAAACAACAATTTAATATAGCTTACGACGTGAATGACTTTCCTGAATTAGAACAATTAAAAAACGTGGTATTTGAAGTGTCTGAAGAAGGAGATTATGACAGGAATTTCACCAAAAAAAAATGGACATCAATGGATTTAGTGAAAGAGGGTAAATTTTATGTCATGAAATTACAAAACAACGCTGAAAAGCATCAAGTTAAAGTTCGTCCAATTTTAACAGGAAAAGATGCCATCGATGCTGAAAAAGAATTTAAAAAAATGTTAGAAAAAAGTATAGAAGAAAAAAAGGAGAAAGAAAAAAAATTAGCAGACTACAAAAAAGCATTAAAAATCAATGAAACTCAACAAATTAAAATCGAAAATGAACTCAATCAAATTAGAAAAAAAGAACAAAATAATTCTTTAACAGACAACAATTTGTTTAATAAAAGGGTAATTGAAGTACTTAATCAAAGTATGACATTTGAAACAACCACTTGGGGTATTTTTAATTGCGACAACCCTATACCCTACCCTCCTGCTTTTGAGCTTGAAAGTGTATTTACAAGTCAAAATGAAAATTTAAAAATCAAACAATTATTTGTATTTGATACACAAAAAAATTTAAGATATCAATACGGCACTTTTAACCATCCCATAAATACATTTGGACTATTTACTAATAAAGAATACAAAATAATTTTAATTGATGAAGGTGGAAAAATGTACAGTACTTCATACATAATAAGTAAAACCAATAAAAACATACAATTTTTTGAACTCAAACAATATAAAAACGAACTTCCATTAAGAGAATGGATAAAACAAATTTTAAATGAAGAAAAAACTGCTATATAGTTTGTTGTTTTTTAATTTAGTAGCTTTCAGTCAAACAGAAACTTTGGTGTTAGAAAAAGAAGAAAAAAAATCAATATTTCCTCATGTAAAACAATATTATCATGGAGAAATCCCCATTGATTTTTGGTTAAAAAACAATCAAATTGAATTGAATGATGAATTAAAAGTTTATTCTTTTCTTATTACTTTTCCAGCTGGCAAACAAACAGTTGAATATCAATTTCAATCTGATAGTATTCCTTTAAAAGTTTTAGAATACATTAAAATAAGTTGTTTAAATGAAGAAGTTTTTATCAACCAAATTAAAGCCATTGATTTAAAAGGAGAATTGTTTATCATACCTTCAATGAGTTTAACACCAATAATAGATGAAGAATAAGATTATAATTTTGCTTTTGTTTTGTATTTTTATACCGTTTGTTCATTCTCAAAACAGAGACACAATACAGCTATTCAAAGATAAAAAACAAGTATTTAAAGGTGTACAAGAAGAAATTAAAAATTGGTATATTTACATTAATGGTGATAAACTTTTATTGTCAGAAATCCATGAAGAAGAAAATGAAATTAAATCTTGGTTTGAGAAAAGATGTGACAGTCAAAATCTTTTTCAACATATAGGATATTTTCGTCAAAACGACACTCTCTTTTTAAAAAAAGCAAATGACAGTGAAACAATTATACCACTAATATTACATAAAATAAATAAAGATAGTTTAGTAGTCTATCAAACAGATTTAAAAGAGCAATATTATTTTAAAAAAATATTCGATGGAGAATGATTTATTTTCGGTAATAATATAGTTTTGATAAATAAACAAAAATAAATCGTTCAAAATTAAATATTATGATTAACTTTGCAGTATAATGTATAAACAAACCATCATTATGAACCACAAAATACTCTTATTGTTTCTTATATTTAGTGGCTTTTCTTATTCACAGTTCTCCAATTTTAATACTCAGAAGAATTGGTCTATGCATAAAAAAGAAATCTTTTTTGGAGGAGGTGCTACTCAGTTTTTAGGTGATTTGGGTGGACAAGAAGGTGTAGGAAAAGACTACAGTTTGGCTGATATTGACTGGGCAAGTACCAACTGGAATGTATTATTTGGTTATCGTTATAGATTTCATCCAACTTGGTCTGTTTCAGCTGTAATGAATGTTGGACGTGTTTATGCTTCCGATCAGTTTACGCCAAATGCTGCTAGAAATACAAGAAATATAACAATCAGAACCATGTTAGCCAATTTGGTTTTAAGAGGAGAATACATTATTTATGCAAATGAAAAAGTTGGTAAAAGAAATGCTCTTCCAGGATTAAAAGGTATGAAAGATAAAAATGTACAAGTTTTTATTTTTACAGGAATTGGGTTTGTTTATTACAATCCTAAAGCTTTTTCTAACTTAAGAGGAGAATGGGTTTCCTTACAACCATTAAAAACAGAAGGTCAAGGATACCCTGGAGGTGAAGGAAAAAATTACAAAAGATTTACTGTGTGCCATCCTTTTGGGATTGGATATCGTACAGGTCTTGGGAGAATGTGGCGTATGATGATTGAAGTTTCTTATTTTAAAACTTATTCAGATTATATTGATGATGTTTCTACAACTTATTATAATTATGATGATGCTGGTGTAAACCAAACTCCTCCAAGACCAGAATCAATAGAGCTAGCTGACCCTACTGGAGATCCTACAACAATTGGAACTTTAGATGGATATAACGGAAAGTTTGGTCACGGTGAAAAAAGAGGTGATAACGAAAAAGATGCATTCTTTTATGTTAATTTAGGTTTTTCTAAAAACATTACTTACAAGAGTTATGTTCGTGGAAAACCAATCAAATGGAAAGGCGTAAGAGCAAAATTCTAAAAAATATTCTAAAAGCGAGTTTTCACTCGCTTTTTTATTATAATTTTGTTAAATAATGTATTCCTTTTTTCGTTTTTTTTTATTTCTATTTTCACCAGAAAAAGCACATAAACTTTCTTCTATTTTATTGAAACTAATAATAAAATTTCCTTTTGTTAAAAATTTTTTAAAAAAATATTTTTGTACTCATTCTCCTTTAACTGAAGTAAATATTGCTAATCTAAAATTTTCAAATCCCATTGGTTTGGCTGCTGGTTTTGATAAAAATGCTGATTTATTTCCTATTTTTCAACATTTTGGTTTTTCTTTTATTGAAATTGGAACAGTTACCCCAAAACCCCAAAACGGCAACGAAAAACCTAGATTGTTTCGTTTAGTAAAAGACAAGGCATTAATCAACAGAATGGGATTTAATAATGATGGAGCTAAAATTATCGCTCAAAGATTAAAAAAATTGAAAAAAAATTCAAACATCATTATTGGTGGAAATATTGGCAAAAATAAAGTGACAGAAAATGAAAACGCTCTTAATGATTATTTGATATGTTTTGAAGAATTATTCCCTTTTGTTGATTATTTTGTGGTGAACGTGTCGTCTCCAAATACTCCAAACTTAAGACAATTACAAGACAAAGAACCCCTTAAAAATATTTTATCCGAATTAATGAAAAAAAACGAAATAAAAAAGGATAAAAAACCTATTTTTTTAAAAATTGCACCCGACTTAAATACCGAACAGTTAGATGACATTATTGAAATTATTGAAGAAACTAAAATTCAAGGTATTGTTGCTACAAACACTAGCATACAAAGGAATAATTTAATTACTGAAAAAGAAATTATTGATTCTATTGGTAATGGTGGACTTTCAGGAAAACCAATTCGATTAATGTCCACTGAAATTATACGATATATTAAAAACAAACAGAAAAAACCATTTACGATTATTGGAGTTGGAGGTATTCACTGTGTGGAAGATGCTCTCGAAAAACTTGATGCAGGAGCAGATTTAATTCAACTTTATACTGGATTTATCTATGAAGGTCCCGCTTTGATTAAAAAAATCAATCTGGAATTAATCAAGAAAAAAGAAAATGAAAGAGTTTAAAATTATTGAATGTCCAAGAGACGCAATGCAAGGAATACATGAATTTATTCCTACACAAAAAAAAATTGATTACATACAAAAACTTTTATCCTGTCAATTTGACACTTTGGATTGTGGAAGTTTTGTTTCTGAAAAAGCAATCCCTCAAATGAAAGACACGAAAGAAGTTTTAAAAAACCTTGATCTTTCAAAGAGTAAATCAAAATTACTGTTAATTGTTGCTAATTTAAGAGGGGCTAAAGAAGCCGCTGAACATGAATTAATATCGTTCGTTGGTTATCCTTTTTCAATATCTGAAACTTTTCAACTAAGAAACACCAACAGTAATTTAAATGAAGCTTTTAGCAATTTATCTGAAATTCAACATGAATGTTTAAAAAATAATAAAAAATTAGTAGTTTACCTTTCCATGGGTTTTGGAAATCCATACGGAGATATTTGGAATGAAAATCTAGTGTTAGAGTGGATTGAAAAATTAAGCAGCCAATTAGAAATTCCGATTTTGTCTTTATCAGATACTATCGGTTGTGCTACAAAAGAACAAATACTTTCTTTATTTCCACAAGTTTTGAGAAATTTTCCAAAAGTTGAAGTAGGAGCTCATTTACATGTTAATCCAAATAATGCCTTGTCGATAATTGAATCTGTGGTTGAATCAGGTTGTACAAGAATGGATGGTGCTATAAAAGGGTTTGGTGGCTGTCCAATGGCAAGTGATTCTTTGACTGGCAACATGCCCACTGAAAAAGTACTGGACTATTTAAATAGTAAAAACATAAACCATTCTGTTGATATGGAAAATTTCAAAAAAGCATATTCGTTGAGCAATAAAATCTTTAATTAAAAAATTATGTATAAAAATTTAAATTATAAATTTATTCTCATTATTGTACTTTTTGTTTCCTTTTCTTGTAAAAACGAAATTCAAGAAAAAAAGAAGAATGAGGATAAAAAATCCAACATTTCATTAAAAAACCAAGTTGAAGAAGATAATAAAAACATAGAAGTTTTATTTGATAAAAAAACTTTCGACGAATCAAGTGATAAAGAATTACTTAAAGAATTGGGAATTGAAATGTGTAACCCAAATGAAAAAGATTTAAGTAACTTTAAACTACCTGCTTGTGATCCGAAATTTTTCAAACTTTTTCCTTTAAAATATCAATTTCCAAAAAAAAACGGATTTATACTTTTAGTTAAATCACTTGTTCATGATTTCCCTCTTAGAAGGGTTTTTATTTTTCAAAGAGAAAAAAATAAATTGGTAAAAGTGAATGGTTTTATCGGAAATTTAATAGGAAAAAGGCCTAAATCAGCTCTTTTTGATGACATTATTATACGTTTTTCAGATACTGATCAAAATCATTTCAATTGCTTATATGAATGGAGAAATAGAAGATATGAATATGTTAAAGTAGAACAAATTAATGATGCCAATATTAAAAAAGAATTTCAAGATTCAATGAATGTAGAAATTTTAAAATGGATTGAATTGAATAGAATGCAATTTTAAATGAAAAAGAACAGTTTATTATTCATTTTATTTATTTTTTTACAATCTTGTTTGTACGATTATGAATTAAAACCACTTGAACCCTATTTCATTTTCCACGATCATTCCTCTAAAGTTTGGTTAGTAGATAAAAGTTTACATTCAAATTTGGAAATTGGACCAAATAATATTCAAGAAAAGGAAATTTTAATTTTTCATAAAAATCGTAAATGTTATTTTTATTTACTTAATAATATGGCTAAAGGTGCGTATAAAATAGTTGATTTTAAAATAGATGCTGAGAACAAACAACTTGTTTTTATTGAGAAAAATAAAATAGAGAAATATAATTTGTTATATTATTCACATGATAAAATTGAAATTGAAAATAAATCAAACGAGATTAAAAAATTATTAATTAGTTTTCCTGAATATTAAATTATATCTTTGATTTACAAGTTTATACAATAAATATCAATATGTTTTACTAATTTTGTTTTAATTAAAATGAATTCAATGCAAGTACATTTTATTGCAATAGGAGGAAGTGCAATGCATAATTTAGCCATCGCTTTAAAAAGAAAAGGGATTATAGTAACTGGTTCTGACGATGAAATTTTTGAACCATCAAAAAGTAGATTAGAAAAGGAAGGATTGTTGCCAAAAACCTTTGATTGGGATATAAAAAATATTCATTCTCAATTAGATGCTATTATTTTAGGAATGCATGCAAGAGAAGACAATCCTGAACTTACTGAAGCTAAACGACTTGGATTAAAAATTTATTCTTATCCAGAGTATTTGTATGAACAAAGTAAAGATAAAATTAGAATTGTAATTGGAGGTAGTCATGGAAAAACAACCATTACTTCAATGATTCTTCATGTATGTAAAGAATTGAATCTTTCTCCTGATTATATGGTTGGAGCTCAATTAGAAGGATATGATTGTATGGTAAAATTGAGTCATGAAGCTCAATACATGATTTTAGAAGGCGATGAATACCTTAGTTCACCAATTGATAGAAGACCAAAATTTCATTTATATCATGCTCATATTGGACTAATAAGTGGGATTGCATGGGATCATATTAATGTATTTCCAACTTTTGAAAATTACGTAGAACAATTTAAAATTTTCATTGAAAAAATTGAAAAAAATGGACTTTTAATATATAATAAAGAAGACAATGAAGTAGATAAAATTTGTTCTAATTTTAAAGATAAATTGCGACTTTTGCCCTACTCTACACCAAATTACAAAATTATTGATGGACAAAGTATAATAACATACCAGGACAAAGAGTATCCACTTAATATTTTTGGTCAGCACAATCTTCAAAATCTTATGGCTGCATTATTTGTTTGTAAAGAAATGGGAATTGATGATGAAGATTTTTTCAAGACAATTAAAAAGTTTAAAGGTGCTGGAAAAAGACTTGAAAAAATTTTTGAAAACAATAATTTAACCGTTTTTAAAGATTTTGCTCATTCTCCATCTAAATTAAAAGCGACAGTTTCTGCAGTTAAAGAGAATTTTCCTAAAAAGAAACTTGTTGCCTGTATGGAATTGCATACTTTTTCCTCTTTAAACGAGAATTTTCTTCCATTATATAAAGATTCAATGAATTCGGCAGATTCATCAATGGTTTATTTCAATCTAGAAGTTTTATTACATAAAAAACTACCTTTATTGACCGATGAGAAAGTAAAAATGTACTTTGGAGATAAAGTTCAAGTTTGTCATAATAAAGAAGATTTGTTTCAATTTATTAAAAATGAATATGAGGAAAATACTATAATATTGTTGATGAGTTCAGGTAATTTTGACAATATCGAATATGAAAAAATCTTTAACGTATTTACAAAATAAGAAGTATATAATTTTCTAAATAAATAATTTAGATGGTACAATTTGAACATATGAGATTATTTGATTATCAAAAAGAGTCCATCAAAGTAAGTTATTTTGCAGAAAAACCGTCTGCTAACATTGTCCATCGATTTTTTAAAATAAGGAATTTATCTTCTTTTTATCCATATATTGGTAAACATTTCTTCCTTAGTTATCAGTTAATTAATAAAATTCGATACATCAATAATTATTTTAAAACTGTTAATAGTTATATAAAAAAAGAAGAATTTTTTCTACTTTATTTCGAAACTTTTCAAGCAAGAAAAAAAAGACTTCACTACAAAAAATTATTAATTTTTAAATATTTTTTAATATTTTTTGATTTTATTATTAATCGAGTTTTTCCTAAAATTAAAGGATTAAACTATCTCTATTATAAGATGTTAAAAAATAAAAGAGTATTATCTAAAGCTGAAATTTTAGGTCGATTGGTAGCCAATGGTTTTGAAATTGTTCATTTTGAAAACATTGATGGATTTTGTTATGTTTTAAGCAAAAAAAAAGAAGAAAACTATGGAAATGCTACAAGTAGTTATGGTATAATCTTTAAAATGAACCGTATTGGTTTAGGAGGTAAATATTTTTCATTATACAAGATAAGAACCATGCATTCCTATTCAGAATACTTGCAAGATTATATGATAAACCAAGAAGGATTTGATGTAAATGGTAAATTAAAAAATGATTTTAGAGTTACTCCCTGGGGTCACTTTTTTAGACGATTATGGATTGATGAACTACCTCAAATCATCAACTTAATCAAAAGAGATATTAAACTCGTAGGTTTACGACCCGTAAGTAAATCTTATTATGAAATTTTACCAGAAGACTTAAAAAAGGCAAGAATTAAGTACAGACCTGGTTTGATTGCACCTTATGTTTGTTTAAACTATCCAACCACTTTTGAAGGTATAATAGAATCAGAAAGAAAATACATACAAGATAAAAGCAAAAATCCTTACTTTACAGACATTAAATACTTTTTTTTCGCTGTATATAATATTTTAATAAAAGGCAAAAGAAGTGCGTAAAAACTTACGATTTCTGTTTACTTTTTCCTTTACTTATCTTTACACTTAAAGCATTCTTTTCAGTATTTACATCCATTACGATTTTATCACCTTCAACTAAGTTTGCTTTTATAATTTCCTCAGCTAAAGGATCTTCTATATACTTTTGAATAGCTCTTTTTAATGGTCTAGCACCAAATTTTTCATCATAACCTTGATCTACAATAAAATCTTTCGCATTTTTTGTCAATTCTATTGAATAACCTAAATTATTGATTCTTTGATACAATTTTTCTAATTCTAAATCAATAATTATATGAATATTTTCACGAGTAAGATTTTTAAAAATAATCATATCGTCCATTCTGTTTAGGAATTCTGGCGAGAAAGCTTTTCGTAAAGCATTTTGAATTACCACTTTACTGTTTTCTTCTTTTTGTTCAGTTTGAGTTTTTGTACCGAAGCCAACACCTGTACCAAAATCAGCTAATTGTCTTGCACCAATGTTAGAAGTCATAATCAAAATAGTATTTTTAAAATCAACTTTTCTTCCTAAACCATCAGTCATGTGACCATCATCAAGTACTTGTAAAAGTAAATTAAACACATCAGGATGAGCTTTTTCAATCTCATCTAATAAAATTATTGAATAAGGTTTTCTTCGAACTTTTTCAGTCAACTGACCCCCTTCTTCATAACCAACATATCCTGGAGGAGCACCTACTAATCTAGAGATTGAAAATTTCTCCATATATTCAGACATATCAATTCTAATTAAAGCATCTTCAGAATCAAATAAATATTTAGACAACACTTTGGCCAACTGCGTTTTCCCAACTCCTGTTGGACCTAAAAAGAAAAACGAACCAATTGGTTTATTAGGATCCTTTAACCCAGCTCGATTTCTTTGAATAGCTTTAACAACTTTATCCACCGCTTCATCTTGACCGATAACTTTACCTTTTAGTTCAATGCCCATGTTGGCAAGTTTTCCACTTTCTTTTTGAGCGATTCTTGTGACAGGAATACCACACATCATTGAAACAACTTCTGCAACATTTTCTTCAGTAACTTCAATGCGTTTCGCTTTACTAGCATCTTCCCATTTTTTCTTTTCAAAATCTAATTTCTCTAAAATCTGACGTTCTTCATCTCTAATGCTTGCTGCTAATTCATATTGTTGACTTTTTATCACTTCACTTTTTCTAGATTTAGCTTCTTCTAATTGTAATTCTAAATCTAAAATTTCCTTTGGAACATTAATATTAGTAATGTGAACCCTTGATCCTACCTCATCTAAAGCGTCGATGGCTTTGTCTGGTAAATGTCTATCCGAAATATACCTATCAGTAAGTTTTACACAAGCATTAATAGCTTCCGGAGTAAAAGAAACCATGTGATGCTCTTCGTATTTTTCTTTGATATTATTTAGAATTTGAATGGTTTCATCTACAGAGGTTGGTTCAATTAAAACTTTTTGAAAACGTCTTTCTAGAGCTCCATCTTTTTCAATATATTGACGATATTCATCTAAAGTAGTAGCACCAATTGCTTGCATTTCACCTCTCGCTAAGGCAGGTTTAAACATATTTGAAGCATCTAAACTACCACTAGCACCTCCTGCTCCAATTATTGTATGAATTTCATCGATAAACAAAATAACATCAGGATTTTTTTCAATTTCTTGCATGACGGCTTTCATTCGTTCTTCAAATTGTCCTCGATATTTTGTACCAGCGACTAAAGATGCCAAATCCAATGAAACAATTCTTTTGTTAAATAAAATTCTTGAAACTTTTCTTTGAACAATTCTTAAAGCTAAACCTTCTGCAATAGCACTTTTTCCAACACCTGGTTCACCAATCAAAATAGGATTATTTTTCTTTCTTCTAGATAATATTTGGCTCACACGTTCAATTTCTTTTTCACGTCCAACTATTGGGTCAAGTTTACCAGATTCAGCCAGTTTGGTTAAATCTCTTCCAAAATTATCCAATACAGGGGTTTTAGATTTTGGGTCTGCAGATTTTTTTTGCGCAGCACTAAAGCTTTCTCCTTCGTCATCCATAGAGCCCGGAAATTTAGATTTGGGTAAATTCATTTCTTTAAAATTTTGTAATTCAGTTTTTACTACTTCGTATGTAATACCATATTTGTTTAACAAAAGCCCACAAGAGCTGTCTTCATTTTTTAAAATTGCAAGTAAAATATGTTCTGTTCCAATCCACTCACTTCTAAAATTTTTTGCTTCTAGCCAAGCAATTTTTAAAACACGCTCTGCTTGTTTAACTAAAGGAATACTATTGTTGTTAATGAGATTAGTTTCTCCGATAAATGTTTGATTTTTAGATAAATTAAGATCTATTTCTTCTTTCAAATTGTTAATTTCAATATGGAAGTTTTTTAAAATATCCAAAGCCCTTCCCGAACCTTGCTTAATTATTCCTAATAATAAATGTTCAACATTCACAGAATCATTGTTTAAACGTATGGCTTCATCCTTGCTAAACGACAACACCTCTTTAAATCTTGGTGAAAATTTCGCGTCCATGTTACATTTTTTTTTGCTAAATAAATACTTTTTTATCTAAGGTACAAATTTATTCCTATTTTTTTATTATAGATTACACAGTAAAAATCAATTTTGCACAAAAATTTGTTTATAAAAGTTGATAAATAATTGTTATTACTCATAAAAATTTCATAAAAAATAACTAAATTCGCCCCCTTGTAATATACAAAAATTATACATTTTTATTTAGAAAAGACAATATGGCAGACGGAGAAAGAATTATACAGATAAATATTGAAGATGAAATGAAATCAGCTTATATCGATTATTCGATGTCAGTTATAGTTTCAAGAGCACTTCCTGATGTGAGAGATGGTTTTAAACCAGTTCATAGAAGGGTTTTGTTCGGAATGCAAGATCTTGGAGTTTATTCTAATCGTCCACATAAAAAATCAGCGAGAATTGTCGGTGAAGTACTAGGTAAGTATCACCCCCATGGAGATTCTTCTGTCTATGACACAATGGTTCGAATGGCTCAAGATTGGTCACTTCGTTATCCTTTAGTTGACGGTCAAGGAAACTTTGGGTCGGTCGATGGTGATAGTCCTGCAGCTATGCGATATACAGAAGCAAGACTTCGAAAAATTGCGGAAGAAATGTTGGAAGATTTAGATAAAGAAACAGTAAACTTTACTCCAAACTTTGATGACAGTTTAGAAGAACCAAGTGTATTGCCAACAAAAATTCCTAATTTATTAATAAATGGTGCTTCTGGAATCGCAGTTGGTATGGCAACAAACATGGCACCTCATAACCTTACTGAGGTTGTCAATGCTTGTATTGCTTACATCGACAATAATGACTTACCTGTTGAAGATTTTATTCATTATATTAAAGCCCCAGATTTTCCAACAGGAGGTATAATTTATGGTTATGAAGGTGTGAAAGAAGCTTTAAGCACTGGAAGGGGGAGAATTGTAATCAGAGCAAAAGCCGAAATTGAAGAAGTGAACGGTAGAGAACAAATTATTGTTACAGAAATACCTTATCAAGTAAATAAATCTGAGTTAATTAAAAAAACTGCTGAACTTGTAAACGACAAAAAAATTGAAGGAATATCAGATATAAGAGATGAATCCGATAGAAACGGAATGAGAATTGTATATGAATTAAAAAGAGACGCTATTTCCAATGTTGTTTTAAACAAATTATATAAATATACTTCTCTACAAACTTCATTTTCAGTTAATAATATCTGTTTAGTTGATGGAAGACCTCAACTTTTGAATACAAAACAAATGATTTCAAACTTTGTATCATTTAGACATGAAGTGGTAATCCGAAGAACAACATTTGACCTAAGAAAAGCTGAAGAAAGAGCACATATTTTAGAAGGATTAATCATTGCTTCTGATAATATTGATGAAGTAATTGAGATTATTAAAAAATCTGCAAGTCCAGATGAGGCAAGAGTTAATTTAATGAATCGTTTTCAGCTATCTGATATTCAATCGAGAGCCATTGTTGATATGCGATTAAGACAATTAACAGGCTTAGAACAAGATAAATTACGTAAAGAATATGCTGATTTAATGGCACTTATTGCTGATTTAAAAGACATTTTGGCAAATGAAAGTCGTAGAATGCAAATCATCAAAGATGAATTAATTTACGTTAAAGAAAAATATGGAGATGAAAGAAAATCTCGAATAGAATATGCAGCAAGTGAGATGAGAATTGAAGATTTAATTCCAGACGATGAAGTTGTAATCACTATCTCTCATGCAGGTTACATTAAAAGAACAATTTTAACAGAATATAAAGTACAAAATAGAGGTGGAATGGGATCTAAAGGTTCCGCTACTCGAGATAAAGATTTCCTTGAACATTTGTTTGTTGCAACAAACCATAATTATCTTTTAATTTTTACTGAAAAAGGTCGATGTTTCTGGATGAGAGCTTATGAAATTCCAGAAGGAAACAAATTGTCAAAAGGTAGAGCTATTCAAAATTTGTTAAATATTGAACAAGACGATAAAGTAAAAGCCTATGTGAAAGTTCAAGATTTGACCGATAAAGAGTATGTTGAGAATAACTTTATCATCATGTGTACAAAAGAAGGAATAATTAAAAAAACCTCCCTTGAAGCTTATTCTCGTCCTAGAAGTAACGGTATCAATGCAATCACTATTAGAGAAGGTGATGAATTGTTAGAAGCAAAATTAACTGACGGCACAAATGAAATGATTATTGCAACAAAAGCTGGAAAAGCAATACGTTTCAATGAAAGTAAAGTACGACCAATGGGTAGAAATGCCTCTGGTGTAAAAGCGGTTACATTAGCAGGAAAAGAAGACGAAGTTGTTGGATTAATTTGTGTTAAAGATTCTTCTGAGACTATTTTAGTTGTTTCTGAAAAAGGATATGGTAAAAGATCCTACTTAAACGACCCAGAAGACAATGAACCAGTTTATCGTGTAACAAACAGAGGTGGAAAAGGGGTAAAAACAATTTCTATCACTGACAAAACTGGTCCTTTAATGGCAATCAAACTGGTTACTGATGAAGACGATTTAATGATTATTACAAAATCAGGTATTACCATCAGAATGCACATTGATACCATCAGAACAATGGGAAGAGCCGCACAAGGTGTTCGTTTAATCAATTTAAAAGGAAATTCAGAAATTGCAGCTATTGCTCGCGTTCCAAGAACAGAAGACGAAGAAATTGAAGGAGAGAGTGATGAATTAAATGAAAATGGCACGGAGTTTGAAAATGATAATAATAATAATGAATAATATAAATTTTATGAAAAAACTGAGCATCATAGTTTTAACTATAATTGTTTTTAATTTAAATTCTTATTCTCAAAAAGCTAATGTTACTTCTGCTGTTTTAGAATATAGAAAGTATAATCCCTATATGGGTGATTTTGAAGGATCTGCTAAAGCAATAGATTTAGCTAAAAAATATATTGATTTAGCTTATGAACATCCTGAAACCAAGGAAGATGAAAAAATGATTTTTCATAGAGGAGCTATTTATTATTGTTTGATTGAAATCAGTCAAATTTTACCTAATAGAAAAATTGACGAAAAAACGCTTGAAGAATACTTTACTATTGCAAAAACCTCACTTACTAAAGTGTATCAAAATCCAAAAGGAAAATTCAAAACAGATGCTGATGATTTTGTAAAAATGCGTCATTCTATGGTATTTAATATGGGATTAAAATCTTTTGAAGAAAAAAAATACAATATGGCAGGAATGATGTTTGTCGCTGCATATCAAATTAAACAGTTAATAGGTGTTGAAGATTTAGATGCTAAAAAAAATGCTTTAGTTTGTATGAGTAACGAAATCGTTGGTTTTTCAAAAGATAAAATGTTAGATAGTATTATTGATAGAGCAAAAATATACCATGAAGCATTTCCTAAAGAAATTGATCCATTAAAAATTCTTTTTCAAACTTATTATGAAAAAGGTGATAAAGCGGAATCTGAAAAAGTAGTTAAAGAAGCAATAGAAATCAATCCAAACGATAAAACTTTATTTTATTCTATTGGAACAATTTATATGGAAATGAAACAATATGATATTGCTGAAATTAATTTGCAAAAAGCCATTCAAATTGATCCAGAATATATTGAAGCACTTTATCAACTGGGAGCGTATTATGTAGAAGTTGCAGGTGGTTTAAAAGACCAAGCCAATCAGTTAAAATTTGGTGATCCAAAATACGATGAAATGATTACTAAAAGTGACGATTATTATAAAAAGGCACTTGTTCCATTAGAAGCTTATATTACTAAACAACCTAAAGACAAAGATGTATTAAACATTTTATTTCAAATTTATAAAAGTTTAAAAAACACTGAAAAAGCTTTAGAATACAAAAAAAGAGCAGAGGAAATAAAATAAGTTTTACATTACAAAAATCTTACTCTAAGGATTGTTTTTGTTTGTGAACTACTTCGTCGTAAAGTTTTTCGTACATAGGTAAAATTCTATCAATTGAAAATTCTTTAGCTCTGCTAAATGCTTGATTTCTAAATTTTTGTTTTAATTTTTCATCAGATAATAACTTTATAGCATTATTTGCCATATCTTCTATATCCCCCACATAAGAAAGATAACCTGAAAACCCATGAATATTCACTTCAGGAATTCCTCCTGTATTAGATGAAATCACTGGAACACCTACAGCCATCGCTTCAAGGGCGGCTAGGCCAAAACTTTCAGTTTCAGAGGGTAAAAGAAATAAATCACTTATTTCCAATACATGAGCTGTATCCCTAACTTTTCCAATAAATATTATATCTTGACAGATTTTTAATTCCCTAGCAAGATGCTCTGCATGTCCACGTTCTGGACCATCACCAGTTAACAATAACTTAGAAGGACTTTTTTCTCTAATTTTTGAAAATATTAAAATTACGTCTTCAATTCTTTTTACTTTTCTAAAATTTGAAGTATGTGTAATTATCATTTCATCATCAGAAGCATATCTCCTTCTTAAATCCATATCAACTTCTTTAAGTACTTCTTTTGTTTCAATAAAATTTGGAATTACAGAGATTGGTTTTTCTGTTTCAAAATGATGGTATGTATCTTTTTTTAAACTTTCAGAAACGGCAGTTATTGCATTTGATTGATTTAGACAAAAAGTAATAACAGGCTCAAAAGACTGATCTTTACCAACCAAAGTTATATCTGTTCCATGTAAAGTTGTAATGAATGGTATTTCTATGCCTTCTGTTTTCAAAATTTGTTGAGCCATAAAAGCAGCAGAGGCATGAGGTATTGCATAATGAACATGTAACAAATCTAATTTTTCATACTTCACCACATCAACTAATTTGCTGGCTAATACGGTTTCATAAGGTTGGAATTCAAAAAGAGGATAATCACTTACAGAGACTTCATGATAATAAATGTTTTTTCGAAAACTTCCTAAACGAACAGGTTGCGAATAGGACACAAAATGGATTTCATGACCTTTTTCAGCAAGTGCTATTCCAAGTTCTGTTGCTACTACTCCACTACCTCCGTAAGTTGGATAAAGTACTATTCCAATTCTCATAATTATAAATATTTTTTAATTGCTTCGTACATAACTTTCTGAATTTCAGTACGAATGTTCATTGTTTGAATTTTTCTGTTTTCAGCATCTGG
This sequence comes from Flavobacteriia bacterium, assembly GCA_016183815.1. Taxonomy (GTDB): domain Bacteria; phylum Bacteroidota; class Bacteroidia; order Flavobacteriales_D; family Crocinitomicaceae; genus M2408. The sequence continues at coordinate 184,620 of JACPDW010000006.1, forward strand.
ATTTACTCTGTTTGATAAAAAAACATAATTTACTTCATAAAAAGGATCAACCCATGTCAAAGTACCAGTAAAACCAGAATGTCCGTAACTTTTTTCGGAAACAAGAGGACAAGCGGTACCTCCAATTTTATTTAATGTAGGTTTGTCAAAACCAGCGCCTCTCCTATTTCCAGGAAATTGTGTTGAAGTATATTTTTGTATTACAGCTGGAGAAAGATAACTTTTGTTGGAATAATTTCCTTTATTTAACAGCATTTGCATTAATATTGCTAAATCATTTGCATTAGAAAACAAACCAGCGTGACCACCTACACCTCCCAACATCGCAGCACCTGGGTCGTGAACAAAACCTTGTATTAATTGTTTTCTAAAAATCGTATCATTTTCTGTTGGTGTAACTTGTTTTTTATCAAACTTTTTTAAAGGATTATAACATAAATAATGAAGTCCTAAAGGTTTATAAAAATGTTGATTCAAATAAACATCAAGATTCATTTTAGTATTTTTTTCTATAATTTTTTTCACAAAATAATAGGGCAAATCTGAATATTCATATTTAGGATTTGGTTTCAACGCTGTTTCTAAAATTTGATTGTACAATTTTTTTTCGTAATTTTTTGAAATAAACAAATTGTCAGCAACTTGAATTGGATAATTCTCAGAATTGTAAGTAGAAAAGATTCCTTCTTTATATTTTCCATTTTCTAATGTACTTTTATAAAAAGCAATCCAAGGGGTTAACCCTGCTTGATGTGCCAACATACTTTTTAAAGTCAAATTTTCATATGTTGTACCCGCCACTATTTCAGGCAAATAGTCATTTAAACTTTTTTCTAAAGAAAAATTATTTTGATTGTCCATGTGCATTAAACAAATCATTGAACCAGCAATTTTACTTATTGATGCAATATCATATAAATGTTGATTGCTCACTGTAGTTGTATCGTCGTAACTTATTTTGCCAAAATTTTTTCTATAAATTACTTTTCCTTTAACAGCAAATAATACTTGACAACCAGGAAATGCTTTAGCTTTGATACCACTTAATACTATTTCATCAATAGAATTTAAAGCTTCAGAAGGAATACCTAATTCTTCAGGAAGTGTATATTTTAAACGATTTATTGCGGGATAATGTTGATGAATTGTCAATTTTGCATCTGCAAGTTGAACGAAATTTTTTGCTTTAACTTCAATTGCTCCAAACAATTGTTGAATAGCAATGTCATGATAAATTGGATGATTTTCATTACATAAAAGCACAGCTTTAAAAGGCAACAAATCTTTTTCATTTAATGCCATTGAGTTACCAAAATAAAGTAAAACATTTTTATACCTACTTTGCAAATTAGAAGACCATTTACTAATTTCTATTGGCAAACCAAAATTTTTATTCTTAAGTTGTGAAGTAGTATGAATAACTGTTATAATATTATCAAACTTTCGTTCATTTTCTTTTAAAAATCTCAAACCTGATTCAATTGAATCAAAATGAAAATGTAAGGGAGAACCGAAATTTTTCAACATTTCATTGAATGTTGTAGAAGAAGAACCAAATGAAACAAAAACTGTTTTTTCTAAGTTATTTTGTAAAGGCAATGTTTCTTCATTTTTCACCAAACAACTGGCATTTTCATAAACTTGTCTTTTATTATATTCAATTTGAGTTGGAGTATAGTTTTTAGCATTGATTTTTGAAAAAAAAGCAAATTGTTTGGCTTTTAATACTTTTAAACAACGTTGATTTAATTCTTGTTCCGAAATTTCTCCTTTTACAATTAATTCGTGAATTGCATTTATAGATTCATTGATGGATTCTGGGTACAATAAAATATCATTTCCTGCTAAAAAGGCCTTGACAACAAGTTCTGTTTTTCCATATTTGTCTGAAACGGCTTTCATATTTAGGGCATCACTGATTATTAATCCTTTAAAATGTAAATTTTCTTTAAGGTGTTTTTTAATGACAATAGATGAAAGAGAAGATGGTAATCTTGACTCATCTATCAGTGGTGTTTCTAAATGAGCCATCATAACACTAGAAGCTCCTGATTGAATGCCATTTTCAAAAGGAATCCATTCATTTTTAGAGAAACTGTCTAAAGGACGTTTGATTTGAGGTAAATCAAAATGAGAATCGACATCAGTATCACCGTGACCAGGAAAATGTTTGATACAGGACAAAACACCATTTTCTTCTAACCCTTTCACAAAAGCAGATGTATGTTGGGAAACCAATAGTGTATTTGAACCAAAAGATCTAAACCCAATAACAGGATTTTGAGGATTTGATTGTATATCAGCTACTGGTGCAAAATTGATGTGTATTCCTAATTCTTTACATTCAAATGCAATTGATTCAGCGATTTTTTTCGTTAAACTTGTATCATTAGACAAACCTAAAGTACTATGATAAGGAAATCTATTGTACTCATTAATTCTCATACCAACGCCCCATTCAGCATCCATTCCAATAAGCAAAGGTATTTTACTGATTTTTTGAAAATTTTGAATGGCTTTTTTACATTGACTTTTTGAATCAGATTGAAAAATAATCAAACCTCCAATTTTATTTTCTATTATTAACTGCTCAATTTCTTTTTGATGTTTCTCTTCTTTATTCGGCCAAGTTGCTACCATCATTAATTGTGCAATTTTTTCTTTAACGCTTAATGTTTGTAAAGTTTTTTCTGCCCAAGAATTTTGAAAATTAAGAAATAAGGGTGGAGTAAAAACCGACTTAGTTGTATTATAATTTTTAAACGAAAAAGAAATAAATACAAAAAGGACAAAAAATAAGGAAATTAAGATAATAACTGACTTCAATTTATTCAACATTTTTCTTTTTTATTCAGAGCTTAAAATTAATTAAAGAATTTGAAATAAATATTTATAATTTTACCTAAACTTTGAATGGAAACAATAATAGAATTTTGTAAATCAAACGACCCTATTTTGGTTGCCTTTTTAGCAACTGCATTTACTTGGGCATTGACTGCATTGGGTGCAAGTTTAGTTTTTTTCTTTAAAAACCTGAATAGAGGCGTATTAGATGGGATGTTGGGTTTTACTGGTGGTATAATGGTTGCTGCAAGTTTTTGGTCATTGTTAAGTCCAGCAATCGAAATGGCTGAAAAAAGTAATCCAAGTATGCCATGGATGCCTGCTGCCGTTGGATTTTTATTAGGTGCTTTATTTTTATTTTTTTTAGACAAAAAACTTCCACATTTACATATCAATTTCGCAGATCATGAAAATGAGGGAATGAAAACTCAATTACACAAAACTGTTTTGTTAGTCCTTGCTATAACTTTACATAACATTCCGGAGGGTTTAGCTGTAGGTGTAATGTTTGGAGCTGCTTCTTTGGGATTACCTGATTTTAGTTACAATGAAGCAATTGTGCTAGCAATTGGAATTGGAATTCAAAATTTCCCTGAAGGATTTGCCGTTGCAATGCCTCTTAGGAGAGCTGGAGCAAGTAGATTAAAGAGTTTTCATTATGGTCAATTGTCTGCTGTTGTAGAACCTATCGCAGGTGTAATTGGAGCATTAGCTGTAATTCATGTTCAATTTATTTTACCTTATGCCTTGGCTTTTGCAGCTGGAGCAATGATTTTTGTTGTAGTTGAAGAAGTAATTCCTGAAACTCAACGGGATAAATATACTGACGTTGCTGTATTAGGTTTTATTGGTGGTTTTTTAGTTATGATGATTTTAGATGTTGCTTTAGGTTAATTCTTTTTTAGAAATAATTAAAAAAACACTTTGATTAATTATATTTATTGCACTATACAATACGATAGAAAGTAGTTGTAATTTTAAATCTTCTTTAGCAATTTTAATTTGAAGCAACATCAGAAATAAAATAAAAATTATTTGAACTGAGGTCAACACAATAAATGATTGTACAAATCCTTTTTTACTCATTTGCTTATTGAAAATAATAAAAGAAGCAATAAATAGTAAACAAATCAAGAGACAATTTATTGAGAAAGTCAGCTTATTATGTATTACATATTGATTGTTTACAATAAAATAAAAAATCAAAGTTAAAATTATATTTATGGTCAAATAAAGACTATTTTTTTTCATTTTCTTGATTTTTTGTTGAATTAATCACTTCTTTAATCACCAAATACATTGAAATAATTACAGAAGATAGGGATAAAATTAATGTCCAAAGATATTTTGTCTGCACTTTATTGTCTAAATATTTTCCCAATAATGTAAAAATAGTAATGATTGCACCCATTTGAATAGCTACAGAACTAAATCTTAAATAAATATTGGTATTTTTTTTGTATTTTTTATAGAAGTTCATTTTTTGTGGTTAAATAAATTTTAAAATATTGCACTATTCATACATATAAGAAAAAATTTCATTACTATTTATTAATTCTAAGGTAATTGGTTTTAATTTACCATTATTTGATAAAACACTAATACTAAATTTTATTTTTTTTCTCACGATTGACTTACAACGATCATCAAAAGTGTTGTGAATCAAAGTTATTTTTCTTTTTGGGGGCTGAGTTTTTGTAATATTTTTTTCGCCAATAAGTTTGAAATCATGTTCTTTACAACCTCCAGAATATTCAACTTCAAATTCCATATAATTTCCTGAAATGTTAGTATTTATTATGTTAAATGGTGCACTTTCTGACTTTTCATCACTCAATTCAGCTTCAGGATAAATTATTTTGTCATTTTCTTTTGTCTCTAATTGTGGTTTTTCTTTTTGAGATATTGAACAGGAAAATAGTATGGTAACAAAGCTAATTAATAAAATTTTTCTCATTTGTGTTTTTGAATTTTAATCAAAGGTAAGAGAATTTCTTGAAAATATCTATCTTTGAAAACAAATTTTTCAAAAATGGCATTAAGTACAAAAGAATTAGATTTTAACAAAAATGAAGACCAAATGCGTCTTAAATTAAGTAAATTAGAACAAGAACTTGCTAAAATATCACTTGGAGGTGGAAAAAAAAGAATTGAAAAAATACATGAAAAGGGGAAATTGACTGCACGAGAAAGAATAGATTATTTATTAGATAAAGGAAGTGATAAAATAGAAATTGGTGCATTAGCTGGTTATGATATGTATGAAGAACATGGTGGTTGCCCAGCTGGTGGAACAATTGTTGTTTTAGGTTATGTCCATGGAAAACAATGTTTGGTTGTTGCAAATGATTCTACAGTAAAAGCTGGTGCTTGGTTTCCTATTACAGGGAAAAAAAATCTAAGAGCACAAGAAATTGCAATGGAAAATAAAATTCCTATTATATATCTAGTTGATTCAGCAGGGGTATATTTACCTTTACAAGATGAGATTTTTCCTGATAAAGAACATTTTGGAAGGATTTTTAGAAACAATGCAATAATGAGTTCAATGGGAATCATTCAAATTGCCGCTGTAATGGGCAGTTGCGTTGCAGGTGGTGCCTATTTGCCTATTATGTCTGATGAATCATTAATCGTTAACAAAACAGGAACAATTTTTTTAGCTGGTTCCTATCTTGTAAAAGCAGCAATAGGCGAAAACATTGACAATGAAACTCTTGGAGGAGCTGTAACTCACACAGAAATATCTGGAGTATGTGATTATAATGTTGAAAATGATAAAGAATGTTTAAACACTATAAGAGAAATTGTTCATAAAATTGGAAAAAAAGAAGAAGCAGGTTTTGATAGAATTAAATCTACTGAGCCAAAAAATAATATAAAAAACGTTTATGGATTGATTCCATTTGATAGATCTAAACCATATAATACTAAAGAAGTTATTAATTGTATTGTTGATGAAAATAGTTTAGTTGAATACAAATCTAATTACGGAAAAACACTAATTTGTGCTTACGCTCGTATTGATGGTTGGAGTGTCGGTATCGTTGCCAATCAAAGAGAAATAGTTAAAAATTCTAAAAATGAAATGCAATTTGGTGGTGTAATTTATAGTGATTCAGCCGACAAAGCTGCACGATTTATCATGAATTGTAATCAAAAAAACATTCCTTTAGTTTTTCTAACAGATGTTACTGGATTTATGGTTGGTTCAAAGTCTGAACATGGAGGAATAATAAAAGACGGAGCAAAAATGGTTAATGCTCAAGCTAATTCAATAGTACCTAAATTTACAATTGTAATGGGTAATTCTTATGGAGCTGGAAATTATGCCATGTGTGGAAAAGCTTATGACCCTAGATTGATTGTAGCATGGCCTACAGCAGAAATTGCAGTTATGAGTGGGTCGGCTGCTGCTAAAACTTTATTACAAATTGAAATTGCAAATCTACAAGCTAAAGGCGAGCAAATTTCTAAAGAAAGAGAAGAAGAATTATTTCAACATATAAAAGGGAAATACGACAAACAGATTTCCCCTTATTACGCCGCCTCCAGATTGTGGGTAGATGCTATTATTGATCCACGTGACACAAGAAAAGTTATCTCTATGGGTATTGAAATGGCTAACCATAAAAAAGCTGAAAAACCATATAATGTGGGAGTAATTCAAGTTTAATGTAATTTTAAAGAATACTTTACATTACAAAATTTTATTTATTTTCAATTAGATAAAATATTTTTTTTTTGTCTTCTAATAAGTTTTTTTGTATTACTTTTGCCTGCATTTTTTTATTTTGAAAAAGTTTTTTTTAATTATAATTCTATCATTTTTGAATATTTTCATATATTCTCAACAAAGGTATCTTTCATCACAAAAAATAAGCACTCTTAATGTTGAACAGTTAAGTGAAGAAGAACTTTTACAAATAATTCACGAAATTAGAAAATTGAACCTGACTTTGTATGAGTTTGAAAATCTTGCCCAAAGTAATGGAATGAAAGTCGAAGAACTTGATAAATTAAAAATAAAACTAGAAAAGAAAAATGCATTTACAAATTTTGAAACAAATAAAAATGTTCAAAATCCCGAAATAAAAAAAGACAGCAATCAATTTGAAATTAGAAAACCTTTTTTTTCTGATATTTTTGGTTCAGAATTTTTTGCTAATGATTTATTAAAATTTGAGCCAAATCAAAATGCACCAGTCCCAGAAAATTATATATTAGGCGTTGGTGACGAACTTTTTATCAATGTTTATGGTATGCAAATGATGAGTCATACAGTAAAAATAAATCAAAATGGAAAAATTGAAATTCCAATAGTTGGTGAGATATTTTTAAATGGTGTAAATATAGAAGCAAGTAAAACTATTTTAAAACAAAAAATTGGACAAGTTTACAAAACCTTGTTAAATAATCAATCACAATTGTCCTTAACTATAAGTAAATTTAGAACTATACAAGTCACTGTGATTGGTGCTAAAAATCCAGGAAATTATCAGTTATCTTCCTTATCTACTGTTTTTAATGCATTACAAATCAGTGGAGGACCAAGTGAAAATGGATCGTTTAGAAAAATTGGATTATACAGAAACAATAAAAAAATTAAAGACATCGATCTTTATAGATTTTTAGTTCACGGTGACCAAAGTGATAATATAAATTTAAAAGACAATGATTTAATAAAAATTGAGGTCTATGAAAATAGAATTAAAATGGAAGGTGAAGTGAAAAGAGCAGGTACTTTTGAACTTTTATCTAACGAAAATTTTTCCGACTTATTAACTTATTGTTCTGGATTTAAAGAAGATGCATATAAATCTAAAATTAAGCTAAAAACTTACACTGAAAAAGAACAAAAAATTATCACACTTCAATCAAATGATTATGCTACTTATGTTCCAAAAACTGGTGATGTCTTTAAAATATCCAAACTTTTAGACCGTTTTGAAAATAGAGTAAGTATTGAAGGAGCTGTATTTAGACCCGAAGAATATGCGTTAAATAATGAGATAAGAGTAACTGACTTAATCAAATTAGCTGATGGATTAACAGAAAACGCTTATTTAGACCAAGCCATTTTATTTAGAAAAAAAGAAGATTTCACTGATGAAGTGCTTTCTATTAATTTATCCAAAGCAATAGCTGGAGACCCTTCACATAATATTGTGTTAAAAAAAGAAGATAATTTAAAAATATTCTCATTAAACGAACTGAAAGAAATTCATTCTGTGCAAATTGAAGGTGAAATTCAAAAACCAGGGAATTTTCTTCATGTAGAAGGAATATCTTTGTATCATCTAATACTTCAAGCAGGAGGTTTAAAAGAAGGTGCGTCGAATAAAATTGAAATTTCCAGACAAATGAAATCAGATGAATTAATGAATGATAAAAGTTCTTTCTCTGAAATTTTTAATATTGAAATAACAAATTCTTTAGAAGAAAGTTGTAAATCTTTTATTTTACAACCAAATGATATTGTTAAAATAAGAAAAAAACCTATTTTTGAAGAACAAAATCAAGTAAAAATAAATGGTTGTGTCAATTATCCTGGAAATTATACTATTAAAAATAACAAGGAGAAAATATTTGAAGTCATTGAAAGAGCCGGTGGATTAAGACCAGATGCAGACATACAATCAATTAAAATTAAACGTTTTAATAAATTAAATTCTGATTCAACAGCAAAGGCAAACTTTGTTTATGTCCCTGTAAATTTCAAAAAAATAGTTAAAAATCCACATTCAAAACAAAACATCATTTTATATCCTAATGATGAAATCATTGTTTCAAAATTTAATGATGTAGTGAAGATTTTAGGTGAAGTAAATGTTCCCACAGAAGTTCCTTTTTTAAAAAATAAATCAGTTAGACATTACATTAATTCTGCTGGTGGTTTTAACACAAATAAATCAAAGAAAAATATATACGTAGTTTATTCAAACGGGTATGCATCAAGGACTAAAAATTGGATTATTTTTAATCATTTTCCAAAAATAAAACCAGGATGTGAAATAATAGTTCCCGAAAAAAGAGAAAAATTAAATAAAACTACAACAGGTGAATTAATTGCAATTTCCTCTTTATTAGGTAGTTTCGCTGGTATAGCTATTGCAGTTTTAAATTTTACATCAAAAAATTAAAAAAATTTAAATCCTCATTTATTTTTTTACTTATTTTTGAAAAAAAATATAATATGTCAAATCCATTTTTTGAAGAAACAACAACAGCAATAGGATATGTTTATGTTATCTTATGTTTAATAATCATTGCTGGTCTTATAATTTTTGGATAATTCCAAATAAATAATGAATTATTCTTAACTTTACGTTAAGTATTCTTATATGCCATTTAATTCAATCTTTGCTTGGATAATAAAAAAACGTATCCATCAAATTGATTTGTTCAGAAAGTATCCAATTGATGTTCAAAACGAACTCCTTTTTTCGTTATTAAATGTTTCAAAAGACACTGAATTTGGAGCAAAACACCATTTTAGTGAAATAAAATCTTATTCGAAATACAAAGAATCAGTTGAATTAAGCAATTATGAAACATTAAAATCAAGTATTGAAAGAATCATCAACGGAGAACAAAATATTTTATGGCCAACGGAAACCAAATGGTTTGCAAAATCTTCTGGAACTACTTCTGATAAAAGTAAGTACATCCCAGTTACTAAAGAATCTTTGTTTGAATGTCATTATAAAGGTGGAAAAGATTTACTAGCACTTTATTATGAGAACAATCCTAATAGTAAACTTTTTAATGGAAAACACTTAATCGTAGGTGGTTCTGCTCAAATTAATCCTGTGGGTTTAGATTCTTATCTTGGAGACCTTTCAGCAATCATTGTTAAAAATTTACCATGGTGGGCTGAATTAAAAAGAACACCATCTAAAGAAATCGCTTTGATGTCTGATTGGGAAGAAAAAATTCTTAAAATGGCTCAAGAAACCATTCATGAAGATGTTTATACAATTGCAGGTGTACCAAGTTGGACTTATGTTTTATTGCAAAAAATATTGGAAATTAGTGGTAAAAAAACTATTAAAGAAGTATGGCCTAATTTAGAAGTTTTTCTTCACGGTGGAGTTAGCTTTGAACCTTATAAAAAGTTGTTTGATGATTTAATGGTTGAAAATAATATAAATTATATAGAAACATACAATGCTTCTGAAGGATTTTTCGGTATTCAAGATCAGTTAAATTCGAATGAATTATTACTTATGTTAGATTATGGAATTTTTTATGAATTTATTCCAATGTCAGATTTCCATGGTATTGAAAGTAATAACGTGATTAATCTTTCTGAAGTGGAAGAAAATAAAAATTATGCCTTAGTTATCTCAACAAACGGTGGTTTATGGAGGTATATTATAGGAGATACAATACGTTTTACCTCTTTAAAACCATTTCGATTTGTCATAACTGGTCGTACTAAAAGTTTCATTAATGTATTTGGCGAAGAAATCATTGTTGAAAACGCAGAAAAAGCAATCACATCTGCTTGTTTAAAACATCATTGTAGTATAAAGGATTTCACTGTTGCTCCGGTTTTTTTAGAAAAAGACAAACAAGGATACCATCAATGGCTAATTGAGTTTATTATAGAGCCAGAAAACTTGGAAGATTTTAGAAATACTTTAGATGTTGAATTAAGAAATATCAACTCTGATTATGACGCTAAAAGAAGTAAAGATATTTTACTTAAAAAACTCACCATTAACTCATTAAAACCTGGTGTTTTTAACCAATGGCTTAAAATAAATGATAAGTTAGGAGGACAAAATAAAATTCCAAGACTATGCAATGATCGTAAATTGCTTGATGAAATTCTAAAATTGAATGTCAATGAAAACCATTAATATACTTCTTCTATTTTTAATAGGAATGTTTAAAATGGTTTATTCTCAAGACAGTTTATACTTTGTTTTTGAAAAGAAAATTCCCTTACCTGAAAATTCTATTTGGGAAATTGACTATTTAAATAATTTTTATTTTGGCACAAAACAAAAAATTGAAAAAATTGATTATAATGGAAATACTCTTTTTTCTCAAAGCATTAAATCCACTGGAAAAATCAGTGAAATGGATGTGAAAAACCCCTTTAAAATTCATCTATTTTCAGAAGAGCAACAAAGTATAACATTTTTAGACAACACGTTAAGCGTTCAAAGTCAAATAAATTTAAACGATTTTCAAGTAAATTATATTACTCATATTTCTTCCTCTAATCAAGTAGATAAATGTTGGATTTTTGATCAACAAGACAGTCAATTTAAACTTTTAAGTAATTACAAAAATAGAGACATTAGTTTAAAAAACCTTTCTGCTTTGCTTTCAATTAAAAATGTGTACAGTATTTCTGAGATTCAAAATCATTTGTTTATAGCTGATTCTTTAACCGGAATATTTGAATTTGATTTATACGGCTCTTTAGTTCAACATTTTGAAATTCAAAAAACAAATTGCTTTGATATTTATAATAATAATTTAATTATTCTTCATAATGATAAAATCTCTATATATTCACTTAACTCAACAGATAAAAATCTTAAAAAATCTTTTGATTTACCAAAAAAGAAAATTGTAAAATTTAAAATTCAAGATAATAATATATTTTTTGAATCTGAGAATTTTATTTATGTCTATAAACTTATTTGGTAAATGAAATAATTGAAATTATTCTATATCTATCTAAAATATTTTCAATACATTATATAAATATATTGCAATTTTTTGTTGAAAATTTTTTGTTGATAATTAAATGTTAGTAATTTTTGTTTAATTTAGGGCAAAAAAAAAATATTATGCATATTGCAATTGCAGGAAACATTGGAGCTGGTAAAACAACATTAACACAAATGTTGGCAAAACATTATTCTTGGGACACTCATTTTGAAGATGTCGAAACAAATCCTTATCTTAATGATTTTTATGACGATATGCAAAGATGGTCGTTTAATTTGCAAGTTTATTATTTAAATAACCGATTTACTCAGATTCAAGAGATAAAAAGCAATAAAAGAATGGTTATTCAAGACCGTACAATATATGAAGATGCTTTTATTTTCGCACCAAATTTACATTCAATGGGCTTGATGACAACACGCGATTTTGAAAATTATTTTTCGTTATTTAATTTAATCGAATCTTTTATATCAGCACCTGATTTACTTATTTATTTACGTGCTAGTGTGCCCACTTTAGTTAATCATATTCAACAAAGAGGTCGTGATTACGAAGAAAGTATTCGTTTAGATTATTTAAAAAGATTAAATGAACGATATGAGTCTTGGATTTCCACTTATGATAAAGGAAAATTGCTTATAATTGATATTGACAATAATCGTTTTATTGAGGATAAAGAAGATTTTGGAAAAATAATTACTTTCATTGATGGTGAAATAAATGGATTGTTTTAAACCTTTTTATTTTTTTAATGTCTAATTTTTAAAGACATATCATGAAAAGTATTCTGTTTTTATTTTTATTAATAATTCATTCTCTATTAGTTAGTCAAATTCAAGTAGGTGAATTTTGGGGTGATGAAATATTGGTGCCTAAATCTAACTTAAATACAAAAAAACAAAGAGGTGTTTTATACAATAATATCGTTGCTACAAGTGAAGGACGGATAATTATATCAACAACTGAATTAAATTCCAATGGTTTACCAGCTGGACAATTTTTTTCTTACTCAGATGATGGGGGGAATAATTGGAGTGAACCAATTTCCATACAAACCCCGAATTTGGTAACAGGCGGTGCATCAGTTAAATTAGCAATTGATAAAGAAGATACAATTTATACACTATGGTCTGGAATTGTTCCTTCTGCCCTATTTATAAGTATTTACGATAAAAATCTAAATTTGATTAAAGACAGTATTCGAGTTGCTAATCAACAATTACATGGAAAGTTTGCTTCACACTTTACTATTGACAATAAAAATAGGATTCATGTAATGTGGCACGAAGGAAACACCGATTCTCCTTTTACTTGTGAAGCGTTTTATACTAGATCTTTAGATGGAGGATTGACTTGGGAAACAGTACAAACATTAAGTAATCAAGACGGTCACCATTCCGCATTTCCTCACGCAGAATTTGATGTAGCTGGTGATACTTTAATAATTCCCTGGAGAGATTCTGTCTATACTAATAATTTACAATGGGATATTAAGGGTGTTTTAAGTACAAATGGTGGAGCATCATGGGGTCAACCATTTAATTTAGAATCTACTGAACATAAAGATTGGGATCCCGATTTAATAATAACACCAAATGGTAGAATTCATCTATTTTACCATATATATGAAGCGAATAATCAATTCAACGCAAAAGTAAGGTATAAATTTTCCGATAATCTTGGATCAACATGGATGTTTCCTTCCTTTCCATCAAACGGTCAACTTTCAGAAGGTGAATTTAGGTCTCAATTGGTTGAAGCATGTAGATATGATAATTCAAATAATGTTTTATGGATCAGTTGGAAAGACGAAAGAGATTTTAACTTTAGTACTGGTGATGCTCAAGCAGATGTTGTAGTTTCTTACTCATTAAACAATGGTTTAAATTGGTCAACACCTGAATTTGTTAGCAATAGATCTGATTCCACTGTAGCTTTTAAAGCTGGAACTGTTTTGACTAACGGAGAATACATTTTGAATTATGAAGTTATATCTCCTGGTAATATACAATCCGATAGTACTTTTTTAAGAGTTTTTACTAGAAAAAGGAGTAATCCAATTTTAAATATCGACGATAATAAATTGTATCAAAACGACATTTTGATTTTTCCAAACCATTTTCAAAATCAATTGTTTATTCAAACTTCACTTAAAAATATAGAGATTAAACTTATTAATAATAAAGGTAAAGAAATAAATAATATGACTTTAAATTCAAATCAAGGCACTTATTCAATTGACGGAAATTTATTTGAAAATGGATTGTATTTTTTACAAATTATCGATTCATTTACAGGCAATACTTATCAATACAAAATAATAAAACTCTAAAACTTGACCAACTTTAATTATCAAATTCAAACCATTCATCGTTCAAAAACAGGACTTTTTTCTGATGTTTCAAATAAAATTTCTTATCAGCAAGAAGAATATTTCGATTTTTTTTCTTACCCATTTAATATTGAAAATATTGAAAAACAAATTAAAATAAAAAAATCAAGTTTTAGGAACAGATCGATATTACTCTCTGTTCTTTCAAAAAAATATGAAAACATTTCAACTACTGAAAAAGTCAAAAATAATATTTTATCATTAGAATCAGAAAATACCTTTACCATTTGTACTGGTCATCAATTGTGTTTATTGACTGGACCACTTTATTTTGTAATAAAAATTTTACATACGATTCAATTGTGTGAAGTTGCAAAAAAACATTATCCACAGTATAATTTTGTTCCCATTTATTGGATGGCAAGTGAAGATCATGATTTTGATGAAATTAGTTTTTTACATTTGTTTAAAGAAAAAATAATTTGGGAAAAGGAAGTTAAAAATAGACCAATTTCTCACCTTGATAATGATGGAATAAATGAAGTTATTGAAAAATGTGAAAAGCTTTTTAGCACAATAGAAGGAACTTTTTTTAATGACTTAAAACATTTATTTTCAAGTACAAATTATTCAAATTCGTTTTTTGAATTTATAAATGTGCTTTTTTCAAATTACGGATTAGTTATTTTAGATGCGAACGATAAAGAATTAAAAAAATCAGCTTTACCTCTTTTTGAAAAAGAAATTTCTTTATCATTTTCTAATCAATGTGTGAAATCTCAAAACGAAGAATTGAAAAAAAAATCTTTTTCAACACCAGTTCATTCGAGAGAAATTAATTTATTTTTTATTGAAAATGGAATTCGATATAGAATTGATAAAATAGCTAAAAATGAATATGTATTGTTGAATGGTAAAGAAATTTATCAGAAATTTTCTAAAGAAGAATTGCTAAATGAAATAAAGTTAAATCCCGAAAAAATTTCTCCAAATGTTGTTTTAAGACCTGTTTATCAAGAATGTATATTACCAAACTTGCTTTATATTGGTGGTAGTAATGAGATTCAATATTGGTTACAACTGAAAAAAGTTTTCGAAGAAATACAAATTCCTTACCCTTTACTTCAAATTAGAAATTCAATTTTAATTATTGACAAAAATACTAGAAAAAAAATTGAAAAAGTTGGTCTAGAAATTAATGATATTTTTGAAAAAAAAGAGAATTTAATCCAAAATATTATCCTAAAAAATAGTTCAACAAAATTGGATTTTACAACTATCAGAAAAGATTTAAACAATCTTAAAAATAGCATATCAGATACCATTGAGCATTATGATGCTGGTTTAAATTCATTTAAAGAAAGTGAAATTCATAAGATAGAAAAAATAGTTGAAAACATTGAACAACTATTGTTTAAAAAAGAAAAAAGTAAACATGAAAATCAAATTCAACAAATTTTAGACATTAAAAATCGTCTTTTTCCAGAGAATTCATTACAAGAAAGATTTTATAATATACTTCATTTCTGCCCAAATGCTGATGTACATTCATTTCTAAAATTTTTATATTCAGAAGTAATTAATGTTTTAGAAAACGATTTGATTTTATGTATTTCAAAAGATGAATAAATTTTCATAAACTATATATAAGTTTTTGATGAAAAATAATAAAGTTTTAATGATTGTAGGTAATTATTTTTTACCTGACAATAGGGTATTACGTGCAGCAAATGCTTTAAAGGATTTGAATTTTCAAGTAAAAATTATAGCATTTCATCGTAATCCATTATTGTCGAATGAATTTATTAACGAAATAGAAATTATTCGTTTTAAAAAGAAAAATATCAATTTTATTCCAAAACAATTTTCCAATTACATTTATCGATTAAGATTTAAGTCTTTTGTAAAAAAAATGCTCTTAAAAGATAAGCCAAAAATTTGTTACTGTCATGATGTCGATACACTTTTTATGGGACAATTTGGAAAATTAAAATTAGATTGTAAGGTCATTTATGACAACCATGAATATTTTCAAGATTTAAACTATTTGCACCGTTATCCAATATTAATCAGAAAAAAAATTGCATGTTATGAGCGAAAAATGTTAAAAAATTTTGTTGATAATTTTATAGTCGTTTCAGAAGGAATTGCTAAATTGTATAAACCCTTGTACAACAAAAAAATACACATTATTAGAAACATACCAGATTTCAGTGAAAATACAAACGACAAAATAAATCCCGATTTACTTCAATTTCTTCAAGAACAGCAGACGAAAAACAAAAAAGTCTTGATCTATTTAGGAACAAACACTCAAAAAGGAAGGGGTTTTGATTTTATCTCTAAGATTTTTCCACATTTATCAACTCAATTTTCCTTGTTGATTTGTGGTTGTACAAACTCAGAGGAAAAGAGTTATCTGCTATCTAAGTTTAATAATTACAATGAGAGTGTTTATGTGGAATTTAAACAAGGTTTTTCACAGTTGAAACAAATTGCTCCTTATTTATTTGCTGGTTTATCGTTGATTGAACCGATTTATTTGTCATATATTCATAGTTTGCCAAACAAATTATTTGAGTATATTCATTTACGAATCCCGATAATTGCATCTGAGAATCCTGATCAAAAGGCTTTAGTAGAAAAATATCATTTGGGAATTTGTATTCCTTTTGAAGAAGATACTGCAATTAAAAGAATTATTTCTATGAAAAAAGAGGACTATTCGCTTCAAATACCTGTAGATTTAACATGGGAAAAGGAAAAAGAAAAATTTAAATTGTTGTCTTGTATTGAAGAAAGTTCATATTAAGCTAAAATAAATGATTTTATTTTTATAGAAAAAGCCCTTAATGATATTTCAGTTGGTTTGTTTTTGGAATTTTATCTTAAAAAAATGCCGATACAAAATAAAAATAGACCAATTAAATCGGTCTATATTAAATTAGGTATTTCCTAAAAATAATTAAAAAGCGAAAAAAAATTTATTTTCTCTTGAAAAATAATTATTAAAGAGTAGGATTATAAAGAATTCACTTTCAGAGTTAAACCTGATTTTAAGTTCCCTGCTTTATTTTTGTGAATAACATGTTTTTTTGCCAATTTATCCAACATTGAGACAACAGTTGGCAACAAAGAAGTCGCTTCATTTTTGTCTGTTAATGAACGAAGTTTTCTAACTGCATTTCTAACTGTTTTGTGTTGATACTTGTTAATCAAATGTTTACTTTCATTTGATCTTATTCTTTTTAATGCTGACTTATGATTCGCCATTTTGTTTGTTATTTAGTTTTTAATTTAATTCTGCAGCCCATAGGAGAATCGAACTCCTGTTTCCAGGATGAAAACCTGGCGTCCTAACCACTAGACGAATGGGCCAATTATTTCATAAAAATATTGGCAGCCCATAGGAGAATCGAACTCCTGTTTCCAGGATGAAAACCTGGCGTCCTAACCACTAGACGAATGGGCCAAATTGCTTTTATTTCAAGGAAAAAATCTCAAATTTCTCCAATTTGAGGGTGCAAATATAATATTTTTTCATTTAATCACCAAATATTAATCAATGTATTTTTTTCAATAATTTCTAATTACAATATAATGACATCAATTTATGCCTTATTCTTTAATGACTACTGATAAAATGAATATGATTCAAATCCGAAATTATCAGGATAAAGTGCGTTTTAACAATAACATTTTCAAGAGAGTTATTTAAAAAAGAGGAAACCTTTTTAAGGACATTACATAAATTTTAATTTTTTTATAAAATTTATTAGTTAGTACATTTAAGGTTTATTAAATTTTTCGATAATTTAGATAAAAAAAACTTTCATCAAAAAATCAACAGAACATTATTTTTTGTGCTTTACGTTGTTCTTTTGGAAAAATTCTTTTTTGCAAATCCTCATAAGGTAAAAATTGATAATGAGGTTTAACACGCAATTTATCATTTAAGGCATTGTAAATTAAAAACATTGTTTCATGATACTCCATCTCTTCTTCTAAAAGAATAGTCAACTGATCCATTTCTAAATTGTCTTTTTTAACTTCAATCTGATACAATTTAATTTCTGGGAAATTATCTAAAATTTCAAATATAGCTGCTGGAAAAATAGTAGTACCTTTAAATTTAATCATCTGATTTTTTCTACCTACAATTGGGCCAATACGTGGACTAGTTCGACCACATTCGCAAGGGGTGTAATAAATATGTGCTAAATCTCCTGTTTTAAAGCGAATAAGTGGTGTTCCTTCAACACCCAAAGTTGACACAATAATTTCACCACTATCTCCATTTTGCACAGGATTTTCATCCTCATCTAAAACTTCAAGATACAAGAGTTTTTCATTTACGTGAGCACCTAAACCATATTCACATTCAGTAAACGCTGCACCCATTTCTGTTGAGGCATAAGTTGAAAACAATTGAACATTCCACTGCTCAATGATTCTTTTACCTAGTGCGTTCCATGATAAATTTTCTTGTCGAATAGGCTCACCAATACAAATTATTTTTTTAACAGACGATTGATTAATATCAATCCCATTATTTCTAGCATATTCAATACATTTTAATATAAAAGTCGGAACTGCAATTAAAATTGTTGGATTATATCGTAAAATACTATCCCATTGTAAAGCAGGATTTCCAGGTCCAAGTCGAAGTAATCCCGCCTTTAATTTTCTAGCTCCTAAATAATAAGCTAAACCCGCCATGAACTTTTTATCCATCGTTGTCATCAACTGAAAAACATCATTTGAAACCGCTCCTGTCATTTGAAATGAAGCACATTCATTTTCTGCTAATCGATTTAAATCTTTTTCTGTTAAATAGATGCTTACAGGTTGACCAGTAGTCCCAGAAGTACAAACAAAATCAGCGATTTCATTTTGAGAAACACATAAAAATTCATCATTTGATTCGGCTATATGTGATTTTTCTGTAAAAGGCAATTGATGAAACAATTCAAGAGAAAAAGTCTCACCTATTGATTGATAAATTTTAAAATGTTTTTTATAAAATGGACTTTTATCCAACACATATCGAATTTGTTTTTCTAGTGCTTCAATGATGTTTAGTTCCATTTTAATTCAAGATTAAAGTAATTTTTATTTTTGTATTGAGGCAAAATCTTTAGCAAAATAACTTAAAATTCCATCAGCTCCAGCTCTTCTTATACTTATTAGTACTTCCAACATTGCATCTGTATAATTTAACCAACCTTTTTGGGCAGCAGCATGAACCATTGCGTATTCTCCACTCACATTATATGCTGTGATTGGTAAAGGGAAATTTTCTTTTAATAATGAAATAACATCTAGATAACACAGAGCTGGTTTTACCATTAGCATATCGGTCCCTTCTTCCATATCTAACTTTGCTTCAATAAGTGCTTCCCTCCTATTTTTTGGATCCATTTGATATGTTTTTTTATTTCCCGATTTTGGTGCTGAATCTAAAGCATCTCTGAAAGGTCCATAAAAAGCACTCGCATATTTTGCTGTATAAGACATAATACTAACATCAGTAAATCTATTTTCATCTAAAATTTGTCTGATGTAACCTACTCGTCCATCCATCATATCAGAAGGACCAATAATATCGATTCCTGCTTGAGCCTGAGCTAAGGCCATCTTTCCAAGTATAGGCAATGTTTCGTCATTCACAATTTTTCCATCAACAACTAATCCATCGTGACCGTCAGATGAATAAGGATCCATTGCGACGTCACTCATTAAAACAACTTCAGGAAACTCTTTTTTCAAAGTATGAATAACGTTTAAATAATAATTTTCAGAAGAATAAGAATATGTTGCTGTTTTATTTTTTAAATGTTCTTCTATCGATGGAAACAAAACAAATTGATTTAACCCCAATTGAACACATTTTTCAATTTCAAGCAACAAACTATCTAAACTCCAACGATAAATATTTGGTAAAGAAGGTATTTCGATTTTTAAATTTTTACCATTTTGTAAAAAAATTGGATAAATCAAATTTTCTACCCCCAAATTTGTTTCGGCTACCATAGCTCTAATAACCTCATTTTTTCTATTTCTTCTCGGTCTGCTTTTCATTGTTTTTTTTTACAAAATTAATTCCTTTTGCACTTTAAAAATTGATTTGTATCATTTACTTGTAAATTTGTACAAAGAAAAATACAAAATATGGAAAATAATATCACTAAAACATCAAACATTACCATCAATGTTGGACTCAATGAAAATCACGTTCCACAAAGAATGTTATGGTCAGCTGACGATGCCAAAATCAGTAATCAAGAAGCAAAAGCATTTTTTTTATCTGTATGGGACATTAAACAAAAAAACACATTAAAAATTGATTTATGGACAGAAGAAATGTCAATTGAAGAAATGAAACAGTTTTTTCATCAAACACTTTTAAGCATGTCTGAATCATTTGAAAAAGCAACTGGTGAACATTTAATTATGGAAGATTTAAGAGATTTTTGCTTTCATTTTGCTGAAAAAATGAAAATTTTACCAGAATGAGTGTTATTTTAAACTTTTTTAGTATTTTCGTTATTAAAATAACAGATTGTGTATAGAAAATTAAAATTATTTCTTCTTTTTATTGGTTTATGTTTTTCAATATTTGGACAAGTGAAAATTTCTAAGATTGAATTTAAAAGCTTAAATGTATATACATTACCACAAATTGAAACTTTAATTAGAATTGAGAGCAATGAAATAGAAACTAAAATTTTGGTTCAACAAAATAGTATAATGCCTGATTCTATCAATTCGTTAAATAAAACCCTATTAATTGATACAATTTATATTACAAAAACCCAAAACTTTGAAAAACTAACTTCTTCTGTTATTGCAATTACAAGTACTAATTTGTTAAGTAATTTAAGCTATGAAGGTTTACAAGGGTGTCAAACTCAAATAGAATATGGCAATGACTTCAATTCCATTATATATAAGGTTTGGTCACCTGACAAAGACACAAAAGCAAGAGAATTAGATACCTACGTGGCTTTGTGTAAGCAAATTACCAAATTAGGGAAGTTAAATTATAAAGATATTATTTCACCAAAATTGTAATTTTTTTTATTTAGTTGTGTAGCTAATTAAAATAATATAATTTTGTACAACTAGACAAAAACAAGATACAAAATGCAACAAGAATTAGAAAATAAATTTCAAGAAAAAATTGACAAAGAAATTAAAATTGAGCCAAAAGATTGGATGCCAGAGGAGTATCGTAAAACATTAATTAGACAAATCACTCAACACGCTCATTCTGAAGTAGTAGGGATGCTTCCCGAAGGAAATTGGATAACAAGAGCTCCTTCTTTAAAAAGAAAACAAGTATTATTAGCTAAAATTCAAGACGAAGCAGGGCATGGATTGTATCTTTATTCTGCAGCTGAAACTTTAGGAATTGATAGAGAAAAAAGTATTGATGATCTTCATATTGGAAAAGCCAAATATTCATCAATTTTTAATTATCCAACTTTGTCATGGGCTGATATTGGTATGATTGGTTGGCTTGTTGATGGTGCTGCTATTATGAATCAAGTACCTTTATGCCGTTGTTCTTATGGTCCTTATGCTAGAGCAATGGTAAGGATTTGTAAAGAAGAATCCTTTCATCAAAGACAAGGGTATGAAATTGTTACTCAGTTGGCACTGGGAACACCAGAACAAAAAAAGCTCGCTCAAGATTCAATAAATAGATGGTGGTGGCCAGCTTTGATGATGTTTGGTCCGAATGACAGTGATTCGAAACACTCCGCTCAATCGATGAAATGGAAAATAAAAAGAATTTCAAACGATGACTTGAGACAGCAATTTGTTGATGTTACCGTACCACAAGCTGAATTAATAGGCTTAAAAGTACCCGATGCTGATCTTAAATGGAACGAAGAAAAGAAAAAATTCGATTTTGGAACAATAAATTGGGACGAATTTAATCAAGTAGTTGCTGGAAATGGTCCTTGTAATAAAGAACGAATTGAAGCAAGAAAAAATGCAAAAGAAGAAGGGGCGTGGGTCAGAGAAGCAGCATTGGCTTATGCAAAAAATCATTTACAATCTATTGTTAAACAGTAAATTGATTAAAAAAAATTTAACTTAAGAAATTTGACTTCATAGTTAAATCTTACTTTAATATTTCGTTAAAATAATTCATTTTTAAATCTGCGAATTTTTCAGAGTAAATCTGGGGTAAACTTAATTTTCTGTTTCAAATTCAAATCCGTTACTATAACGACTAATTTTTAGAAATAAGAGTAACAAGAAGTTTTTTAAGAGAAATGCTTGATTATTTTATTTTTTCGTTTTTTTAAAAGATTTAACTGCCTCTAATAAAAAATTCTTATAAGTTTCTATATCAGGTGTGTAACCTATAGCTTCACTTAAATCGTTTCCTTCAAAATCTGTTACAATATATAATGGTTGAGATAATTGACCGTATTTACGAACCTGATAATCAGACCATTTATTCCCTACAGTTTTTATCATACCTTTTATTGCTTCTGAATATTTCCATTCTGATTTTGGGAGCTTTTGTCTGTCGTCAACATACAAAGAAACAATAATCAATTCATTTTTAAGTATTGGGCTAATTGCTTGATTTGTCCAAATAGTAGATTCTGTTCTTCTACAATTTGGACAATTGTAACCTGTGAAATCTAATAACATAGGTTTTTTTACTTTTGATGCATATTCTTTGGCTTTATCTAAATCATGAAAGACTAAAATACTCCCATCCCCCACTTCATGCATAAGATTTCTATATTCTTGAAAAACAGGATCCGAATTGTTTGTTGAGATTTCGCCACTTCCTCTTACAAATTTAAAATTGTCTTCAGAATGTTCTCTTGGTGGAGCTACTCCATCAATTAAACGTAAAGGAGCACCCCACATTCCTGGTAAAAGATACAAAGCGAAAATTAAAGCACTTAAAGCAAACATAAAACGAGTAACTGTTAATTTTTCTACTGGAGAATCATGAGAAAAACGTATTTTTCCTAATAAATAAACGCCAATTAATATAAAAATTATAACCCAACAAGCGACAAAAATTTCACGAGTTAAAACATCCCAATGATAAGCCAAATCGATACCTGATAAAAATTTTAATGCAAGGGCTAATTCTAGTAAACCTAAAACAACTTTAACTGAGTTTAACCAACCTCCTGATTTTGGCAAAGATTGAAGCCATCCTGGAAATATTGCAAATAGTGTAAAAGGTATTGCTAAAGCAATTGCAAATCCAGCCATTCCAATCGCTGGTCCCATCAAACTCCCACTACTGGCTGATTCAACCAATAACGTTCCAATGATAGGTCCTGTACAAGAAAATGAAACTAAACTTAAAGTAAAAGCCATGAAAAATATTCCTATTAAACCGCCTTTATCGGCTTTTCCATCAGCTTTATTAACCCAAGAATTGGGTAATCGTATTTCAAATGCACCTAAAAATGAAAAAGCAAATATCATAAAAATAGCAAAGAATATTAAATTCATCCAGACATTTGTTGATAAATCGTTTAATCCTGATGGTCCCATGATTGCAGTAATCAACAAACCAATGGTGACATAAATTACTATAATTGAAATTCCATAAATTAAAGCGTCGATTATACCTTTTATTTTCTTTTTTGATTTTTTTGTAAAAAAAGTAACCGTCATGGGAATCATTGGGAATACACATGGAGTTAAAAGTGCAATTAAACCACCTCCGAATCCTTTCAAAAAGGTCAACCAAAAGCTTTCTTTGACTTCAGTTTTACTTTTTTTATTTTTTATAACAGTTTCATTTTCAGTTGTTTTATTTTCTTGTGTTTCAATGATTGTATCAGGAATGTTTTCAATTTTATTTTCTGGTAAAATGTTAGATGTTTGTTTATTTTTAGGCGCAAAACCACTTATTTTAATTTTTGCACTTTGATCAGGCGGAAAAATACAACCATTTTCATCACAGATTTGAAAAGCATAATCAAATTCTAAATCAAAAGATTTTTCATCTAATATTTCAATTTCTTGAATGAAAAAACCAATATTTTCAAAATATAAAGAAGTACCTAAATCGTCAGTATGAACTTTGGCTTTTGTACCATCTTTTAATTTACCTAGCAAACGATAAGAAGAATTAGGAGAGAATGAAAATTTGGTTGGATACCCAGTCATATCCGCTTTATTCGGGTCATGGTTAACTGAAAAAACGTGCCAACCTGTTTTTAATTTAGCCTGTGCTATCAGTTTTGCAGTTGATTCATCTACTTTTTTAATGGAAAAACTCCATGAAATTTTATCTGTCCAGTCGCCACCAGGTTGTGCAAATAGCCATTGAAGTGAAAACAAAAAAATAAATAATAAGTTGTACGTCCTTTGTATCATTTGTATTTAATTTTAAATATTATTGACCTGCTTTATTAAACTTTTCTCTTAAAAATAAAGTTAATAAATACACTCAAGCCATTAATTCTTTTCAAAATTAAACAAATAGTAAACTTTTCATCAAGGATTTTAAACTCAATTATTGAAGTTTCAAAACAACAAAAAGAAAATAATATTAATATAACTATCTAAATATCAAATTAATATTTAATTTCAACTATTCTTGATATTGGAATCCAAACTCCACCTTTTAGGCAGATATATTTATTTCCAGCAGCCCAAATGGTTGTTTGAACCCTTTTTAAACCTACGTCATCATAAAAATAAATTGAAACTTTTGATTTATACACATTTCCAAGTACTGTTGCTTGTTGAATTTGCTTATCTAAATCAGGATGTTGTTCAACATGTATGTTATTTTTAAAATTTAAAGAAGATATTATTTCTTTTTCGATATTCTGGTATTCTAAAGTTTGCATAATTCAAGATTTTAAGTTCAACAAGTAAATTTATTAATTAAATATTAGAAAAACAAATATTTTAACAAAATTTCTACTTAATTATACTTTAATACGAAGCAATTGGTTACAAAATATAAATATTATTTAAACAATTGTCTTTTGTTTGCAAAGAAATCACTAATTTTGGCAAAGAAAAAATAATTGATATGAGTGTTTTAGTTAACAAAAATTCAAAAGTTATAGTACAAGGATTTACTGGAAGTGAAGGTACTTTCCATGCAGAACAAATGATTGCTTATGGCACAAACGTTGTGGGTGGTGTTACTCCCGGAAAAGGAGGTAGTACACATTTAAACAAGCCAGTTTTTAATTCTGTTCAAGAAGCTGTTGACAAAGCCGGAGCAAATGTTTCAATTATTTTTGTACCCCCTGCTTTTGCTGCTGACGCCATTATGGAGGCTGCTAATGCTGGAATAGGTGTAATTGTTTGCATTACAGAAGGTATTCCAGTGAACGACATGGTGAAAGTGAAAGAATACATAAAAGCATTCAATTGCCGTTTAATCGGACCAAATTGTCCTGGAGTTATCTCTGCTGACGAAGCAAAAGTGGGTATCATGCCTGGTTTTGTCTTTAAAAAAGGTCGAATAGGAATTGTTTCTAAATCTGGTACACTTACCTACGAAGCAGCTGATCAAGTGGCTAAGGCTGGTCTTGGAATTTCTACAGCTATTGGAATTGGTGGTGACCCAATAATTGGAACGACTACTAAAGAAGCAGTTGAATTATTAATGAACGACCCAGATACTGATGGCATAGTGATGATTGGAGAAATTGGTGGAAACCTCGAAGCAATTGCTGCTCGTTGGATAAAAGAAAATGGAAACAAACCAGTTGTAGGATTTATTGCTGGTGAAACGGCTCCAAAAGGTAGAACTATGGGTCACGCTGGTGCTATTGTTGGTGGACACGATGATACAGCAGAAGCCAAAAAAAGAATTTTAAAAGATTGTGGCATTCATGTAGTAGATTCTCCTGCACAAATTGGCAATAAAATGGCTGAAATAATTGGAGTTACTGCTTAAAATAAATAATAAATATAATTTTTTATAACTTATTTTTTTTAAATTTATTTTAATTATACATTATTGTTAAAAGTTATAATTCTTTTTTCTTTTTTCCTATGATCAATTACCATTTCAACATAGAAAATCCATCAAATCAATACATTCAAATTCAACTTTTATTTGAGACCAAAGAAAAAAAAATTCAAATTCAATTGCCGAGTTGGAGACCAGGTCGATATGAATTAGGAAATTTTGCAAAAAATATCCGAAATTTTAAAGTTATAGGTGATGAACATAAGTTATTACGTTTTAATAAAATTTCAAAAGATTGTTGGGAAATAGAAAATAATGACTGTCAAAAAATAAAAATTGATTATCAATATTATGCCTCTGAATTAAATGCGGGTTCTACTTATTTAGATGAGAATCAGTTGTATGTTAATCCTGTAAATTGTTGTGTTTACATTGTTGGCAGAGAAAATGAAGAGATTTCACTTCAAATAAATGCTCCTTCTTCCTTTAAAATAGCATGTGCGTTACCAATAAAAAATAGCTCTTTTTATGCAAAAAACTACGATGTTTTAGCTGATTCGCCTTTTATCTGTTCACCTACCCTTCAATATAATAAGTACATAATAAAAAATCACACATTTCATCTTTGGTTTCAAGGAGAAATTAATCTCAATTGGGAAATACTACTAAATGATTTTGAAGCATTTACATCAAAACAAATAGAAAAATTTATTGAATTCCCCGTCGAAAATTATCACTTTTTTTTTCAGATTGTACCCTACCCTGCTTATCACGGAGTTGAACATCAAAGCTCTACAGTCATTCTTCTTGGACCTTCGTTTGAACTTTTCAAAAATTTATATTCTGAACTATTAGGAGTTAGTTCTCATGAACTTTATCACACTTGGAATGTAAAATCTATTCGTCCAATAGAAATGTATCCCTATAATTTCACTAAAGAAAATTATTCTCGAATGGGTTATTTATACGAGGGTGTTACAACGTATATGGGCGACTTATTTTTATATAAATCAGGAGTATTTGATTTAAATCAATATTTAATTGAATTGGGTTCACAAGTTCAAAAACATTTGGATAATTTTGCTCGTTTTACTTATTCTGTTCGTGAATCATCTTTCGATACTTGGCTTGATGGTTATGTTCCTGGAGCACCTTTTAGAAAGGTTTCGATTTACACAGAAGGTTGTCTTCTTGCTTTTTTTACCGATGTATTTATCATAAGTAAAACAAATGGAAAACATTCATTAGATGAAGTGATGAAACGACTTTATTTTGATTTTTATCTCAATGAAAAAGGTGTTTCAGAAGAAGATTATATTAAAGCAATCGAAAATATTTCTGGGGCTTCCTTTCAAGAATTATTTAAAGCTTTTTTTGTTGAAAATCAACCTTTTGAATCTATTTTGATTGAATCTTTACAACTTATTGGTTTAGATTTAAAACACAAACCTTCTTCAAAATATATTTCTTCAAAATTAGGTCTAAAATGTGTTCCGTCGTCAGATAATCAAGGAGTAATAATTAAGTCGATTTATCCTGGAAGTCCTGCAGAAATGGCTTCATTAATGCAAGAAGATGAAATTATTGCTGTAAATTCATATCTTTCTCAAAATGATCCTGATAAGTGGCTGAACTATTTTGACAATCAAGAAAAGGTAATAACTATTAAACGTAAAGGAAAACTATTACAAATAACTTTACCTGAAAGTGTTAGAAATTATTATTTGGAATATGAAATTGTGGAATTAAGAGAAAAAAATCACATTCAACAAAAGTATTTTGAAAAATGGAAGTCATGATGATTTTTATACCGAACATATTTTCAATATAAGCCAATATTATTAACGTGTTAGTATTAAATTTCTTAAAATCTAACTTAATACAATAGTACTTCTGTAGCTCCTTTACCATAATCAAGATAGGATGCGTCGAAATATTGATATTTATCGTTATTTTTATGTAGGTATATGCGAATTTCATTTTTTAAAACGCCCTCTCCTACTCCGTGAATAATTATCACTTTTTTAATTCCTTTCATTTTTGCCAAACGTAAAAAATCTTTCATCTTTTTTATTTGAACCAAAAGAATTTCATGAGCAGTCAATGATTTGTAATCCTTCATGATTTGTTCGATGTGTAAATCTAATTCCCAATAGTCTTTTTGTTTATTTTTACTGTGAATTATGGAATAAGTTGGAGTATTTTTTTGATTAATATTATCTTTCGAATACGTTATTATTTCATTTAAAACAATTTCAGAATGAATTTTAACCAACTCATTTACTGGGTATTTCATTTCAAAACCATCTTCATCTCTAATCCAAACTTCTTTAGACGAAAGGATATTTAATATGACAGCATTGCCTTTTTGATTTAAGAAACTCACTTTTTCACCAACAGTAAACTTCATTTCGAAATGTTTTTTATAAAAAAAAGACGCCTAAAAAGCGTCTTTCTAAAGAAAATCAAACCATTCTATTCCACTACTTTATAGGAAACCCTTCTAGTTTTAGCTTTTTTAAGATCATCAGAATCGTTAAAAATGATTTTTGGATTTACATCACTTACTTCACCAATTTTTTTCACAATTCTCGATGAATTAATTCCTTTATCGTTAAGGTATCTTTCAACCACTTCAACTCTTTTTAAATCCATATCTTCAAATAGAGGATTTTCACGAGCAATATCTCTTTCATCTTCGTCGTTATAACCAGTAATTTCAATTTTCCAAGAAGGGTTTTTCTTTAATAGGTCAACGATAATGTCTAAAGAAGACTGTGCATTCGGTTGAAGCATATTTTTCCCTGCAGCAAAATAACTTGTTTGAGCTTCAATCTTTTCTTTATCTGTCATATCATCTTTTAACATTATCGCTTCAGCATAAATAGTAGTTGAAACTTCCTTTTCTTCATTAGCTAAACAATCACATTTTTTTCCTTCTTCAAGAGGAGTAACAGAAACATTATCCACATAATAATAAGCAGAAATAATAGGGGTTCCTTTAAAATCGTTTTTCTTATTACGCTCATATTTTGTTTGGTCGTTATTATTAAAATTTCCAATGGTAACATGTTTTTCACCACCATCAGCTTCAAAAGTTCCACATACCTTATCCCAATTATACATGGCATTAAAAATTTTATTGTCTTTATGCTGTATGTGCGTTTTATCTATAATACTTGTTTTGGCATCAGTACCAAATGGTTTTTTAGAGATATGCATTCCAATACTATTCGATGAATATTTTGACAATTCAGCCAATGAGATATAAAAACTCACACAATATTTTTGACCCTTTTTTAATGGTGTTTTTAATTTGGCCATTATATATGTTCTAAACATTTTATCGCCATAAGAATAATTAACTATTCCAGCATAATTTTCACCTTCTTGAGCTTCTTCTTTACCATAAATATTAATTGGAACAGAAATTTCAGGAACTTTATTAGATCCCATAAATAAATCCGCTCTTGCTCCTGTTGGAGAGACCCATCCTGTTGCCAAGTCAATGCCTCCTAATTTTTTTGGTTTACTTACCGTTGCTTCAAAACTTCCGTTTTCAACTAAATTATCTGTTTCAACTTCAGGTTTTTTGTTAGTTGCATTTTTATCACCTTTTTTTTGAGCCATTAATGGCAAAGTGTATAATGTAAGAACTAAAGTTAGACTTACAATAGATTTAGCTTTTGATTTCATATTCTTTAACTGTTTTTATAAAGGTTTTTACTTTTTCTGGATTTGTATCAGGATATACACCATGACCCAAATTCACAATATGTCTTCGGCTCTTAAACGAGTCTAACATCTTTTTTGTTTCATTTTCAATCATTTTATTTTCAGCATATAAAACACAAGGATCCAAATTCCCTTGTATAGTTCGACTTTCACCAACAATATTTCTAACCTCTTGAATGTCCATATTCCAATCCAATCCAATTGTGTTGCAATTTAATTGTGCAATTTGCTCAATAGAAGAATAAGCACCTTTACAAAATAAAGTTAAGGGAACTTCCTCAATCTCGTCGGCAATTAATTTTAAATACGGTAAACTAAAAGTAGAATATTGTTCTTTTCCTAAAATTCCTGCCCATGAATCAAAAACTTGTAACATATCAACACCAGCTTTAATTTGACCTTTCAAATACTGAATGGTAACTTTAGTAATACGACTTAACAATTCATGTGCCAAATCTGGTTGAGTATATAATAATTTTCTTGATTCAGAAAAAGTTTTTGAACCTGAACCTTCCACCATATAACAAAAAATTGTCCATGGTGCTCCAGAAAAACCTATTAAAGGAACCCTTTTATTTAAGTTTTTTTGAACTAATTTAATTGTATCAAAAACATATCCTAAACGATCGTTGATATCAATATTTGCATTAGCAAAAGTTAAATCATCAAATGAACGAATCTTTTTCTCAAACCAAGGACCTGTTTTTTCTAACATTTGATAGCTGAGTCCCATAGCTTCAGGAACTACTAAAATATCAGAAAATAAAATGGCAGCATCAACTTCTAAAATTTCAACTGGTTGAATTGTAACTTCAGCAGCAAACTCAGGTGTTTCAACAAGCTCTTTAAAACCAGACAATGAAGACCTTACTTTTCTATATTCGGGTAAAATTCTACCCGCTTGACGCATTAACCAAACTGGATAGCGTTCAATTTTTTCTCCTTTTACAGTTCTAAGAATAATGTCGTTTTGAAAATTCATGTGGTGCAAAAATAATGATTATCTTAAATAAATTATTAATCTTTAAATTTATATTTTGAAAACATGGTATAAATTGAATATTTTTTAAAATGTTTGACGGATTGGATAAAATTCAAATATAATTTTAGTTCAAAAAAAAAATTTCATTATTACTTTTTAACTCTTTAGTTTACTATATAACTGAACAAAGGGAACTTAAAAGTGTATTTTTGAAAAACTAAACCAATCGATGTTTACCTGCTTTTTGAATGGCTTCCACTTTATTGTGGACTTGAAGTTTCTGATAAATATTTTCAATGTGTTTTCTGACAGTGGAGGGAGAAATAAATAGTCTTTCAGCGATATTTTTATAATCAAAACCTTTGCTGAGTAAAGTTAAAACTTCTGTTTCTCTGATACTTAAATCAAATTTTTCTATTGAGATTTCTTCCTTTTCTTCGATTGGATTTCTTAGCAATTTTAATGCTTTTAGAGCAATACCAGCAGACATTGGAGCTCCACCATTCATAATTTCAATAATACTTTCAAATAAAATCTTTGGATTTTCATCTTTTAAAATATATCCATTTGCACCTGCTTGGATAGAATGAAAAATATGTACTTCATCATCTAAAACGGTTAACATTATAATTTTTATATGAGGGAATTTTTCAGAAATTATTTTACACGCTTCAATTCCATTCATTACAGGCATTTGAATGTCTAATAATACAACATCAATATTACTGTCTTTTTCTAATTTATCTAAAAAATCTTGCCCATTTATTCCTCTAAACTTGAATTTTAAATCTTCAGGAAAAAAAGATAACTTTTCAATTATACTTGTTGCTAAAAGAGAATTATCTTCAGCTAATGCAATTTTAATCATAAAAAATATTTTTAAACAAAGTTACAAGTTTTACTTAATGTATAAAATACGCCATTTAGCTAATTTGACAAATAAAGTTTTTTTTGTGCTAAATGCTTGTTTTTTTGTCTGATTTTCAATTTTTTATTTTAGCTTTTAAAATGAAAATGTAAAAACAACTTTACTCAATATCCAAATTAAATATTTGTTTCAAGAACAATAAATTTGCATTTTTTTTGGACAATTCTTCAAAAAGTTCTCTAGAATTAAGTTTTCTGTTTCTCTGTGAATCTTCACTTAGTAAGTTGAAATGTAAATTTAAAAGGTCGTTCTCTAATAATATTTTTAAATTATTTTCAATTTCTTTATGATGATTTTTAATTAGTTCAAAATGTGCTTTTTCCTCTATATTGTAATAAATTTCTGAAACATCTTTTAAATAAGGATCTGTTTTATTTAATATATTAAAAAATGCTTCATGGCCTTCATCTTTTAACTGTTGAATATATTTTTTCCAATTTAGAATTAATAGGTCTTTTGAAATCTCTTTTTTATTTTTATAAATTATTTCTTTAGGAACTTTTTTTTCTTGTTCAATTTGTTTTAACGAATCGTTTACGTTCAATAGATAATTGACATTGTTTCCTGTAGGTGTTGATGATTTTTCTCTAACTTTTAAAACAACACTTAAACTTTCGTTTGAATCAACTTTTTTATTTTGTTCGTAAGTGGCTTTTATTACTTGTCCTGGAAAAGATAGAATTTTAATTCTTGACCTCAGTCTTTTTTTTTTTCGTTTTGTTCTTCTTTTAAAGAACACAATTGCATAAGGGCTAATTCAACTAATAATCTTTGATTTTTTGATTGTTTATAATCGAGATCTGCTTTATTTAATATGGAAATGGATTCTTGAATTTCAAAAGGATAAAAATTTTCTGCTTGTTGACTATATTTATTTTGAACTGTTTCAACAACTTCAAGTAGTGCAACACTTCTTTTATCCTTACAAAGGAGTAAATTTCTGTAATGTTCAGCTAAACCAACTAAAAACAAATGAGCATCAAATCCATTTTGAATTATATCATTTAATATGATTAAAGAAGCAGGAATATCATTTTTTAATACAGATTCTACCACTTTAAAATAATATTCATAATCTAAAATATTAAGATTGTCAATTACTGCTTTATAGGTTATTTGATTACCACAAAAAGTAACAATTTGATCAAAGATGGACAATGCATCTCTCAAAGCACCATCGGCTTTTTGAGCAATTAAATGCAGTGCTTCAGGATCCGAATCTATCCCTTCTTTACTAGAAATATATGCTAAATGAGTGGAAATGTCTTTGACTTGTATGCGAGAAAAATCAAAAATCTGACAACGAGATAATATGGTTGGTATGATTTTATGCTTTTCTGTAGTCGCTAAAATAAAAATAGCGTGGGCAGGTGGTTCTTCTAGAGTTTTAAGAAAAGCATTAAAAGCTTGAGAAGAAAGCATGTGCACCTCATCGATTATATATACCTTATGTGTTCCCAATTGAGGTGAAATACGAACCTGATCTATTAAATTCCTTATATCATCAACTGAATTGTTTGAAGCGGCATCTAACTCATAAACGTTAAGTGAAGCACCCTCATTAAAGGATTTGCAACTATCACATTGATCACACGCTTCAATTTGCTCTGTCAAATTAAAACAATTGATTGTTTTAGCTAAAATTCTAGCTGTAGTCGTTTTTCCAACACCTCTTGAACCGCAAAATAAAAAAGCTTGTGCGAGGTGTTTTTGTTTGATTGCATTTTTAAGAGTCGTAGTAATGCTATGTTGACCAACAACAGTATCAAAAGTTTGTGGACGATATTTCCTAGCAGATACGATATAATCACTCATGTTACAAAATTAATAAGTTATCGGATAATGTCAACATTTGTTAATAACTTTGCAACAAATTACCTCTTCATTTATTATCCAGTTTTATTATAAAGTTTTTGTTAAATTAAGAGGTTTTCCGAAAATTAATAATAAAATTAAACAATTAATTAAATAATTTTGATTAAATTTGCATCGTTTTCCGAAAAGTTTGGAGAATTACATAATAAACATTGAATTAATTTTTGCATGTATTTAGCACCAGAAAAAAAGAAAGAAATCTTCGCAAAATACGGAGGTTCTGAAACTAACACCGGTTCATCTGAAGGTAAAATTGCCTTATTTTCGTACCGAATTAGTCATTTAACAGAGCATTTGAAAAAAAATCGTCACGATTACAATACACAACGTGCTCTTCAATTGTTGGTTGGTAAAAGAAGAAGTTTATTGGATTATTTAAAATTCAAAGACATCTCCCGTTACCGAGCTATTGTAAAAGAATTAGGATTACGTCGATAATATTGACTTTTCAGTAATTTTTGTAACAAAAAAGAGGCAATTGAAATATTCAGTTGCCTTTCTTTTTTAATAATTTGTAAATAATAAATAAATATGAATATAGGAACAAAAATGTCCATCATTACAGGGGGAAAAGAAATCTCCATCGAGACAGGAAAATTGGCTAAACAAGCTGATGGCTCTGTAGTGTTACAAATGGGCAACACCGTATTGTTAGCTACCGTTGTGGCTGCAATCGATGCAAAAGATGGAGTAGATTTTTTACCTCTTACCGTTGATTACAGAGAAAAATATGCCGCTGCTGGACGTTTTCCAGGTGGCTTTTTAAGAAGAGAAGCAAGACCTTCTGACACAGAAGTACTCATTATGCGATTAGTTGATAGAGCAATAAGACCTTTATTTCCCGATGATTATCATGCGGAAGTTCAAGTAATGATTCAATTATTAGCTTACGATGGCGTTCATTTACCAGATGCATTATGTGGTTTAGCTGCATCAAGTGCAATTGCTGTTTCAAATATACCCTTCAATGGTCCAATGTCTGAAGTTAGAATTGGTAGAGTTGACGGAAAATTAATTGTGAATCCAACTTTAGCTGAATTACAAATGTCTGATATAGATATAATGATAGCAGGAAGTGCGAAGGATATAGTAATGCTTGAAGGGGAAATGAAAGAAATTTCTGAAGAAGAAATGATAGAAGCCATCAAGTTAGCACACGATGAAATTAAAAAACAATGTCAATTTCAATTGGATTTAGCGGCTAAAATCCCAACATCCTATCCTAAAAGAACTTATCAGCATGAAAAACACAATGATGAATTGAAAGCTAAAGTGTATGCTGAATGTATGGATAAATGTAAAGAAGTCGCTCGTATGGAGCTATCTTCAAAAGCAAAAAGAAGTGAATTGTTTGACGCTATCAAAGAAGAATTTAAAGCTCAATACAACGAAGAAGAATTAAAAGAATTCACTTCATTTATCTCAACTTATTTTTCAGAAGTGAAGAAAAAAGCAGTAAGGCATGTGATGTTACATGAAAGCAAAAGATTAGATGGTAGAAAATTTGATGAAATTCGTCCAATTTGGAGTGAAGTCAACTATTTACCAATGGTTCATGGATCTGCAGTTTTCACAAGAGGTGAAACACAATCTTTAACTACATTAACATTAGGTGGGAAACTAGATGAACAATTGATTGATGGTGCAACATTTCAAGGAACTGAAAAATTTTTATTACATTATAATTTCCCTCCTTTTTCTACAGGTGAGGCGAAACCATTAAGAGGAACATCAAGAAGAGAAGTAGGACACGGTAATTTGGCATTGCGTGCATTAAAACCTGTTTTACCAAAAGACTTTCCTTATACTATTCGTTTGGTTTCTGATATTTTAGAATCTAATGGATCTTCCTCAATGGCAACCGTTTGTGCAGGTACATTAGCTTTAATGGATGGAGGAGTTCCAATTCATGCACCTGTTTCTGGGATTGCAATGGGTTTAGTAGCAGATGAAGGTAAATTTGCAATATTATCCGATATTTTAGGTGATGAAGACCATTTAGGAGATATGGATTTTAAAGTTACAGGTACTAGTAAAGGGATTACCGCTTGTCAAATGGACATCAAAGTAGATGGTTTGCCTTACGAGGTATTGAATCAAGCACTTAATCAAGCAAAAGAAGGCAGATTACATATCTTAAATAAGATTACTGAAACCCTTTCTGCACCTAACACTGAGATGAAGCCTCAAACTCCAAGAATTGAAGCTATTACCGTACCTAATGATACAATAGGTGCAATTATAGGTCCAGGTGGAAAAATTATTCAAGCCCTACAAAAAGAAACAGGGACTACCATCAATATTGAGGAGTTACCTAGTGGAGAGGGTTATGTTCAAATTCTGTCTAAAAACGCTGACTCTATGCTTGAAGCTGTGACAAGAGTTAGAAATATTGCTTTTCCTCGTTTAGTTGAAGAGGGTGAAATTTACGAAGGTAAAATTAAATCGTTACAAGCTTATGGTTGTTTTGTAGAAATTATACCAGGAACTGATGGTTTAATTCATATTTCCGAATTTTCGTGGGACAAAATCGCTAAGATGGAAGATGTATGTAAAGAAGGAGATATTGTTCAATTTAAAGTGGTTAGTAAAGATCCTAAGACACGCAAATGGAAATTGTCTAGAAAAGTTCTTTTACCAAAACCAGAAAGAAAAGAAGAAACTTCAGCACAGTAGAAAACTATTTCAAAAATATATAAATCCCGATATTGATTGATGTTAATATCGGGATTTTATTTTTGTTTTTTTAATAAATATTGGTATTATTAAAAATTATTCTGCAAAAATGAAAGAAAAATACGTAAGGTTAAATAAATTTATTAGTGAAGGTGGAATTTGCTCTAGAAGAGAAGCCGATCGTTTTATTGAACAAGGAAATGTAATAATAAATGGTAAAAAAGCAATAATTGGAACTCTAGTTAAATCAGGTGACATAGTAAAAGTAAATGGAATTGAACTTGAACCTAAAAAAGACGAAAATTTAATTTTTATTGCATTAAATAAACCAAAAGGAATAACATCAACTACTGAAGAAGGGGTAAAAGATAATATAGTGCAATTTGTAAATCACAGTTCAAGAATTTTTCC
This sequence comes from Flavobacteriia bacterium, assembly GCA_016183815.1. GTDB lineage: Bacteria > Bacteroidota > Bacteroidia > Flavobacteriales_D > Crocinitomicaceae > M2408. Next base: position 221,035 of record JACPDW010000006.1, read on the forward strand.
TATTGGGAGATTAGACAAAGATTCACAAGGATTAATTTTTTTAACGAACGATGGTGATGTAGTAAATAAAATATTGAGAGCTGGGAATAATCATGAGAAAGAATATCTCGTTACTGTTGATAAACCTCTTTCAGACCAGCATCTACTAGCTATATCAAAAGGAGTACCAATGTTAGGTGTAGTTACAAAAAAGTGTAAGATTTCAAAAGAAACAAATACCATTTTCAAAATAACACTTATTCAAGGATTAAATCGACAAATTCGAAGAATGTGTGAACATTTTGGTTACAATGTATTAAAACTTGAGCGTATTAGAATTATGAATATCGAGTTAAAAGGATTACCTCTTGGAGAATGGAGAGATTTAAATTCAGATGAGCTAGAAATTCTTTCAAAAATGTTAGAACATTCCAATTCAAACGATAAAAAAAACATAAATACCCATTCTAAAAAAGGAAAAACAAAAGTTAATACAGAAAAATCAAAATTAGGATTAAACAACGCTACAAATAACAAACAAATAAAAGGAAAACCTAAAGTCAAATTATTGAGTAAAGACGTTGGAAATAATCCCGATAAAAGAAAAAAATCTACAAAAAAAAATACTTCAAATAGAATGACTTTTAAATCAAAAGGAAGAAAATAGTCAATTAAAAGAAAAAAAAAGATTAACTATTATTCATTTGATTCATTGCTTTTTCCGTGCCTTGTAAAACCCACAATTTACAAAATTCATAAGCAAGTTTGATTCGTTCATTTAATGTTTCTAATTCATAATCACTCCATTCACCCAATACATAATCGACTTGTTTTCCTTTATGAAATTCATTTCCTATACCAAAACGTAAGCGAGAATAATTATTTGTTTGTAAAGTATTTTCAATATTACTAAGTCCATTATGACCACCCGCCGAGCCCTTTCCTTTCATTCTTAACTTCCCAAAGGGCAAAGCAATGTCATCAGTAATTACTAAAATTTGTTCAACGGGAATTTTTTCTTTTTGCATCCAATAATTCACTGCTTTACCACTCAAATTCATGTAAGTATTAGGTTTAATGAGGATTATTTTGTTTCCTTTAATTGAAAGTTCGCAAACATTTGCTAATTTTTGTAAAGAAAAAGTGACTTGGTGTTCATTTGAAAAATAATCAGCTATTTTAAAACCGATATTATGTCTTGTATTTGAATATTCATCACCAGGATTGCCTAGACCAACTATCAAATGTTTCATTGTATGTAAAAAAAAAGTCTGTTTAAGTTTACTCAAACAGACCATATATTTTTTAAAAAATTATATTTTCTAATCGTTTATAAGCTCGTCGTCAAAGACCTTTTTTGGACGTAACATTTGAAAAACACCTAAAGAAATCCAAAAAGGAACGACAAATCCTAACAAAAAGAACAACATCCAAAACGCCATTCCTCCAATTAATAAGAATACTGTAAATCCAAAAGCTGCTGACATAATATATAACTTAAAATTTAGGGTAAAATTAATGAAATTTTTTACAAAACAACATAAAAATAAAAAAAATAAAAAAAAAGGCCGTCCTTTTCGGACAGCCTCCATACAATACAGTGTAATTGAACAATTTACTTTTTGACAGTATCCACAATTGCTTTAAATGCAACTGGGTGATTCATTGCTAAATCAGCTAAAACTTTACGATTTAGCTCCAGTCCGCTTTTGTGAACAGCTCCCATAAACTGAGAATAGCTCATTCCATGCTCTCTAGCACCAGCATTAATACGCTGAATCCATAAGGAGCGGTAATTTCTCTTTTTTTGTTTACGTCCGGAATAGGCATATAATAAACCTTTTTCAATAGCATTTTTTGCTACTGTCCATACGTTTTTTCTTCTTCCAAAGTAACCTTTGGCAAGCTTCAAGAAGTTTTTTCTTCTAGCTCTTGAAGCGACATGATTAACTGATCTTGGCATAATTTTTAAGTTTTTTTGACGTGAAGTGTTAGCATTTTGCTAATCTTAGTTACTTCAAATCGGGTTAAACATTACCGGTTTGAATTATTCAAACGCTTATCTTAAACACAATTGTAATTTGATATTTGCTTCATCAGCACTATGAACTAGTCCTGCATGAGTTAAATTTCTCTTTTGTTTTGTGCTTTTTTTAGTTAGGATATGACTTTTGAAAGCATGCTTTCTTTTAATCTTCCCACTTCCAGTGATAGTGAATCTCTTCTTAGCACTAGATTTTGTTTTCATTTTTGGCATCTTCTCTTTTGTTTTAAAAGTTTATACACTGTATTTGTTATTTCAATCCTAAATAGGATAGAATTTTTTTATTTTTTCTTTGGGTTAAGCATGATAATCATTCTTTTACCTTCTAATTTAGGCATAGCTTCTAACACACTTATTTCTGCTAATTCTTGAGCAAATTTTAACAATAAAACTTCTCCTCTATCTTTAAAAACGATTGTTCTTCCTCTAAAAAAAACGTACGCTTTCACTTTACTCCCTTCTTCTAAAAACTTTTTTGCATGAACCAATTTAAAGTTAAAATCGTGATCATCAGTATTTGGACCAAAACGTATTTCTTTGATTACGATTTTACTTTGTTTGGCTTTCAGCTCTTTTTGTTTTTTCTTTTGATTATACAAAAATTTTCTATAATCTAAAATTTTACATACAGGAGGACTGGCATTGGGTGAAATCTCAACAAGGTCTAATTCTTGCTCCTCTGCAATTCTGATAGCTTCAGAAGTATTAATAACCATAGGTTCTTGACCTTCAACAACTAAACGCACCTCACGAACGGTAATGCGATGATTGATACGGTGAAGTTCTTCTTCTTTTTTTGGAAATCTATTTCTCGGTTCTTTTCTCATTTATTTGTTTAACAATTCAATTTTACAGTTTAACTAATTCATTCTGAACAACTTCTTTAAGAATATCAGAAAATTGTATTAAAGTCATATTACCTAAATCACCTTTATGTCGCTGGCGAACAGAACAAGTCTTTTCATTCATTTCTTTTTCACCAATTATAAGCATAAATGGTATTTTGGACAATTCAGCATCTCTGATTTTTTTTCCAATTTTTTCATTTCTATCGTCAATTCTTGTTCTTATATCCAAGTCAGCAAGTTGAGAAGAAATTTCTTCCGCATAAGAATTAAATTTTTCACTAATTGGTAAAATAACCGCTTGTTCTGAACTCAACCATAAAGGAAAATCACCTGCACAATGTTCCAACAATACCGCAACAAAACGCTCCATTGACCCAAAAGGTGCACGATGAATCATTACAGGTCGGTGTTTTTGATTGTCTGCTCCAATATATTCTAATTCAAAGCGTTCAGGTAAATTATAATCTACTTGGATAGTACCTAACTGCCATTCTCTACCTAAAGCATCTTGAACCATAAAATCCAATTTTGGACCATAAAAAGCGGCTTCACCATAAGCAATGAAAGTGGACAATTCCTTTTCGTTCGCTGCTTCAATGATTGCGTTTTCTGCTTTTATCCAATTTTCTTCTGAACCGATGTATTTGCTTCTATCTTCCTTAGACCTTAAAGATATTTGTGCTTTAAATTGTTTAAAATCAAGGGTTTTTAACACATACAACACAATATCAATCACTTTTTTAAATTCCTCTTTAACTTGTTCAGGGGTACAAAAAATATGAGCATCGTCTTGAGTAAATCCTCTTACTCTTGTTAATCCATGTAATTCTCCCGATTGTTCGTAACGATAAACAGTACCAAATTCGGCAAAACGAGCAGGTAAATCTTTGTAAGACCTTGGTTTAGATTTATATATCTCACAATGGTGTGGACAATTCATTGGTTTTAAATAGAATTCTTCATTAGGATCAGGTGTTAAAATAGCTTTAAAAGAATCTTCACCATATTTTTCGTAATGACCAGAACAAACGTACAATTCTTTGTTAGCAATATGAGGTGTTATAACTTGTTGATAACCTGCTTTTTTCTGTGTCTTTTTTAAGAAATTTTCTAATCTTTCTCTTAATTCAGCTCCTTTTGGCAGCCACAAAGGCAATCCTTGTCCTACTTTTTGAGAAAAAGTAAATAATTCTAACTCTTTTCCTAATTTTCTATGGTCTCTTTTTTTGGCTTCTTCTAAACGATGAAGGTATTCTTCTAATTCAGACTGTTTAGGGAAAGTTATACCATAAATTCTTGTTAATTGTTTGTTTTTTTCATCTCCCCTCCAATAAGCACCAGCGATACTCATCAATTTAATGGCTTTGATATAACTTGTATCTGGAATATGAGGACCACGACATAAATCGGTAAAGTTTCCTTGAGAATAAAAAGTGATATGACCATCTTCTAATTCTTCTAATAATTCTACTTTATAAGGGTCGTTTTTTTCTTTAAAATAAGCAATAGCTTCGTTTTTTGGAACTACTCTACGTTGAAAAGGATTTTTTTGTTTGGAAAGTTCCTTCATTTTTTCTTCGATTTTTACTAAATCTTCTTCTTTGAAAGAATAATCCATAAAATCGACATCATAATAAAATCCATTTGTTACTGAGGGACCTATAGCCAACTTAATTCCAGGATAATAAAATTCTAATGCCTCAGCCATTAAATGAGCTGAAGAATGCCACAAGGTGGACTTCCCTCCTTCGTCTTTCCACGTTAATAAACTTAACTGGCAATCTTTCTCTAAAGTCCTCATAGAATCAATTACTTCACCATCGACTTGAGCAGCTAACACATTACGTGCTAAACCTTCAGAAATACTTTTAGCAATCTCTAAAAAAGTTATCCCTTTTTCACATTCTTTTATTGACCCGTCTGGTAATGTAACTTTAAGCATTTTTTTGAAAATGAGTGCAAAGATACAAAAAATTAGTTTATGATTATCAAAATATGAATTTATTAACTAAACATAATTGTAGAGTAAACATTCTTTCTTTTTTTCGAAAAAAAAAATGAAGCAAAGAAAGGCTCGTCATTCTTTATTTTCACATTCAATTTAGTCCAATTTCGGAAATAGTTATTGAAAGTATTTGCCCGCAGATGTTCGTAGATTTTCTTCGTAAATGTTCGCAGAGAAAATTTGTATCAGCGTTAATCAGTGGAAATTTTACAAAAATTAAGTTTAGCTAAGTTTTTTCTTTTGTAAATTTGAACTTTTTTTATTTAAAAACTATGATTGAACAACATTGGATATCTTTAATTGATTTTGACATTTTACTTCAACAAAAAAACTTAGAATTAAGTCCTGAAATAAATGACAAAATAACGCAATGTAGAGAATTTTTAAACAGTAAAACAAACGATACAGCCAATAAAATTTACGGAGTAAATACAGGTTTTGGTTCTTTATGTAATACGATTATTTCAAAAGAAGATTTAGGAAAACTTCAACATAATTTAATGTTGTCTCACGCATGTGGAACAGGAGAAGAAGTACCTAATGAAATAGTTAAAAGAATGTTATTACTTAAAATCTTAGGTCTATCTAAAGGAAATTCAGGCACGCATATAAATACAGTTGAAAGACTTTTATATTTTTTCAATAATGATATTTATCCTGTTGTTTATCAACAAGGTAGTTTGGGTGCTTCAGGTGATTTAGCTCCACTTGCTCATTTGTGTTTACCACTTATTAATGAAGGAAAAGTAGTTTATCAAAACCAAAAAATTTACTCAAAAGATCTCAATCAAAAATTAAATTTAAAAATTCTGCAATTACAATCAAAAGAAGGATTGGCACTGTTAAATGGCACTCAATTTATGTCGGCTTATTTTTCTTATGCGGTAACAAAATCGATAGAAATTTTTGAACAATACAACTATATTTCCTCTTTGTCATTAGAAGCTTATGATGGTAGAATTGAGCCATTTCAAGAAAATGTCAATACTATAAGAAATCAAGAAGGTCAGATTAAGGTGGCTTCGCAAATACGAAAAATAATTGAAGGAAGTGAATTGATACAAAGAAAAAAAGAACATGTACAAGACCCCTACTCTTTTCGATGTATTCCACAAGTTCATGGAGCAACATTTGATGTAATCAATTACTCTAAAAACATTTTGGAAAGGGAAATCAACGCGGTTACAGACAATCCAACAATATTTCCTGATGAAGATCAAGTCGTTTCTGCTGGAAATTTTCATGGTCAACCTTTAGCAATGACAATGGATTTTTTAGCTATTGCAATGGCTGAATTGGCATCAATTTCCGAAAGAAGGATTTATAAATTAATTTCTGGAACTCGTGATTTACCTCCTTTTTTAGCAAAAAACCCGGGTTTAAATTCTGGTTTTATGATTCCACAATATACAGCTGCTTCAATTGTTAGCCAAAACAAACAACTTTGTACACCTGCAAGTATTGACAGCATCGACTCCTCAAACGGGCAAGAAGATCATGTTAGTATGGGAGCAAATGCAGCTACAAAATTGTATCGAATCATTCAAAATGTCTATACTATTCAAGCAATAGAATTGATGACCGCAGCTCAAGCATTTGAATTTCGAAGACCTTTAAAAAGTTCACCACTATTAGAAAAACTTTATTCTGAATACCGTAAAAAGGTAGCTTTTGTTGAAAACGATGTATTTCTTGGTGAAAATATAGAAAAAAGTATTTATTTTGTAAAAAATGACTTATGGAAAATAGTGAAGAAGTAAATTCAAATCCAAAAAGACCCACTTTTTTGTTGGTATTGTGCATATTAAGTTTTATATCAACAGGGTTTAATTTGATTGGGAATATTGTAAATCTGCTTAAAGGACCACTTAGTCAAGATGAGTTAAATGTCGTGTTGCAGGAAATGCAGCAATTAAGTGATATGGTCAATCAATCAGGAAGCGGTTTTACTGAATTGTTTGAAAAATTAGCAAAAATAACTCAGTTTACCAACGACAATTTCTATATGCATGAATTTATTTTAATCGCTTCATTCGCATTAGGTTTTTATGGAGTACTAAAAATGTATCAAGGTATAAAAAATGGCTTTCATTTATATATTATTTACAATTTGCTGTCTATTTCTTCCATTTATGTGAGTGTTCCTCCAAGTGATGTACCGAGTTTTATTGTGATTTTTTCAGTAATTTTTTCTGGAATTTTTATTTTTATGTACAGCCGAAATTTGCATTGGATGAAGTGAAATTTGAAAGCTTACTGACTATTGGGAAGTAAAAAGTGCTTTATTAAAAAATTTTCTAGTTTCATTTGTTCATTCTGAATTGCTTCTGACAACTGTTTTTTGTTTAATTTTACCATTGTCTTGACTGAGTTTATTTTTCGTTTCGATTTGCAAAAATCGGCTTAATGGACATTTTTAATGGTAAAATACTTGGGAAGCACTATGTTTATTAGCTTTGAGGCAAATCAAAGGTCATGAATAAAAAAAATGCTTTTACTGTAATAAAGGATTTACTCAAAAATATGGATTTATAAATGGTGTTCAACGTTATAAATGTTCACTTTGTGGCAAACAATTTATAGGAGGTGAAAGGCTTGCTAATGTTCAAATTTGGGAAGAATATACTCTTGGCAAACAAACCTATTTACAGCTATCAAAGAAATATAATTGCTCTATCAAAACAATTCAAAGACGTTTAGATGCCCACAAAATTGAAAACACGTTTTCGCAGGCTCGAAAGGTTATTGTTTTGATGGATACTACGTACTGGGGGCGTAATTTTGGTGTAATGCTTTTCAAAGATGCCATAAGTAAAGAAAATTTATTGAAGTATTATGTTAAAAATGAGACCAATGTACTATATATTCAAGGAGTTAAAGAGCTACAAAAAAGAGGTTTTACCATTGATGCTATTGTTTGCGATGGTAGGAAGGGACTTATTCAAAGTTTTCCTCACATTCCTGTTCAAATGTGCCAGTTCCACCCGTCTTCAATTATTAGAAGATATTTAACTAAAAAACCAAAGTTAAAAGCTGCACAAGAATTAATGAAGGTAATAGATTTGATGAAACAAACAGATAAAGAATCATTTGAAGGAGCTTTATCATTATGGTTTGAAAAATGGGAAAACTTCTTGAATGAAAGAACCACAAATCCATTAACAAGCAAGTCCTTTTATACTCATAAAAAATTAAGGAGTGCTTATCGTAGTTTGAAAAACAACTTACCTTGGTTATTTACTTGGCATGATTATGATGACCTTAAAATCCCAAATACAACCAATGCAATTGATGGTCATTTTGCAGATCTTAAAAACAAATTAAGAAACCACAACGGAATGTCATTAAAAAGAAAAATGAAATTTATAGATGGGTTTTTGAAGGCATAAAGTTCTCTAAAAATATCAATGGATTGTATATTAACACAACCCATTGAATGACATTTTCGTCGAACATCTGTAATATCCCTGATAGGTTGCTCCCCAGCAGAGCCTATTTCCGTTTTTACAGATTTTGCAAAGTTTGGAATAAAACAAATACAAACTCAAAATGGATAAAAATAAATACCATTAAAAATGTCCATTAGAAGACAACGTCTAAAAAAAACCATTAAAAATGTCTATTATACCCAAAAATCTAACTTTTTCAAGACACTTCTTTATCTTAATCCTTTTTTTTAGACACACTTTAAGGGTGGTATCGTAGTCAATCCAATTTTACTATCGAACTCAGGTTATTAGCACTTAATCAATAAAATATCTGAAAGTTTTGTGGTATATCTAGGAGACAATTTTTCTTGTTTCATTTTCCAAACTCTTCTTAAATCTTGAGCTGCCAAACGGATTTTTTGTTGTCCGTACATACTATTTATTTTATCCATTGTATTCATCAAAGGAATGTGTTTTTCGTTTCTATTCTCAAACACTTTTTGTTGAACACAATTTTCCGGAGTAAAATCCTGCACAATTACCCCTGCTTTTTTATAAGCATATCCTTCTTTATATATTTTTCCCAAAGCAAAACAAACAAACTTTACAAGTTCAATTCCTGAATTAGTGGGATAAGGTAGTTTAACAACTATATTTCTACTGTATTGAGGGAGGTCTTTTCTATGTCCATTGGTATGTACAAAAACCATCAACACATTACAGCAAGATTTCTGTTTTCTAAGTTTTTCTGCACAAGAAACAGCAAAAGTGCTTACTCGTTCACGAAGTTGGTTCCAATCGGTATAATTTTTTTCAAACGAACGAGTGGTAGCAATATTCTTTTTTGAGACGTGCATTTGTTCCAAAAGAAGGGTTGGTATGCCTCGTAAATCTCGATGTAAACGCACCCCAACAATAGCCATATTTTTTTTAATCCAAGCGGTATCCATACAAGTGAAATCGTAGGCAGTTTTGACTCCTAAGGCAATCAATTTTTTAGTATATTGTCGTCCAATTCCCCACACATCTCCTACAGGCAACCATTTTAGTGCCTTGATTCGTTGTTCATCTGTTTGGATATGATAGACATGCTGTGTTTTATCTGGAAATTTTTTCGCTATTTTATTCGCCACTTTTGCCAACGCCTTTGTGGAAGCAATGCCCACGCTGATAGGAATTCCTGTCCAACGAAGTACTTTTTGTTGCATATTTTTTCCATACTCGACCATATCAACATAATCAAAACCATCTAGTTTAAGGAAAATCTCATCTATGCTATAAATTTCCGTTTCTGGACTATATTCCTCCAAAATTTGCATTACTCTATGGCTCATATCACCATATAAGGCAAAATTGGCTGAAAAAACCTTTACCTGATGCTGTTCAAAAAGGGATTTATATTCAAAACAAGGAGCTCCCATTGGCACCCCTAATGCTTTGGCTTCGTTGCTTCTAGAGATAATACAACCGTCATTATTAGATAATACCACAACAGGTTTTCCAATCAAATCTGGACGAAAAACACGTTCGCAGGAAACATAAAAATTATTGCAGTCCACCAAGGCATACATCACTCAAAGGGTTTTTTTAATCACGTAGGTAACCACTCCCCAAATCAATAACTGGTTGTCTTCTTCCACTTTAATCGGTTTATACTTGTTATTTTCAGGCATCAACCACAATTCAATTCCTTTGTAACAAATTCTTTTTAAAGTAAACTCTCCATCTAAAAAGCAAACTGCAATTTTTCCGTCTATTGGCTCTACGCTTCTATCAATAATAACTAAATCACCGTCATTAATCCCTGCATCTTTCATTGACTCCCCCTGCACCCTACCGTAATAGGTAGCAGAAGGATGTTCAATCAAATGTTTATTTAAATCGATAGAAATATCCACAAAATCCAATGCTGGAGAGGGAAAACCTGCACTGAGAGAAAAAGGTAAGAGAGGCAATTCCAATTCCGTCTGGACATTCGCCGAATACAAATCTAATTTTTTTCCACTATGCAGTTTGACCAATTTCATCAGCTGATTTATCAAAAATATTTTTTCACGAAATAAATAAAAAAAAATTACTCTATCAAGCTTTTTTTCTCTTTTGTAAAAGATAAACGGCCAAAATAGCTATTGTACCACCAATGAGAGTATGTATTTCAAACTTCTCACCTAAAAGAAGCCAAGAAGAAATCCCTGCGGAAAATGGAACTAAAAATATAAAACTACTTGCCTTTTCAGAACCTAATTTTGTGGTTGCATAAAAATAAATGCTGGTAGCCAAACTAGTTACGATTGCACCACCAAAAAATAAATTACTCCAAAATAAAAAATCGCTTTTTTGTATTGTAATTTGTATTTCACTAAAATCCATCAAAGGAATTAATATCAAAAAAGTAGAAAGATACATCCAAAAGCTAAAACTAAAGGCAGAACCAAAACGAGAAGAAAGAGCAGTTACTCTACTCATTAAAGCCCAAATAAAAGCCGCTAATAAAAATAATAAATTTCCTGCCAGCCACAACTCGTCACTATTTTTCCAAATCTCTAATAACGTCATTCCTGCTATTAAACCAAGAAACAAAGCCGCACTTTCATTTATTGAAGGGATTTTTTTTTGAATAAGTAACGCCAGCATATAGGCCATAATTGGGTTTAATGTAGTTACAAAAACTCCACCAGCTCCAGCAAAACCAACTTTCAACCCTTTAAACATTACTACACTATACAAAGCCAATAAAAAAGCCGAAAACAAAACATAAGGTATGGCTTTGAGGGGTAAAAGAATTTTTATTTTGAAATACCATAAAATAGGTAATAAGGTAAAAGTAACAATAATATAACGGTAAATAACGAGATTAATTGGGCTTGCATAATAAGTAATTACTTTTGCTGACGGCCAACTTAAACCCCATAAAAACATGCTGACGACCATCGAAATCGTCAACACACGTCGTTCTTTGTCGGTCATAAAACCATTATTTATTTAAAGATTGAAGGTGCGTAGGTAATACCTCAACATATTTTTGATCTTTCAGTAATACTTTAAATTTAACATAACTTTCAAACTGATTTCCTCCATAAACAATACCGTCAATAATTCCTTTCACAGAGTCGGGCATCACCACCACTGCTTCTCCATATTTAAAAGGCAATAAACGAGCAATTGAATCGCGTTGAGCCGTGGATTTGACCATACTTTCATAAGGCATGTACGGTAAAAGAACGTGATATAAGGAATCTCTTGAGAAGCGAGTCTTTTTTACTTTTTTATTGACTGCATCAACTTCTGTTTTTAAACGAACAATTTCATTTTTTAGAATCTCTCTTTCATTTTGTAAAATTCTATTAGAAGAATTCATTTTATAAAAAAGAATAAACACCAACGTAGAAATGACCAAAACAATAGCCATAATTTTTAAATACTTTTTCCATTTATTTTGTTCCATTTTCATCTATTTTAAGTTCTTTACCAATATGAAAGATTGCATCGCCTTTGTAAACCAAAGGAGCTTCGTTTAAACAAATAATATATCCTGTACTTGTCGCCCTCACTTTGCGATTCATCCTTCCGTAAGGATCTGTAATCATTCCAATTACCTCACCTTTATTTACTTTTGCTCCATTTTTAACCACACTATGAAACATTCCTGAATTAGGTGAACGCAACCACTTACTTTCTTTTAAAAATACTGGAGTTCTGTCTTTTGAAATATCAATTTTAAAACTTTTCATTCCTAAGTATTGCAAAAATCTTTTTACACCATTTACGCCCTCTTCAACAACCATTTCGTCAATGTTATTAGCTTTTCCACCTTCAAAAAGCAATATTTTTTTTCCAAGTTTTTTTACCGACTCCCTAATTGTTTTGGAGATATAAGATGAGTTTAAAATAAAAGGTGGATTAAATATTTTCGCTAATTCCACACTTTCTTGATCTTCAAATACACAGCGTATATGTGGAAAATTTGAACGTTGAGCCGAACCCGTATGAAAATCAATGACATAATCAACGTGAGGCATGATTTCTTTCATGAAATGATATGCAAACTGAGAAGCCAATGAACCGTTTTCACTTCCGGGGAAACTTCTGTTTAAGTCTCTCCCATCAGGTAATTCTCGTCTGATATTTAAAAATCCAAAAATATTAAACACTGGCAAACAAATAATTGTTCCAGTATTGGGTTTATTAAACTTTTTTTGAATAATTCTCCTTACAACTTCAATTCCATTGATTTCATCTCCATGTAATCCTGCCATAATTAAAACCGTTGGGCCGTCAATTTTCGCTCTTTCAACAATAACAGGAATTAAAATAGGCGTTGTAGTATGCAATTTTGCTACGTCCAAACTCAATTGTGCTCCTTTCCCAGGTAAAATTTCTTTACCTAAAATCATCATTTTTTTATGTTTGGAATACATCGTCTCTAATGTCTTACGTTTTTCTCAATATATTGAATAATTTTCCCTGCAATATCGTTTCCAGTAGTGCTTTCAATACCTTTTAAACCCGGCGAAGAGTTGACTTCCAAAACCAACGGACCTCTTTCTGATTGTAACATATCAACACCCGCAACACCAAGACCGACAGCTTTTGCTGCTAAGATTGCCGTATATCTTTCCTCTACCGTCAATTCAATATTTTCAGAACTTCCCCCTCTGTGCAAATTTGAACGAAATTCACCAGCTAATCCTTGTCTTTTCATAGCACCAACTACTTCTCCATCTACAACAAAAGCACGAATATCTGCTCCTTTTGCTTCTTTGATAAATTCTTGAACAATTACTCTGGCTTTTAGACCATTAAAAGCTTCCAACACTGATTTTGCGGCATTTCTATTTTCAGCTAATACCACACCTAAACCTTGTGTTCCCTCTAAAAGTTTTAACACCACAGGAACACCACCAGCTGATTCAACGACATGTTCCACATTTCTTGAATAGTTGGTAAAAACTGTTTTGGGTAAACCAATGCCTTCTTTAGATAACACTTGTAAACATCTTAATTTATCTCTTGAATGGACAATTCCTCTTGAACTCACTACTGAAAACACATTCATCATTTCAAATTGACGAACAACCGCAGTACCATAAAAAGTAACCGATGCACCTATACGTGGAATAACGGCATCAAAGCCCTCTAAATACTGTTCTTTATAATATATAGACGGTCCTTTTTGTTCAATTTCTATGTTACATAGCAAGTGATCGATGACATGAGCTTCGTGTCCACTTTGTTGAGCTGCTTCTACTAGTCTTTTAGTTGAATAAAGATTAGAATTTCTAGATAATATAGCTATTTTCATTTATTTTTCTTATTACTTGAGGATAAATTCACTTTAGATGTATCAATTAAAAATCTTCGATTTAACACTTTTCTTCCAATTAAAATTGGATTTTTTAAACCATTTCGTTGAGTTAATGAAAAATCTGTCAATATTTCCTCCTCAAATAGTTTCACTTTCACTTTCACAAAAAATCTTTCTTGTACTTCTCCAGTAGAGCTTTTCACTTTCTTCTTTTCGTACTGTTTAAATTCTATAATTTCTCCAGTATATTTTGGTAAAGAGTCGTCTAGAAAAACCACTTTCAAAATAGTACTTTTTTCTTCTTTGACTTCTTTTATAAACTCACAATGAATGGAACAAGAATATGCTCCACTGTCAATTTTGACCGAAATATTCATTAATCCAAAATCGGGTAAGTCCACCTTTTCTTTTCTTCCAAGTATTTTCATTCACTTATTATTTCATTTAGTCGATTTTTACACTCACTATCTCTTTCTGCTGCTTCTTGCATTTCTTTCAGACCTTCTTTTTCTTTTCCGTTAAAATACAAACTTTGTCCATAATCGAATTGATATCTTTTATTTTCAGGAAATTGTTGTTTTAATTTTACAAATAAAGAGGCGGCTTCCTCGTATTTATCCATCAAAAAATAGATGCTTGCTAACTGATCGGTATTGACAACATTTGCATTGATTTTGTATGCAATAAGCGCATTTTCTAAGGACAAATCTAAATCTTCATCGTTTTCGTTATAACTACCCGAATAAATAAAACTCAACATTTGATAAACTTCCATTGAATCAGCGAATGAATTTCTCATTTCGAGTAGTTTTCTTTTCGCCAATTCACTATTATTTTTAATTAAAAACAATTCAACTTCATTAACTTGATGATAATAAGACGATTTATCAGAAAATTTAAGCCCTTTTTTAAAGTAAAGTTCAGCATTAGTTTTATCCTCTTTTACCAAATAGATTAATCCAATATTTCTTGCAATCATTGCTTTTCTTTCGGATTTTTTTTCCTTTTCAAATGCTTCTTTAAATACTAAAAGAGCACTACTGTAATTTTGCTTTTCTTTGAATTCGAAAGCCCTTTTTAGCAATTCTCCAAGCTCATCTTTCTCATTACAGGAAAAAAAACAGGAAAACAGGAAAAGGACAGTTAAAATTTTATAATTCACCAGTACGATTTTTTTTTCAAAGTTGTACATTTATATTCAATTGAAGTAATTAAAGTAAAAAAAAATGATTTTTTTCTCAAAAATTTTTTAGTTTCAGAAAAAATGTGTAATATTGCACCCCGAATTAGGGTAAAATTATCAAAATTAAAGTTATGGATATCATCAAAACACTTCAAAACGAACTTACTGAGCAAAAACAACATCCTGCATTTAAAAGTGGAGATAATATTACAGTTTCATACCGTATTGTTGAGGGTAATAAAGAAAGAATCCAAACTTTTCAAGGGGTTGTGATTCAAAGAAGAGGATCGGGAGCAACTGAAACTTTTACAGTTAGAAAAATGTCTGGAAATGTTGGTGTTGAACGAATTTTCCCAATCAATTCTCCTTTTATTGAGTCCATTGCCTTAAATAAAAGTGGTTATGTTCGTAGAGCACGTATTTTCTACTTCCGTGAGAGAACTGGTAAAGCGGCTCGTATCAGAGAGAAAAAACATTTTGCTCATCAAAAATAATTTTTTGATTAAAAATATACTTATAATCCCGATTAATATCGGGTTTTTTTTTGCCTATGTTTTTTATTTTATCTAAAATTATTTATTTCTTTATCAATCCTTTTACCTGGATTTTTTTCAGTGGTTTACTTTTTTTTATTCTCAAAAGACCCTTACTTAAAAAAATATGTAAAATAATTTTTATAAGTAGTTTAGTCCTTTTTTCCAACACCTTTATTTTTTTAGAATTTGAACGATTATGGGAAATTCATAGCAAACCAATTAAGAAAGTTTCCAACTACGATGTCGGTATTGTATTGACAGGTATGTTTGAATACGACAACGAATTAGATGTTTTAAGTTGTAGAAGAGGAACAGATCGCATTTGGCAAGCCATCACTCTTTATAAATTAGGGAAAATTAAAAAAATATTTATCTCTGGCGGCTCGGGTTATGTTTTTGACAGAGGGCTTATTGAGTCACAACAAACCAAAGACGTTCTTTTAAAATGGGGTTTTCCTGAAAAAGACATCATTATTGAAAAAATTTCAAGAAACACCTACGAAAATGCCGTTGAAACAAAAAAAGTACTTTCTCGTTCCTATCCTCATTTGAAAAAATTTCTTTTAATCACATCAGGACAACACATGAGAAGATCACGTGCAATATTCAAAAAACAAGGAATTGAATGTGACACTTATTCGACTGATTTATATACCTCTGCTAAAAGATTTTATTTTTGGGATCAATATTTTGTTCCAAATGTTCAAACAATCTCTGATTGGAACGGCTTAATTAAAGAATGGGTTGGTTATGTAATTTACGATATTGTAGGTTATATTTAGTTATAAGCTTACCAAGATTAGACGCAATCCATACCTCATGCTTATATACTAATTTTTACTTTTCTTTTTCCGCAAAAGAAAAGTAACAAAAGAAAACTCGGCACTTATTGTTAGTAAATACACTCCACTCGGCTATTTACGACCGATTCGGTGATTCCGTCATCTCTGACGGACTTCCTCTCGGTTCCCGCAATAGCCATCGCTTCACTTTTTACTAACAATTATGTGCCATTGATTATCGTTAAACCTGTAATACCGAATACATATTCAATATTTTATAATTTTAATTTTTGGCTAATTGATAATTGTAATTAGTATAATTTTCACTATTAGTAAAACGAATTTTTCAACTAATAATTTATATTGCACTCTATCTTGTTATCCCATTTTAGTTATATTTAGTTTTATTCCTTTATTTGCATATATTTTTTTTAAACTACAACTTAACTATTATCCTTAAAATCTGTGTAAATCTGTGTTTTTTAAGTTTAAATCCGCAGAAAACATAGTCCTTATTAAATTTTAATTTATTTGAAAAAAATTTTCCACATAATATTAAAAAGATTTCGACCAAGCTATACCAAATACAATTATTAAATATCCCATAATTTTAAATATACCGACACAATTTGAAAAAAGACCATTATTTAGGTCTATATTGAAAATGTAGTTGGTATTATAATTCCACCAGGGCAAACTCACACTTTTATATCTAAAACTTTCCAAAGGTAGTCTTCATTCCAAGCTGCTTTAAGCCTTTTTCCTTGTATTCCTTGTTTTGTAGAAGTTTCATTTTTTAATAGATTCAATGCTATTTTCATGATAATTG
>JACPDW010000030.1 GCA_016183815.1 Flavobacteriia bacterium
AATGAAACAGTAAGTTTTATTTAGCCAGAACAATTTCACTTTCTCGTAAAGGATTTTCGAAGTCCCGCAACTGCGGGACATCTTCAAACCCTTTACTTCGAAATTAAAGCTGTTCTGACTTTTTCAGCAGACCCTATTTATTCACTCAATAATCGATAAAGTGCTAAATCGGGTGTCAAAATAAGTAAGTTTGAATGTTTATAATCTTTTTCATTTCGTGTTACTATACATTCGATATTTTGGTTTGTCAAGGCAGAAAAATGTTGTATGGCATCTTCAAAATCCTGAAAGTCACTATCCATCGCTTTTAATAAAATGTTCTTATCAAAATCAATTATGTGCACTTGTTGTTTTAATAAATTTAAAATAGGAATTGTTTTTTTATGCCCAAGTTCTTTTTTTAAAATGTAATAGATGTTATTGAAACTTATAATTGAACAATATAACCTTATCTTTTTTTCTTCTGCTAAAACAAACAAGTGTTCAGCGTTTTTAGAAAAGGGTTTTCGGTCAGCCAACAAATCTAATATGATGTTGGTGTCAATAAAATAAAACTTCATTTTGAAATTAAATTAGCTAATTCTTTTTTATAGTCGTAATCTTCTGGAACTTGAATTACTCCTTTTAGTTTGTTAATAGAAGTTGAGTGCTTAAATTTTTCATTTTCTTTTTGAGTAATTTGTGTTAAAAACCGCTCTATTAAAAAAGAGATGCTTGTACCGTTTTTTTTTGCATACTCTTTCGCTTTTAAAATTATATCTTCTGAAATAGATAAAGTTAATTTGGAAGTATTCATAAAAAATTTATAGTATTAATGCAAAAGTATAAAATATTTTATTTAATACTACTTCATACGTGTAAATTTTTTCAAAAAACTATTTATCATCTACAATAAAAAATAATATGTTCCCCTCATTATCTACTTGTATGTTTTGTGAATATTGTGCTTTCTGACCATCATAACCCGTTAGTGGATTATCATCCAATACGCCATAAGTGGGGAGGGCATCGTTTAATGGAGGATTGAAAGTACTATTTACATAGTTTGGTGCTAAAATCAAACTATGATTTTGAGCAAAAATATTGGCACAAAACACTAGTGCCAATGTGTAAAATAACAAATTCTTTTTCATATTTATTGATTTAAAATTTAGACAAATATAATAATTATTTTTATATTTGCATTTTATATAATGTATTTATATATAATGTATGTATATTATGTGTAATATTTTAAAATAAGTAAATCGAATTTAGTGAACTCAAATTAGAAATGGATTCACAAGATATAGTTTTAATAAAAATAGGATTACGATTACAAAAACTTAGAGTTGAAAAAGGATTTACAAGTTATGAACATTTTGCGATTGAACATGAATTATCTAGAATGCATTATTGGCAAATAGAAAAAGGAAAAATAAATTTAACAATTAAAACATTATTAAAGTATTTAGAGATACATGAAATTAGTATTGAAACATTTTTTAATATTGAAATTTAATTTTTTTATTTTATTTTTATTGCAAAATAATTTTTATTCTCAACTTGTATATAATCAAGAAATATTTCAAGGAGGAGTTGTTGGAGTTGGATTTTCACCTTCTTTTAATTCTGTAGATTTTGAAGGCATTTTTAATTTACCTATTTTTCCTTTAAATTCAACTATTAAAAAAGCGTACCTATTTTCTGGTCAAATTGGGCAAATAGATACATTTAATTTACAGTTTAACGGTACAAATTTACAGTTTAACTCAAGTACTATAATTTCCAACGATTTTATTTCTGAAATTTATGGTGGAAATTCTGCTATTCATTGTTATGATGTAACTAATCTAGTTAATCAAAATCAAATTAGTTACTTAATTAAAAATATAGACCAAATGAATATTTCTAGTAAAAGATTTTCAGACTTTTATCTATTGATAGAATATTTTAATATTAATTCTGAATTAATTAATAATATAATAGTTTTAAATAATCAAAATTTTGGAGATGACATTAATTATAATATATTAGATATTAATCCAATAAACAAAGACTACGATGTTGGATTGAGTTTGTTTTCAGGATATATTTGTAATGACTCAATTGATGGTGAAACAATATTAATAAATAGTGTAAATACTGGTGTTTTTGGTGGGAATAATTTAAATTCTGGAGAATGTGGAGGTCCAACTGGCGATTTTAAATATGATAATTTATCTTTTTTTGGTTTAAATGGTGATAATTCTTCCACAATTTTTAATAATCATAGTGTTATAATGAAAATAAATTCATTTATACCTGAAAACGCCAACAATATAAACATTGTATATAAAACCAATATTTTAGAAAATAAAACAAATTCAATTTGGATTAATTTTTTAAATTATTTTTCTAATTGCTCATCATTTAACTATTCCCATTCCCTAGACACCACCCTTTGCCCCAACGGCCCTTTGCTTCTCTTTGCTAGTGGTGGGCAGATTTATACTTGGTTGGCAGATGGTTCGGCAACAAAGGCAGCAGAAGTGTTGAGTTGTACCAATTGTCTAAACCCTGTTTTTACAGGAGATAAAAGTACTCTGTTAACAGTACAAATATGGAACAACGACAGTTGTTCGGTAGTACGTCCAATAAAAATAAATGTTCGTCCAAAACCTCAACTTAAAAACACTACTTTTACCCCAACAGATTGCGGTACAAGCAACGGCAAGGTAGTATTAGAACTTACAAATCAAGGAGTTTATTCTTTTACTTTAGATGGTAATACACCCCAATATACTCCTGTTTTAGAGAATTTAAGTAAAGGTCAACATTTGTTGCATATAGAAGATGAGTATGGCTGTGTGGCAGATACTTTTTTTAATATAAACGATACTCTAAGAACCAATGCTAAATTTTCATTCAATCCAAATAGTGGCTACTCGCCTTTAGAAGTCAACTTTTTGCAACAAAGCACCTATGCCACCAATTACCAATGGAAAATCAATGAAAATGTTTATACAGATTTAAGTTCCTTTACTTTTGATAGTTCGGGTTTGTACAACGTAACGCTTTATGCTTGGCAATACGATGAGAGTTGTATAGACTCTTTTTCATTAAAAATAAAAGTGTATGATAATTTTTCCATTTCTATTCCAAATATCTTTTCACCAAACAATGATACTAAGAATGAAATGTTTGGCATTAATGTGAGTAATGAAGTAGAAATAACTTATGAAATTTTCAACCGATGGGGTAATTTAGTTGCACGAGGAACACATACAGGCAAAGGATTTGTCGCTTTGTGGGATGGCACAACGCATAAAATGTTTAGTAATCCTCCCCCTCAATCCCCCTCCAAAGGGGGAAGTCGTGATGCCATTGAAGGTACTTATTATTACACTCTTTCTATCGAATTAAAAGAAGAATTATTACTACCAGACAATCCCTCAAGCGGAATATTAACTAAAAACGATTTTCCAATCAAAGAAAAAGGATGGGTGCAAGTGGTGAGGTAGAAAAATCACTTTTTTAAATAACTTATAATAAAATATTAATACACTTTTAATTTTTTCTTAAAATCTTTCTATATAACCAAATCGGTCTTGAAAAAAGTTGATTCAAAAAAAATAATTTATCTGGAAAAACAAAAGACTCCCAATTCTCTGGTTTACGATTTCTTGATTTTATTTCATAAAAAAAAGAGTTAAACCCGTAGAGTAAATAAACAGATTTCAAATATAAAAATGCTCTTTTTACAGCTTTATTTTTCCTTTTTTTAGTACTGAGTAGAATGTTTTCAACAAAAATATTTTTTAAGTTTATAGTTCTTGCATCAATTTTTTTTTCAAAACATTTGGGTAAATCAAATTCCATTATTTCACTCATTAAAAGTAAAGTAGATAAATAATGTTGTTCTAAATTAAATCTTTTTGACAGTAAATACACTTCTAACAAAAATTGTTCATCGTGTTTCTTAATATAAAAATAGATGTCTATCAACCAAAATAATCGTTGATGTAAATGTTGACAAGCATGAACAATAAGATATAAAAATTCATATTCTGCTTTCATTTTATAAAGAGGAAAATTTTGATATTGTTTTATTTCATAATTTATCCAAACTTCTTTTTGAAATTCTTTTGTTATGTTTTGATTTGCAAATAAATTCCAATGTAATTCAATATAACAATCGTCATCTTTTCTGTA
Organism: Flavobacteriia bacterium; assembly: GCA_016183815.1. Lineage (GTDB taxonomy): Bacteria > Bacteroidota > Bacteroidia > Flavobacteriales_D > Crocinitomicaceae > M2408. The sequence continues at coordinate 4,174 of JACPDW010000030.1, forward strand.
AAAAGTATAATGATATAAATGTTTTAAAATAAAATTCTTTTGTTTTTGGCTTGAAAATTTAGGATTCTTCAACTCAAAATTAAGTTCTTTTAATAGTTGAAAACAAGCATCTAAATCTTTTTTTTGCACCAAAATATCAATATCAATAAAAGCTTTTTTTGTGTAACTTTGATAAAGGTCAAAACTCAAAATTGGTCCTTTAAGGGGGATAAAGTTGATATTATTATGACTTAACAACTTTACTATATTAAAAAATAACTTAGTTAAATGAAAGCTATTTAGGCGAAATTCATTTTTTAAATTTAAACTATTTTTATTAATAGAGTACTCAATAAATGGAATTAACCTATGATGAATGATAAAATCTTCATTATTCAAGTGTTTAGAAAAAAAAGACAACTGAGAACAGCTAAACATAGTTATTCTGTAATAAGTGTATTTGCATTCAATAAAATATTTTTATTTAAAGCATCTTCTATATAATTATTAATTGAAAGGAAAAAAGACAATGCCTTTTTTTCAACATCAATAGTATTATTAATACCATTAAACAATTTAAAAAAAAAATAACTAGAATGATCTAAAACTAGTTGACTTGAACCTAAAAAAAAAGTAACAGTATTTTTATCTATTTTTAAAGTAGCTTTAGAATTAATAATAACTTTTTCTGGAAAAACATTTTTCAAAAACTCTTTGGATTTCAATTTCAGTGAATTAAGAACAACTAGATAATCTTTTCCAAATATTTTTTTAAACTCATTATATTCTAAATCTTTATATATTTCATAACATTTAGAATAATATTCCATTTCTTTCAATAACCAATTATTCCAAATCTTATTATATTTTTTTTTATTTAATGTTCCATTTTTATTTTGTAAATCAAAATTATTTACCTCTTTGTAAAATAAAGATATATCATCTTCTTTATATCTTAATTTTTTCATGCAATATTTTGAAATTTTAATTTCAGAAATTCGAATAAAAGAATTTAGTTCTTCCCAAAATTGAACACCAAATTTCCCAGAGATTGAGCTGCAGAAATAGGTTACACATAGATTTTCCCTATAATCCCAAACAGTACACATTTCATTTTTCATAAATGGACATATTAAAGGAATAATATCTTTTTTAACGTGATTTATACTTATTCTTTCTGTAAAGGCGTTTTTTCTTTTGGTGTAAAGTAAGTCTGGGAAAATTCCAAATGGTGAAACTCCAATTTTTTTTTCAATCAGATTTTCAATTATTTCTTTACCAAACTTTAAATTTTCGTCTTGAATAATCCCTCCCACTAAAAAATTTGCAACCCTTGGGTAATAATTACAACATTTTATTTTTTGATATGGGCTTTTTTCGTGTACACATAAAGTACATTCTTTGCAAGTCGCAATTTTTTCATATGGTATTTCAATCTCTAATAAATCAACAAATATTTGATGAAAATGAGAAGGAATTTTATCTTTTAAATACATTTATTATTTTCAATCTTAACATTTTTTTTATCGCTACAAACGTGTCTTCTTCGCATTTTTTATAATCAACATCATAAATTTTTGTCAATTCACTAATAATTTCATTAACATTTAAAGGATTTTCTAATATTTTCCAAATATCATTTGAGACAGAATTTAATGCAAAATATTTTCCATTGTTAACATCTAATATTAAAAGTTCATTGTCAATTTCTTCCACAATTAAATCTAAATTTCTTTGATAAATATTCATTTTGTAATTTTTAAACATTACTTCTTTTCAGTTTTTCATCTATAAAATTATTATAAAATATATGAAAGTCAATAATAAATAAAATATTTGCTAAAGTAGAAAGATATACAAGTTCTTCTTTCTCACTTATTTTCTTGCTTTCAAAAAGTGATGTATAAAATAATACATCATCCATTCTAAAAATATCTTTTAATTTATACAAATCTGAATGTTTTAATTTTTTAAAATTAGTATAAATTTTTTCATTGTAATAATGGTTAATATATTCATTAATGGCTGGATCGGTTTTTCTAATGTGATTTGCAATTTTTAGAGGTAGAATTTTTTGTGCAATTAGTCTAAGAAGGGGTCTGTTTATTTTAAAATTGAAAAGAGAAGTTGGCTTTAGAGAATAAAGAAAAAAGAAAATGTTTTTATCTAACAAAGGAAAAGAATAATTAACATTAAATTGCTCTCCTAAATAACTCAAACCTTCAAAATTCAAACTCAAATGCCCACACTTAAGTTTATTAAGAAGTAGGTTGTTTTTTCCTTTATAACAAAAATCTAATTTTAATCCTTTTTTGCTGTAGAAATTATATTGTTTAGTTAAAAAAAAAAGATAATTCTTTGATTGTTTTTTTTCTGATAATGGAATTATACCAAAAAATGGAAAAAAACACTTATAAATCAATATAGAAATTTTTTTTCTATTTGTTGTTTTATTTAACCAAAAATTTTTAAACTTAAACTTAAATATTTTTTCTAAAAACAATTCAAAAAAAGGACTACTAATTCCTTCGTCTCCCCCATAACCACTATAAATTCTGTTAATATTTTGTTTTTTAGCTTTTTCTAAAATATTTATTTCCGCCTCTGAATAAAATCTTGGATCATATTTTAAAGAATAATAATTTTCAACTGTAAGATTTTTTTGGAAAAAAGGAGTTAATTTGAAGTGAGTACATAACTCCTCGACTAATTCTCTTTCATCAAATTCTAAATTTTCTTGATTGATTTCATTTTTTTCAGGACTCCACGAAAATCCAAATTGACCTTTTAATGAATATTTTTTATTAATAATTCCTGGGATTATAGCTGAATCAATACCACCACTAATATGAAAAGCATTGTTTTCTTGTAAATTATATCTCAAAAAAATTGCTTTTTTAAGCAGATTGTAGGACTTAAAATAAGTTTCTCTCTCATTTAAATATTCACTTTTAAGATTTCTAAAAGTTTTGTGTTTACAAACTGACAGCTTATTCTTTGTCACAAATAAATAATTTTGAAAGGGAATTTTTTTTATTTTTGAGTGAATAGTTTCATTATAATCAATTATTTTTAAATGGTTAAGTAAATGATTAATATTAAGATTGCTAAAAGATATTTTTTTTTCCTTGCAAATTAGTAAATCATAATCTGAAACTAGTAACTCTTGCTCATTTAAATAATAATAAAATGGAAATAATCCTAAAATATCTCTAAATATCCAAGTTCTTTTTGAAACACTGTCTTCAATAATTATTAAAAAAATTCCATTTAAATGATTAATCATATTCTCTTTTAATTCTTTGAACAAAAGAACTAAAAATTCAAAATTAGAAACATCAGTAAAATGATTATAATTTTTCTCGATATCGAAAAGTTCACCTAAAAAAATAATTTTATACTGACCACTTTTATAGGTGTAGTGTTTTCTATAAAATCTATATTTTAATAACACTTTACCTACTGATACGAACCGTTACTCCATTTCATAGTTAACCACATATATGTTTCCATACCCATACCCATGCCATTGGCAGTTTGTGAGCTGATTTTTAATTGTTTAACTTCAGGTTTAATCCATTTTTTTTTGCTCGATAAACTTTTTTCTTTCATTATATCAGAAAATAAAGTAGAAATACAAATATATAAATTTTTATTCAATTGTCAAAATTTCATGATAATTCTCTTTCTTTTTTGTTAATTCAATCTTTTTATAAGTCAACCATGCATGGGCAATAAAATATTCTTTATTTATCAATCCTAAATGCAAAGTGCTTTTAACTTGAAGGGAATTTAAATATTTTTTGAGTGCCAATGATATAATCAAACATGAATTTTTACCTATATAAAATTTACCTGCTCTTATAAAAGATAGAGTAATTTTTTTTAACTCTTTTGTAGTAATTTCTTTTTCAAACTCTTTTGAAAATCGAGCATATTTTGACCATTTTTTGAAGGGTATTAACAGAAGATAGATTTTATAAAAATACAAATAAAATAAGGCATAAAAAAATAAATACTTTTCTTTAGCACTTAATAAAAATATAAAGGATTTAATATTCTTTATCCAATACATGAGTAAAAAATTTTAGAGTATCTACTATTGAGTTTTGATCTGACAAACAAAGCTCATACACTGGAATCATACGAGATAAATTAACCAATAATGGAAATAATCTAATTTTTAATTCAGGAATCGAATTATAATATCTAATTCTAAACAATTGGTTGTTAATAGTTTGAAACTTTTTATTTCCTTTAATTTCTTTAACAGTCATTTTTTTGTTGCTTGAACGACTAAGGATAAAAATAGCTTTTAATTTGTTTTCAGATTGATTTTTTATATCAATAAGTACTTTTTTTTTATGCTCATTGTTAACTGATTTTTTTAATTTAAAGAAAAACAATGATTCGTTGTTTAAATTAACAACTGTAGTGTTTTTTATGACATTAATTTTTTTTCCGATTTGAACAGGACTAATATCATCACATAAAATAGTAGCATTTAAAAAGTTTTGAGATGCAAAAGCCAAAGTTGATTTGCCCACGCCAGAATCAGCACAAAATAAATATGATTTTCCATTTAAAGCAACGGCAGATGAATGAAAAGGAAGAATGTTATTCAAATACAGTAAAGCTGGATAGAGAAAGGTGTACAATAATTCTATTTCCTTTTTATTTAAGGATTTATTTGTAAAATAAGCTATTTCATTATGACTTATTAGAAAAAAATCTCCAAAATAAAAATGCAAATAAATTTTTGATTCTACAATAGAAAAATGCTCGTCTATTTTTAATTTTTCTAAATCTAAAAGATACTTTTTATTCCTTATCCATTTTATATCTTTTAAAGATAATGGTGCAAACTGTTCTTTGTATTGTTCAAAGATTTTTTTCATGGATAAATTCAATTATTTCCTTACTAATTAACGAAGATAATTCAATTTTATCTTGAAGAAGCAATTTTCTTTTCTTTTGAAAGTTCTCTCGTAAATTTTCATCTAAAACTAGTTTTTTTAAACATTCCACACTTTCATTTTGTTGATTACTTTTAAATCCAAAACCAAGTTGATATTTGTTTTCTAGTTCATTTAAATAAGAAAGTTTGCCCACAAAATCATTACATCTAATAAAAGGAACGCCTAAAACTGCAGCTTCAGCAGACATTGTTTGACTATCACTAATTAAAAGTGTTGAAAATGATAAAACTGAATGAACGTCTTCGGGATTAATTGAAATGGTATTCATTTTGATGTCATCAGATAGATTTATTTCTGAAAGAAGTATAACTTTACCATACGAGTTTAAAATTGTAATCATTTCTTTAACTGTATTTTTATCTAAACCATTCACATTTTTATCGTGATGAGCGGACAATGAAGCCAAACGAAGAATAAAATATTTCTCCTTTTTAGACAAACCATATTCTTGCAAAACATTTTCATCGGGAGTAAAATAAGCAGGATGTAAATAAGCAAGTTCGTGATAAGACGAATAAGAATATTTTTTATCTTTCCATTTTCCAACTGAACAAATATCTGGTGAATAAATCCTATTTGCCCAAGGATAAGACATTTTTGCATATAAAGGAACGGCTTCTGCATCGTCTTCATTAAAATTAAAAGACGGAATATTTAATATTTTTCCTACAATTGAAATTGCTGCCGAAGTACCGCATAATAGATCTATTTTATTTTTTTTACATAATAAATAGATACCCCAAATTTGTTTTATTTGGGTGATAATTAATGAAATTATTCCCTTTTTTTTTCCATTTGGCAACAAATTATAATATTTCCAATTTTTTTTTTTAACTATATCTTCTAAAACATCTTTTTTTTTAATTGCAATAATACAATTCTCACCATTCTCTTTTAAAAAAGAAATAGTATTTTTAAACAAATGAAAATGAGCAGGATGACCAAGATGAAAAAGTATGTTTGCCATAAAAAAAGATTAAACTTTCAAATTTTAGTCTATTTAAACAATTATAATTGTAAAATAAATTTGAAAATTTATTTTACAAACTTACATCTTTTTTCTGAAATAATTAACACTTTATGTTATCTAAAATTCGAGAAATTTTAAATGAAAATTAATGACCAACAATAGTGATATAATCATGAAAATCAATTATCCTACCATCAATTAAAGTTCCTTTAATCACATAAAAATATGTTCCATCATTAACTGGTTTTCCAGACTTTTGATCCTTTCCATCCCATAAATATAAAGGATTGCTTGGGTCTTTTTTGCCTTCATATATAACATTTCCCCATCTATTTACAATTAAAAGTTCGAAATCATAAAAAATATCGGCAAAAAGTGTCCAAACAGAATTAGGACCATTAATTCCAGTCAATATATTGGGAAAAATCGCCTCCACTACAATAAATAATGGCAATTGATACTGGTCTGTACAACCAAACTCATCAACAACTGTCAATATAACTGTTGGAGAATTATCTGTGATATATTGATGAGAAATTGATTCAGCTGAATGAAGCGTATCACCAGAGCCATCGCCAAAATTCCACCTCCAATCAACAATCTGTCCATTTCCAGCAGTGGAACCATCAGTTAATGTTGTACTAAATCCAATTGTAATTTCTGTAGGATCTGCTGAAAAATAAGCATTTAAACCATTCCCTAAAGATTCTACGTTTAATGAAATTGGAACAGCACATTGTGAAGAATCATCAACTAAAGTAATCACAGGTTCGTATGTATTGACATCTAAATAAGTATGATAAAAACTTCCATCTTGTTGGTTATTACTATGTACAATTGTCCCATCTCCTAAATCCCATGACCAATAATCTAAATTTTCAGATTGATTAGTAACTTCAAATAAAAAACGCAATCCACAATCGTCAGTTGAATCAGCTGTTATTTTTACGTCTGCTTTTGGTCCTCCAATTAATAAAAAAGGAGATTCTGTTCTTGAAAAAATACATCCAGTAACAGATTCAGTTAAAAAAACTGAATAATCATAAGAACCTGATCTCACATATTGTATTCCACTAGGATCTTCATTGTAAGAATCAATGTCGGTGTCAAAATCATTTCCAAAAGACCATTCAAATTCTGAAATTGACCAATTGGAAATGTAGGATAAATTAAAGTCAACTACCACAGGTGGACAAGTGAAATTTCCATTTACATCTACATATTTTGCACTTACTGTTGTATCAACATCAATTACTCGTGGGTTTGAAACCATTATTAATTGAGAAGTTGTATCCTTACATCCCTTATCGTCAGTTACGATTAATTGATAAGTGTACTCCATTTTGGTAGTATCGGGAGGAGAAACAATTATTGTATTTTGTAAAATTGGATTTGAAGAACTTGAAATAAAATTAGAATTTAATGACCAATCATAAGTCAACTGACCTAAACCAGTTGAAGCTGAACCATTAATGTCTTCCAAAGTGTTATTACACAAAATTGATTTTGTTGTAAATGAAGCTTCTGGCTTTATCCCAATTACTTGAACACTTGCTGGATTTTCTGAAATACAACCAAAACCGTCCACCACTTGAAGAGTAATGTTTAAATTTTCATTTACAGAATGAGATAAGGATTGGTTTATATCTGTTGAAATTTCATTTGGAATGCCTTCAGAGAAATTCCATCTAAATTCTTGCCATCCATTTGTAAAACCTCCAAATTGAGAAGTAGAAGGATTGAAAATTGTAAAAGTTCCCTTACAAATGGAATCTTCTAAAAGTGTAATTTCTGCAATTGGAAGAGCAAAAACAGTTAAATGATTTGTATATGAACTTGCACACCCAACGCTATTTGTAGCTAAAAGTATAACATTATATTCACCTGGAGGAATAGAATCAATAGGAATGTCAGGAAAAGTAGAGTTAGGTTCATTTCCTGAAAATATCCCAAAAGTTGAATTAAAAATGAAACTACTTGGAGAATGAGATGTATTTGTAGTTTCTGTAAAAGTTAAAGGAGTTCGAAAACAAATTGAATCATTTTGTCCTGAAATGTCAAATACAAATGAAGTCTCAATATAAGAGATATTTATACTTGTTTGACTAGAATCTAAACATCCAGTTGTATGATTTGTAATTATTTGTGTTATCAAATAGGAACCATATCCTTCAGGATAAATATGAGTTGTAGCACCTTTATCATTATCTTCTAAAAGTGCATCATCAGTTATTAATGTGCTTGTTCCATCTCCCCATTTATACAATACTTCTACATCATCTTCTGATTGTGAAGGAATTTCTTCACCAAAAACAGTTAGGTGATTTGCATGACCATAAATTGAAGCAGTGTCAATTATTGTAACAGAATGAGGTCCAGGTCCTTCATTACAAAATGAATTTCCATTAAATTTTGATACTGGAGCTTTTAAATAAATTATATCCATTTTATCCGTTCTAGGTGACAAACAACCTCGAAAAAGAGCATCCATACCTACATCCATTAAAGAATTGGATCTTAATGTATCCCGATGAATAAAATCAAGTTCAAATAAATCAACAGGAAATACTAATTCTGTACTGGTTTTGGGCGACAAGTGATCAAAACCTTCAAAATAATAATTAAAAGTGACTTCTCCAGGTTCATAAGGACAATCTGGTTCTATGGAAGTAAAAGTAATTTGTTTATTAGCACACTGTATTGCTGGCTCATATGTAAAATCTGTTGAAAAGGGTACTCCATACCTTAAATCAAATATTGGATAAAAACTAGTATCATTATTCGTAATTGTCGAGTCAATTCCAAAAACATCATGATAATAATTTTCAAAATTTGTAGGAATTCTTAGAACACTTGTCCCATTGATTTGTAATAAAAAAGTATCTGGACGATTAGATGACCAAATATTGGTTGCAAGAGGGCTTAAATTATAATGATTTTGGTTTAAATAGAGTGAATCAACACAACCTTTATTATCTGTAATAACTAACAAAGGTACAAAAATCCCACACTCATATACATGAGTTGGATTTTGCAAGTTTGAAGTATTACCATCACCAAAATCCCAAAAATAGGAAACAATTGGTGAAGGTTCAAAAGATTTGTTTTCAAATTGAATTGTATAAGGGGCACATCCATTGACATCTTTACTTTTAAATCTAAAATACGCTTCTGGTTCAAATAATAAAATCGTGTCTCCTACAAAAGTTTTAACACAACCATTTGATGCAGTAATAGTTAAATTAGGGAAAAAAATAGAATTGTTGTTCTGATAAGTGTGTGATGGTGAATTATAACCAGTGTAATTCGAAGTCCCATCTCCATAATTCCATAAATAGGTGTCTGCACTTACATTAGGCGAAGTATTAATAAAGTTTACAACTAAAGGCGAACAAGATAAACTTGGTGTAAAAGTAAATGAGGGACTGGGCATTGGTTTCACAAAAATTGTTTTAGTTACTTCGTCTGTACAAGCAGAATTTGTATTAGTAGCAACTAATGTTACCTCAACATTTCCACTTCCGTTTAGGCTAGTAACAAAATTTTGAGAGGTACTTCCGCTTTGACCATTACTCAAACTCCATACCCATTGATTAGTACCACTAGTTGAGTTGTCAGTAAAAGTAAATGAATGTCCAGAACAAGCTGAACTTGGAAGTGTAAAGTCTGCTGTAAAATTTTCAACATTCACTGTATTTGTTGCAATAGTTTTACAAGTTGTTTGTTGATTGCTTACTGTTAAAGTTGCAGTATAAGTTCCTGGGTTAGAATAATTAACAGTTATTGGGCTTCCATTTGATGTTGATGGTGACCCACCAGTTAAAACCCAACTATAAACAATCGAGGCTCCTGAAGATGAACCATCGGAATTAAAACTTACATTAAAAGGAGATGTACAACTATTAACCGTTGAATTTGCATTAGCAATTGGATTATCATAAATTGTCAAAACATCCATTTTAAATTCACTTGAAGCCACACCATTTTGATCTTGTATTATCAAACCGATATTATAAGTACCTATATTAGTGTAAGTAAAAGAATATGAATTTAAATTAGAACCTTCAGCTGATTCAACATCAGCTCCCTGAACACTCCAAATGTAATTTACAATTGGTGAAGTACCTGCGGTAGATGAACTAGTAACTGTAATTGTCTCACCAACACATGCCGTTGTTTTACTTATAGTAAAATTGGCAATAAGTTCACAATAAACATAAAAATGAACTAAAAAAAAAGCGAATAGTATATATATCCTCATGACAGTGGAATCTTTTACGAATATACGATTAAAAATTAAAAAAGTCACTTTACTTTTGAATTTTTTTCGACATTTTTTTATTTTAAGTAATACTAACAAAGCATCAATTGAAATTCATTGTTTTTATAAAAAAAACAATGAATTTCAATTTGAAAAAAAAAAATGTTAATTTTTATCTTAAATCTTAAATTTCTATTAAATTTTTTATAACTTAGTACAAAAAAAATGAAAAATATTACTCTATATTGGTTCTTAATTATAATATTAAGTCAAACTTCATGTAGTGATTATTCACACCTTATTGATGATGATGTCTATATGCTTAAACCTTCAAATATTAATTCAGAATCTACCTACGAAGATGAAACCTCCTATTCAATGTTTAAATATAATAGAGAAAAGGAAGACAAAGAAATAATCTACGGTTATGCTCCTAGTCCACACTTATTTTTCAGTTTAAATCGTAATCCTTATTATTCTAATAATAGAAATTTTTCAAACTCCTTTTATCCTTATAACAACGGATTTTATATGTATCCGCCTTATTATAACTACTACTATTATCACCCTAATTATCCTTATCATTATCATTTTTACGATTATGAAATGTACAACTATTACGGATATTTTGGGAATCCTTATTCAATGAATTATAATCCATATTATTACTCTAGCTCTACAAATGGAAATAACACAAAAGCTTCTCAAAACATGCATTATAAAGCTAGAAATTCAATCAGTGGACAATATCTCGGAAGAAGAATAAATGTCAATACTTCTGCTCCAGGATTTGCTTCTGTTGCCAAACACAAAAATCCAAATAAATGGAATTCATTCAATAAAACACAAGCAAGACAGATGAGTAACACAACAAGTCATACAAATAGTGGAGCAACAAAACCTAGGTACAGACCCATTGAAAAAGGAGTCGGTGTTTCTGGAACCAGAATAAATACTTCTCCATCAAGAAACTCTTCTTCTGGAAATAAACGTACTGGAGGTGGGATTTCTATTTCATCAGATAAAGATAAATCATACAACAAGTCAACACCAGAAACTAAAACCATACATTCCTCCCCGAGAAATTCAGGTAATAATTCTACTAGTCAACCAAATAGAAGAAAATAAGAATGAAAAAAATTTACTTCTTTATTTGGGTTTGTAGTGTTTACTCTTTTTATCTTAGTCAAGACAGTAGAGATGTTGTAAGATATTCACAAACTCAATATTATGGCACAGCTCGTTTTGAATCCATGGCTGGTTCTTTTGGCGCTTTGGGTGCGGATTTAAGTTCCGTTCAAATAAACCCAGCAGGATTGGGGAGGTATTCAAAATCTGTTTTTTCTTTTAATCTTCAAAATACAACAGTAAAAAATCAAAGCACCTTTAATAATCAACAAAGTACTGATCAAATCAATTTATTTAGATTGAACAATCTTGGGGTTTTAATTTGCAACGATGTTTCTGAAAATAATAGAGGATTTATCTTTAATCAAATTGCTTTTAGTTATAATAGAGTTGAAAATCTAAAAGATCAATATTCGTATAAAGGTCAACAATTTGCTTCATTGTTAGATGAATTTGCAGCAATGGCTAGTGGTTTAAGTTCTGACGATATCTATGCATATTTACCTTTTACTTCAGCGTTGGCGTGGGACACCTATTCCATTGATTCAGATAATGAAAATGGTTACATTCCACGCTTAACGGCAAACGATGTAATACACAGAAGAAATATTGAAAATAAAGGTGGAATTTCAGAATATAATTTTAATATTAGTGGCAATTATAATCATAAACTCTATGTTGGTGGTAATATTGGATTAAAATCTGTTCGTTACTTTGAAGATTATTACCACTATGAACATGCACCATATAATGATGCTTTAAGCTTAGATTCCTTTCAATATGATTACCATCTTAAAACAAAAGGCTCTGGATTTAATTTTAAAATAGGTGCTATTTATCTTCCTTATGAATCGTTAAGAATAGGTATAAGCATACATACTCCAACTTTTTTAAAACTGAAAGATTATTACAGTGCTAATATGATTTCTTATCATAAAGACACAACTTATTCTATACCTGAAGATTATCAACCAAAAGGAGAATATAAATACAAACTAACTCAATCTCCAAAAATGATTTTATCTGTTGCCTATATATTTCAAACAAAAGGTGCAATAAATGTTGATGTGGATATTATTCCTTACCAGTGGTCAAGATTTGCGAGCACAGACGACACCAATTATGAACCTTATGACTATACCACAACGAATAATGATGTTAAAAAGCTTCTTAAAACAGGAATAAATGCAAGAATTGGTGGCGAATTGGCTCTATTTAGTCATTTATTTTTAAGGGCTGGTTTTGCATACTACTCCAATGCTTATCATAACAATATTGCTAAAGTTAAACCTCAACTCATTGGTAGTGGTGGTATGGGATTTAGATGGAAAAAAAATGCCTTTGATTTTGCTGTCAAATATGAAAATAGAACTTTTTATTACTACGCTTTTAGTCAAAGTGAAACTAAAATAAAACAAAATAGATTATCCTTTTCTTTAAGTTACTCTTTGTTTTTTTAATGTATCTTTGTTTTTTATGAATTTAGAAAGCATTGAAAAAAGAATTTTATTTGAAGACAATCATCTTTTAATACTCAATAAAAATCCATCAGAACTTGTTCAAGGGGATAAAACAGGAGATGTTACGCTTCCAGATTTAATAAAAAACTATCTTAAAGTCAAACACAATAAACCAGGAAACGTTTTTTGTGGTGTTACCCATCGTTTAGACAGACCTACGAGTGGTATAGTTGTTTTTGCTAAAACTAGTAAGGCACTTGAACGTATGAATAAAATTTTTCAAGAAAAACAGAGTAAAAAAACGTATTGGGCTATTATAGAAAATAAACCATCAAAAGAAAATGACACTTTGACAGATTATTTGCTTAAAAAAGAAAAATTAAATAAATCTTTTGCCTATAAGAATGAAGTAAAAGGAAGTAAAAAGGCAATTTTACATTATCAAACTGTACAACAATCACAAAATTATTTTCTTTTAGAAATAGATTTAGAAACAGGTCGTCACCATCAAATCCGTTGTCAACTTGCCAATATTCAATGCTACATTAAAGGAGATGTAAAATATGGTGCAAAAAGAAGCAACGAGAACGGATCAATTGATTTACATGCAAGGAAAATTAGTTTTTTACATCCAGTAAGTAAAGAAAAAATTGAAATTATCGCTCCAGTTCCACCCACTACTCTTTGGAAACACTTTGAAAATTCACTTTTAAACAAATAGTAATAAGTATTCATTTTAAAATAAATTGTAAGTTTGTACTATTGAAACATTTTATGTTGAAAAATTGTTTACTTTTTATTTTAGTTTTTAACGCTGTATTCCAAATCTATTCTCAAAAAGAACGAGAAAATGTGAACAGTAAATTCAGACCTGGAATAATGTGGTTTTATACTGGATTACGTCCTGCTATACCTGAAAAAGTAAGAAAATATGACAGATTCATCATTGACGTTACTTACAATGACTGGCATGGGGTCAAAAATAAAGTTTTCAAAAACAATTGGAGTTCAATAGGATTAAACACCTCTTTTTTAATGGATATTCCTTTAAGTAAAGGAAATACAAAAGCTATTGGAATTGGCTTGAGTTATGGCTTATATAAAATTAATCAAAATCAATTTTTTATCCGAAATGAAAAAGATAAAAGTACCTTGATGTATGATGATATTAAAAGTTATGGAATAGAAAAATCGGTTTTTAAACTTCATTCCGTTTCTATACCTTTAGAAATTAGGTTTAGAGGAAAAGAATGGAAACATTGGAAATTCCATTTAGGTGGTAAATTTACCTATCAATTTTTGGCAAGTACAGTCCTAAGTACAAAATCAAATTCATTTGTAAGTAAACAAGTATCTCAAGGTTTTTACGATTTAAACCCAATTAATTCTTCATGTTATATTAGATTTGGAAGAAGGAACTGGGCACTTTTTGCTCAATACAATTTTTTGCCTTTATTTAAAAATTCAACTAGTGCACAGCTTTACACTTTTCAATGGGGTCTTTCCATTTCACTTTTTTAAGGCTTATTTAGAACCATTCTAATTTAGCTTTAAATTACACCTATATATTAGGCCCATTTATCCATGAAAAAACTTTTATTGACGAATAAATTAGGATAATTTTAAATAAACAATTTAATTGATATAATTTTGTATAAATATTAAAACACAAAAAATGGACACAATTAATGTAACACTTATCGAACCAAAGTTGAAACACCCAACAATCTTTAACAAATTTGATGAAATTGGTGAAAATGAATCATTTATAATTCATAACGATCACGATCCAAAACCTTTATATTATCAATTAATAGCAGAAAGAGGTCAGACCTTTGAGTGGGAATACTTGTTAAATGGACCTGAAATTTGGGAGGTAAAAATTAGTAAATTAACTGCTGGTGAAAAACCGAAAACTGTTGGTGAAATGGTTTTAGAAGACTATCGTAAAGCAGAAGTTTTTAGAAAATTTGGTATTGATTTTTGTTGTGGTGGAAAAAAAACATTACAACAAGCATGTGAAAAAAAAGGTATAAATCCTAATGAAGTACAGTCTGCATTAGAAAACCTTAACACAAATAGCACACAAACAGAAAATTATCATTCATGGTCTTTAGATTTTTTAGCCGATTATATTGTAAACAAACACCACACTTACGTTAAAGAATCACATTCTATATTATTTGATTTAAGTCAAAAAGTAGCTAGAGTACATGGAGACAAACATCCAGAATTAATTGAAATTGCTCACTTATATGAAGAAATCGCTAATGAACTTCAGATGCACATGCATAAAGAGGAAATGATATTGTTTCCCTACATCAAAAAATTAGTTTTGGCCTCTAAAAATGAAATTCCATTTGAACAAGCTCCGTTTGGTAGTATCGTAAATCCGATAAATATGATGGAAAGCGAACACGAATTAGCTGGAGAACATTTGGAAAAAATACATGAATATTCAAACAATTATACTCCTCCCGCAGACGCATGCAACTCCTACAGAGTATTGTTTGCAAAATTAAGCGAATACGAAAAAGACTTACACCAACATATTCATTTGGAAAACAACCTTCTTTTTCCAAAAGCCATTGAGTTAGAAAAGTCTTTAAACCAATAATAGCGGATGAAAGTTACTGAAAAAACAAAAATTTCAGAATTAATTAAACATTCTCCTGAAACCATAGAAGTTATTGCTTCTGTTAATAGTCATTTCAACAAATTAAGGAATCCTATTTTAAGAAAACTTTTAGCTTCACGAGTAACTTTAAAAGAAGCGGCAAAAATTGGAAAATGCGAGTTGTCTGTCTTGATTGAAAAATTAAAACCATTAGGATTTGAGTTTGAAATAGATATGTATGAAGATTCTTCAAATGAAAAAATAAACGAAGTTATACCAAATCAGATTTTTGATTCGCTTGATGTCAGACCAATTTTAAACCAAGGGCAGGATCCTTTTCAAATGATTATGAGTAAAGTAAATATCCTGCCTTTGGGTAAAACATTAGAAATCATCAGTCCTTTTCAGCCCATTCCTTTGATAAGAATTTTAGAACAAAAAAATCATACTTGCATCTGTAATGAAAAAGAAGGTATTTTTTCTTTATTTATAACTAAAAATTCAAATGAAGGTCTTGAAAATAATGTGCTTGAAAAAAAAATTATTAACAAAATTGACTCTTTTGATGAATTTCAAAATAAAATAAGTACATTTGAAAAGGAAAATAAATTAGAACGATTGGATGTACGTGGTTTAGAGATGCCCTTACCAATGGTTACTATTTTAGAAAAATTAGAATACATGCCAAAAGAATTTGCTTTATTTGTTCATCATTTTCAAATTCCTCAATTTTTATTACCAGAATTAGAAAAAAGAAATTTCTTTATGGATTATTTTATTGTAGAAGAAAAAGAAATTCATTTACTTATTTATAATTAATGCAAGGAATAGCTACACAAAATGCTCCTGACTCTAAATATATAGTTCCTCATTTTCTTATCGCATCGGTTGTTTGGTTATTGGTATTGATTTTACTAGCTGTTGAACCTGAATTATTACACGAACATTACTTAAATGGTAGATTGTTAGCAATAACTCATTTGTTTGTTTTAGGTTTTGCTTGTATCATGATTTTAGGTGTTTTTCAACAACTAATCCCTGTAATTTTTAAATGCAAATTATACAATGAAAAATGGATTCCATGGAGTTTGGCTTTTCTGTTTTTTGGCACATGGATAATGTTTGTTTCTTTTTGGTTGTTCCCACGGCTAAATATTTTGCTATTTATTGGAGGATGTTTAGTATTAATTGCTGTACTCATTTTTTTATTGCAATTGTGGCTTACAGCTCAATCTAGTGAAGAAAAAAGTTTAGATAAATGGATAATAAAAGTTTCCAGTATTTGGTTTTTGTTTACAGTTTTAATAGGATTAAGTGTTTCATTTCATTTTATTCATCCTTATTTGAACAAGTCACATTTAGAAATTCTAAAAATTCATGTACATATCGGATTATTTGGCTGGTTTTTACAGCTGATTATTGGGGTTTCATCAAACTTAATTCCTATGTTTTTACTTTCTCATAAAGCTGAAAAATCTTTCCTGAAATTGTCTTTTATTCTTATTAATATTGGACTTTTAAGTGGGATAATTTTTCATTTTTTTGAATTAGAAATATTGACTTTAATCTCAGTTGTTGTAGGAGTTTGTGGAATTTTTTCTTATTTACTCTTTATTTATGATGTCTATTCTAAAAGAATCAAGAAAAAACTCGATATTGGAATGAAAATCACCATGTTTTCTTTTATTTTACTTTTATTTCCAATATTTTTAAACCTAATCATTTCCATTTTTAAAGTTCAAGAAATTCATTTCAGTATTTCTTATATCATTTCTTTGCTAATTGGTTTTGTTACAACAATAATTATTGGGCAAACTTTTAAAACATTACCCTTTATTGTTTGGCTCAAAGAATACAAAGACTTTGTTGGAAAAGAAAAAACTTTGTTGCCTAAAGATTTGTACAGTGAGAAAATTTTGCTCTTTATCATGTATGTTCATAATATTGGATTTTGTTTGTTACTTTTCGGACTACTATTAGAATCTAGATTTGTAACTCAATCTGGATTAATTTTACTTATTATTGCTGCTATTTTTTACTTGTTTAACGTTTCTAAAGTCTCTTTTCATAGAAAAAAATAAAAATGGAAAACGAAGAAATTGAAAAAGAAATTTTTTCACATTTAAAATGTGTTATTGACCCTGAATTAATGGTGAATATTGTTGATTTGGGTTTGGTTTATGAACTCCATCATATATTAGAAAATCAAACCATAAAAGTAGAGATGACTTTGACCTCAAAAGGATGTCCAATGGGAGATGTGATAATGCAAAATGTAGAAGAAATCCTTAAAGCAAATTATCCAAACTACACTATTGATGTTCAACTCGTTTGGGAACCTGAATGGACAACAGAAATGATGAGTTTAGAAGGAAGAAAAGCGTTGGAATAGTTTAATCCACCACCAACTCATCTTCTTGTGTATCCCATCTTTCAACCCTTTTTACCCCTTCAATCATCTCGAACTGTTGAGAAAGTTGTTGTAAATGTTCTTTATCGTAAACCAATACTTTAATTTTACCTTCGAATAATCCATCAACTGCCTCGAAAAAAATGGATTTCATATTAACATTATGCTGATTAGAAATAATTTCAGTTACTTTATTTACAATTCCTACGTTGTCTATACCCACTAATCTTATTGAAGCCAGATGTGCAATCAATTCAGACTGTTTCCATTTCGCTTTAATACAACGATAGGCCATTTTGGACATCATGTGTTCTGCATTTGGACAGTTGTTTCGGTGGATTTTTATTCCTTCATTGATGGTTATGAATCCAAAAACGGTGTCTCCGGGGATTGGATTACAGCATTTTGCCAAACGATAATGAATATTTTTAAAATCTTCACCAATAATAAGAACATCATCTTTTTTATTGATTTTAGGATAGACATCTAATTCATGTTTATCTTTTGGTATCTTTTGACTCTTTTTTTCAATACTAAGATTACCATTCTTATTTTCTAATTCCCTTAATTTTGATAAATCAATTTTCCCTTTTGGTATCCTGAAATACAATTCATTTAAATTGAGGACTTCATAAAATTTAACTAATAATGTCAAGTTTTCATGATTGTTTTTGATGTTCAATTGTTTTAGTTTTCTTTCTAAAATTTCTTTACCATCTTCAATCACTTGTTTTTTTATATCTTGTAAAGTATTTTTAATCTTTTGTTTAGCCCTAGCGGAGACTACAAATTTTAACCAATCATCACTTGGCTTTTGTTTTTCAGAAACAATAATTTCAACTTGATCCCCATTATGTAATTGATGACTTAAAGGAACCAATTTATTATTCACTTTTGCTCCAATACAAGTATTTCCAAGATGGGTGTGTATATCGTAGGCGAAATCTAAAATTGTTGCATTTACAGGTAACACACGCAAATCACCTTTTGGTGTAAAAACATAAATCTCTTCTGTAAAAAGATTCATTTTAAATTCATTGACAAAATCTAAAGCACTAAAATCAGGACTTTCCATCAAATCTCTAATTTCCGCTAACCAACGATCAAATTTTGTGTCTTCTGACTTGTCTTCTTTATATTTATAATGAGCTGCCAAACCTTTTTCAGCAATTTCATCCATTCTTTTTGAACGAATTTGAACTTCAACCCATTTACCTTGTGGAGACATGACCGTAGTATGTAACGATTCATACCCATTAGCTCTAGGTGTTGAAATCCAATCTCTTAATCGATCTGGGTTGGGTTGATAAAAATCCGTAACAATACTATAAATTCTCCAACAATCTGGCTTTTCTAATTCAATCGGGGTATCAACTATTATTCTAATTGCAAATAAATCAAAAACCTCTTCAAAAGGAACTCCCTTACTTTGCATTTTTCTCCATATTGAAGAAACAGATTTTGTTCTCGCTTTGATGTCAAAAATATAACCTTCGTGCATCAAAGCTTCCCGAATAGGTTGTACAAAACGTCGTATAAAACGATTACGTACCTCTTGTGTGGACTTTAAGTTATTTTCTATTTGCTGATAAATCTCGGTTTCTGTATGCTTTAAACATAAGTCTTCCAGTTCCGTTTTAAAAGAATACAATCCCAATCGATGGGCTAAAGGTGCATATAAAAACTTAGTTTCAGAAGCAATTTTTAATCTTTTGTCTGCTTGCATACTTCCTAGGGTACGCATATTGTGCAGTCTATCAGCTAGTTTAATTAAAACAACACGTATATCATCAGAGATAGTTAAAATCATTTTGCGAAAATTCTCAGCTTGAATAGAAGCATTTTCATCAAAAACTTCTGGAATTTTAGTTAAACCATCAATGATTCTTCGTGGTTCTTTGCCAAACAAATCTTCTATGTCATCTAAGGTGATGTGGGTATCTTCAACGGTGTCATGTAATAATGCACAAACGACACTTGTTGTACCTAAACCAATTTCTTCAGCTACAATTCTAGCAACTGAAATTGGATGATAAATGTAAGGTTCTCCCGATTTTCGACGCATGTCTTTATGAGCTTCAACAGCTACATCAAAAGCTTTTCTGATTCTTTTGGTGTTTTCTCTAGTCCTGTCTTTTACAGCACGCAACAACCCACGAAATGCGTTAAGAATTTCTTTTCTCTCTTTCTCTACATCAACTTCTAGTTTGTCCATAATTTTAATAAAACAAAATTAATATAAAAATTGATGTAATTGAATTTTGAAACTTGTAGAATCTGTTTAACCATATTTTTTCTAGGCAACCTTTTTAATATTGAATTGTTTTGTGTAATATCTTAAAATTAAAAATTATGAAAAAAGTTTTATTATTCTTAGTTCCAAGCATAATGATGTTTGGAAATGAAGCAAAAAGTCAAATTGAATACATTGAAGTGATGGATTCAAGTTATTCATGTAGTTTTGAAAAAAATTTATTAACATGGTTTTCAATTGGAAATCAAGATGATTTTTTAACATTTATAGTTGATTGGGGAGATGGTAATACATACGAAAGCAATGGAAATAACTATATTGCAAACGATAGTTATTTTGTAGAGTTTTCTCATGAATATACTAGTCCTGGATTATATCCTGTGTTTGTCTCAACTGTTAGTAATGTTAATGGAAATACTGTAACTTCTTCAGTTATTCAAATAACTGTAAATGAATTAGGGCACTGTGGTAACTTATATCCATACATTTACAGCAACAATTTATGTAATCAAGGAAATATTTTTATTTCAGACGTATTATACGACTTGATAGGAGCTGATGGTTCAATTATTCATTTTACTGGTAATATACAAAATGTTGATATAAATAATATACCTTATTCTATTCAACCTAATAGTCAATGGCTTGAAGAACACAATTTTGTATATTCTGGATCTCCCATTATTATCAATGAATTCGATCCTTTATATGGATTTCCAATTATGAACAATAATTTTGAATTTATAGTTTCAAACCTAGACATTGAAACAACTCCTGATTATTATGTTAATAATGTCTTTGGGGTTGGAATTAGTACTACTGAAACAGCATGGTTACAATTATCATTATTTGATTTATCATGCAATTCCTCTCATAATACTTCTATTTCCATAACTTTCCCAAACAATTTAGTTCCTTTAACAGCAAATTTAAATAATCCAACTATAACTGGAAATGTACTTACTTTCAATTATGACATGAGTTCATTTTTACCAACTGTATATTTTTCTATGCCTGGAACAACACCTGCTGGTTCTTATTTGGATTATACAATTAATGTAACTGACTTAAATGGAACAGAGACAAATCTGTCAAACAATACAGTTCAATATTCTGCAATGGTTTATAATTCATATGATCCTAATGAAAAATTAGTTAACCAACCTGAATTTATAAATCCTCAAACACAAGAAGAATTAACGTATGAAGTTCATTTTCAAAACGAAGGAAATTATCCAGCCAACAAAGTAGTTATTGTAGATACTTTAGATGAAGATCTTGATTTACAAACATTTGAAATGATTAGAAGTAAACATAATGTCATTACAGAATTTAACCCTAATACTGGTGTCGTTAGTTTTACATTTAATGAGATTAATTTATTGCCAAAAGAACAAGATGAAGAAGGTAGTAAAGGATATGTTGTATATAAAATTAAAGAAAAAGCAAATTTAGCAGTTGGAACTGAAATAAATAATACTGCATATATCTATTTTGATTTTAATCCAGCAATCATTACAAATACTACTTCAAATAAAAATTCAGTTTCACATATTGAAGAAACTTCATTAGAAACAATTACTATTCATCCAAACCCGTCTTCAGGAATTTTAACAATTACTAGTGGTAAGGAAATAAATTCTCTAAAAGTGTTTAATCAAAGTGGTAAACTTTGTTTTGAATCACACACTACTAATCTTAAATCTATCAATTTATCCTCATTAAATGATGGTTTATATATTGTAGAATTAAAAAACAAGAATAGCTTAGAGTATAAAAAACTAATTATTAAAAAATAATTCATACTTTAACCTGCTATTTAGGATTAAACAAAAAAAAAGGGCTGTTGTAATTAACCGCCCTTTTTTTAATTAAAATTTGGGGTCAACGATATTTTTATGGGGACTACGCAAATAATTTCATCATTCTAAACAGGAAAAATGATCTGTCTTTAACCCCTCTTTGATTAGCTCTGAACAACTTTAATTTTGCGTTGAAAGATTCAGCATTAGCATTTGTGCT